>NZ_JAWDIT010000001.1:0-276336 GCF_032464935.1 Microbacterium phycohabitans
GGAGCCGCCCGCGGCGGCGCCCGGCCCGGAGCCGCCCGCCGCGCCGCCGCCCTGGGTGCCGCCGCCGGGGATCGTGCCCGCACCCGGCGCCGCCCCACCCGGTGCTCCACCACCCGGCGCCGCAGCTCCCCCGGCGAACGATCCCGCACCGCCCGTTCCGCGGCCGGCACCCGGCATCCCTCCGCCGAAGCCGCCGCCCGACATCTCCGACACGCCGCCGGCGACCGGATTGATCGAGTTGGGATGCGCGATGGTCACCGCCGACCACACCGCCGGGGTCAGCAGCAGGCCGACCAGCATCACGGCCGTGGCGAGGGTGCCCGAGCCTCTGCGCGCGATCAGCAGCACGATGGCCACCGCGGCCGCGACGGCCTGCGCGATCGAGACGGGGATGCTGTATCCGCCCGAGGCGAGCCCGATCCCCAGGGCCGTGACCGCGGCCGTGCCGACGATCGCCACCTGCGGCCACGTGCGCCCGGCGCGGTGCGCGACCGCCAGAGCCGTCGCCACGACGAGGCCGAGCGGCACGGCCAGCGCCGCGGTGTAGAACTGGTGCATCCCGGCCACCGCCGAGAACATCGCGACGAAAGTGGCCGTCCACACCGTCAGCAGCACGGTGAGCGGCCGCGGGAAGCGCAGCATCCACAGCACCGCGATCGCCACGACCGCGGCGGGGATCAGCCACGCGATCTGCCCGGCGAGCTGCGCGTTGAACAGACGCAGCACCCCCGGATCGCCCGAGAACGGCGGAGTGAACGATTCGTAGGCGCTGCTGTCGCTCGTCGCGGTGAACCGGCCCAAGCCGTTGTAGCCGAACACCATCTCCCACGGATCGTTCGACAGCGTGCTGCCGATGTAGGGGCGGCTGCCGGCGGGGATCAGCGCGACGATCGCCACCCACCACAGCGAGGCCGCGAGACTCACCGCCCCGGCGACCAGCAGATGCCCCACGCGGCGCGCCCACGACTGCCGCGTGAAGAGGTACGCGGCGGCGAGGGCGGGCCACACCGCCCACGCCTCGAGCATGTAGAACTGGAACGACAGCCCCACCAGCGCCCCCGCGGCGACCAGCCACCCGAAGCTGCGCTGCTGGACGGCGCGCACGGCGGCGTAGGCGGTGAGCGAGAGGCCGAGGACGAAGAACGCCTCGGGCTGATTCGACCGGGCCACCGCGACCAGGATCGGGGTGACCGCCACGATCGCGCCCGCGATCAATCCGGCACGCTCGCCCGCGAGCCGTCGCGCGGTGACGGCGGTGAGGAGGGCGGCGCCGACGGCGGCGAGGGAGTTCGGCAGGATCACCGCCCACGCCGAGTAGCCGAAGACGCGCACGAACAGCGCCGGGACCCAGAACGAACCGGGGATCTTGTCGAGCGTGACCGTGCCCGCCGGGTCGACGGCTCCGAAGAAGAAGTTCGACCACGATCTGCTCATCGACAGCGCGATCGAGGCGTAGTACTCGCTCGGCGCCCCCGCCCACACCTGCCACCCCGTCAGCACCAGGGCGAGCAGGCCGATCGCGGAGAGCCCCAGCGTCCACCCACCGGGACGTCGGAGCGCGCGCGCAGACGAGACGGCGGGTGTCGGTGCGGGTGTCAGAACGGCGGTCACCCGCGCAGCGTAGACAGCGCCACCCTCGGTCGACCCTCACGCTTGTTATGCGTGAGCGATGGATGCCGGCATCCCGGGCCCTCCGCCACCGTCGGCCCCGGCCGCGTCGTCACGCGCCGGTGAGACGCCCCGCCTCTGCGGCGGGCCGCCGAGCGGGATCCTCAGGATGCCGAGACGCGCAGCGCGGGCGCAGCGGGCGCCTTCGTCGCCGTGGCCTGGAATCCCACCCGCACGGTCTGTCCGGGGGCGAGGGCGGCTGCCCAGTCGCTTCCGGTGCACGTCACGGTGGTACCGCCGACGGTGCACGACATGCCCCAGGCATTGCTCACCGCCGTCGTGCCCGGGGCCTCGAACGACACCGACCAGCTCTTCACGCTCGCGCCGGCGGTGAGCGCGAGCTCGGCGACGTACCCCTCGCCCCACGCGCTCTGCGGCACCCACGCCGCCGAGAGACGGGGAGCGGACGACGGCGAGGCCGAGGGTTTCGGTGAGGCCGTCGCGCTCGGCTTCGGCGACGCCGTGGGGCTCGCGCTCGGCTTCGGCGACGCCGTGGGGCTCGCGCTCGGCTTCGGCGACGCCGACGGGCTCGCAGTCGGCCTCGGCGACGTCGTGGGCTTCGGCGACGTCGTGGGCTTCGGCGACGTCGTGGGCTTCGGCGACGTCGACGCGCTCGGCTTCGGCGAGGCCGTGGGGCTCGTCGTGGGCCGAGGAGCGGGAACGGTCACAGGCGTGAGGATCGGCTGCAGCGCCGCGAGCTTGGCCTTCTGCAGCGTGCGCCAGTCGTCGGCGACCAGGCCGCCGGTGTCTCCGCTGTTCGGGTTGAACGACCAGTACGCGTAGCTGATCTTCGTCTTGGCGAGATAGGCGACGAGCGTGCTCATCCACGCCTTGTCGCTCGCGGTCTCGAGCTTCGTCCCGAATTCGCCCAGCAGCACGGGCGCGATGTTCTTGCGCACGAGGTAGCCCCAGTTGGCATCCCACACCGCTTCGAGGTTCGCGGGGTAGTTCGGTGCCGAGAACCACGACTGCTGGTGCACGGTCGCCGGATAGTCGTGCGGCGAGTACACCACGCGGTTCTTGACCGACAGGGTCACGGGCGCCGCGCCGGCGTCGCGGAGGCCGCCGCCCCACCACGTGCTCGAGCCGTCGTTCTGACGCTCGACGCCCTCGACGATGATCAGCAGGTTGGGGTTGACCGACAGCACGGCATTGCCCGCGCGGGTGGCGGCCGCTCGCCAGTCGCGCGCGGGGTCGCCGCAGTTCCAGCAGGCCGGTCCGTGCGGTTCGTTGTGCAGGTCGACGCCGATCACCGCAGGTTCGTTCCGGTAGCGCTTCGCGAGCATCTTCCAGTCGTCGATCCACCGTTTCTCGCTGTAGGCGCCGGTATACCAGAGCTCGCTCTGCGCCGCGGAGTCGGGGCGGTGACGGTCGAGGATCACCGACAGGCCGTAGGTCTTCGCCCGGGCGATCACGGTGTCCATGAGCTTCAGCGGGCTGAGGGCGACGAGATCGGCGTTGACGGCGCCGTTGATGGAATTCGACGACGAGGCGGCGAGGCACTCGTTCGAGAAGGGGAGGCGGATCGTGTTGAAGCCCATTCCCGCGATCGCTCGCAGACCCTCGTCGAGCGAGATGGACCACAGCCCGTGCGGCGCGCAATTGGAGGTCTCCATGCCGAACCAGGCGACGGCCTTGATCGTGTACGGAGTGCCGGCGGAGGTGACGATGCTCGCCCCGCGCGTGGAGAGCCAGCCGGGCAGGGCCGTCGCCGCGGTCGCGCTCGGCGCGGAGACGGCGCCGGACACGGCGAGCGCGGCGACGGCGACCGCGGCCGCCGAGCGCAGGACGGTGCGGCGCGCAGACGACCACCGTTCGAGCCACCCCGACATCCGCACCTCCGCGGTCATCGTAGCGGCGCCGCGTGTCGGCGCGCGCACCGGAGGTGCCGCCGTGGGGAGCCGCTGAGGCCATTTACGACGGTTTCCGCGCTGTTTCGCCCTCGTAAATGTCGAGATCATCATTGATTCAGCGGATGATCCGCTGATACCGTCGCCCATCATGAGCCCCACCGCCGACCGCAGCACCGTTCTCGATCGCGTCTCCAAAGCGATCGTCGAACAGTTGCAGGAAGACGGCCGTCGCTCCTACGCCGAGATCGGCAAAGCCGTCGGTCTCAGCGAGACCGCGACGCGCCAGCGGGTGCAGAAGCTCCAGGATGCCGGCATCCTGCAGATCGTCGCGGTCACCGATCCGCTGCAGTTGGGCTTCGCGCGACAGGCCATGATCGGCGTCCGCGTCTCGGGTGACACCCGCGTCGCGGCCGCGCAGATGACCGAACTGCCGGGCGTGACCTACGTGGTCTCGACCGCGGGCTCGTTCGACCTGCTCGTCGAGGTGGTCTGCGAGAGCGACGACGACCTCATCGACCTGCTGAACGACCGCATCCGGTCTCTGCCCGACGTCGTCTCGACCGAGACGTTCGTCTATCTCAAGCTCCACCGTCAGCTCTACAACTGGGGAACGCGATGACCCTCATCGAAACCGATCAGCACGCCGACCTGCAATCCAAGGCCCGCGACCACCTCTGGATGCACTTCTCGCGCCAGTCGACCATGACCGACGGCCCGGGCGTCCCGATCATCGTCAAGGGCGAGGGCCACCACATCTTCGATGCCACCGGGAAGCGCTACATCGACGGCCTCGCGGGGCTCTTCGTGGTCAACGCCGGACACGGGCGGCGCCGCATCGCGCAGGCGGCGGCGAAGCAGGCCGAGGAGCTGGCGTTCTTCCCCCTGTGGTCGTACGCCCACCCCGCGGCGATCGAACTCGCCGACCGGCTCGCCGATCTCGCCCCCGGCGATCTGAATCACGTCTTCTTCTCCACCGGCGGAGGCGAAGCCGTCGAGACGGCGTTCAAGCTGGCCAAGCAGTACTGGAAGACGCAGGGCCAGCCCACCAAGCACAAGGTCATCTCCCGGGCGATCGCCTATCACGGCACCACGCAGGGCGCTCTGGCCATCACGGGGCTGCCCGTCATGAAGCACATGTTCGAGCCGGTCACCCCGGGAGGCTTCCGGGTCCCCAACACGAACTACTACCGCGCCGAGGAGAGCGGATTCGGGGGCGGCACCCCCGAGGAGTTCGGGCTGTGGGCCGCCGACCGCATCGAGCAGATGATCCAGTTCGAGGGCCCCGAGACGGTCGCGGCGGTGTTCCTCGAGCCCGTGCAGAACGCCGGCGGCTGCTTCCCCGCACCCGCGGGATACTTCCAGCGCGTGCGCGAGATCTGCGACAAGTACGACGTGCTGCTCGTCTCCGACGAGGTCATCTGCGCCTTTGGCCGTCTCGGCCACTACTTCGGCGCCTCGGCGTACGACTACCAGCCCGACATGATCACCTTCGCCAAGGGCGTGACCAGCGGCTATTCGCCGTTGGGCGGCACGATCATCAGCGACCGCATCTACGAACCCTTCGCGCACGGCGACGCCACCTTCCCCCACGGCTACACCTTCGGCGGACACCCGGTCTCGGCTGCCGTGGCGCTAGAGAACCTCGACGTGTTCGAGGAGGAGCGGCTGCTCGAGAACGTGCGGACGAACTCCCCCGTGTTCCGATCCACCCTCGAGAGTTTGCTCGACCTGCCGATCGTGGGCGACGTCCGCGGCGACGGCTACTTCTTCGGCATCGAACTCGTCAAGGACAAGGCGACGAAGGAGACCTTCGACGACGACGAGTCGGAGCGGCTGCTGCGCGGCTTCCTGTCGAAGGCGCTTTTCGACGCGGGCCTGTACTGCCGCGCCGACGACCGGGGCGACCCCGTCATCCAGCTCGCCCCGCCCCTGACCATCGGCCCGTCCGAATTCACCGAGATCGAGCAGATCCTGCGCTCGACCCTCACCGAAGCCTGGACCCGCCTCTGATCACGGGGGATGCCGACACCACGAGGGTCGGCATCCCTCCCCGCCCGCCGGTCGCCCCGATCGGTCGACGACCCCCATCCGGCATCACCCCGCCGACCTCCCCGCTCCCCACCCCGAGCGGTGCTCCGATCGCTGTACCCCCGACATCAGCCCACGGACGCGACACCCGATCGCGCACCGCACCCTTTAGGAGGAGCCACGAACGAGAACCTCGCCGCCGACGCGGCCACGTCACGCTCGGGAGCCAAACTCGCCCGCACCCTCGGTCTCTGGTCGATCGTCGGCCTGGGCCTCGGGTATATGACCCCGACCGTCGTGTTCGACACCTTCGGCCTCGTCGCCGACAAGACGAACAACGTCGTCCCCGCGGCCTACGCCGTGGCTCTCGTCGTGCTCGTCTTCACCGCCATCAGCTACGGCAAGATGGTGCGCGTCATCCCGAGCGCCGGCTCGGCGTACACCTACGCGCGCGAGTCGATCCACCCCGGGGTCGGATTCGTCGTGGGGTGGACCGCGCTGATCGACTACATGCTCCTGCCGATGGTCAACGCCCTGATCCTGCGCAGCTACATGGAGGCCCTGTTCCCCGACGTGCCCGGCTGGATCTGGGTGGTCGTCTTCACCGCCGGCGTCACCGGCGTCATCTACCTGACGATGCGCGGCACCTCGAACGTCAACATGGTGCTGCTGGTGTTCTCGATCCTCGTGATGACGGTCTTCGTCGTCATGGTCGTCGTGCAGCTGGTCGGCGGCGCGGGAGCCGGCACCGCCGTGTCGCTGGCCCCCTTCGCCCACAGCGACGTGCAGTTCGGCGCCGTGCTGGCGGGGGCGACGGTCGTGTGCTTCTCGTTCATCGGGTTCGACGCGGTGTCGATGTACTCGGAAGAGGCCAAGACCCCGAAGATCATGCCCCGGGCGATCGTGCTGACCCTCATCGTGGGCGGTCTCATCTTCCTCATCGCCTCGTACGTGACGCAGTTGCGCTTCCCCGACGCCACGGCGTTCCCGCAGGAGGCCATCGAAGACAGCACCCTCCCCGAGATCGGCGTGCAGGTCGGCGGGCCGGTGCTGCAGGCCGTGCTCACCGCCGCGGGCTTCGCGGCGACCCTGGCGTCGTGGCTCGCCTCGCACGCCTCGGTGTCGCGCATGCTCATGGTGATGGGCCGCAACAACGTGCTGCCGCGTCGCATCTTCGGTTTCATCAACCCGAAGACCCACACCCCGACGTTCTCGATCGTCATCGTGGGGCTCGTGAGCCTGTTCGCGATCTCGTTCACCCTCGAGCAGATCGCGGCGTACATCAACTACGGCGCCCTGGTCGCGTTCACCTTCGTCAACATCTCGGTGATCGCGTGGTTCGCGGTGCGCAAGGGGCTCCGCAAGACCCCCGGCGACATCGCGCGCTACATCGTCATGCCCGCGATCGGCATGGTGCTGACGGGCCTGCTGTGGGTCAACCTCGACATGCACGCCCTCGTCGGCGGTCTGATCTGGACCGGCCTCGGCGTCGTCTACCTGGTGATCCTCACGCGCGGCTTCCGTCGCCCGATCGCGTCGTTCGACGAGAACCAACCGGTCACCGGCGTCAACAAGGTGGCCCCGGGCCCGCGCTCGGAGGTCTGACTCCGCACCACCCGATCGCTGCGTTTCGGCCGCGGCATCCGACACCGGATGCCGCGGCCGTCGCGTGAACGCCCCCTCCCGCGTTCCGCACACCGGCGCGGGCCACTCGGGTGCAGTCACAGCGGGCTGATAGCGGAGCCATACGCACCGCCGTTGCGCGCGGAGCACTCTTCTCGTCGTGATCTCTCGCGTCGTCCTCGCGCGCTGGTGGCGCGAACCCTGGTGGGCCCGCCTCTCGCTGACGCTCATCGTCGCCGCGTTCGTCGTGCTGACCTGCTGGAACCTCGCGCGCGGCGGCGACTTCTCGTTCTACGAGGCCTCGGCGCGATCGATGGCGTCGTCGTGGCACGCGATGCTGTTCGGCGCGTTCGACCCCGCGGCCACCGTCACCCTCGACAAGCTCAGCGGGTTCGCGGTCCCCCAGGCGCTCGGCATCCGTCTCTTCGGGATGTCGACCTCGGCGATCGCGCTCCCCCAGGTGATCGAGGGCGTCGTGACGATCCTCGCGTGCGCGCTCATCGGGCTGCGCTTCGGCGGGCGAGGGGTGGGGCTGGTGGCCGCGGCGGCCGCGGCCTCGACGCCGATCTTCGTGTCGATGTTCGCTCATCCGATGGAGGACGGGCTGCTCACGATGGCGCTGGCCGTCGCGGTGGTGTGGTGGCAGCGGGCCGTGCTCACCGACCGGTGGTGGCCGTTGCTGCTGTGCGCGCTGTTCATCGGCGTGGGCTTCCAGGCCAAGATGATGTCGGCCTGGTTCGTGCTACCCGCTCTCGCCGTCGGCACCCTTCTCGCCACGGGCGGTCGTCGCCGCGCGCTGGCGCGAGCGGGTGTGATGACGGGGGCCGCGGTGGTCGCCTCCGTCGCCTGGATCACCGCGATCGCGCTCGTCCCCGCCGGCGCACGCCCCTACATCGACGGCTCCACCGACGACGACGTGTTCGCGATGGTGTTCGGCTATAACGGCCTCGACCGCTTCGCTCCGGGCGCCGTGCCCGGCTCGGTCGGCGCGACGGCGTCGACGGGCGGCTGGGGCGCGACGCTGAGCGCGATCGTGCACGCGCTCGCGCAGCACGGCTCCGCCTCGGGCGGGTCGTCGTCGATCACGAAGCTCCTCGAGCTGCCGCTCGTGACGCAGATCGGCTGGCTCTACCCCGCGGCGATCGCCGGCGTCGTGCTGGGCCTGTGGCGATGGGGGCGGCGCATCGGCGGCTCGCCGGTGTTCCGGCGCTCGCGGACCGCGGACCCCGACGGGCCCGGCGCGGTGGCGGACCCCGGCGGTGCGGCCGGAGCCCGCGCCCGATTCGCCCTCGTCGCCGTCGCGGCGGTCTGGCTCGTCACCTCGGCGGCCGTGCTGTCGTTCACGCGGGTTCCGCACACCGCCTACGTCGCTGCGCTGGGCGTACCGCTCGTGCTGCTGACGGCCGTGGCCTGGGGCGAGGGCGTGCGCCTGCTGCGCTCGGCCTCCCGGGGGCGGCGACTCGTGCTCCCCGGCATCGTCATCGTGCAGGCGGTCTGGTGGGCGGTGCTCGGCTCCGAAGCCCGGCTCCCCGTCGTGCTGCTGATCCCGGCGATCGCGGCGGGAGTCGCCGGAGCGGGGATCGGGATCGTCGCGGCGATCTCGGGCGCGCACCTGCGACGCGTCGCCCCCGCCGCTCTCGCCGTGGCCCTGCTGTGCCTGCCGATCGCCACGAGCCTCCAGGTGCTCGACGACGCACGCGACGGCAGCGGAGGCGACGCGTACGTGGGCGTCACCGCGCAGAAAGGCGATCCGAACGAGGCCTTCGCGATCTCGAGTCCGGCCCCGTGGGGCGGCCGAGCGGGATTGACGCCCGCGCTCTCGCAGCTCGTCGACACCGCGCGCGCCCACGGCGGCGGCAGCGACGGGCGTGCACTGATGGTCACCGACTCCTGGGCGATCTCGGCGCAGATCATCGACGCGACGGGCGACGACGTGCTCACCGACGGCGGCTATTCGGGCCACGTCAGCGTTTTCACGGTGAAGGCGCTCGAGCAGATGGTGCATTCCGGTCGGGCGCGTCTGCTGGCCGTCGCCCAGGGCGCTCCTGAGTCTGATCCCGTCCGCCACGTCGCGACGGAACCCGGATGCCGACAGGTGGGTGCGTGGTCCTTCTCCGCGGCGCACGAAGGGGGCGACGTTCAGAAGGTGTCGGGCGTCACCCTCTACGCCTGCGGCGGCGCGTGAGGCGTGCCGGTGCGCGCCGCGAAGAATCGGCGCGGCCGGCTCCCCCGCGTCATGACGGCGCGGTGAACGCGGCCGTCACCGGATCGCTCGTGACGGCGACACCCGTCGGGAGCGTGCCGCTCGCCCCGACGCTCACGGTGTAGGAGTGCCCGGGCAGCACGTCGAGGAAGTCGGTCGACCGGGTCGCACCCGCCACGTCGACGCGGTAGACGCGCCCTGTCGTGGTGTCGGTCACGGTGATCGCGAACGAGGTGAGGGTGCCGATGTCGTTGACGGTCCACGACAGGGTCTCTCCGCCCGTGGCACGGGTGGCCGTGACGGTGAGCACGCGCGGGACACCGCGGATCGCGGCGAAGATGTTCGCGGTGCCGTCGGGGAGGCCGGTGAGGTTCCCGCTCGCACCGGGTGTCGAGGTGAGAGCGGCCTTGACCTGCGCCGGCTTCCAGGTCGGATGCTCCTGCAGCAGGCGAGCGGCGAGACCGGCGACGTGCGGCGTGGCCATCGAGGTGCCGCTGATGGTGTTCGTCGTCGAGCCGATCCAGGTCGAGGTGATGTCGGAGCCCGGCGCGAAGAGCGTCACGCACGAGCCGACGTTGGAGTACCAGGCGATCTTGCGGGGACGCTCGATCGCTCCGACCGTGATCCCGTTCGGTGCGTGCGCCGGTGAGGATGTGCAGGCGTCGACGGCGTCATTGCCCGCCGCGGAGGTCATCACGTACCCCCGGTCCACGCCCCGCTGGATGTATTTGTCGATGGTCGCGTTCACCGACGTGCTCAGACTCATGGTGACGACCGACTTCGTGCCCGAGTGATTGTTGTAGATCCAGATCAGACCGTAGAGGAAACCCAGACCGGTTCCCTTGCCGTCGCAGCCGAGCACTCGCACGGGAACGAGGCGAGTGGCCTTGGCGACACCGTAGGTCGTGCTCCCGACCGTCCCGGCGACGTGCGTGCCGTGGCCGTTGCAGTCCTCGGTGCCGTTGCCATCGTCGACCTCGGTGTGCCCGTTCACGGCATCCACGCGCCCGCCGAAATCGGGGTGCGTCGACTGGATGCCGCTGTCGACGACGTAGACGGTGGTCCCCGCGCCGGTGGTGTCGGACAGGTAGTGCTGGTCCTGCGACGCGTCGGGGCTGTCGACGGCGTCGAGACCCCACGACGGCGTCGGAGTCTGGTCCGCGGTGGTCGTGACCTCTTGGTTGGGCGTGATGGGGCTGTCGGGGAAGGCCGTGCGCACGGCGTCCACCTGGTCGGCCGGGACGGCGACGAGGGTCGTCCCCTCGATCGACTGCGCACCGATGGCCCCGGCCGCCACCGCGCGGAGGTCGGCGAGGCGGTCGTCGGGGATCTCCACGAGCGAATACGTCAGCTCGATGCGGTGCCGCTCCTCAGGACTCGCTCCCGGCGGCACGGGGAGCTGCTCGGCGAAGGTCGGGGCGTCGGGGGCTGCGGGCGTGGACGGCTGCTCCGCGGGCGCGGCGCTCGGTCGCTCGGGCGCGGGAGTCGGCGGGAGGGGCAGCTGGGCGGCGCCGACGAGACCGAGCACGACCGCGACGGCGGCGAGGGAGGCGAGCAGCCAGCGGCGGCGGGGAGGGATCGACATGGGGTGCATCCGTGGGTCGGGGTCAGCAGGTCGGAACGGGGGCGACGACGGGAACGGCCACGCGCGAGCCGCCCGCCGCGACCGGTACCGGCTGCCCGAACCGCCCGACGTCGAACGCGACGGCGCCGACGTCGGCTTGATGGACGGTGCTCGCCGACAGGAAGAGATCGGCCCCGATGGGCACTGCCCCCGGCGGAACCTGCGCGACGGTGCGGACATGCCCCGCGGCCACGTCGAGGAGGGCGGCCGCGCCAGCGGCGGTGCGCAGCGGCAGGAGCCGTTGACCCGAGAAGTACGGGTTCGGCGTCAATGCGCCCCACGCGTCGATCTGAGAGGCGAGGGCCCCCGTCCCGAGGGGGTTGGCCCCGTCGGCGCTGACCCGGTACAGCGTGCCGTCGGCGATGAAGAGGTCGCCGGCGACGGGGGTCGCGCCCGACGGAGGCCCTCCGGCCTGCCCGAACTCGTGCGCGGTGCGCACCTCGTCGGCCGGAGAGCGGTACAGGCGCGGCGAGCCGTCGACCGCGCGGAACGGCAGCTCGAACTGCCCGGTGGGGCCGCTCCCCTGGTCGTGCTCGACGAGCTGTCCGTAGGCGGCGACCCCGGATGCCACGGCCACGCCGCCGCGGTACAGCGTCGTGCCGGACAGGAAGAGGTCGGCCGCCACCGGCGTGGCACCCGCGGGGGTGCCGACGGCCGGAGTCGACGTGTTGCCGACGGTGTCGAACACCACCGCGGAGCCGTCGACGAGCAGCAGCGGCAGGAGGAAGGAGCCGTTCTTCGCGGGACTCTCGACGAGCGACCCCGCCGCGGCGACCTCGCGCTGCACGACGCCCACCCCGTGGCGGTAGAGCACGTGGTCGCGGAGGAACAGGTCGCCCGCCACCGGGGTGGCTCCCGCGGGCACCTCGGTGGCGGCGACGCTGCCGCGCGGGACGAACAGCACGCGACCGTCGGGCGTCGCCGACAGCGCCGCCGTCGCCGATGCCGCACCGGCCGCCGATGCGGTGATCGTGCCGACCGACCCGCCCGACGGAACATGGATGTCGCCGCACGCCGCCGTTCCGTCGGATCCGGTGACGACCGTCGTCGAGGCGGACCCGCCATCGAAGGCGAAGCCGCCGCTCATCTGGAGGGTCACCGCGACCCCCGGAGCGCCGGAGCCCCGTGCATCGGCTCGCACGGTCGCGCCGATGATGCTCGCGCACGCCGGCGCCTGGTAGGCGGTCGCCGAGAACGACAGCGCAGCGCCCGAGGCGGCGACGGCCGGTACGGTGGCGGCGACCGCCACGACCGGCAGGGCCCACGCCGCCGCCCCGATGAGCGCGCGACGCGAGGGAACCGCCCGCAGACGGGTCGGCGACACGAGCGGGGTCTCACGATGGGCGCTCACGGAGGTCCTTCCGGCACGGGGCACGCTCGGGATCGGCGGCAGACAGGTCACCCGGCACTCTGCCCCGCTCCTGGAGTGCCGCGGACCACGCCCTCCGGCCTCCTGCCGAGGTGATCCCGGTGCCGCCCTGCCCGGGCCGCTCCCCCGGCGCGGCGGCTGAGCGCGGTTCACCCGCTCCGTCATCCGCATGGCGGCCCGGGCCCGCGCCGGTAGACTCGAGCCAGTGACCCGCACCCGAGCCGAAGCCGCGTACCTGCGCTCGGCGGCGGCGTTCAAGAACCCCACGCTCGACCTGCTGCATGGGCGCTTCGCCCCCTTCGTCGTCGCCGTGCTGTCGGTGGTGTTCACGCCCGACCGCCCCGCCGTCGCGGTCGCCGACGCGCACGTGGAGGTCGCCGAGGCGATCGAGGAGCTGCGCGCCGCCGGGATCGACGCCGACGACGACCGCCGCATCCCCGCCGGCTCCGCGCGCGAGATCTGCCGCGGCTGGGTGCGCGTGGGCTGGCTGGGCCTGCAGATCGAGGACGACGTCGAGGTGTACCGGCTCTCGGCGCACGCGGTCGGGGCCCTCGAGATCGCGGGCCGCGCCGGCGGAGGACGGGCGCGCGTGTCCCGCTCGCGCGTGCGCACGCTGCTCGACGCGGTCGAGCGACTCGCCCGCGACGCCGAGAGCGACCCCGCGCGGCGCCGCGAGGCGCTCCTCGCCGAACGCGCGGCACTGGATGCCGAGATCGCCGCCCTCGACGAGGGCATCGTCGAGCCGCTCGACGACGATCACCTGCTCGAAGAGGCCGAGAACGTCATCCATCTCGCCCGCGAGCTTCCCGCCGACTTCTCGCGCGTGGCGGAGTCGATCACGGCGATGCAGCGCGACGTCGTGGCGGAGCTGCGCCGCGACGTGCGTCCGACGGGCGACGTGCTGCGCGAATACCTCGAGCGGGGGCGCCAGGTGATGCAGGCGACCCCCGAGGGCCGAGCGTTCCAGGGGGCCCTGCGCCTCATCGGCGATCCCGAGCACATCGACGACCTCACCGAGCAGCTGCACGCCGTGCTCACCCAGCCGTTCTCCCGCCTCATGACCGCCGAGCAGCGTTCGGAGCTGGATGCGATCGCGCGCCGCGTCGAAGCGGGGGTGCAAGAGGTGCTGACCGCCCAACGGAGGGCGTCGCACGTCATCACCGCCCAGGTGCGCACGCACGATCCGATCCGCGACCGCCAGGTCGACGATCTGCTGCGCGGCGTCATGGCGGGGCTGCACCGCTGGAGCCAGACCCGGGCTCCCGGCCGCGTCGAGCCCGTGCGCACCCTCCCGCTCGCCGACATCGGGCACCTGCGCCGCTCGCTCAGCGACGTGCGTCCGCCCGGAGCGCCCGAGCCCCTGGCATCCACCCCCGACGGCGCCGACGTCGAGTTCGACACGGTCGACACGCGCGCGTGGGGCGGCCCGCACTATCCCGAGCTCGAGGCGTACGTCGCGGGGCTCGGCGACTCCTTCGACCTCGCGACGGCCTTCGCGGGCGCCGATGCGCAGACCCGGCGCCCCGTCGACCTCGTCGGCCTGCTCGAGATCGTGCACCGGAGCGGTCTGGTCGAGACCGACGAGGTCTCGATCGTGGAGGCCGTGCGACCCGACGGCACGACCCGGCGCTTCGCGTTCGGCGCGGTGCGCGCCCAGAGCCCCACAGAAACGGATGCCGATGACTGACATCGCCCTGTCCGCCGATGCCGACGCCCCCGGCGACGACACCCCCGCGTTCATCGCCCCGGTCGCGATGGAGAACGACCCCGACGCGCTCTTCGCCGGCGACCGCGGCGTGCTCGACGCCGACGTGCGCCGCGTGCTGGTGCGGATCCTCCAGCGTCGCTTCCTGCTGGCCGAGTCCTCCCCCGCCGAGTGGAAGCTGCTGCTGGAGCACCAGCAGATGATCGAGTCGCGCCTGAACGACCTGTTCGTGCGGCTCGTCGTCGACCACTCGCGGGGCGTCGCCTACAAGGAGCAGGTGCGCAGCGACGAGCTCGACGTGCCGATCCTGCTCAAGGACGAGGCGTACTCGCGTGCGGAAACCCTGGTGCTCGTCTACCTGCGCACGGTCTTCCAGCGCGAGATCACCGCGGGCACCGGCTCGGCCCGCGTCGACGTCGAAGAGGTCGAGCAGACCGTGCTGACCTACTTCTCCGAAAGCGACGGCACGCGCGCGAGCCAGCAGCGCGCCGTGCGCACCGCGATCGCGCGCCTCGACCGCGAGGGCATCATCGAGGAGGAGTCCGAGGGCCGCTACCGCATCGGTCCGCTCATCGAGATCGTCCTGAGCGCCGAGACGCTGCGCGAGCTGCAGCGCTGGCTGGACGAGCAGACGACGGATGCCGGGGCGCCCACCGCGCGTGCAACCGAGGCGGAGCTCGTGGCATCCGGAACGACCGAGGGAGAGCTCGCATGACCATGCTCGAGACCCTCTTCGGGCTCATCCCCGCCGCCTCCCGCGGGCAGCAGTGGGTGGCCGAAGACCTGCAGCTGATCAACTGGGGCGGCTACGACGGGACGCACCGCGTGCGCTTCGCCCCCACCGCGACCCTGCTGTGCGGCGGGTCGGGCTCGGGCAAGTCGACGCTCATGGACGCCTACGTCGCGCTCATGATGCCGCACACGACCCCCTTCAACGGCGCCTCGAACGGTGCGGTCGTGGGGCGGCCCCGCGGGCAGGAGCAGCGCAACATCCTCTCGTACGGACGCGGCAAGCTCGACGAGTCCCGCACCGACGAGGGCACGAAGGTGCGGGTGCTGCGCGGCGACGGTGTCGACACGTGGACCGCGATCGCGATGACCTGGGCCGACCACGACGGCGCCCGCTTCACCGCCGTGCGGGCCTGGTACATCCCGGCGGCGGCGCGCACCCTCGACGACGCGGTCAAGGTGCGCGCGACCGTGCACGGCGCGTTCGACCTGCGCGACCTCGAGAAGGCGGCTCGGAGCCACCTGTCCGACGGCGCCGTGCGGGCCACGGGGCTCGACACCCTCGCCACCGACCGCGAGTTCTCGGCGCGCCTGCACGCGGTGCTCGGGATCGGCGCCGCGGGGTCCGGGGCGAAGGCGATGAGCCTTCTCGCGCGCATCCAGGCCGGTCAGCAGATCACCACCGTCGACGACCTCTACAAGCGCATGGTGCTCGAGGAGCCCGAGACCCTCGCCGTCGCCGACGCCGTCGTGTCGCACTTCGACGGCCTCGAGGGCACGCGCACGCGCATGCTCGAGGCGCGCCAGCAGGTGCGGGCCCTCCAGCCCATCCGCGCGATGAAGACCCGCATCGACGAGGCCGCCGAGCGGCTGCGCCTCATCGACGCTCTCGGGCGCTTCGGCGACCCCGAATCGCGCGCCTCCCTCTGGCGCGCGCAGCGCCGCGTCGACCTGCTCACCGCGGTCGAGACCGAGCTGCGCGAGCGCACGCACGCCACCGACGCCCTCGTGCGCGAGCGGCAGGCGCTGGCGGATGCCGCGGAGGCCGAGCGGGAGGGACTGGGCGACGTGCTCCGCGCGGCCGGAGGCGACCAGCTCGACGCCGCGCAGCGCGAGCTCCGCGCTCTCGAGCGGCGCCTCGCCGGGATGCAGCGCGACCGGGAGCGGTTCGACGCCGCCCTCGCCGTGCTGTCGACCGACGTCTCGTCGGCGAAGCAGTTCACCGCGATCGCCGACGAGGCGCGACGCACGCTGGGCGATGCCGATGCCAAGACCGCCGTACGCGACGCCTTCGTCGCCGCGAGCAGCCGGCACACCGAGCTGCGCCGGCAGCTCTCGGCGCTGGAGGCCGAGCACCGGCGCACCCAGACCCGCGACGACAACATCCCTCCCCGCCTGCACGAGGCGCGCGAGGCCCTCGCGGAGGCCGCGGGACTCACCGCCGCCGAGCTGCCCTTCGTCGCCGAGCTCGTCGACGTGCGCACGGAGTTCGAGCCGTGGCGCGGGGCGTTCACGCTGGCCCTCGGCGGTTTCGCGACGACCCTCCTCGTGGATGCCGCGCACCTGGCATCCTTCCGCTCCGCGATCGACGGCGTGCGCCTGTCGGAGCGCCTGCGGTTCGAGGGCGTGTCGACCGACCTGCCCGAGCGCACGGGACTCGACCCCGCGACGCTCCCCGGACGCCTGGAGTACCGCCGCTCCCCCTTCACCGGATGGCTGCAGGACCGGCTCGAGCAGCAGTTCGCCTTCGTCTGCGTGGATGCCGCAGCCGAGCTGTCGCAGCACCGGATGGCGCTCACGATCTCGGGGCAGACCAGTCAGGGCTCCCGCGGCGCGCACGGCGGATCGGCCCGACAGAGCGTGCTGGGCTTCTCCTCCCGCGTGCGACTGACCGAGCTCGGCGAGCAGATCGTCGCGGTGCGCCGCGACCTCGCCACCGCGAAGTCCGCGGTCGACGACGCCGCCGCGGCCCTCGACGCGTTCGACGAACGGCGCAGCGCCCTCGAGAAGATCGCCGATCTGTCGTGGGACCAGGTCGACACGGCATCCGTCGAGCGCGACCTCGAACGCTGGAACGAGACGATCGTCGAGGTCACTGCCGGCAACCCCCGCATCGCGGAGCTGCAGGAGCAGATCTCCGGCACGCGCGCCCGCGCGGCGCGGTTGCGCGAGGAGATCGGTGCCGCCAAGACCGAGCAGCAGGCGCTCGCCGCGCGCTGGGCCGAGGTCACCGACGAGGTGGATGCCGCGAACGAGCGGCTGGAACGCGCCGACGACGCCGGGATGACGCTCACCGCCGACGAAGCGGCCTACCTCGACGCTCTGTTCGTCGCGCCCGCCGACGACGCCTCTCCCTCGCAGCTGCTCTCGCGCTTCGACGCCGCTCTGGAGTCCGCCTCCAAGCGCCTGCTCGAGGAGCAGCGCTCGGCGCAGGAGACGTGGAGCGACCAGCGCGAGAGCCTGCGCCGCACGCTGACGGCCTTCACCGACCGGTGGCCGAGCCCGAACCTGCTCGCCGACCCCGACGAGTCGCTCGGGGACTTCGAGCGCATCCTCGCCGACCTCGAGGCCAGCGGCCTGCACGAGCTCGAGGCGGAGTGGCGTGACTCGCTGCTGCAGCTGTCGGGGAACGACCTCACGAACCTCGACTCGGCGCTCACGCGGGCGCTGCGCGAGATCCGCGAGCGCATCGCGCCGATCAACGACATCATGCAGGACCTGCCGTTCTACGACGACGAGCACCGCCTGCAGATCGTTCCGCGCGAGAACCAGTCCGAGGTGCGGCGCCGCTTCCGCCGCGAGCTGCGCGACGTGCGCGCGGCGATCGACGCGGCCTCCTCCGACGAGGAGCGCGAGGCCGTCTACGGACGCATGGCGCGGCTCATCGGGCGCATCCGGCCCACCGCGCCCGACTTCGCCGACCTCGTCGACGTGCGCAACCACGTGCGCGTCAGCGCCGAGCGCTTCCGCGCCGACACGGGCGAACACGTCGCGCTGTACGACCACATCGGCGAGAAGTCCGGCGGCGAGTCGCAGGAGCTCATCGCCTTCATCGTCGGCGCGGCCCTGCGCTATCAGCTCGGGGATGCCGGATCGGAGCGTCCCCGCTACGCCCCGGTGTTCCTCGACGAGGCCCTGATCAAGGCCGACGCGCACTTCACCAAGCGAGCGATCGGCGCGTGGCGGGGCCTGGGCTTCCAGCTCGTCATCGGCGCCCCGAACGACAAGTACACCGCCATCGAACCGCACGTCGACGTGGAGTACGACATCCTCAAGGACACCCGCGGGCGCTCGTGGGCGAAGGCGAAGGTGGGCGTCGCGGGCTGACGGTGGTGCACGCGGCCCCGTCCGCGCGCGCATAACCTCAGCGATTCGCACAACCTCCGTTCCATGCGGGCCCACGCGACGGAGGTTGTGCGCGTCACGGAGGTTGTGACGCGGCATCCTGAGCGGAGTCGCGTGCGATCTCCTCGGAAGCGTCCACGCGCTCCCTCACGGGGACGACGCGCTCAGCCCTCGCGAGCCCGAAGCGCGTCGTCGACCCCGCGCAGGACGACGGGTCCGGGGCCGTCCAGCTCGGTGCGCGCCGCGGGGACGTCGCGGAAATAGCGGACCACCGTGGCGACCTGATTCGGATCCGACCCCAGCGCCAGCATGGGCGCCTCGACGCGTGGCCCGGCTCCATCGGCGATGAGGTGAAGCGTGGCGACGGGACCTGCGCCGACCCCCACCTCGGCGAGCTCGTCCCACGTCCAATCGACGCGGCCGCGACCCCGGATGCCGGTGAGTCCTCTGGACGTCAGATGCAGCCCGGCCGGCTGTCGCAGACGCACGGCGCTCATGACGACGACCCCCAGGCCGAGAAGACCGAGAGCATACGGCGCACGGGTGAGCAGGAACGACGGCATGGTCGGCAGGCTCAACGCATCGACGAAGATCTGGGCCACGGCGGGGAGAAGCAGCAGGATCCCCAGCACGAAAGGCACAGCGGTCGCTGCCGGGGCGGGGCGGAACCAGACCCCGGATGCCGACGGGTCGATGCGCAGCAGCCGTTCCTGGATCGTGCCGAAAAGCACGTTCAGGCAGACCGCGGCCCCGAGGATGGTGAGGGTCGATGCTCCCATGACGAGGCGCAGACCGATTCGGTCATCGGCAACCGCCATGAGGGCGGGCACCACCGCGAAGAGGACGACGACGGCGACGAGCCAGGTGGGGCGCCGGCCGTTCGGGAAGACGGGGATACGCGGCTCGGTGGACGGAAGTCTGGGCGACATCGTGCGGAGGGACACGGTCGCGTCTCTCCGTGTGCCTCCCTTTCTCCCGCCGAGCGACATCGTGGATCCCCCTGTCCGAACCGTTCGGATAGCCTACGGCGGCCGGGGAACGCCCGCCCACCGGTTGCGCGCGGACACCCCGTGCACCGAACGCGTCAGGGGTCGGGAATGTCCGAGCCCCTCTCTACGCTGAGTGCTGAGGGCACGGCGAAAGGCGGCACGCATGCAGGGACTCGAGATCACGGTTCTGCTCGGCCTCGCGATGCTCGTGGGCACGGTCCTGGCGCCCCGACTGCGCGTCGCGACACCGCTGGTGCTGCTCGTCATCGGCCTCGCGCTCGGCTTCATCCCCGAGCTCCGTCAGATCGAACTGCCGCCCGAGACGGTGCTGCTGCTGTTCCTTCCGATCATGCTGTTCCGCGAGGCATGGACGACGTCGCTCCGGTCGGTGCGGCGGTCGCTGCGCTACATCATCCCGATGAGCACGCTGCTGGTCGTGGCGTCCGCCTTCGCCGTCGCCGGGGTCGCCACGCTCCTCGGTGTGCCCTGGGAGGCCGCTCTCGTGCTCGGCGCGGCCGTCGCGCCACCCGACGCCACCGCGGTCGCGGCCCTGGGTCGCCTGCTGCCGGCGAAGACCTTCATGAAGCTCAAGGCCGAGAGCCTGACGAACGACGGCACGGCCCTCGTCCTCTACGCGATCGCCGTCGCGCTGCTGCTGGGCGACCAGATCACTCCGCTGCAGATCACCGGCATGGTGCTGCTGTCGTACCTGGGCGGAGCGGCCGCGGGGATCGCGGTGGCCGCAGCGGCGTTCTTCGCCCTGCGACGGATGCAGTCGACCCTGACGATCAACCTCACCTTGGCGCTCGTGCCGTTCGTGTCGTTCCTGATCGCCGAGCTCATCGACGCGTCCGGCGTGCTCGCGGTCGTCTTCGCCGGCCTCATCATGGCCTGGGTGTCGCCGCGGATCACGACCGCGATGTCGCGGAGGGCGGCGGATGCCACCTGGCCCTTCGGCGTCTACCTCCTCAACGGTGCGCTCTTCGTGCTGATCGGCCTCGAGGTGCAGCTCGTGCTGCACGAGATCTCGGGGTCGGAGATCGGCATCCTGCTGCTCGTCACCGTGGCGGCCTGGATCGCCCTCTTCGTGGTGCGGTACCTGTTCCAGTGGATGTTCTCGCCCTTCTCGCGCCCCGCTGCGGGCTCGTCGCGTTCGCTCCGGCATCGGTCGCGGATCGTGAGCACCGTGGCGGGGTTCCGCGGGGCCGTGTCGCTCGCCATCGCCCTGTCGGTGCCGGTCACGACGGCTGCGGGCGACCCCGTGGCGGGCCGCGACGCGATCGTGTTCGTCACGGCGGGCGTCATCTTGCTCACCCTGCTGGTGCAGGGGCCGCTGCTCCCGGCGGTCATCAAGTGGGCGAAGCTCCCCAACGACGACGCGGCGATCGAGGAGTACGAGCTCGCCGAACGCGCGATCTCGGGAGCCGCTCTTGCGGCCCTCGACGACCTCGCGGTCGAACACGGCATCAGCGATCGCGTGCGCGACCGCGCCCGGCGAGAGGGATACGAGCGTCTCGAGCTCGCCAACGCGCGGGCCGTCGCCCGCCAGCGCGCAATCGAGGAGCGCGACCTCGCCGAACTCGACGCCTCGCTCGACGACGACAGCGCCGCGACCGGACCCGTTCCGCCCGACGCTCCCGACACCGACCGGCGTAGCGGCGACCGCGCCGTCGCCGGCGACGACGTCGAGGGCGCGGCCTTCACCGGCCCCCTTCAGATGATCGCGGTCAGCGAAGACATCGACGTCACCCAGCGTTCCCCCCTGCTGCGTCACAAGGAGGCGCAGCGTCTGCGGCTCGCGGTCCTCGACCGCAAGCGCGAGGTGCTGCTCCGGCTGCGCCGCGAGGGCACGATCGACGACCTCGTCGCCCGCAAGATCCTGGCGGGTCTCGATCTCGAGGAGATCCGCACGAGGGGCCTCGAGAAGGCGGGCGACTAGCGCCGGCACCTCGGCTCTGCCACCGGCGGGTCCCGGCGCGAACCGCCGGCCGGAGGCGTTCGCCGCGGAGCGAGCGGCGGGGTCGGCGCGACGGCCGTCCCGAGCCGTGCGGTTCAGCGCCGCGCGACCCCGCCCGGCCGGACCGTCGATGCCGTGCCCTCCCGCGTCAAGAGGGCGTCGCCGCCGCGCTCGCGAGACGCCCGCGCCGCCAGCCCCGCCTCGCTCAGCCGCCGGCGGAGACCGGACGGCAGCGCGGGCAGACTCGCCGCCATCCCCGCGGGTCGGCGCGCCAGGCCGAACAGCAGCACGAGCCCGGGTCCGACCGTCGGCCGCAGTTCGAGGCGGGTCGGCGTCTCGAGCGCCGCCCACCGGATCGCCCGGAGCTCCGAGAGTGCGAGGTCGGCGATGGGCGCGTCATCCGGCATCCGTTCGACTCTGATCCGGTCGACCCCGACGCGCACCACGACCTCGACGGTGCGCGAGCGCGCGCTCAGCACCAGGCCGCCGTAGACGGGGAGGCCGACGAGCCAGCCGAGGACGACGACGATCGCCAACGGGCTCATGGCCATCGCCAGGTCGGGGCCCCGCACACCGGCCACGGCAGTGAGCTCGCCCCGATCGCGAAACGAACCGCAGGCCGCGTCGGGTTCCGCACCCGCGGCCCGCAGCGGCCCCTCCGCTCAGGCCCGGCGACGGTTGCTCACCCCCGCCCGGGTCACCGTCACTCCCCCGGGACCAGGAGTCCGCTCTCGTACGCCGCGATCACCAACTGCGCGCGGTCGTGTGCGCCGAGCTTGAGCATCGAGTTCTTCACGTGCGTCTTCGCCGTATGCGGAGAGATGAACAGGGATGCCGCGATCTCGTCGTTCGATCGACCGCGGGCGATGTGGCGCAGCACCTCCCGCTCCCGTTCGGTCAGCATGTCGAGCGAGGGCGCCTCCCCCGCGACCGGCGCGCCGCGCCGCACGTACTTCTCGATGAGCCCGCGGGTCGCCGTCGGCGACAGGAGCGCGCCGCCCTCGTCGACCGCGAGCACGGCGTGGACGATCTCTTCGGGCTCGGCACCCTTGCCGATGAAGCCGCTGGCTCCCGCGCGCAGGGCGGCGACGACGTAGTCGTCCTCCTCGAACGTGGTGAGGATCAGTACGCGGGTGTCGGCCAGGGTCGGGTCGGTGCAGATGCGGCGGGTGGCTTCGATGCCGTCCATCCGCGGCATCCGGATGTCGCACACGACGACGTCGGGGCGGAGAGTGGCGGCGAGCGCGACCGCCTGCTCGCCGTCGGCGGCGTCGCCGATCACTTCGATGCCGTCGGCCGCGTCGAGGAGGTCGCGCACCGCGGCACGGATGAGCGCCTGGTCGTCGACGACGAGCACGCGTGTCGGGCTCATGCGGATCCTCCGGGTCGGGTGGTCGGGCGGGCGGCGGGCACGGGGAGGCGCGCGGCGAGGCGATAGCCGCCGGGAGCGGGTCCCGCGTCGAGGCGACCCCCCGCCGACTCGACGCGTTCTCGCAGACCGATCAGGCCGAAGCCTGATGGAGAGGGCTCGGCGGCGGTCTCCGCGGGGTGGAAGGGGTTGGTGACGACGACCTCCAGATCGTCGCCGTCGCGACGCAGCAGCACGTGCACGCGACGGGCCGTGCCGTGCTTGAGGGCGTTGGTCAGCCCCTCCTGCACGACGCGGTAGGCCACGATGTCGACGCCGAGGGGCAGGACTTCCGCGGGGTCGCGCTCATCGCGCACGGCCACGTCCCACCCGGCCACGCGTACCGACTCCACGACGGCCCCGAGGCGCGCGAGTCCCGGTTGGTCGCGGGCGTCGACGTCATCGGGGGTGCGCAGGACGGCGAGCATCGAACCGATCTCGGCGAGCACGTCGCGAGAAGCGGTGCGGATCGTGGCGAGGGCCTCGCGCGCTTTCTCCGGGCGGGTGTCGAGCGCCGAGCTGGCCACTCCCGCGTTCAGGCTGATGACCGAGATCTGGTGGGCGACGGCGTCGTGCAGGTCGCGGGCGATGCGCAGGCGCTCCTCGCTCACGCGGCGACGTGCCTCGGCCTCGCGCGTCTGCTCCGCGCGGCGGGCGCGCTCGAGAACGGCGGAGACGTATGCCCGGCGCGAGCGCGAGGCGTCGCCCAGCGCCCCGGCGAGCGCGACGGCGAGACCGACCTGCAGGAACCGTGTGTCGAGCCCCGTCATGAGGGTCACCACGATGCTGGCGCCCACGAGCCCCACGACCCCCGCGATCGCCACCGGCGCGGCTTCCCGGCGCCCGACGCGGTCGGCCATTCCGTAGGCGGCCAGGGCCGTCGCGAGGGCGGCCCCGGGTGCGAGGGTGCCGAGCGCGAGGGCGCTGACGAAGAGCGCGATGCAGGCGACGAAGACGATCCGCGGCCATCGGCGGCGCAGCGGCAGCAGCAGCGCGGGCAGCACGATCAGCACGTGGACGAGCGGACTCGACGGGCGCAGTTCGGGGAACGGGACGGGCGCGAACGACGGCACGACGACGAGGATCGCGATGACCAGGTCGACGAGCCAGGCGCGTCCCGGCGGCACCAGGCGCGGCGGGGTGTCCGTGGCCGGGTCGGGTCGCATCCTCCCAGTCTGGACTGCGCGCTCCCGCGCGGGTATCGCCCGCACGGGGCATTCGAGGAATACCCCCGCGGGGGGAGGCCGGCCCCCCGCCCGAGCGACGCGGAGCCCCGGCCTCGCGGGCGACAGTGAGGTCATGGCATCCGAACCTCCTCCCCCACTGCTCTCCGTCACCGATCTGCACAAGTCGTACGGCCGCGGATCCGCGCGCTTCGATGCGCTGCGCGGCGTGAGCCTCGACATCCACCGCGGCGAGAGCATCGCCATCGTCGGCAAGAGCGGCTCCGGCAAATCGACCCTCATGCATCTGCTGGCCCTCATGGACGCTCCCTCCAGCGGCACCGTGCGTCTGGAGGGGAAGGATGCCGCGACCCTGCGCGGCCGCCACCTCAACCGCACGCGCAACAAGACCTTCGGCTTCGTGTTCCAGCAGTTCTTCCTCACCCCCAGCGCACCGGTGCTGGAGAACGTCATCCTGCCGTTGAAGATCGCCGGTGTCGGACGCGCGGAACGCCGTCGGCGCGGCCTCGCGGCGCTGGCCGAGCTCGACATGCAGGACAAGGCGAAGAACAGGGCCACGGCCCTCTCGGGCGGTCAGAAGCAGCGCGCTGTGATCGCCCGCGCCCTCGTGAACGACCCGCGGGTGATCTTCGCCGACGAGCCCACCGGCAACCTCGACTCCGCGACCGGCGCGGTGGTGGAGGACATCCTCTTCCGCCTCAATCGTGAGCACGGCATCACCCTCATCGTGGTCACGCACGACGACGAGCTGGCGGCGCGGTGCGACCGTCGAGTGCAGATCCGCGACGGCGTGATCGTCGCCGAAGAGCGGAGCGCCGCATGAACACCGTCGATCTGGTCGCCACGGCGGCCGCGAACACGTTCCGCTCCAAGACCCGCACGATCCTCACGGTGCTCGCGATCTTCGTCGGCGCCTTCACGCTGACGCTCACGAACGGTCTCGGAACCGGCATCAACCGCTTCATCGACGACACCGTGTCGTCCATCGGCTCAGCCGACGTGCTCACGGTGACGAAGACGGGCACCGGGGCCGCGGCATCCGGAGATCCGCAGAAGTACGACCCCGACGCCGTCGCGTCGGCGAACACGAACCCCGGACGACCCGGTGCCACCGCGACCGTGTCGGCGCTGACGGATGCCGATATCCAGACGCTCGAAGCCCTCCCGGGGGTCGCGGCGGTGACCCCGACGAAGTCCGTGCAGATCGACTACGTCCAGGTCGACGGCGGTGAGCGCTACGTGGCGAGCGCAGGGTCGCTCATCGGCGGGCAGACCCCGCAGCTGGCGGCGGGCACCGCCCCCGACGCCTCCGCCGAGGCGCTCCAGACGGCGATCCCCGAGTCGCTCGTGACACCCCTCGGCTTCTCCGATGCCGCGGATGCCGTCGGATCGACCCTCACGATCGCCGTCTCCGACCCGGTGCGCACGCAGCACGTGGTCTCGGCGACCATCACGGGTGTGACCGAGGGCGCCTTCGCCTCCGCGACGGCCCTGACCACCAACCCCGCGCTGGAGGACGCGCTGTTCACCGCGCAGAACACGGGAGTGCCGTCCGATCAGCTCGACCGGTACGCGAGCGCGAGCCTGGCCCTGTCGTCGGCGACGGCGCAAGACGTCGACGCCGTCAAGACGGCCCTGACGGATGCCGGATACTCGGGCCAGACCGTCTCGGACCAGCTGGGCACGTTCAAGGCGGTCATCGACGGGATCGTGCTCGTGCTCAACGCCTTCGCGATCATCGCCCTCCTGGCGGCGAGTTTCGGCATCGTCAACACGCTGCTGATGTCGGTGCAGGAGCGCACGCGCGAGATCGGCCTGATGAAGGCGATGGGGATGGGCAGCGGCCGGGTGTTCTCGCTGTTCAGCCTCGAGGCGGTGATGCTGGGGCTGTTGGGCAGCCTGATCGGCGCGGTCGTCGCGATCGGCGTCGGAACGGCCGTCAGCGCGCAGCTCGGGCAATCGCTGTTCAGCGACCTCCCCGGACTGCAGCTGATCGCGTTCGATCCCCTGTCGATCCTCACCACGACGGTGGCGATCATGGGCATCGCGTTCCTCGCGGGCAGCCTGCCCGCCGCGCGGGCGGCGCGGGCCGATCCCGTGGAGTCGCTGCGGTACGAGTGACGGCCGAGCGGGCTCGGGGCCACCGCCCCGGGCCCGCTCAGGCGGTGAGGCCGCGATGCGAGACGAGGCGAGGAACGGGCGGCTCGATCGCCAGGCCGCGGCGCTCGCACGACGAAGGACCGGAGCCGATCGGCATCCGGTCCTGTCGTGAGAGGCCCTCGAGGGCCCGCGGGACGCTCAGTCTCCGCCGTTGATCACCGAAAGATACGACCCGAAGGGGCGCGCGGTCTCGGAGGCGGAGAAGTCGTCGGCGATGCCCTCGTGGGGCGTGTTGTCGAACTGCATGCTTCGAGTGTGCCCGCGCGGGCACGTCACCGCGGGGCGGTTGACAAGTCGCCGATATCTCTTCTAGCTAACTACTCGCCGATCTAACTGATCGATACGCATCTCTTGAACACAGGATGCCGTCACTCCGGCGCCGCGGCAGCGGATGGCGCCACGACGATGATCCCCGCTCCCACCAGCGCGACGGCCGAGCCGACGTAGTCCCACACCGTCGGGCGGAAGCCGTCGACGACGATCCCCCAGGCCAGCGAGCCGGCGACGAACACCCCACCGTAGGCGGCGAGCACGCGCCCGAAATTCGCATCCGGCTGCAAGGCGGCGACGAAACCGTACGCTCCGAGCGCGACGATTCCGAGCAGAGCCAGCCACCAGCCCCGGTTCTCGCGCACCGCCTGCCAGATGAGCCACGCGCCGCCGATCTCGGCGAGCGCGGCGAGGGCGAAGAGCACGACGATGCGGACGGTGACCATCGGGCCATTATCCCTACGAGGCCCCGCGACACGGTGCCGGGTCGCCCCGGGAGACGACGCGGAGACGCCCCGGTTACGGTCATCGACGCACACATTACGGAGAGGGAAAATCTCGGCCGGCGCTTATCTCGAAGGACTAGATTTCCCGCAGGGAGTGATGATGACTCGACCTCGCACCGTGACACACATCTACACACTCGCGGGTGGCTGGCAGAAGGCCCCCCACGAACCCCTCACGCCAGAACGAGCCGCCGCGCTGCGCGAACAGGGGATCACGCTGGTCCGCGCGCGTCGCGGCTTCTTCGACACGCGTGAGATCTCGCTGCGGCAATACCCGCCGACACGCTGACCCTCCGAAGAGGGGACAGACACCTCGACCGACGACGCGTAACGTCGTCCTCCTCCGCTCCAATGGTGCAGCACCCTCGAAAGCCCGTTCTTTGGAGTGGAAATGACTCGCCCTCGCACCGTGACCCACGCCTACCGCATGCCCGGCGGATGGGAAGCACTCGCCCACCGCCCCCTCACCACCGAGACCGCCCACGCGCTGCGTGGCGAGGGCTACACCCTCGTCCGCGCCCGCCGCGGGTGGGGAAGCTCGAGAGAGCTCTCGCTCTCGATGTACACCCAGCAGCCCGCCGTAAACGCGCCCTGGTCCGACGCCGACATCCGGCCGTCGGGGTCGACCGCGGCCTGACCCACCCGCGCTCCGAACCCGTTCCTCCCGCGGAGGAGGCGCGGATGCCGTCGGCGGTCTCGGGCAGGTGCTCGCTCCGCGCGGCGGCCTAGCGCGCGGCATCCATGTGTCGCCCGCGCGGACCGACGGTCGGCCACCTCTGATCTGGGTCGCGTGTCGTGTTCCGGATAGCCTTAGCGCATGACGTGCACTCGCCCTCCCTTCGCCGACATCGCCCAGTGGGTGGACGACTACGAGAAGCACGACCGCGTCGCTCACGCGACCGTCCACGTCCTCCCCCAGGACGACCCGGAGCACAGCGACTCGGGCATCGTCGCCGTCCACCTCAATCACGGTCCGGCGTCCATCTACCTCAATGTGGACTGCGAGCGCACCTGGACCGCGACGCTCACCGAACGCTCCGGCGAGTTCCCGCTCACCGGGACGCACCTGATCGCCCTCGGCGAGGAGCTGCTGACCACGGGCAAGCTTTGTGAATATCTGCAGAAGCGGACGGATGCCGCCACGCGCGGCACGACAGAGAACGTCTGACGCGCCCCGGGCGTCGGCGCATCGATCGGACGCGCTCGTCGACGGTCCGACCGCGAAGCTCGCGACGCCGGGCACAAGGGTCCCCCGCGGCTCGGCGTCGGATGCCAGACTGCCGGTATGGAATCGCTCGAGGACTCACCGCCCCGCCGCTCCCGCGCACAACTCGAGGCCTGGGTCGCGGAGTTCGAGAACGAAGAGCACTGCATCGCCGGCTCGATCTCGATCGCGCCGCAGGAGGACGACGGCCACGACGACACGGGCCTGGTCATCCTGAGGCTGCGCAACGCATCGGCGTCCATCTACATGCGGCCGCGTAGCTACGACGATCCCCTGTGGGAACTCACCCTCAGCGAGCAGCCCCAGAACCTCTCGATGTCGATCCACGACATCACGAGCCTCGCGGCCGAATACGTGATCGCGAGCAACCTCTGCACGTTCCTGCAGTGGAAGTCGCTCGAATGGGACCGCGAGAGCGGGCACCGAGCCGACTGAGGTCCTGCCTGCGCGGAGCGTCGTTCTCGCGCACCGCGAGAGCGGGCACCGAGCCGACTGAGGTTCCGTCCGCGCGGTGCGCCGTTCTCGCGCACCGACGCGCTCAGAGAGCCGGCGATCGCGAGTTGGGCGCCCCAGGGTGGGGCATGAGCGGACGATATACAACCCACCCCCCGAAATCGCCCGCCCCAGCGGTCGAGGCGCACACTGGGGAAGATGCGACAGGTCAGCTATGCGGGTGGACGGTTCGTCACCACCGACGAGATCGCTGACGCGCTGCTCCACCTCGTCGTGGGGATCGCTTCGACAGGCGTCCCCCAGCTCGTGGAAGTTCCCATTGTGGTCGTCGGCGCAGGTCAGGACGTGGCGTGGATGACCGTCGGGCCCTCATCGTCGATCCTCAGCATGCCGTTCTCCTGGATCGACGAGGTTCCCGATTTCTCCGATCAAGTCACCATGATGCGGATGCAGGCGTCGTATCCGAGGAGCACCAACATCACCGCGGGCTCCCCCTCCCAGGCCTGGGAATCGACCCGCGCCGCCCCCTGGGATGACGACGACTACTACGGACTGTGACAGCGCGCCCGACGGCACCGCTCAATTCGTGACGCCGACCGCCTCCAGGTGCAGAGCGGTACGTTCGTGCACCTCGCAGCTCACGTCCACGCCCCCCGGCCAGCAGACCCGGATCACGCTCTTCATGGTGTCGGTTCCCAGCCCGAATCGACGCACCTCGAACTCGACCTCGACCCTGCCCACACCCGGTACGACGAAGGTCTCCATTCGCGCAGAATACGCCTGCGTGTGACGCGCGCACATTCAACGTCGTCTCGACGATGACACGAGCCCAATATGCGAAAAGATTCCCGCGCTTTCCGCTTCGAAAGTCAGGGGCATTGACACGGATTGTTCAAGGTGCATAAATTCTTGAAAACCCCGCTTTTCCGGGGTTTTGAGATTTTTTTGCGCTCTTCGAACGCCACTCAACCGACCTCATTCAAGAAAATGACGGCAAATAAATATTGCGCGTACAGTCGAAGATATGTGGCGCACTCTTGTAATTCTGCTCGTCGTCTGGGCTGTGCTGGCCGTCGTGGGGTTCGCCTTCGAAGGACTCCTGTGGCTCGCCATCATCGGCATCATCCTGTTCGTGGGCACTCTCCTGTTCGGTCTGATCCGATCGCGCTCAGGACGTCGAGCCTCCTGACCCCGCCGCGATCGAGCCCCTCGACGCGAAAACCCACCCGCCCGGCTCATCCCGTGGCACCTATCGAGGAGTCCAGATCCCATGACCACTTCCGCATCGACCACATCAGACCGCTCGGACCCGCTCGGTCTCACGAACGTCCTGCCCGGCTCTCTTCCGCGCACTCTGGGCACTGCCGAAACGCCCGACTCCTATGAAGTCGACGCGGTCTTCTCCCGTCGGCCCTCCCCCGAAGAGGTGGTGGCCATCCACTCCGCCGCGACGAAGCAGGCTCTCGTGAGCGCCGGATATCCCTCCGTGACGCTGCGGGTCTCCGACCGACGCCTCGAAATCCACGGGACGACCCTGGAACAGCTCGAGATGGGTCTGGCCACCCTGCTCGCCGACCAGCTCGCGTTGATCACCTCCCAGATCCGAGACGAGCAGGCCACCGCCCGAAAGCTCATCGAAGAGGCGGCCGGCGCGGAAACCACCAGAGCCGACTCCGTCGCGACCCGCGCAGCGGCCGTCCGATTCCAACGGTCCGACGATCGCGGGTGAGTCCGTCCGCCCCGAGTGCGCAGTGCGTTGGCGTATGCGTCGGGAGTAGACGAGACGGACCCCTGGCTCGGACCCTGATGTCGGATGTCGCTGAGGACGTCGAGCACATGCCAGGTGAGTGCGGTAGGGCTGCCCTGGCCTCATCGCAGGAATGCCTTGGCCGCTTTTCTCGGGTCGTGATGCAAAAAAGTGCTGAACATCGCCTCGGTGACTACCCGACTAAGCCCGGGATTTATTTCCGGGTATCTTCGACGGTTGCGGTTCGAACATCACGACCCCCACGGTTTCCGCTGATAGCCCTTCGCGTGAGACACGGGATTTCACGGGTTGAGCCCGGATAACATCGGCGTCGATTGGCTTATCGTCATTCCCGTGGGGACGAGGAGATATCGCGCACCCGAGCCCGAATGGTGCCACCAGCGATTCGCCGCCAACGATATCTGTCGTCGTGCGAAGACCTGCCAGTGATGGGCCCGGGCAGTCGGCGAAAGCCTCGATACGTTCTCGCCCATGAGCCGGCGTTCACACCGACCGGGCCGAACGACGACGAAGGGCTGGAATCCCTCACGATTCCGGCCCTAATGTCGGGAAGACAGGATTTGAACCTGCGACCCCTCACCGGTCGCGACGCTCAAGGACACGGACGCACATTGGCCCGCAGTTACCCAGGCTGAACAGGCATAATCCGCCACATCGGACCGACATAGGACGACACCGTGACACTCTGACGCGGTCCGACATGTGAGACGAATATGAGACGGTCAGCCCGCGCGGAGGCTGTGTGTCGGCTCCGCGTTCGCAGCGTCCCGAACGCGGCGCAGGCGACGCACGAGCATGGGCCGCGCCTCGAGCGCGGCAGCCGCGGAGGACCGCAGGACATCCATGTCAATCAGTCGCGCTGCAGCCCATGACGGGGCATCCTGCCAGGGTGTGGAACAACGAGAGCGCGCTGCGCCGGGCGGCCTTCGCAATGCTGGGCCTGTGGCTCATCGGCATGGGCATCACCGCCCTCGCAGACGGACCAGCACGTTGGGTCGGGATGACAGCCTGGGGCCTCGGGTTCGTCCTCTTCTTCGTCGCCTTTTGGCGGGCGACCGAGCTGCGCGCGCGAAGCAACCACAGGGCGCTGACACCGAGTCGCGCCCCCGTTCGGAGTAACGAGGGCGATTCACGGCGCGCTGTGGTCCGCCCTATTGAGTGCCGACCACTGCGCCGGTGCCGTCGTCACCATCGTGGTGTTCGTCCTCATCGCCACGTGACACCGTATTAGTCCGCCTGACACACGAAACGCCCCTCGCAGCACACGCAGAGCGGTAGGGGCGTTCTCGTTGTCACGGGTGGTGCGTAGCATTCCTCACGGCCGGGGAAGGGGACCGGTCTATGGGTTCGACGAAGGTCAGCGACGAGATGCTGTCGCGCACGCTCGCATCCGTGCCGCCGATCACGCTGCCGATGCAGGCGTTCGGATCGCAATCAGTCGAGTGGTTCCGGGACAAGCGCGCGGTGTGGGCATGGGTGCAGTGGCCGGACCGCGCCGCCTAACGCGTCGAAGCGTGGGCGATGGGCGCGAACGACCGTATCGTCGTGCTCGAGGTGCCCTGCGAAGGCGGCCACTGGCAGCCTGTGGTGTGGCAAAACGCCGTTACCGTTCGTCGGATGTAGCGCCCCGCGCACCCCGGCTCGATCCGCCCGCACCGCACGCACACTCCACGCTGCCCCGCCGAACCTGACTGCCACCTACGGCCACGACGTCCGGGGGCTCGCGAATGACATTCGCCGAGGCGCGATGACCATAGGCTGACCAGACTGGGGCTCGCCGAGGTGGGCACGCTCCTCGATGGAAGGCAGCACGATGTCGACACCGCCCGGTTGGTACCCCGAGGCATCATCTCCGACCGGCCAGCGCTATTGGGACGGTGCCACGTGGACGACACACACCACCCCCGCAGCGCCGGTCACCGCGCCCCCGCCCCTACCCGTCACGGTGTCGCCCTCCTACGATTCCGTCCCGTTGTTGGAGGCGCCGGACGGGTACACCGCCCTCACTCCTAACGAGCGAAAGGCCCTCCCACGAAACCCGCTCGCCACCACCGGCATGTGGCTGGCGATCGCGTCCGGTGTCATCTCCGTCACCCTGCTCCTGCAGCTCGGTGCTCTCGTGCTGAGCATCATCGGTCTCATTCGCTCGCGCCGAATTCGTGAGGTCACCGGCGTCGCCGTCGGACGCACCAAAGCCATCCTCGGAATCTGCATCTCAGCGCTGGCGACACTTTGGTTCTTCGTCGTGGTCGTGCCCGCCATTGCAACATGGTTCGCTCCCGCGCCGTTCGATGAGGCAGGCACCGAACAGGCCATCCTCACCTGGTCCAATCAGCAAGGTCTCGCGTTCGTCAACATCGACTGCCCGGCCGCGCCATCCATGAACGAAGGCAACACCTTCACCTGCGTAGGGGGTCTCGAGGACGGGGTGCAATACGCCATCGAAGTGAACGTGAAGGAAGCCGGCTACCTGACCTGGCAGCTCGCACGCGGCTGATCGGCCCTCGAGGCGCAGCGCCCTCCCGGTTTCAGCCCCGCGTACGTACCCTCTGGGGTAGCACCTGCGAGCATCGACAGTCGACCCCTACGCTGATGCTCATGCGCTTCACCCGTCCGACTGCCGTAATTGCGGCCGCCCTCATTGCTGTCCTCGCGTTCACTGGCTGCTCATCTGCCAGCAAGACGCGCGCTGGCGCCGACACCTCCACATCCACGAGCGCGCGGGCCGACACCATCGTTCAGGACGTCGTCGGCATGGACGGCGCTCAAGCGAAGGACGCGCTCGAGCTCCTCGGCCTCGAAGTCGAGTACGACGGTGGCGAAGACACCGTCATCATCAAGAAGAACTGGACCGTCACAGAGACCGATCCCGCCGCAGACACCGTCCTCCCCGTCGGCAGCACCGTCACCCTGAAGGTGCGAAAGGTCGACGCGAACGCGACCCTCGACGGCCTCACCAGCGGCGAAGCGATGACCTTCTGCAAGAGACTCGGCGCAGAACAGTACCCCTACGGGTTCGACGTCAAGTCATTCACCGGCGACGGCGACATCGTCGTCGACGACCACAGCGTCCGCGTCAGCATCGACGTCGAGGTCACAAACGAGGCAAACGCGACGAAGCGTGAGCGGATGCGCTGCGAAATTGGCGGCACCCGAGACGAACCGGAAGTTGTCTCCTTCACGGTGGGTGAGTGACCGTGCTGATCGGAACCATCCGCCCCGTCGAAACCCGCACCCTCGAGGTCGAAGCCCACTCCCTCGCCGAAGCGCACGAGCTGCCCGAAGTGTTGAACGGGTGCGCATCGCGGCCACCCTGTGCTCAACATCGACATTCGAGACGAGCACGACGCGCCCCTTCTGGTGGTCAAAGAGGGTGAGCTTCGGGTCTCACCCGCGAACTGGGACGTTGACTTTGTAGGCCCAAGGCTTACGTTGCGATCAGCTCTCCGCAAGACCGTGCTCGACGTCGTTCTCGACGCCCCCGGGGGCACGGTCGAGGTGATCTCCGCAAACTTCTACCTTCACGGCATACAGATGCTTGCCGGCAAACAGGCGCAGGAGGGGGGATTCGAGCTCCCTCACTCGAGGAGCTGGTGGGCGCAGCTCACCCTCGAAGGTGCGGGCATCGCTTTAGGACCGCCTACGCCTCCCGGTTCGTGGTTCCGCGTATCTGGTCGTCCAGCTTTCCTGGGAACTTGAGCTCCATACACGAGCTCGGCCGCGAAACGCCCCGGCGTTCACTCCGAAGAGGAAAACCGGGGGCGTTCCATGTCAGGTCCATCCTGCGCGACGGTGGGCGTGCGCGTCGGTCTCGCGGTAGACCTTCCCGGCGCGGATGTCGGGGATGCGTTCATCCCCCACTTTCGCGTCGATCAGGGTGAGGGTCCGGAGATCTGCGCCGCAGAACAGCATCTCTCCGAGCTCCCGTTCCCGGTCCGTCAGGCCGGGAATGTTCTGCCATGTGATGGGTTTCGGATTGGGCACGACATTGCTTCTTCCTAGCCCCCCGTGGGCGAGTATCCACCGACGTCCCGTTCGGCACAAGGGGTGGATGGACGCACAAAACGCCCCAGCGCATCCTCACGGAGAGGAGCGCTGGGGCGTCATGCTGTGGGGTCAGGCGATGATCGCCTGACGTACCTCGAAGTTGTCGAACGACGCGGACGACGTCGAACCGTTGCGTGGTGATCGGAGACCCACGTACAGAGTCGCCGCGCCGCTGACCGCAGCGAGGAACTCGTCGGACAGGGTGTAGGCGAAAACCGGTCTGCCCGATGACGTCGAGCTCGCCCGCGAGTGGGCGTACGCGGCGAACGCATGGCTGTCCGACGCCGTCGAGCACATCGAGTCGCGGGACGACCTCGACGCGCTGCAGGACACCGTGCCTGCATGACCGGCCAGAATCGCTTATCGACCGGCGGCCCGCTGAACGTTCACTTCGACTTGCTGGCGATAGGTGCTGACCAATTCGGCAGCAGCGAGGTCGCCGCCAGCCCACGCCGACAACACCGACTGAAACGCACGGACTCGCGGGCCGGTGTCTTCGACGCCGACGGAGGCTACGTCAATGAGTTCCGCGACAGCGGACCTTTCCGCCGCCTCCACCTCGAGGAGTACTCGGGCGGCCGCTCTCGACCGGTCGGTGTAGGCCACGCTAAAGGCATCATCGTCATCGAGCGTCATCGCTGCCCCCTGCGCTGCATTCGCGGCAAGCAGGTCAATAACCGCCTCGCGCATACGAGTGTTGCGCGCTCGGCGCTCCAGAGACTTCGACGCCAGGGCCTCTCTCAGCCAAGGGATGAGCGAAGAACCTGACAGAGCGACGACAGCACCCAGCACGACAGCGAGCCCCTGATCCATAGCTCGAACGATAGCGTTCTCGACCGCGCCGCCTGTTGGGGGTCGTGACCGGTGGCCACCCTGACGTACCACGAAGCGGCGCGCAAGGTGCGCCGCTCCGTGCGCACGATCAAGCGGTGGCGACGCGCCGGCATGACCATGACGTGGGAGCAGCGCGACGGCCAGCGGGTACGCGTCGTCGACGAGGATCTCCTGTTTACGACGCTCCGTGACCGCCTCGACGCGTGGCCCTCGCACCAGTACCGACTGCGCCGCCTCCAGGCCGCAGCGGCCGCCCCCGAACCGCGTCGCCCCGATGCCATGTGAGACGCATGTGAGACGCACGCCCGCCCCCGGAAACGACAAGAGGCCCGAACCCCCGCAATCCTGCGGAAGTTCGGGCCTCATCTGTCGGGATGACAGGATTTGAACCTGCGACCCCTTGACCCCCAGTCAAGTGCGCTACCAAGCTGCGCCACATCCCGTTCCCCGCGAGCGGGCAACTCCCCTATATTAGCCCCTCCCCGGCACTGCCGCGAACCAGTGCCCACCCCGGGCGTGTGGCGCCGCAGCCGCCGACGACGGAGCTTCCTTGTCGATGTCGGAACCCCTCGCTAGCGTCGCGACATGACGATCGAGATCCTGCCCGCCACCGGCGACCGCTTCGACGACGCCGAGACGGCGCTCGACAGCGGTGACGGTCCCGGATGCCAATGCCAGTGGTGGCTCCTCACCAACGCGCAGTTCCAAGAGAGTTCGCGTGAGGAGCTCACCGCGCGCTTCCGCTCTGAGATGCAGGAGGAACGACCACCCGGACTCATCGCCTACGTCGACGGCGAACCAGCCGGATGGGTGCGCGTCGGTCCCCGCACCGCACAGGCGCGCCTGCTCCGTACACGCGACGTCAAAACCGCCACCGCCGAACCTCTCGACGCCGAAGACGTCTGGGCGGTGTCGTGCTTCGTCGTGCGCACGAGGCACCGCGGCCGGGGCCTCACCCGCAGACTGCTGGATGCCGCCGTCGCCACCGCACGCGACGCCGGCGCCCGTGTCGTCGAGGCGTATCCCCTCGATCCGACCGTCTCGAAACGCTCGGCCAACCAGCTCTACCGCGGCACGGTCTCGATCTTCGAAGACGCCGGCTTCGACATCGTCGACCGCCCCAAGCCCGACCGGGCTCTGGTCTCCCTCACGCTGCGCGACTGAGCGCCCGTCTTACGATGGAGGTTCGCCGACGAAAGATCTGACATGACGGATGCCACGACCACCGCGCGCGTCGACGCGTGGCTGTGGGCGGTACGCGTCTACAAGACGCGGTCGGCCGCGACCACGGCGTGCCGAGCCGGGCACGTGCGGGTCAACGGCGAACGGGCGAAGGCGGCCCAGCCGGTGCGGCCCGGCGACGAGCTCCGGGTGCGCATCCAGGGGTTCGATCGCATCCTCGTGGTGAAGAAGACCATCGCGAAGCGCGTGGGCGCGGCGCTGGTGGCCGAGTCGGTCGACGATCGCACTCCCCCGCCCCCGTCGAAGGAGAGCATGCCGTTCGTGCCCGTGCGCGACCGCGGCGCAGGACGCCCCACGAAGCGCGACCGCCGCGAGATCGAGAAGCTGCGCGGGCGCGGGCGCGAGATCGACTGAGCGTCGCTGTCACCGCGCGCAGATCCCGGAGCTCGCGGGAGGGGCCGGTGGCTTCGACAGGCTCAGCCACCTCACGCTGCGCCAGGTCGACAGCCCACTGCACGCGGCCGGTGGCTTCGACAGGCTCAGCCACCTCACGCCCCACCACGTCGACAGCCCACTGCACGGGGCCGGTGGCTTCGACAGGCTCAGCCACCTCACGCCCCACCAGGTCCCTGAGCTTGTCGAAGGGACCGACTGCCGCGGCGGCGTCAGCTCAACTGATCCAGCAGCCAGCTCGCGCCGCGCACGGTCGCGCCGAGAGCCTCGACGCGGGCCGAGAGCTCCCGGTCGCCGGTCACCACCACGACGGGCGCGAACGCCCCCGCGAGATCCCGGACGGCCGCGACGATCTCGTCGTCGCCCTCACCCGGGGCCCGGCGCACCTCGAGGGCGGGTGCCGGAGGCTCCGCCGCCTTGGCCTGCCCTTCGAGCACGGCGATCACCCGCGGGAACCAGCGCGTGGCGGAGAGGCCGAGGAGGTCGGCATCCACTCCGCGCTCGACGAGACGAGAGGTCTTCGTCACGAGGCGGGTCGCGGCTCCCGCGCGGTCCTTCCACCAGCCGTCGGGGACCGACCCCATGACGTTGGCCACGTCGACCACGATCGCCGGACGTGCGTCCAGCGCGGTGCGCAGCGCGGGCCACGACGCGGCAAACCCCGGATGGAGGGGAAGCTGGGTCACCCGGTCGACCGCGACCCATTCGAGGGCCACGCTCTCGGGGTCGCTGATGACCGGCGCGAACGGGGTCGTGACGTCGGCGACGAGGGTGGAGTACGACCAGATGCCCAGGTCGAGGACGCTCTCGAACCGCGCGCGCACGGCATCCACCGGTACGCCCGCCTCCTCACCCGACTCGCGCAGGGCGCCGTCGCGCGCGGACTCCCCCTCGTGACGCGCTCCGCCGGGGAGCGCCCACGTGCCGCCGAAGTGGCTCCACGAGACCCGGTGCTGCAGCAGCACTCCGCGCTCGGGGTCGAGGGCGAGCAGTCCCGCGGCGCCGAAGCGTCCCCAGTACTTCTCCCCCGTGGGCGCGACGACCCACGCGTCGCCGGGGTCGCGCGGCCCGTGCGGACGCCGCGGTTCACCCGGGGCGGGAGGCTCGATGGTCATCCCGTCCAGCCTGGCACACCCCTCGCGTGAGGGCGCCGTCGCGCGTCATATGCCGCCGCCGAACGCGCCAGACTTGTCGGGTGGAGTACGAATTCGACGACGACCCGCAGCGCATCGACCGCGACGCGGTGTGGCAGTGGCTGAGCACCGAGGCGTACTGGGCTCGCTGGCGCACGCGCGCCGACGTCGAGGCCCAGCTCGACAGCGCGTGGCGCGTGGTGGCCGCCTACCGCCGCGACACCGGCGAACTCGTCGGCTTCGCGCGGGCGATCTCCGACGGCGTCGCGTTCGGCTACCTCGCCGACGTGTTCGTCATGGACGCGCATCGCGGTCACGGCCTGGGGAAGGGTCTCGTGTCGCTGATGATCGACGAGGGGCCGGGGCCGCACTTCCGCTGGACGCTCTTCACCAGCGATGCGCACGGGCTGTACCGGCGGTTCGGCTTCGCCGAGCCCGACCACACCGCCCTCGTCCGCCCGGCATCCACCGTCTGAGCACCCTCTCGCGGAGCCTCCGGTCCCTGCGTGGCTGCGGGTTCTGGTGTCGCGACGCGTCAGGTCACCCGTGCCGTCCGCCCGGCTCCACTGCGGCACCCGGGTGGACGCCCCTTCACACGCCTAAGCCCCGGCATCCGTGATCCCTGTGGATGGCCGAACGCCCCGACCCTGCGAGGGGGCCGGGGCGTTCGGGCGTCGACGTCAAGCGTCGAAACGTGCCCCCCGGGGATCGCTCGGCAGCACCTCGAAGACGAAGAGGATGATGCCGCCGACGAACGGCACGAAGGCGATGAAGATCCAGAACCCGCTGCGGTTGGTGTCGTGCAGGCGACGGACCACGAGCGCCAGGTGCGGCACGAAGGTGGCGAGACCCCACACGAAGAGCAGGACGAGGAACACCACGCCGAGACCGCTCGGCGGGAGCGGGCTACCGGAGGCGTCGACGCCCCCGCCGCCGCCCGTGATCAGCGCCAGGAGGCTGAGCACGAACGAGACGATCGCGTTCGCGAGGATCCACCACCAGAACTCACTGCGGCTGGCGCGACCGCTGAAGGTCGCGTACTTCTTGAAGAAACGCTGCACGGCGGCGCCGAACGAGGCGCCGTAGAGCGGCTGAGACAGCGGAGCGGTGCTCTGCGTGTACGACATGTGTGTCCCCCTGACACGATGACGGATGATGCCCGAAGCGGCGGCTGATCGGCCCCCGCTCGTGCACTGTATCGACACCGCACGCCCGCCATGGCAGAACGACGCTCCGTGTCGCCTCAGGCGTCGAAGCGCGCGCCTTCGGGCCGCGGCCCCTGCACCGTGAAGACGAATAGGACCAGGATGCCGATCAGGGGCACGATCCCGATGAGAACCCACAGGCCGCTGCGCCCGGTGTCGTGCAGGCGGCGCACCAGCACAGCCAGTGTCGGCACGAGCGTGCCGAGGGCCCAGACGATCCAGATCAGCGACAGGATCACGCCGTGCGGCCCGGTGATGGTCGTGGAGCCGTCGGCCTCGATCCGCACACCGTCGGTCAGGGTCGGCAGCGCGTTCAGCACGGTACCCACGACGGTGCCGGTCAGCACCCACCACCAGTATTCGCTGCGACTCGCGCGCCCCCGGAAGGTCGCGTACTTCGCGAAGAACCGCCGGACCGCCGCTCCGAGGGGTGCGCCGTAGTACGGCTGGTCGAGCGGTGGTGCGATCGCGGTCATGGCGTGCCTCCCGGAAGGATCGTGGATGCCACGGCCCCCGCCGTCGCCCGTGCACTGTATCGACACCCGACGCCCGGCCGCGGGCCCTTGCATCCACGCACGCGACTCGCCACCCCGGACACAACGCGAACGCCCCGGCCCAACGCGGGGACCGGGGCGCGCGACGAGCAGCCTCAGCGCTGGCGCTTCTCGCGGATGCGCATGTTCAGCACGATCGGGGTGCCCTCGAAGCCGTAGATCTCGCGCAGGCGCCGCTGGATGAACCGGCGATAGCCCGGGTCGAGGAACCCGGTCGTGAACAGCACGAATGTCGGCGGACGCGTCGCCGCCTGGGTGCCGAACAGGATGCGCGGCTGCTTCCCGCCGCGCAGCGGGTGCGGGTGCTCGGCGACGAGCTCCGACAGGAAGGCGTTGAACTTGCCGGTGGGGATGCGGGTGTCCCACGACTCCAGCGCCGTCTCCAGAGCCGGGACGAGCTTGTCGAGGTGACGGCCGGTGCGCGCCGAGATGTTCACGCGCGGGGCCCACGCGACGTGCGCGAGGTCCTGCTCGATCTCGCGCTCGAGGTAGCGGCGACGGTCCTGGTTCTCCATGTCGTCGTCGTTGAGGCGGTCCCACTTGTTGAACGCCAGCACGAGCGCACGACCGGACTCGAGCACGAGGTCGATGATGTTCAGGTCCTGCACGCTGATCGGCTGCGACACATCGAGCACGACGACCGCGACCTCGCTCTTCTCCAGCGCGGTCGAGGTGCGCAGCGAGGCGTAGAAGTCGGCGCCCTGCGACAGGTGCACGCGACGACGGATGCCGGCGGTGTCCACCAGCGTCCAGAGCTTGCCGCCGAGCTCGACGACCTCGTCGACGGGGTCGCGGGTGGTCCCCGCGAGCTCGTTGACGACGACGCGCTCCTCGCCGGCGGCCTTGTTCAGCAACGACGACTTGCCGACGTTGGGCCGGCCGAGGATCGCGACGCGGCGCGGTCCGCCGATCTCGTACTTCGCGACCGCCGAGACGTCCGGCAGCACCTTCATGAGCTCGTCGAGCAGGTCGGCGACGCCGCGTCCGTGGATGGCCGACACGGGGTGCGGCTCGCCCAGACCCAGGTTCCACAGGGCCGTGGCCTCGGGCTCCTGTCGGGCGTCGTCGACCTTGTTGGCGATGAGGAAGACGGGCTTCTTGCTCTTGCGCAGCAGCTTCACGACGTGCTCGTCGGTCGAGGTCGCACCCACCGTGGCATCCACCACGAACAGCACGACGTCGGCGAGGTCGATCGCGACCTCGGCTTGAGCGGCGACGGAGCGGTCGATGCCCTTCGCGTCGGGCTCCCACCCGCCGGTGTCGACCAGCGAGAAGCGGCGGTCGAGCCACTCGGCCTTGTACGTGACGCGATCGCGCGTGACACCCGGGGTGTCCTCGACGACGGCCTCACGACGGCCGAGGATGCGGTTCACCAGCGCGGACTTGCCGACGTTGGGGCGACCGACGATCGCGACCACCGGCAGCGCCGGCAGGAACTCGATCTCGCCGTCGCCCGAGGCCAGGCCCGCGAGCAGCTCGGCGTCGTCCTCGTCGAGGTCGAAGTCGGCCAGGCCGGCGCGCAGCGCCTCGGCCCGCTGTTCGGCGAGGACCTCGTCGAGGTTCTGCATCTTCTCGGCGAGCTGATCGGGCCCGCCCTCGTACTCTTCTTCTTCAACGCCCATCGCGGGCTCCCATCGTGTTGTCGACGACGCTCAGTACGGCGTCGACGGTCTGTTCGAAATCGAGGTGGGTCGAGTCGACGACCTCGACGCCGGGGGCGGCGGTGAGGAAGTCGACGACCGTGGAATCGGCGGCGTCGCGCTGGTGGAGCGCGGCGGCCACCTTGGCGGCGTCATGGTCGGTGAGCTCGGCGCTGCGGCGGGCGGCGCGCACCTCCGGAGCCGCCGTGAGCAGGATCCGCACGGGCGCGTCGGGGAACACCACCGTCGTGATGTCGCGCCCCTCGACGACGACGCCCGGCAGAGCAGCGGATGCCACGAGCCGGCGGAACAGCTCGTTCACCGCGTGCCGCACCGAGGCGACGCGGGCCACACCGCTCACGGCATCCGTCACGCGGGGCTCGCGGATCGCGGCCGTGACGTCGACCTCGCCGACGCGCACCCAGCGATCGCGCGCGTCGAGCGAGATCGCGTAGTCGAAGTCGCCGAAGACCTCGAGCACCGCGGTGGCGTCGGAGGTGTCGGCGCCGTGCGCGAGGGCGTGCCAGGCGAGGGCGCGATAGGCGGCGCCGGTGTCGAGGAAGCCGTAGCCGAGCCGCAGGGCCGCGGCCTTCGAGACGCTCGACTTGCCGCTGCCGGCGGGGCCGTCGATCGCGACGACGACGGGCGCGGTGCCCGACGCCGAGGGAGTCGAGCCCGCGGCGGGCTTGGTGAGGGGCTCAGTCATGGGTGGTGCTCGCAATCCGCCATCCGCGCTGCTGGAGCCCGTCCACGGCTCGGCGGACCGCGTCGGGCACGACGCTGATCTCGGCGAGGCCGAAGGGGGCGCCCGGCGAGTGCTCGAGGCGCAGGTCTTCGACGTTGACGTCGAGGTCTCCGAGCTCGCCGAAGAGGCGGCCCAGCTGTCCGGAGGTGTCGTCGACCATGACGACGAAGGTATCGAAGCGTCGGTTCTGGCCGTGCTTGCCGGGCAGGCGTTCGACGCCCTCGTTGCCCCGGCGGATGGTGTCGGCCACGGCGCGGCGGGCACCGGGAACGTCGGGGTCGCGCAGCGCGTCGGCGACGCCGGCGAGATCGGCGGCCAGCCGGTCGAGCACCTCGACCACGGGGGCGGCGTTCGCTCCCAGGATCTGCACCCACAGCTCCGGAGCGGATGCCGCGATGCGCGTCGTGTCGCGCACGCCCTGTCCGGCGAGCCGGAGGGAACCGTCGGGCGCCTCGACGAAGCGTCCGGCCAGCAGGCTCGCGACGAGCTGCGGCACGTGGGACATGAGAGCGACGGACTCGTCGTGTTCTTCCGGGGTCATCTCGATGAGCGTGGCTCCCAGGTCGAGGGCCAGGCCCTCCACCAGCGAGAGGTCGTGCGCCGAGGTCTCACCGTCGCGGCAGACGACCCACGGGCGCCCGACGAAGATGTCGGCGCGCGCCGAGATCGCCCCGCCGCGCTCACGACCGGCCATGGGGTGGGAGCCGATGTAGTGCCGAAGGTCGACCCCGCGCTCGCGCAGCGTGCGCAGCGGCTCGAGCTTGACGCTCGCCACGTCGGTGACCACGGCATCCGGGTACAGGGCCAGCTCGCGCTGGACCACGTCGGCCGTGACGTCAGGCGGGACCGCCACGACGATCAGCGAGGGGGTGTCGTCGGGGCGCTCGGCGCGCCCGGCGCCGTAGTCGATCGCCAGTCGCAGCTGCGAGGGTGACGCGTCGACGAGCACCACGTCGACGCCGCGCGCGGTGAGCGCGTGGCCGATGCTCGCGCCGAGCAGGCCCGAGCCCACGACGCGCACCGTCCCGCTCGTGCGGGTCGCCAAAGGCCCCGCCGCGCGCGCGGACGCCTCGTTCGATTCGCTCATCGGGTCTCCTGCTGCCCTGGGCGACGCTTCCCGCGCCGCGGGCGCCCGGAGGCTCACTCCGCCGGATCGGCCGAAGGATCGCCGTCTTTCCGGGACAGCGTGAGAAGAGCGCCGCGTTCTACTGTAGTCAACTCGCGCGCCTTGCCCACCGGGAGTGTTCCCAGGTGCAGCGGTCCGAACTGCCGACGCACGAGCTCGACCACCGGGTGACCCACCTCGGCCATCATGCGGCGCACGATGCGGTTCTTCCCCGAGTGCAGGGTGAGCTCCACGAGGCTCTCGCCCCGCGAGGAGTCCAGCAGCCGCGCCTTGTCGGCCGCGATGCGTCCGTCTTCGAGCTCGACGCCCTTGATCAGACGCTGGATCGTCTGCGGCAGCACCTGCCCGTCGACCTTGGCGATGTAGACCTTCGTCACCCCGAACGACGGGTGGGCGAGCACGTGGGCGAGGTCGCCGTCGTTGGTCAGCACGAGCAGTCCGCTCGTGTCGGCGTCCAGGCGGCCCACGTTGAACAGGCGCTCGTCCCAGTCGGCGGTGAAGCGACGCAGGTCGGGGCGACCGCGGTCGTCGCTCATCGAGCTGACCACCCCGGTCGGCTTGTTCAGGATGACGTACCGCTTGGACGCATCCAGCTGGATCGCCGTCCCGTCGACGTCGACCAGGTCGGTGTCGGGGTGGATCCGCGACCCGAGCTCGGTCACGGTCTCGCCGTTCACCCGCACGCGTCCCTCGACGATCATCTGCTCGGCCACGCGCCGCGAGGCCACGCCCGCGTTGGCGAGCACCTTCTGCAGGCGTACGCCCTCTTCGCCCCCGGTGGCCGAGCCTGTCGAACCGTCGCTCATTTCAGTACCTCTCCGTCGAATCCGTCTGCGCCGTCGTCGAGCAACGGCGAGATGTGCGGCAGCTCGTCGAGCGAGTTGATGCCGAGGTTGACCAGCAGCTGGTCGGTCGTTCCGTAGTGGATGGCCCCCGTGTCGGGGTCGGTGAACACCTCGGTGATGAGACCCCTCGCCAGGAGGGTTCGCACCACCGAGTCGACGTTCACGGCACGGATGGATGCCACCTGCCCGCGCGTCACGGGCTGCTTGTACGCGATCACGGCCAGGGTCTCGAGCGCGGCCTGCGACAGCCGCGAGGGAGCCTGCGTGTTGACGAACTCGCCCACGACGTCGTCGTACTCCTCGCGGACGTACAGACGCCACCCTCCCCCGACCTCGCGCAGCTCGAAACCGCGGCGGGGGCCCCCGCTCTCGCCGTCGTAGTCGGCGACGAGAGCCTCGACCGCCTGACGCACGGCCGGCACCGGGGCGGCGACCGCGGCGGCCAGGCTCACGAGGCTCTGGGGTTCTTCGAGCACGAGCAGGATCGCCTCGAGGCGGCGGGCGACGGATGCCGGGTCGACGGCGCGGGGCGCGGGTGTCGGCGCCTCCGTGGCGGCGGCGGGCGGCGAGGGGTCAACGGTCATAGTCGGCTCCGAGGGCGGCGAGGTTCTCTTCGGACCACCGTTCGGCGGTCCAGCGCAGGGTCAGCTCCCCCAGCGGCTCGAGCTGCTCGAACGAGAGGGCGGCATGGCGGTAGAGCTCGAGGATCGACAGGAACCGCGCGACGACGACCCCCGTCTCGGTGACCCCGGCGACGAGGTCGCGGAAGTTCAGCGTCCCCGCCGACCGCAGGAGCGTGACCACGATCGCGGCCTGCTCGCGGATGCTGACGAGCGGCGCGTGCAGGTGATCGAGGCCCACGGTCGGGACCTGCTTCGGGGCCATGGCCACGACGGCGAGCGCCGCGAAATCCTCCACGCTGAGCGTCCACTTCAGTTCGGGCACGGCGCTGCGGTACTTCTCGTCGAGGCGCACGGCACGCGTGTGACGCTTGTCCTCGCGCTGCAGGCAGCGGGCGAACCACGCGGACACCTCCTTGAACGCGCGATACTGCAGCAAGCGCGCGAAGAGCAGGTCGCGAGCTTCCAGCAGCGCCACCGACTCGGCATCCACCAGTTCGCCCTGCGGGAGGAGTCCGGCGATCTTCATGTCGAGCAGGGTCGCGGCGACCACGAGGAACTCCGAGGCCTCGTCGAGATCGGCGTCGGGCCCGAGGGCGCGCAGGTAGGCGATGAACTCGTCGGTCACGCGGCTCAGCGCCACCTCGGTCACGTCGAGCTCGGCGCGCGAGATGAGCGTGAGGAGCAGGTCGAAGGGGCCGTCGAAGTCGGGGAGCGAGACGCGGAAGCGGGGTCCGTCCGTGCCGGTCCCTTCGACAAGCTCAGGGACCTGCGTTGCGAGCTCGGGGACCTCGGACCCCAGGTGGCTGAGCCTGTCGAAGCCACCGGACGCATCGGTCCCGGTCCCTTCGACAAGCTCAGGGACCTGCGTTGCGAGCTCAGGGACCTGCGCGGCGGGCTCAGGGACCTGCGTCGCGGGCTCAGGGACCTGCGTCGCGAGGGAGCCTCGCGCGGAGAGGTGGCTGAGCCCGTCGAAGCCACCGGACCCGGCGGGGTCGGCGAGGGTGTCGTCAGGCGACGGCGCCACGGGCGACCAGCTCCCGCGCGAGCCGCAGGTAGGCCTGTGCGGCGGCGTGCTCGGGGGCGAACTCCGTGATGGGCATACCCGACACCGAGGCGTCGGGGAACTTCACCGTGCGGCCGATCACCGTCTCGAGCACGTCGTCGCCGAACGCCTCGACCACGCGCTCGAGCACTTCGCGCGAGTGGAGCGTGCGCGGGTCGTACATCGTGGCGAGCACCCCGTCGAGCTCGATTGCCGGGTTGAGGCGGTCGCGCACCTTGTCGATCGTCTCGACGAGCAGCGCCACACCGCGCAGGGCGAAGAATTCGCACTCGAGCGGGATGAGCACGCCGTGCGCGGCGGTGAGCGCGTTCACGGTGAGCAGGCCCAGCGAGGGCTGGCAGTCGACGAGGATGACGTCGTAGTCGGCGGCGACCTTGCGCAGCACGCGCGCCAGGATCGTCTCGCGCGCGACCTCGTTGACCAGGTGCACCTCGGCCGCCGACAGGTCGATGTTGGCCGGGATGATGTCGAGGCCCTCGACGCGCGTGTGCACGATGATCTCGTGCGGGTCGCGCTTGGTGTCGAGCAGCAGGTCGTAGATCGTCGCCACGTCGTGCGTCTGGATGCCGAGACCCGCCGACAGCGCGCCCTGCGGGTCGAAGTCGATCGCGAGCACGCGCCGACCGTACTTGGCGAGCGAGGCGGCCAGGTTGATGGTCGTCGTGGTCTTGCCGACGCCGCCCTTCTGGTTGCACAGGGCGATGATGCGGGCGGGACCGTGACCGTCGAGCGGCTTCGGGGTGGGGAACCCCTGGTAGGGGCGTCCGGTGGGCCCGAGGATGACCTCGTCCACGCCCGTCTTCGTGCCCTTCGTGCTCGCCGACACCGAGTCTCCCGCCTTCGTCATAACGTCCCCGAGTCTAGCCGCCGCCCGCTCCGCGGCCTGCGTGACCCGCGGGTGCGGGCGAGGTCCGCCTCCCGTGCGCACCCGAACGCCGGCCCCCGGCGTTCTGGTCCGTCGGACGGGGCGCGGACGCGCGACCGGCGTGCGCACAACCTCCGCGATGCGCACGACCTCAGCCCGAAACGACCCGCACCGGCTGACTTTGCGCACATGACCGACTTCGCACACGCGTCAGACCACCGGCTCACACTCCCGAACCCGCCGCGACAAACGCCGCGATGCGCACGACCTCAGCCCGAGACGGCGACCTTCAGCGGGCTTTGCGCGCGTCGCCGACTCTGCGCGCGCGCCGCAGCTGCACGAGAACCGCGAGAGCCAGCGTCACCGCACCCCACGCCGCGGCGACCTTCACCAGCACGCCGTAGATCAGGTGGGTCGGGGTGTAGTCGGCGTCGAAGCCTCCCGCGATCACGATGGCGACGAGGGATGCCACGACCAGCGCCAGAGGGAGCGAGAGCCACCACGCCACGCGCACGGCATCCGGAACAACCCGGTCCACCGGCTGCGGCCGCTGCCGCGACAGCCACCACACCCCGAACACCGCGAGTCCGGCCAGTCCCAGGACACCCGAGCCGTACTGCAGCCACTTCACGCCCGGCAGGGGCCCCCACGGCTGCTCCAGCGCCGGGAACAGCGCGTCGCCCGCTCGCCCCTCGTGCGTGAAGAAGTCCCACGCGATATGAGACGCCACCCCGAGCGCGAGCGACAGCACGAGCCACAGGATGCCGACGACTCCCCCGCTCACGCTCTCGCGCGCCGCGGCGCGGGCTCCGGCATCCCACCCCGCGGGAAGGCGCCGTGCGATGCAGCGCGGCACCAGCTCGCGCGTCGCGGGGCGCAGCACGCACCGCCACACGAGCAGCAGCACGAACGCCACGACCACCGTGAGCGGCAACCACGCGGGATCGTGCGTCATGCCGTAGTCGGGGACCATCCCGCGCAGGAACAGCGGCAGGTCGGGGGTCATCGACCCGATCGCGATCGCCGCCGGAACCAGCCGCGTGCGCAGGAACGGAAGCGCGACGACGGCGTGGCTCGGCGTGAACGGCACGTCAGCTCAGGAACAGGCCGGCGAGGGTCTTCTTGCCGCGGCGCAGCACCGAGACCCCGCCGGGGAGGGTCCCCTCGACGATCGCGTCGTCGGCGGCGACCTTGACACCGTCGAGAGAGACGCCGCCCTGCGCGATCGCACGGCGCGCGTCGCTGAGGCTCGACGACAGGCCGGTGGCCGTGAGCGCTTCGACGACCGAGGAGCCGGGGGCGAGGGTGGCGTGCGGAAGCTCCTGCAGCGCCGTGCGCAGCACCGTGGCATCCAGTCCGGTCAGGTCGCCCTGGCCGAACAGGGCCTCGGTCGCGGCGATCACGTTCTCGGTCGTCTCGGCGCCGTGGACGGTCGTGACGACCTCGCGGGCCAGACGCTTCTGCGCGGCACGGCGGAAGGGCTCGTCCTCGACCAGCCGGGCGTACTCCTCGATCTCGGCGCGAGAGAGGAACGTGAACACCTTGAGACGCTCGACGACGTCGCGGTCGTCGGTGTTGAGCCAGAACTGGTACATGACCCACGGGCTGCACATCTCGGCATCCAGCCAGATCGCGTTGCCCTCGCTCTTGCCGAACTTCGTGCCGTCGCTGTTGGTGATCAGCGGCGTGCCGATCGCGTGCACCGACGCGCCCTCGACCTTGCGCACGAGGTCGGTGCCGCTGGTGAGGTTGCCCCACTGGTCGCTGCCGCCGGTCTGCAGCACGCAGCCGTACTGGCGGTGCAGTTCGAGGTAGTCCAGGCCCTGAAGGATCTGGTAGCTGAATTCGGTGTAGCTGATGCCCGCCTCGGAGTTCAGGCGCGCGCTCACGGCATCCTTCTTCAGCATCGCTCCGACCCGGAAGTGCTTGCCGATCTCCCGCAGGAAGTCGATCGCGCTGAGGGGGGCGGTCCAGTCGAGGTTGTTGACGATGCGCGCGGCGCTGTCGCCCTCGAAGCTCAGGAAGCGCTCCACCTGGGCGCGGAGCTTTCCGACCCACTCCTCGACGGTCTCGCGCGTGTTGAGCGTGCGCTCGGCCGTGGGGCGCGGGTCGCCCACGAGCCCGGTCGACCCGCCGACGAGTCCGAGCGGACGGTGACCGGCCAGCTGGAGACGGCGCATGGTGAGCAGCTGCACGAGGTTGCCCAGGTGCAGGCTCGGCGCGGTCGGGTCGAACCCGCAGTAGAACGTGATCGGATCTCCGCCGAGCAGCTCGCGGAGCTCGCCCTGGTCGGTCGACACGTGCACCAGCCCGCGATAGACCAGCTCGTCCCAGACGTTGTCGAAGGTCGGGTCGTTGGCGGGTGCGAGGGCGCTCACGGGCGCCGCATCGGTGGAGGCAGACACCGGTTCAGGCTACCAGCGGGCTCGAGAGCCTCCGGATGCCGGGGGTGGCACGTCCTCACCACACCGCGGTCCGTCATCCGCGCGAGGAACTGCTCAGCCCGCGTTCACGCCCCACCAGACGAGGAAGGCCGCGGCGAGCGAGGTCACCCAGCTGACCAGGCTGCCGATGAGGAAGTACTCGGCCCGGTCGCCGTCGTCGCGATCACGCGAGATCTCGGGGAATCGCACGATGCCCTTCGCCGCGAGCACGGCGGCCAGCAGGGTGTAGGCGCCGGCCAGGGTGAGCACGAACACGAGGATGCGCTCGAGAGGGCCGATGAGCCGCCCGCCCTTGAGGGTGGGCGCGGACTCCTCGTCACCGGGCGCCCCGCCCATCTCCGAACGCAGGGCGATGCGCACGACGGCGTTGCCCGACTCGAGCAGGAAGACGAGGCAGCCCACCACCAGCAGCACCACGTCGATCGAGACCGCGTCGCCGGGTCGGTAGGCGGCCCAGGCCGCGCCGATGAGTCCCGGGCGCGCGCGGCCGGGGGCGATCACCACGCACGCGGCAGCCGCCAGCGCCAGCAACGCCACCGGCCAGAGACCCGCGCGCGCCGGTCCCTGCTCGGGGATCACCCGGGTCCAGATCGCAGCGACCGCGACCGCCAGCACCCCGGCGATCACGGCGTCGAGACCGGCCGAGACGACGATGAGCAGCACGGCGGCGACGGCGAACGCGATCCACCGGCGGGAACGGATCATCTGCCGCAGCAGATCGACCCCGCCCACCGCGAGCAGCAGGAGTCCCGCGGCGATCACGCGCGCACCCCCGCGACCAGCACGTCGTACCCCTCGACGATCGCGGCCGAACCGGCCGAGGCGAGCGCCTGCGACACCGCGGATTGGCTGATGCCCTCCTGCTCGGCGAGCTCGCGCTGCGACCGGCCGAGACAACGCCCGAAGGTGAGGCGGCGGGCGCGCTCGCTCATCGCGGAGACGGACTGATCACGACTCAAGGCGTAGGCGGTGGCCAGGGCGATGGTCTCGGTCATGGCGGCATCCTCTCCCTCCGCCAGCTCGATCCACGTGCGCGCGAGCGGCGCGGCGCGCTGCTGGAGGCGCTCGACCTGTTCGATCGCGGCCCGGGCCGCCCACCAGGCCGGCCCCTCGGGCAGCTCCCGCCCCTCGAGCGCGATCGGGCGCACCTCGCCGACGCCGACCCCGAAACGGCAGTCGACGCCCTCGGGCAGGGCGAGGCGCAGCAGGAGGAGCGATGCGAGGGCCGTCGACAACGACGGGTACTCCCCCTGCAGCTCGTCGCCGACCACCGCCGTGAGCGGCGCCGTCGCGACCGGCAGCGCATTCTCGACCCCCGCGACGGCGTCGGCGATGGCGCGCTGCGCTCCGGCGCGGTCGGGCAGGCGCCGCGAGGCGACGATATCGGCTATGACGGCGACGCTCATGCGATAAGCCTAACGCTTATAAACCCCGTTTGATAAGCGAAAGACTGATAATCACGCCACGAGGGAACGGGCGGCCGCCTGCGCACGGGTGACCAGCTCTTCGCGTTGCTCACTCACACGAACCGGAGAGGTGCCGCCGACGCCGGTCCGGCTGGCCACCGACCCCTCGATCGTCAGCACCTCGCGTACGGCCGGAGTCAGGGCCGGGGACACCGAGGCCAGCAGTGCGTCATCGGCGTCTTCGAGGCCGATCTCGCGCTCCTCGCACGCGCGGACGAGAGCGCCCGAGATCTCGTGGGCGTCGCGGAAGGCCACGCCCTGACGCACCAGCCATTCGGCGACATCGGTCGCGAGCGAGAACCCCTGCGGGGCGAGCTCGGCCATGCGGTCGGCGTGGAAACGCAGCGTCGCGATCATGCCCGAGAACGCGGGGAGCACGAGCTCGAGGGTGCGCACCGAGTCGAAGACGGGCTCCTTGTCTTCCTGCAGGTCGCGGTTGTAGGCCAGCGGGAGGCCCTTCAGGGTCGCGAGCAGGCCCGACAGGTTGCCGATGAGGCGCCCCGCCTTGCCGCGCGCGAGCTCGGCGATGTCGGGGTTCTTCTTCTGCGGCATGATGCTCGACCCGGTCGAGTACGCGTCGTCGAGCGTGACGAAGCCGAACTCCCGCGTGTTCCACAGGATGACGTCTTCCGACAGGCGCGAGAGGTCGACGCCGATCATCGCGGTGATGAACGCGAACTCGGCCACGACGTCACGCGATGCGGTGCCGTCGAGCGAATTCTCCGACGGGCGCGCGAGACCCAGGCGATCCGCGACGAGCTGCGGGTCGAGGCCCAGGGTCGCTCCGGCGAGCGCCCCTCCGCCGTAGGGAGAGACCGACGCGCGCACCGACCAGTCGCGCAGGCGCTCGATGCCGCGCACGAAGGCCCAGCCGTAGGCCTGCAGGTGGTGGGCGAGAAGCACGGGCTGAGCGTGCTGCAGGTGCGTTCGTCCGGGCATGATCGCCGAGTCGTTGGCCTCGGCCTGCGCGACGAGGGCGTCGATGAGGCGCAGCAGCTCGCGGGTCAGGGTGCGGGAGTGGTCGAGCAGGTAGAGCCGCACGAGGGTGGCGATCTGGTCGTTGCGACTGCGACCGGCGCGCAGCTTGCCGCCCAGGGCGGGTCCGACGGTCTCGATGAGCACCCGCTCGAGCGCGCCATGCACGTCTTCGTCACCGGGCGATGCCACGAGAGAACCGTCTTTCACGCGTGCGGCGAGGGCGTCGAGGCCCTCGTGCATCGCCCGCGCCTCGTCGGCGTCGAGGTACCCCGCCGCTTCGAGGGCCGCGGTGTGGGCGTGCGACCCCTGGATGTCGTAGAGGGCGAGGTCCCAGTCGAAGTGGGTGGAGCGGCTCAGCGCCGCGAGTTCGGGAGACGGTCCGCCCGAGAAACGGGCGCCCCACAGGGCCCCCTCGTTCGTCGCCTGGCCGGTCTCGCTGCTCATCCCCCCAGCCTACCGAGGGCGGCCGACATCCCCCGAGCCGAGCCGCCGTCGCGACGGCGCCGAGGGCTCAGCGCGGCTGCGCCGCCGGGCTCTCGGCATCCCGGCCGACGACCGCCCGAACGACCCGGTCGATGAGGGTCTCGAGCGGCCCCCGCCCGATCACGAGCACCCAGACCGTGCAGAAGACCACGAGACCCGCCACGAGCGGCGCGAACAGCCCCACCTCGCGGATGCCGTACAGATCCGACGTGTCGCCCAGGAGCGCGAGAGCGACGATCGCCCACACCACCAGCTGGAGCACGTACGCGGTGAGCGGCATCGATCCCACGGCGCGCAGCGGCACCGCCACCCACCGCAGCGGCGTGCGGCACAGCAGCAGACACGCGCCGATGACCGCGATCGCGAACCCGCCCGAGCCGATGACCTCCCACAATCCCGCCGAATGGTCCTCGGCGGTCAGAACGGTCGAGAGGTAGGCGCTGCCCTGCACCGCGGGGGCCGTGAGCAGTGCCGCGCCGTACCCGGCGAGCGCGAGGGCCCCGCCCGCGGTGACGAGCAGGCCTTGGTGGGGCAGCGCCCGCAGATCGAGGCGTCCCACCCCCATGCCCGCCAGCAGGAAGGCGATCCAGGTCGTGAACGGGTAGTTCCACCCCACCAGCGCCGCGAGCTCGTCGCCGCCGGGTCCCGCCCAGATCGGCGCCGCGTCGAGGACGGGCTGCACCCACGGCATGACCAGGGCGAAGACCGCGGCCGCCGTGAACAGCCCGCGCGATCGCATGCCGAGGAACGGCAGCGCGAGCACGAACAGCAGCGCGTACGCGGGAAGGATGACGTAGACGGGCACGCCGGTCATGACCAGGAGCAGTCCGATGACCCACAGCATCGCCCCGCGCATCGCCAGGCGCGCGGACGCGCGGGGGCGACGCGAGGGAGGCAGAGGACGCGTCCCACCGGTGACCAGGGCGATCGACACCCCCGCGAGCACCGCGAAGAGGATCGATGACCGGCCGTTGACCAGGGTGATCCACGACGCGGGGTCGGGGGTGAGCACCCGCTCGGTGTCGAGCAGGTGCGCGGCCAGCATGCCCAGCACCGCGAGTCCGCGGGCCAGGTCCACGCCGGCCAGCCGGCCCGGCCCGTCGAAACGGGTCCAGAGCCGGCTGGAACGCGAGGTCAGTCCTGGCGCAGAAGCCACACCAGCAACGCCTTCTGGGCGTGGAGACGGTTCTCGGCCTCGTCCCACACGACGCTCTGCGGGCCGTCGATGACCTCGGCGTCGACCTCGTAGCCGCGGTCGGCGGGCAGGCAGTGGATGAAGATCGCGTCGGCGTCGGCACGGGTCATGAGCTCGCTCGTGACCTTGAAGCCGCCGAGGTCGCGGATGCGCGCGATCTTCTCCTCCTCCTTGCCCATCGACACCCACGTGTCGGTGACGACGACGTCGGCCCCGGATGCCGCGGCCTCGGGGTCGGTGAGCAGCGTCACCGATCCGCCGGTCTCGGCGGCGATGCGCTCGGCATCCGCGATCACATCGGCGCGGGGGGCGTAGTCCTCGGGAGCGGCGACGCGCACGTGCATCCCCGCGGTGACGCCGGCGAGCACGTAGGAGTGCGCCATGTTGCTCCGACCGTCTCCGAAGAACGACAGGGTGAGACCCTTCAGCTCGCCCTTGTGCTCTCGGATGGTGAGCAGGTCGGCGAGCAGCTGACAGGGGTGGAAGTCGTCGCTGAGGGCGTTGACGACCGGCACGCGGGTTCCGCGCGCCATCTCCTCCAGGCCCGCCTGCGCGTACGTGCGCCACACGATCGCGGCGACCTGACGTTCGAGCACGCGAGCGGTGTCGGAGGGGGTCTCCTTGCCGCCGAGCTGACTGTTGGCGGTCGAGATGATCAGCGGCGAGCCGCCCAGGTCGGCGATTCCGACCGCGAACGACACGCGGGTGCGCGTGGAGGACTTGTCGAAGATGACGGCGACCGTTTGCGGACCCTCGAGCGGCTTCTGCGCCCAGCGGTCCTTCTTCAGCTCGATCGCGAGGTCGAGGATCTCGGCCTGCTCGGCCGGAGTGAGGTCGTCGTCGCGCAGCAGGTGGCGGGTCATGCGGGTACTCCTACGATGAGGGCGTCGTCCACGGTGGCGAGCGCGGCGGCGAAGAGGTCGAGGAACTCGGCGACCTCGGCATCCCCGATCGTCAGTGGCGGCGCGATGCGGATCGTGTCGTCGTTCGCGGCGTTCACCACGAGCCCGTGCTGCTGGGCGGCGGCCACGACGGCCTTGGCGACGGGGCTGGTGAGGCCGATCCCGAGGAGGAGACCCTTTCCGCGCACGCCGGCGACGAGCGGCGAGCCGAGCGCGGCGATGCCCTCGCGCAGCTGCGTCTCGCGCCGAGCGGCGTTGTCGACCAGACCGGCCGATTCGATCTCCTGCAGCACGGCTCCCCCGACGGCGGTGCCCAGGGCGTTGCCGCCGAAGGTCGACCCGTGGGTGCCCGGGAAGAAGAGCTCGCTGGCGGCGCCGAAGGTGATCAGCGCCCCGATCGGGAAGCCGCCGCCGATGCCCTTGGCCACCGTGATGGCGTCGGGGACGATTCCGGAGTGCTGGAAGCCGAACCAGGCACCGGTGCGACCCGCGCCGGTCTGGATCTCGTCGACGATGAGCAGGGCGCCGTGGCGCTCGGTGATCTCCCGCGCCGCCTGGAGGTACCCCTCGGGCAGCTCGACGACACCCGCCTCGCCCTGGATGGGCTCGACGAGGAGGGCGGCGACGCGGTCGTCCATCGCGGCCTCGAGGGCCTCCACCGTCGCGTCGATGTGCTCGACGCCGGGAACCATCGGCAGGAAGTCGGCCTGCAGCGCGGGCTTGCCGGTGAGCGCCAGCGCACCCATCGTGCGCCCGTGGAAGCCGCCCTTGAGGGTCAGGATCCGCGTGCGGTCGGTGCCGCGGCCGTGCAGACGAGCGAGCTTGAGGGCTGCCTCGTTGGCTTCGGCTCCGGAGTTGCCGAAGTACACCCGGCCCGACTCCCCCGTGCCGGCGAGGCGCTTGAGCCGCGCGGCCATGGCCAGCTGGGGCGGCGTGGCGAAGTAGTTGGAGACGTGCGACAGGGTCGAGGCCTGCGCGGTGATCGCCTCGACGAACACCGGGTGGGCGTGACCCAGGGCGTTCACGGCGATCCCGGCGAGGAAATCGAGGTACTTCTTGCCGTCGCCGTCCCACACGTACGCGCCTTCACCGCGCACGAACAGCGCCATGCGGTCGCCGAAGCTGCGCACGAGGTCGCGCCCGGCGTCGTCCTGCCAGGCGGCGCGGGGCGTCGCGGGTTCCTGAGTCGTGTCCGCGTTCACGCGACCACCTCCGTTCCGATTCCTTTGTTGGTGAAGAGTTCGACGAGCACCGAGTGCGGGACACGCCCGTCGATGATGGCGGCGGTGGGCACTCCCCCGTCGACCGCGTCGAGGCACGCCTGCATCTTCGGGATCATCCCCGACTCGAGCTTCGGCACCATCGCGCGCAGCTCCGTCGAGGTCAGGTGCGACACCAGCGAGTCGCGGTTGGGCCAGTCGGCGTACAGACCCGGCACATCGGTCAGCACGACGAGCTTCTTCGCGTTGAGCGCGATCGCCAGGGCCGCCGCCGCGGCATCCGCGTTGACGTTCAGCGACGATCCGGGGTGGTCGAGGTCGGGAGCGATGCTCGAGACGATCGGCACGCGTCCGGCGGCGAGGTGGTCGAGCACCGGCTGCGGGTCGACGGTGACGACGTCGCCCACACGCCCGAGGTCGTGCTCGACGCCGTCGACCACGACGCCGCGCCGGCGTCCGCCGAACAAGCCGGCGTCCTCTCCGCTCAGGCCCGTCGCGAGCGGTCCGTGCGCGTTGACCTTCGCGACCAGCTGCGGGTTGATCTGACCGGTCAGCACCATGCGCACCACCCCGATCGCCTCGGTCGAGGTCACGCGGTATCCGCCGCGGAACTCGCTGGGGATGTCGAGGCGGTCGAGCATCGACGAGATCTGCGGACCGCCGCCGTGCACGACGACGGGCTTGACCCCGACGTAGCGCAGGTACGCGATGTCGGCGGCGAACGCGTTCTGCAGCTCGTCGCTGACCATGGCGTTGCCGCCGTACTTCACCACCACGACCTGGTCGCGGTACTTGCGGACCCACGGCAGCGATTCGACGAGCGTGACCGCCCGCTCGCTGGCTTCGGCGGGATCGGTGTCTTGGAGGTCGACGTGGGTCATGAGGAGTAGGCGCTGTTCTCGTGGACGTAATCGTGCGTGAGGTCGTTGGTGCGGATCGTCGCCGCGGCGTCGCCGACGCGGAGATCGACGACGAGGTCGGTGGCGCGCGGCGCGAGGTCGACGTCTTCGCGGGGGCGGTCGGGGCCGCCCGCCGTGCACACGCGCACCCCGTTCATCCACACGTCGACGTCGTAGGGGTCGAAGGCGGCGTCGGTCGTGCCGATCGCGGCGAGCACGCGGCCCCAGTTCGGGTCGTTCCCGAAGATCGCGGCCTTGAAGAGGTTGTTGCGGGCGATCGAGCGGCCCACCTCGACGGCGTCGTCCTCGTTCGCGGCGTTGACGACCCGGATGGTGATGTCGTGACTCGCGCCCTCGGCGTCGCCCTGCAGCTGGGCGGCGAGGTCGTCGCACACCTCGGCGAGAGCGGCGGCGAACTCCTCGGCATCCACCCGGATGCCGCTGGCCCCGCTCGACAGCAGCGTCACCTGGTCGTTGGTCGACATGCAGCCGTCGGAGTCGAGGCGGTCGAAGCTCACGCGCGTCGCCGCGCGCAGCGCCGCGTCGGCCTCGGCGGCGTCGAGCACGACGTCGGTGGTCAGCACGACGAGCATGGTCGCAAGACCCGGGGCGAGCATCCCCGCGCCCTTCGCCATGCCGCCGATGCTCCAGCCCGCGCCGCGGTGCGCGGCGCGCTTCGGCTTCGAGTCGGTGGTCATGATGGCGAGCGAGGCGTCCTCTCCGCCATCGGCCGAGAGCGCGGCGACGCCCTTGTCGACGCCGTCGAGCACCTTGGCGCGGAACACCTCGTCGCCCGTGCCGATCAGGCCGGTGGAACACACGACGACGTCGCCCGCCCCCACGCCCAACAGCTCCGCCGCGCGCTCCGCGGTCTGGTGCGTGGTCTGGAACCCGAACGATCCGGTGAAGCAGTTCGCCCCGCCGGAGTTGAGCACGACCGCCTCGACGACGCCGTCCTTCACGACCTGCTCCGACCACAGGATCGGGTTGGCCTTCGCGCGGTTGGAGGTGAACACGGCCGCGCCCACCTTGAGCGGACCGCGGTTCACGACGACGGCGACGTCTCGCGCGCCGGTGGACTTGAGCCCGACGGCGACGCCCGCCGCTTCGAATCCAGAGGGGACCGTCACACTCACGGGGCGACTCCGTTCACGGGAAGGGCGGTGGTCTCGGCGAGGCCCAGCGCGATGTTGAGGGACTGCACGGCGGCTCCCGCCGTGCCCTTGACGAGATTGTCGACCGCGGCCACGACGGTCACGCGGTTCGCCGCGCGATCGATCGCGAGACCCATCGACGCGATGTTGGCGCCGAGCACATCGGCCGTGCGCGGGAACACGCCCGCGGGCAGCAGTTCGACGAAGGTCTCGTCGGCGTAGGCGCTCTCCCACGCGGCGCGGATCTCGGCATCCGTGGCGCCCTCGATGATCGGCGCGGAGGAGGTGGCCAGGATGCCGCGCGCCATCGGCACGAGCACGGGGGTGAACGACAGGCGGATGCCGTCGCGCGGCGCGCCCGCTGCCGCCAGCGCCTGACGGATCTCGGGGATGTGACGATGTGTACCGCCGACGGCATATGGATTCGCCGTGCCGAGGATCTCGCTGGCGAGGAGGTTCGTCTTGGCGGACTTCCCGGCGCCGCTCGGGCCCACGGCGAGGACCGAGACGATGTCGCCCGGATCGATCACGCCCGCGGCCACCCCCGGCGCGAGCGAGAGCGCGACGGTGGACGCGTTGCAGCCGGGGGCGGCGATCCGCGTGGCCCCGCGGAGGTGCTCGCGCTGCTTCACGCCGTCGACGAGCAGCTCGGGCACGCCGTAGGCCCACGGATCGGGGTGGTCTCCCCCGTAGAACGCCGCCCAGTCCTCCGCCGACGTCAGGCGGTGATCGGCCCCCGCGTCGATGACCAGCGGGGTGTCGGCGAGGGCGTCGGTGTACTGCGCGGACTGCCCGTGCGGCAGGGCGAGCACGACGACGTCGTGACCGGCGAGCACGTCGGGCGTGGTCGGCTGCAGCTCGAGATGCGCGAGCGAGCGCAGGTGCGGTTGATGGGCGACGAGCCGCTGGCCGGCGCTGGAGTGCGCGGTGACCGTGCGGATCTCGACGTCGGGATGGTCGGCGAGGAGGCGGAGGATCTCGCCACCCGCGTAGCCGGAAGCGCCGGAGACGGCGACCGAGAGGGTCATGTATCCACCTTACGAGTCGGGGCTGATGCTGCACGCAGCGTGAAGCGGGGCGGCGACGCCCGTATGCCCGACCGGTGGCGGGTTACGAGGTCGCCGAGAATCGGCGCGCGACCCGACGTCGACGCTCGTCACCGGTGCTCACGAAGAGCTCCTCGGTGCGCGCGACGGTCGACGACATGTGGCGAGGGTATCCGCCGCGGGGCGGACGGGGCAAATCGGGGACTCTGTGGTCCGCCCGGCGGTGCTGACGGGGGCATCGACCGGGCAGCATCTGTCATGTCCCCCAAATGGGGGACAAAAGGGGGATATGCTGTGACCCTGCCCTCATCGCCGGCACTTCCGACTGCCCCCTTTCCGGCGATGAGGGCAGCCCTGCGCCTCCCCGGTCCGCGACCGGGGGAACGATCGGCCCCTCGCCCGGACGCACCGGAGCGCCGCGCGGCGTGAGCCGGGCGGCGCTCCAGGGAGAACGGCCGTCAGTCGCGGATCGCCGCACCGAACCGCTCGGCGGCCACCGCGACGCCGGCGAGCTTGGCATCCGTCGCCTCCGCCGCCGTCAGCGTGCGGTCGGCGGCGCGGAAGCGCAGCGCGAACGTCAGGCTCTTCGTGCCCTCGGCGAGTCCGGGACCGCGGTAGTCGTCGACGAGGCGGGCGCCCTCGAGCAGGGGCGCTCCCCCCTCGATGAGCGCGGCGCGCACCTCTCCCGCCGCGACGTCGAGGGGAACGGTCAACGACACGTCCTGGGTCGCCGCCGGGAATCCCGACAGGGATGCCGCGACCACCCGCGACTGCGCCAGCTCGAGCATCGCGTCGAGGTCGAGCTCGGCCACGAGCACGCGTCCGGGCAGGTCGGCCGCGGCCGACACCGCGGGCAGCAGCTCGCCGACGTAGCCGACGTCCTGCCCCGAGGCGAGAACGCGGGCGGTGCGGCCCGGGTGCAGGGCGGCGCGCTGCGCCTGCACGAGCTCGATGTCGAGCCCCGCGGCCGCGGCGAGCAGGCGCACCGCGTCGACGGCATCCGCGAGGTCGGCGGCCAGGGCGGGCTGCCCGGGCTGCTTGGCGACGGAGTGCCCAGTCAGCAGGATCGCGACGTGGCGGCGCTGCGGCGGGATCGACGCGTCGAGCGCGGCCAGGGTGGCGGCGTCGGGCCGCACGGCGAGCGGCGGCACCGAGGGCGTGCCGTACTGCACGCCGGGCTTCGGGAGGAACACCGTCCCCGCTTCGAAGAGCGCCAGATCGACGATGCCGCGCGAGACGTTGCGGTGCGCCACCTGCAGCAGCGCCGGGATCAGCGAGCGGCGCAGGAACGGCGCGAGGCCGTCGAGCGGATTCGCGAGCTTGACGCTGGGCAGCGGGTCTCCGGAGGGCGAGCCGTGCAGCGCGTTCTGCTCTTCGGTGGTGAACGGGAACGACGGCGTCTCGACGAACCCGGCCGCGGCCAGGGCGTTCGCCACGCGGCGGCGGCCCTGCTGCGCCGAGGTGAGGCCCCGACCCGAGGGGGGCGTGGGGAGCACGGAGGGGATGCGGTCGTACCCCTCGATGCGGGCGACCTCTTCGGCCAGCGTCCACTTGTCGGTCAGATCGTGACGCCACGACGGCGCCGTCACCACCCACCCGCCGTCGCGCTCGTCGACGGTGCATCCGATCAGCCGGAGAGCGGCGACGGTCTCGTCGTCGGTGTAGTCCACCCCGATCAGCCCCGACACGAATCCGGCGGGCAGGGTGAGGGGCTCACGGCGGTGCGTCGAGGCGAGGGAGCCGCCGAGATCGGTGTCGAGCGTGCCGCCCGCGAGCTCCACCATCAGCGAGGCCACGCGCTCGGCCGCCACGTACGGCACCAGCGGGTCGACTCCGCGCTCGAAGCGGCGCGACGCCTCCGACGGCAGCTTGTGGCGGCGCGCGGTGCGCGCGATCGTGACCTGGTCGAAGGTCGCGGCCTCGATGAGGACGTTGCGCGTCGCATCGCTCATCTCGGTCGGTCCGCCGCCCATGACGCCGGCGAGACCGATCGGCCCTGACTCGTCGGTGATGAGCAGATCCTCGGCGTTCAGGGTGCGCACTTGGCCGTCGAGGGTCTCGAGCTTCTCGCCCTGCTCCGCGCGGCGCACGGTGATGCCGCCCTGCAGGCGGTCGAGGTCGTAGCCGTGGATCGGCTGGCCGAGCTCGAGCATGACGTAGTTGGTGATGTCGATGAGCACACCGAGCGAGCGGATGCCGGCCAGCGACAGGCGCGTGATCATCCACGGCGGCGTCGGGCGTGACGGATCGACGTCGCGCACGATCCGCGCGACGAACTCGCTCGCCCCGGCGCGGCCGCGGATGGGCGCGCGGTCGTCGACGGCGATCGGGAAGCCCGAGGGCGTGCGCGAGACGGCCGCGTCGTGGCCCGTGCCGGGATCGCGGAACGCCGCGCCCGTCGCGTGCGAGTACTCGCGCGCCACCCCGCGCAGCGACAGGGCGTAGCCGCGGTCGGGGGTGACGTTGATCTCGACGGCGACGTCGTCGAGGCCGAGCAGCGCGATGGCATCCGTGCCCACCGGGGCATCGATCCCGAGGTCGACCAGACGCAGGATGCCGCCGTGCTCGCTGCCGAGGCCGAGCTCCTTGGCCGAGGCGATCATGCCGTCGGACACGTGGCCGTAGGTCTTGCGCGCCGCGATCGGGAAGGGACCGGGCAGCACCGAACCGGGCAGGGTCACCACGACCTTGTCGCCGGGGAAGAAGTTGCCCGCGCCGCACACGATGCCGCGCACGCCCCCGTGCGCCTCGCCCACGTCGACCTGGCACCAGCGGATCGTCTTGCCGTTGGACTGCGGCTCGGGGGTGAACTCGACGACCTGACCGACGACGATCGGGCCAGACAGCTCGAAGCGGTGCACGTCTTCTTCTTCGAAGCCGACCGACACGAGCGCCGCGAGGACGTCGTCGGGCGTGGCCTCGGCGGGCACGTCGACGTACTCGCGCAACCAGGAGAGCGGGACGCGCATCAGACCACCATTCCGAACTGCTCGCTGAAGCGCACATCGCCCTCGGCCATGTCGCGCATGTCTTGCACGTCGCTGCGGAACATGAGCGTGCGCTCGATGCCCATGCCGAAGGCGAAGCCCGAGTACTCCTCGGGATCGATGCCCGCGGCGCGCAGGACGTTGGGGTTCACCATTCCGCAGCCGCCCCACTCGATCCATCGCGCCCCGCCCTTGAAGGTGGGATGCCACAGGTCGAGCTCGGCGCTCGGCTCGGTGAAGGGGAAGAAGTTGGCGCGGAAGCGCGTCTTGGCCTCGGGTCCGAACAGCACGCGCGCGGCGTGGTCGAGGGTGCCCTTGAGGTGGGCCATGGTGATGCCCTTGTCGACGACGAGCCCCTCGAACTGCGTGAACACCGGCAGGTGCGTCGCGTCGAACTCGTCGGTGCGGTACACCCGACCCGGGCACAGCACGTAGATCGGCAGGTCGCGCTCGAGCATCGACCGCACCTGCACGGGGCTGGTGTGCGTGCGCAGCACGAGGTGGCGGGCCACCGGGTCGACGAAGAAGGTGTCCTGCATCTGTCGGGCCGGGTGGTCGACGTCGAAGTTCAGGGCGTCGAAGTTGAACCACTCGTGCTCGAGCTCCGGCCCCTCGGCGATCTCCCATCCCATGCCGACGAAGATGTCGGACACCTGCTCTTGCAGCAGCGAGATCGGATGCCGCGCCCCGACGCGCGCGCGCTGCGGCAGCGCCGTGACGTCGATGCGTTCGGCCTCGAGCTGCGCAGCCGTCTCGGCCTCGGCCAGCTCGGTCTCACGGGCGGCGAGCGCCTGGTTGACCTGCCCGCGCGCCTGGCCGACGAGCTTGCCGGCCGCGGCCTTCTGGTCGGGGGCCACGTGGCGCATCTGGGCGTTCAGGCGCGCGAGGGGGGATTGCTCCCCGGTGTGCGCGGAACGGGCGGCTTTCAGGTCGGCCGTGGTCGCGGCCGCCGCGATGGCCGCAAGGGCGGCATCCACGGCGGAGGCGACGGCCTCGGGGGTGATCTCGGGTGCGTCGGACACGAGATGAGAGTCTACCGACGGGCGGGGACACTCCCCCGCCCGTCGGCCGTTCAGATGCTGGTCGCGTCGTGCTTGCCGAGCCCGCGCTGGGCCACGATGAGCGAGGTGTCGGTCGTCCCCTGCGCCAGCGGCGGCACCGGACCCGCGACGGCACCGCGCGGCGAACGGCGCAGGCGCTTCTCCACGACGGTCGCCACGAGCGAGAGCAGCAGGCACAGCGCGATGTAGATCGCACCGACCACGATGGTCGCGGGGATGATGGGCGAGCCGACGGTCGGCTGCGCGCCGATGTACTTGGCGTAGAACAGCAACTCGGGGTAGGTAATGATGAACCCGAGCGCGGTGTCTTTGAGCGTGACGACGAGCTGCGCGATGATCACCGGCATCATGGCCCGGATCGCCTGCGGCAGCAGCACGAGGCGCATGACCCCGGCCTTGCGCAGGCCGATCGCGTAGCCGGCTTCGGCCTGACCGCTGGGCAGCGACTCGACACCGGCGCGGATGACCTCCGCGAGCACGGAGCCGTTGTAGCAGACCAGGGCGATCACGACGGCCCAGTACGGCTCCATGCGGATGCCGATGACGGGGAAGCCGTAGTACAGCAGGAACATGAACACCAGCACCGGGATGGCGCGGAACACCTCGATGACCGCCGTGAACGGCCAGCGCACCCAGGCGTGATCGGAGAGGCGCCCGATCGCGAGCACGAAGCCGAGGGCGAGAGCCCCGACGGCGGCCACCACGAAGGCGGCGATCGTGCGGAGAGTGGCCTCGCCGATCTGCACCCACACGTTGGTGTAGGTGAAGGCCGACCACTTCTTGGCCGTGAACTGACCGGTGTCGGCGAGACGCCAGACGAAGAAGCCCAGGATCGCCAGCACGACGAGGACCGTGAGGACGCCGAGGATGCGGTTGCGGATGATGGCCTTCGGGCCGGGGACGTCGTACAGGACGCTGCTCATCGTGCGACCCTCCATCGGTTCTCGAGCGTTCGCTGCAGCCACGACAGCAGCAGCACCAGCGCCACGAAGACGACCATCACCCACAGGATGACGATGAACGCGTTCTCACCGCGCTCGCTGAGGTAGTTGCGCACCGAGCCCAGGTTGATGATCGAGAAGCCGGCGGCCACGGTGGTGTTCTTCAGCAGGGCGATCAGCACGCTCATCATCGGCGGGATGACCGAACGGAACGCCTGCGGCAGGACCACGAGCGTCATCACCTGCCCGAAACCCAGGCCGAGAGCACGAGCGGCTTCGGCCTGGCCCACCGGGACCGTGTTGACGCCGGAGCGGATGGCCTCGGCGACGTAGGTGGCGGTGTAGATGCCGAGCGCGCAGATGCCGAGGGTCAGCGAGACGTCACCGGTGAGCCGCAGGCCCAGCAGCGGAGGCAGGGCGAAGACGAAGGCGAAGAACACCAGGGTCAGCGGGGTGTTGCGGATGACGCTCACGTAGAAAGTGCCCACGCCGCGCGCGATGGGCACCGGGGAGACGCGCATCGCGCCGACGATGATGCCCAGCACCAGCGCGAGGGCTCCGCCGGCGAAGAACAGCACCAGCGTGCCGACGAGCGCCTGGCTCCAGATGTCGAGGTTGTCGGTGATGACACCCATGCGTGGTCCTTAGATCGGAGAACGGGATTCGGGGGCGGCGCGATCGCACCGCCCCCGAACGGATCACTCGTCGGCGGTGGGCTGCTCGCCCTTGATGCCGGAGGGAGCGAGGTTCTTGTCGAACAGGGCCGTCCAGACGTCGCCACCGTCGTTGAAGAGGGTGTTGATGTGGTCCTTCAGGACCGTGTCACCCTTGGGCAGGCCGACGCCGTAGCGCTCCTCGCTGAAGGTGTCTCCGGCGATCTTGAACGCCTCGGGCTCCTGCGCCACGTACCCGGCGAGGATCGCCTGGTCGGTGGTCACCGCGTCGACCGAGCCGGCGCGCAGCTGCTCGAGGCACTGCGTGTAGGTGTCGTACTCGACGGTGTCGCCCGGGGAGTACTCGTCGCGGATGCGCTGCAGCGGGGTCGAGCCGGTCACCGAGCAGACGATCTTGCCGGCGAGGTCGTCGGGACCGCTGATGTCCTCGTTGTCGGCGGCGACGAGCAGGCCCTGACCGGTGATCAGGTAGGGACCGGCGAAGTCGATCGACTCCTTGCGCTTGTCGGTGATCGAGTAGGTGCCGACGTAGTAGTCGATGTTGCCGTTCACGAGCTCCTGCTCGCGGTTGGCCGAGGGGATCGTCTTGTACTCGATCTTGTCGGCGTCGAAGCCGAGGGACGCCGCGATCCACTGAGCGATCTCGACGTCAAAACCGCCGCGCTCGTTGCTGACCGGGTCCTTGAAGCCCAGGCCGGGCTGGTCTTCCTTGACGCCGACGACGACCTTGTCGGCCGAGACCATGCGCTCGTAGGTGGGGCTGCCGTCGAGCGAGACGTCGGAGGCGACCTCCCACAGCTGCGTGGTGTCGGTGCCGTCGCCCTCGGCGGGAGCGGCGCCGGGGGTGCCGCTGTTGCAGGCCGTCAGGGCCAGCAGGCCGGCGGCGACGATGCTCGCGCCGGCGAGAAAACGTGTCTTACGCATGTGATGTCTCCTTGGTTACGTGTGCTGTGCGGATAAGGGTCGATGACGACGGCGCGCGAGAAGGACCGGGGGGAACGGTCGAGATGCGGTCGGCGGGAGAACCTCCTCGTTCATCGCCGTCGAAGAGGAGCGTCAGTGGGTGATGAGCTTCGAGAGGAAGTCCTTCGCCCGGTCGGACTCGGGGTGGGTGAAGAACTGCTCCGGGGCCGCCTGCTCCACGATCTGGCCGTCGGCCATGAAGACGACGCGGTTGGCGGCCTTCCGGGCGAAGCCCATCTCGTGCGTGACGACGATCATCGTCATCCCGTCTGCGGCGAGGCCGACCATCACGTCGAGGACCTCGTTGATCATCTCGGGGTCGAGGGCGGAGGTCGGCTCGTCGAAGAGCATGACCTTCGGCTTCATGGCCAGGGCCCGTGCGATCGCGACACGCTGCTGCTGGCCGCCCGAGAGCTGGGCCGGGAGCTTGTCGGCCTGGTGCCCGACGCCCACGCGGTCCAGGAGAGAGCGCGCCTCCTTCTCGGCATCCGCCTTCTTGAGCTTGCGGACCTTGATCGGCCCGAGGGTGACGTTCTCGAGGATCGTCAGGTGCGCGAAGAGGTTGAACGACTGGAACACCATGCCGACGTCGGCACGCAGCTCGGCCAGGCCCTTCCCCTCTTTGGGAAGCTCCTTGCCGTCGATGGTGATCGAGCCGCTCGTGATGGTCTCGAGACGGTTGATGGTGCGGCAGAGCGTGGACTTCCCCGACCCCGAGGGGCCGATCACCACGACGACCTCGCCGCGGTCGACGGTCAGGTCGATGTCTTTCAGGGCCTGGAACTGGCCGTAGTGCTTCTGCACATCGGACACGACGACCAGGGGCTCGGAACTCGCCGGGGGAACGGATGCCATGCCTTCACCCTATGAGGATGTTGTGCAAGCGACCACATTCCTGAGCGCGCCTTAACCGTTCTGTAACAGCCGGGGTCGCGGCGGGGTGCCGCCTCGATCAGCGCGCCCGCTGGGCGAACGCGGTCTCGTACAGGCAGACGCTGGCCGCGGTCGCGAGGTTCAACGACTCCGCGCGACCGTAGATCGGCAGGCGCAGGGCAAGGTCGGCGTGCGCCAGCGCGTCGCCGTCGAGACCCCGCGCCTCGTTGCCGAACAGCCACGCTGTCGGCTCGGCGAGACGGTCGCGGGATGCCAGGAAGTCATCGCCGTCGACATCGGCCGCGACGACGCGCAGCCCCGCCTCGTGCATGCGGGCGACGACGTCGGCGAGCTCGAGGTCGACGGCCACCGGGACGTGGAACAACGACCCCGTCGTGGAACGGACGACCTTGGGGTTGTAGGGATCGACGGTGCGGCCGGTGAGGATGACGGCGTCGGCGCCGGCGGCGTCGGCGGCGCGGATGATCGTGCCGAGGTTGCCGGGATCGCGCACCTCCTCGCAGATCGCGACGAGGCGGGGGCCGGCCGCGAGCACGTCCTTCAACGCCGTGGGCGACTGGCGGGCGACCGCGACGATGCCCTGGGGCGTGACCGTGTCGGCCATGGCATCCAGCACCGCTTCGGTCGTGTACTGCACCTCGACGTCGGCGCGTTCCGCCGCTTCTCGCACGTCGGGGTGCTTCTCCATGGCGGTGGGCGTCGCGTACAGCTCGAGCACCGTCTCGGGCGCGTAGGCGAGCGCCTCTCGCGCGGCCTGCGGTCCCTCGAGCAGGAACAGACCGGTCTCCTGACGGGCAGCGCGTTTGCTGAGCTTGGCCACGGCGCGCACCCGCGGCGAACGGGGGTTCTCCAGCACGTGACCAGTGTATGGCGCTGGCGGCATGAGGCCCGGGATGCCGCGCGTGGACGACGAAACGGGCGCCCTCCGAGGAGGACGCCCGTTTCGGGAAGACGAGTCTCAGACGGTCTTCGGAGCGTTGACGTCGCTGGGCAGCGCAGCCTTGGCGGTCTGCACGAGCGAGGCGAACACGGCGGGCTCGTTGACCGCGAGCTCGGCGAGCATACGACGGTCGACCTGCACACCCGCGAGGCCGAGGCCCTGGATGAAGCGGTTGTACGTGAGGCCGTTCTGACGCGACGCCGCGTTGATGCGCTGGATCCACAGGCGGCGGAAGTCGCCCTTGCGCTTGCGACGGTCACGGTACGCGTAGACCAGGGAGTGGGTGACCTGCTCCTTGGCCTTGCGGTACAGGCGCGAACGCTGTCCGCGGTAACCGGAGGCGCGCTCGAGGATGACGCGACGCTTCTTGTGGGCGTTTACTGCCCGCTTGACTCTAGCCATTTCTGTTTCTTCCTAACGTGCGTCGGCGCTCAGAGACCGAGGAGCTTCTTGGCGACCTTCGAGTCACCCTTGGCCAGGACCTGCTCCTGGTTCAGGCGGCGGGTGCGCTTCGAGGCCTTGCCTTCGAGGTTGTGGCGCATACCGGCCTGCTGCTTCATGAGCTTGCCGCTACCGGTGAGCTTGAAGCGCTTCTTGGCACCCGAGTGGGTCTTCTGCTTCGGCATCTGTCTTCCTTCGTTGGTGTTCCCGGCGGAGCGGGAGTCTGGGGGCTTTACTCGGCGGGGGCCGAGGTCGGCGTTTCTTCCGAGGCCGAGTCGCCACGGGCTGCGCTGCGCGCCGCCTCGCGGTTCGCCGCGCGCTGCGCGTTCTGCTCGGTCTTGACCTCGGACTTGTTCTTGTGAGGAGCGACGACCATCACCATGTTGCGGCCATCGATCGTGGGGTTCGACTCGACCGTGCCGAACTCGGCGACGTCTTCGGCGAACTTGCGGAGCAGGCGCACACCCTGCTCGGGACGCGACTGCTCACGACCACGGAACAGGATCATGGCCTTCACCTTGTCGCCCGCCTGGAGGAAGCCCTCGGCGCGCTTGAGCTTGGTGATGTAGTCGTGGGCCTCGATCTTCAGACGGAACCGGACCTCTTTCAGGACCGTGTTCGCCTGGTTACGACGCGTTTCCTTGGCCTTCTGAGCGGCCTCGTACTTGAACTTGCCGTAATCCATGATCTTGACCACGGGCGGCTTCGAGCTCGGCGCAACCTCGACCAGGTCGAGGTCCGCTTCCTGGGCCAGGCGCAGCGCAGCTTCGATTCGGACGATGCCGACCTGCTCGCCGTTGGGTCCGACGAGACGGACCTCCGGGACTCGGATGCGCTCGTTGGTGCGGGGATCGCTGATGCGGAACTCCTCTTGTGTGCGGGTGGTGGCCGCCGCGATCCGATCGAATCGCGGGCGAAGAGGAGTACACACGCCACCCGGCACGGTGCTGTCAGCACCGGCTTCTGCACCCAGACGACCCCGTGCGAAACGGAGCGGAGTGCGGGAACCCGGTAGCCTGGAGCGGCAAGCGCGGGTGGGATGTGATCCTCTTTCGTACGGAGTGAAACACTCCGAAGCCCGCCATAGTCTAGCAGAGAGATTCACGTGGACACGATCCCCTCCGACCAGCCCTCCGACGACCAGGCCGCGCACCGTCACGGCGGAGAAGACGAGCGGCTCGCCCGCTGGGAAGAGCAGGAGCGCGCCTCGGCCTCCGCGACGCGCGACATCGCCGACGTCCCCGCCGTCGAGGTGATCACCACCGCCGCCGTCCACCTCATGAGCGCCGCCGCCGTCAAGACGGGTCTGGCCGACAACCCCGCCGAGCAGCTCGACCTCGACGAGGCCCGCAAGCTCATCAACTCCCTCGCGGGCCTCATCACGGCCGGCGCTCCGGAGATCAGCGACATGCACGCCCGTTCGCTGCGCGACGGGCTGCGCTCGTTGCAGCTCGCGTTCCGCGAGGCATCCGTCATCCCCGACCCGATCGGTAAGGGGCCGGGCGAGAAGTGGACGGGTCCGGTTACGTAGGTCGTTCGTTCTGGGGTACCGGGCTCCGTGATGCCCCCTTCCCTAGGCAAGAGCGGGGCCCCTCCCCCGATTGCCCAGGGAAGGGGGCATCACTGCGCCCTGTGCCGCAGGCCGACTCCACCGTGACACCGTGGGGGTATGGATGGGGCCCTTCCCCGATTGCCTCCGAAGAGGGGCACCCCTTCACCTGTGCCGCAGGCCGACTCCACCGTGACACCCGCGGGAGTGTGAACCGCGACTCGGTCTGGACGACGGAGCCGTGGCATCCGGCCCCACCCCGCGCCGGAACAGGGGATGTCAGGAGCACAGGACACACGCGCCGGGCGCGGGCCTGCTCCCGAACGATCGGCTGTCGCGGAGCGGTCGCGTGCGAGGTGCGCGGGGCGGGTCAGGCGTCGGTGCTGCGGTGCAGCTTCACCGTGAGCGAGTCGACCAGCACCGCGATGCGGTCGTCGGCCGACCACCGGCGTGCGAGGCGCGCGAGCACGGCATCCAATTCCTCCTGCTCGAGGCCCGACATCAGCTGGAGGTGCACGACGAGCTCCGGACCGCGCAGACGACCGGTGGGGTCGCCCGACTCGACGGCGAGGTCGAGCACAGCGAGTTCGCCGGAGATGCTCTCCTGCAGGCCGGTGAAGATCGCGGGCGAGATGTGCGCGGGCTCCCACGCCTCCCCCTGCGCGATGGCCCAGACGGCGGGGCGACGGATGACGAACTCCGTCTCCGACGCGGGGTCGATGACGATGAGCTCGGTGTCTTCGGACGCCGCGGCCAAGGCCGTGCGACGGCCGTCCGCGGGGACGGGGCGGGCCGTGGCATCCCAGGTCTGGAGGGAGGTCACCGACGTGAAGACGGGGAGCACCTTGCGACCGTCGGGGGCGGCCACCGTCACGATGGACAGTTCCTGCGTCTTGTCGACCTCGAGGCCGTGCGCCCCGATGCCGTGGTCGCCCTTCTCGGCGACCAGGGGGATCAGCAGTCGGGCGTCTCGATAGGCGTCGACGACCGCACGCGCATCGCCGTCGCCGGCGCGGAACTCCACGAGAGCGGCCAGCAGCGCGGGGTCGGCCGAACCGTCGTCGCCGGAGTGCGGGTTCGACTCGAACCGGCGTCCCTCCCACGGGACACCCGCCGAATCGGCGCGGTGCGCGTGGTCGTGGGGACCACCGGCGTCGGGACCGCCGGAAGAGGGATCGCCGGCGTCGCGACCGTCAGTGTCCGGCGACATCCAGAGCCTCGGCGAGGGTGAACTGCCCCGCATACAGTGCCTTGCCGACGATCGCGCCTTCGACTCCCAGCGGCACGAGCTCGCGCAGGGCGGCGATGTCGTCGAGGCTGGACACGCCGCCCGAGGCGACGATCGGCTTCGGGGTGCGCTGGGTCATCTCGCGCAGCAGTTCGATGTTGGGCCCGCGCAGGGTGCCGTCTTTGGTGACGTCGGTGACGACGTACCGGCTGCAGCCCGCATCCTCCAGGCGCTGCAGGACGGTCCACAGGTCGCCGCCGTCGCGCGTCCAGCCGCGGGCGGCGAGCGTCGTGCCGCGCACGTCGAGACCGACGGCGATCGCCTCGCCGTAGCGGTTGATGACGTCGGCGGCCCACTCGGGGTTCTCGAGCGCAGCCGTGCCGAGGTTGATGCGGCTCGCGCCGCTCTCGAGGGCCGCTTCGAGGGAGCGGTCGTCGCGGATGCCGCCCGACAGCTCGACCTGAACGCCCTTGACCTGCTTGATGACCTTGCGCATGACGTTCGCGTTGCTCCCGCGCCCGAAGGCGGCGTCGAGGTCGACGAGGTGGATCCACTGCGCACCCTGGCGGGCGAAGTCCGCCGCGGCGTCGACGGGGTCGCCGTAGCTGGTCTCGGTGCCGGCCTCCCCCTGGGTCAGGCGGACGGCCTTTCCGTCGGCCACGTCGACCGCGGGAAGAAGGACAAGCTCGGGCGTGGACGCGAAATCGTTCATGGCTCCTCGTGCCGGCAGGCGCCTCTCGCCAGCCCCGGGCACGAGGTCACACAGTAGTCGTGCGCAGCCCGTCGATCCAATTGGCCAGCAGACGGATGCCGGCTTCGCCCGACTTCTCGGGGTGGAACTGCGTCGCCGCCAGCGGGCCGTTCTCCACCGCCGCGATGAACGGGGCACCGTAGGTGCACCACGTCACGGCGGGCTGCGGGAAGGGCGGCGTCACCTCGAGCGACCACTCCTGCGCCGCGTACGAGTGCACGAAGTAGAAGCGCTCCCGCTCGATCCCCTCGAACAGACGCGAGCCCTCGCCCGCGGTGACGGTGTTCCAGCCCATGTGCGGCAGGACGGGCGCCGCGAGCTCGTCGACCGTGCCCGGCCACTCGCCGAGTCCGGGCGTGTCGGTGCCGCGCTCGATCCCGCGCTCGAACATGACCTGCATGCCGACGCAGATGCCGAGGACCGGACGCCCGCCCGCGAGACGGCGATCGATGATCTCCCCACCCCGACTGGCGTTCAACGCCCCCATGACGGCGCTGAACGCCCCCACGCCGGGAACGAGGAGCCCGTCGGCATCCATCAGCAACGACCGGTCGGACGTCAACCGCGCGTCTGCCCCGGCTTCGACCAGAGCCTTGACCGCGGAGTGGACGTTGCCCGAGCCGTAGTCGAGGACGGCGACGACGGGCTTCGCCGTCACAGCGCGCCCTTGGTGCTCGGGATGCCGTCGACGAGCGGGTCGAGGGCCTTCGCCTGGCGGAAGGCGCGCGCGAGCGCCTTGTACTCGGCCTCGGCGATGTGGTGGGGGTCGCGCCCGCCGACCACGCGGACGTGGACGGTGAGACCGGCGTGGATCGAGATGGCCTCGAACGAGTGACGCACGAGCGAGCCGGTGAAGTGCCCGCCGATGAGGTGGTGCTCGAACCCGGCGGGCTCACCGGTGTGCACGAGGTAGGGCCGTCCGCTGATGTCGACGACGGCCTGCGCGAGCGCCTCGTCGAGCGGGACGAGCGCGTCACCGTAGCGCGCGATGCCGGACTTGTCGCCGAGGGCCTGCCGGATGGCCTGGCCGAGCACGATCGAGGTGTCCTCGACCGTGTGGTGGGCGTCGATGTGGGTGTCACCCGTCGCGCGCACGCGCAGGTCGGTGAGCGAGTGCTTCGCGAACGCCGTCAGCATGTGGTCGAAGAACGGCACGCTCGTGGAGATGTCGCTGACGCCGCGACCGTCGAGGTCGAGCTCGAGCTCGACGCGGGATTCGCTCGTCTCGCGGGTGATCGAGGCGGTGCGGGGGGTGGCGGGGGCGGTCATGCTCGGGATCCTATCGAGGCGAGGGCGTCGAGAAAGGCGGTGGTCTCGTCGGCCGTCCCGGCCGAGACGCGGAGGTGGTGTGCGATGCCGACGTCGCGGATCAGCACGCCGCGGTCGTAGAGGGCCTTCCACGTCGCGGCGGGATCGTCGACCCCGCCGAACAGGACGAAGTTGGTCCACGACTCGTGCGCCGTGTAGCCCAGAGCGGAGACGGTCGCCGAGATGCGGTCGCGCTGCGCGACGATCTCGTCGACCATCGACAGCATCGTGTCGGCGTGGGCGAGGGCCGCGGTCGCGGCCGCCTGTGTGAGGGCGCTGAGGTGGTACGGCAGGCGCACCAGACGGAGCGCGTCGACGAACACCGGATCGGCGGCGAGGTACCCCACGCGGGCTCCCGCGAACGCGAACGCCTTGCTCATCGTGCGAGAGACGACCAGGCGCGGGCGACCGGGCAGGAGCGAGATCGCCGAGGGCTCGTCGCGCGGGGCGAACTCCTCGTACGCCTCGTCGACGATGACGACGCCGTCGAAGGCGTCGTAGACGGCCTCGACGACGTCGAGGCGCAGGGGCGTACCCGTGGGGTTGTTGGGGGCGCAGAGGAAGACGATGTCGGGGCGCTGCTCACGGACCTGCGCCGCCGCGGACTCGGCGGAGAGCGTGAAGTCGTGCTCCCGCTCCCCCGCGATCCACCGCGCGCCGGTGGCGCGGGTGAGGATCGGGTACATGGAGTACGTGGGCGCGAAGCCCATGGCGCTGCGGCCGGGCCCTCCGAAAGCCTGGAGGATGTGCTGCAGGACCTCGTTCGATCCGTTGGCCGCCCAGATCTGGTCGGGATTCAGGCCGTGGCCGAGGTACTGCGCGAAAGCCTCGCGGAGGGTGGTGAACTCGCGGTCGGGATACCGGTTGACGTCGCGAAGGGCTCGAGCCACGGCATCCAGGATGTCGTCGGCGACCTCGGACGGAACGGGATGCGTGTTCTCGTTCACGTTCAGTGCAACGGGCAGCGCGGCCTGCGGTGCCCCGTAGGGCGTCATGCCCCGGAGATCGTCGCGAAGCGGGAGGTCGTCGAGGCGTACGTTCACCTCACCCATCGTAGGCGGCGACGACCTCGGCGGCTCACGCTCACGCCTCGGGCCGACGACGCCGACCGCCGACATCGATCGCTTTCGGGCGGTCAGTTCGTCGGCGCGTATTCGGCCGGGATCGCGATGCGCTGACCGGCCGTGACGGACCCGCCCGACAGGGCGTTGAGGCGCGTGATCTGGGCGATCACGTCGCGCGGGTCGGCCGCGGGCGCGAGCTCTTCGGCGATCGACCACAGGGTCTCGCCGCTCATCACGGTGATCTCGGTGAACGACCCCGCGGGTGCTCCCGCCTCGTTCGATGCGAGCGCGGCTCCCCCGCCGACGACGGCGAACCCCAGGGCGATGGCGAGGGGAAGGGCGACCAGGAACGCGAGGACGCGGCGGCCGCGAGCGGTGATGCGCAGGCGGGTGGTCGGTGCGGTGATGGCGATGCTGCTCATGATGTGCTCCTCGGTGGGGAGAGATTCGCACCCCGCCCTCGGCCGGGAGGGCGGGAGTGCGAATCTATATTCCGAATCTATCTTCGATACTTTCGATGTGTCAAGACCGCGGATGTCGCAGACGGATCGAACGCGACACGCGCGCCGTTCCGTGTGTTTCGGCTCGTTGACCGGATACGGTTTCGACACGGAGACCTCATCACCAACCTCCGACATTCGAATTTCCGCCGCATCGACCGCGGCGCGAGGGGAGCACAGATGACCGACGCGACGACCGCCGCCGGCCGCGAACGTCCGCAGACTCGGCGACGCAAGAACCTCAGCGACAAGCAGCTCGCCATCCTCGAGGTCATCCAGCGGTCGATCGCGCGGCACGGCTACCCGCCGAGCATGCGCGAGATCGGCGACGCCGTCGGCTTGAAGTCGCTGTCGAGCGTGACCCACCAGCTCAACCAGCTCGAGCTGAGCGGCTACCTGCGGCGCGATCCCGGCAAGACGCGGGCGATGGAGGTCTTGATCGACCTCCCCGGAGCCGCGGCCGAGAACCCCGCCGACACGGCCCCCGCGCTGGGCGATGCCGCCCTCGTGCCCCTCGTCGGCCGCATCGCCGCGGGCGTGCCCATCACCGCCGATCAGCAGGTGGAGGAGATCTTCCCCCTCCCCCGCCAGCTGGTGGGCAAGGGCGAGCTGTTCATGCTCAAGGTGTCGGGCGACTCGATGATCGACGCCGCGATCTGCGACGGCGATTGGGTGGTCGTGCGCTCCCAGGCCACGGCCGAGAACGGCGAGATCGTCGCCGCGATGCTCGACGGCGAGGCGACCGTGAAGACGTTCCGCCGCCGCGACGGCCACACGTGGCTGCTGCCCCGCAATAGCGCATTCGAGCCGATCCTGGGCGACGAGGCCGTCGTGCTCGGCCGCATCGTCGCCGTGCTGCGCGCGGTCTGATCCGCCGCACCGTCGCACGGGAGGTGCGCCTCGGCTACGGCTACACGTGCGACGACGGCCAACGGCAGGTCATCAGGGACTGGCTGAGCGCTCTCGGCGTGCAGAAGCGGATCGTCGGGGCCTGACCCCGCCCGCGCGACCTCGCGCGGGTGCGGGGTCCGCCTGTCGCACCGCTGCACCGACGCCGCCGCCCGCCGGTGTCGGGGGCTGTCCCTAGGCTGGACTCATGGCTGACACCCTCCCGTACGGTTCCTGGCCCTCGCCCATCACCCCCGAGTCGGTCGCGCAGGCCTCGCCCCGCGTCGACGGGGCCCGACTCGTCGGCGACGAGGTGTGGTGGGGCGAGTCCGTCCCCCACGAGGCCGGCCGCGTCGCGGTGAAGCGTCGCCGCGGCGACGGCTCCGTCGAGACGGTGCTCCCCGCCCCCGCGAACGCGCGATCGGCCGTGCACGAGTACGGCGGCGGCGCCTGGACGGCGTCCGACGACGGGGAGCTCTACTACGTCGAGAAGACCGACCAGCGCGTCTACGCGCTCCGCCCGGGCGAGACCGCACGGCCCCTCACTTCGGCCGACGACGCCGTACGCCACGGCGGCCTGCGCTGGGAGCACGGCGCGCTCCTCGCCGTCCGCGAGACCCACGGCTCGTCGCGCGTGCCCGACCGGGCGATCGTGCGCATCCCGCTCGACGGACCGGCCGAGGTCCTCGCCGAGGGCAGCGACTTCCTCGCCCAACCGGCCCTCTCCCCCGACGGGCGCCGCCTGGCCTGGGTCGCGTGGGATCACCCCGACATGCCGTGGGATGCCACGGTGCTGCGCGTCGTCGACCTCGAGACGGGTTCCGTCCACGACGTCGCGGGCGGCTCGCACCGCGCACCTCTGCAACCCGTGTGGATCGCGGACGACGAGCTGCTCTACGCCGATGACCCGGACGGGCGGTGGAACCTCTTCCGCCGACCGCTCGACGGCGATGCGCAGCCCCTCGCGCCCGCCGACGCCGACACCGGCGGCGGCCTGTGGGTTCTCGGAACCCGGTGGTTCGGGGCGGCCGACGACGGGCGCGTCGTCGCCGTGCGCACGAACGGCGCCGACGAGATCGTCGAGATCGCCCCGAGCGGCATCCGCCCCCTCGACGTCCCGGTCGTGGCCGGCGCCGCCGTCGACGACGTGCGGGGCGCGCGCGTGCTCGTCTCGGGTTCCGATGCCGGCGGACGGTCGGGCCTCTGGCTCGTCGACCTCGATTCCGGCCTGGTCGACCTGGTGACGGGCGGCGCCGCATCGTGGGGTGACGAGTGGATGCCGACCGCCCGCGCGCTCTCCACCGACGGCCCGCACGGCCCGGTGCACGCCTTCGCCTACGCCCCCACCAACCCCGACGTCGCTCCGGTCGCGGGCGAGCGCCCCCCGTACGTCGTGCTCGTCCACGGCGGACCCACCTCGCACGTCGGTCCCGCCCCCTCGGCCAAGACGGCGTTCTTCACCAGCCGCGGAATCGGCGTCCTCGACGTCAACTACGGCGGTTCGACGGGCTACGGTCGCGCCTATCGGGACCGCCTGAAGGGCCAGTGGGGCGTGGTCGACGTCGACGACGTGGCCGCGGCGGCATCCGCCCTGGCCGAGGCGGGACTCGCCGACCCCGATCGTCTCGCCATCGCGGGCGGCTCGGCCGGCGGCTGGACGGTGCTCGCCGCCGTCACCCGCACCGACGTCTTCTCGGCGGGTATCTCGCGCTACGGCGTCGGGGACGCCCGTGCTCTCGCCGAAGACACCCACGATTTCGAGGCGCGCTATCTCGACGGGCTCATCGGCCCCCTGCCCGAGGCCGAGGCGATATACGTCGAGCGCTCACCCCTGGGGCGCCTCGAGCTCTTCCGCGTGCCGCTGCTGATCCTGCAGGGGTCGGAAGACCGCGTGGTCCCCCCGTCGCAAGCGGAGGCCATCCGCGACGCCCTCACGGCGCACGGTGTCCCGCACGCGTACGTCCTGTACGAGGGCGAAGGGCACGGGTTCCGCCGGTCGGAGACGGTGATCGACTCGCTCGAGCGCGAACTCGGTTTCCTCGGCGCGGTGTTCGGCTTCGAGACCCCGGGTGTCCCCGCGCTCGAACTCGACTGACGTCATCCGGAGCCGCGGCGCGCCCCTCTCCCGCGGGAGGAGCAGACGTGCCGCCCCCGGGCAAAGTCATGGGCCCCCGCGCACGCGCGGGGGCCCATGACGGCCCGGCTCAGACCTCGAACGCCGCCAGCTCGGCGGCCAGTCGTGCGCCGACGTGCGCGTGCAGGAACGTCCCGCTCTCACGGTGCTCCTGCGCGACGATGAGGCCGCTCTCGTGCACCGCCGAGACGAGGTCGCCACGGTCGTACGGCACGACCGCCTGCACCTCCACGGCGGGAAGGGGCAGCGCGTCCTCGATGGCGGCACGCAGCTCCTCGATGCCCTCGCCCGTCCGCGACGAGACGAACTTCGCGTTCGGAGCCAGTCCCCGCAGCACGAGCCGGTCGTCCTCGCTCACGAGGTCGGCCTTGTTGAAGACGACGATCTCCTGGCCGAAGTTCGCGTCGACGTCGCCCATCACGTCGCGCACCGTCATGAGCTGCGCGGCCGGATCGGGGTGCGAGGCGTCGACAACGTGCAGGATGACATCGGCGTCACCGACCTCCTCGAGCGTCGACCGGAACGCCTCGACCAGCTGGTGCGGCAGGTTGCGCACGAAGCCCACGGTGTCGGTCAGCGTGTAGACGCGTCCGTCACTGGTCTCGGAGCGGCGGACCGTGGCATCCAGCGTCGCGAACAGGGCGTTCTCGACCAGGACACCGGCACTGGTGAGGCGATTGAGCAGGCTGGACTTGCCGGCGTTCGTGTAGCCCGCGATCGCGACCGAGGGGATCGTGTGACGCTTGCGCTCGGCGCGCTTGGCCTCGCGCGCGGGGGCGAAGTCGCGCAGCTGCTTGCGCAGCAGGGCCATCTTCGTGCGGATGCGACGACGGTCGAGCTCGATCTTCGTCTCACCCGGACCGCGCGAACCCATCCCGGCGCCACCGGCGCCGACCTGTCCACCGGCCTGACGCGACATCGAGTCACCCCATCCACGCAGCCGCGGGAGGAGGTACTCGAGCTGCGCGAGCTCCACCTGCGCCTTGCCCTCGCGACTCTTGGCGTGCTGGCTGAAGATGTCGAGGATCACCGTCGTGCGGTCGATCACCTTCACCTTGACGACGTCTTCGAGCGCGCGCCGCTGGCTGGGGGCGAGCTCGGTGTCGGCGATCACGGTGTCGGCGCCCACTGCGGCGACGATGTCACGCAACTCGGCGGCCTTTCCGCGACCGACGTACGTCGCCGGATCGGGGTGGGGTCGACGCTGCAGCACGCCGTCGAGCACGACCGCGCCGGCCGTCTCGGCCAGAGCCGACAGCTCGCGCAGCGAGTTCTCGGCATCCGTCTGCTCCCCCTGGGGGTGCACGCCGACGAGGACGACGTTCTCGAGGCGCAGCTGGCGGTACTCGACCTCGGTGACGTCTTCGAGCTCGGTCGAGAGCCCGGCGACGCGGCGCAGCGCCGCGCGTTCCTCGCGGTCCCACTGGTCGCCGTCGCTGTCGCCGCCGTACGCGGTGGTGCTGTCCTGCAGGGCCTGAGCGGCACCGAAGACCCGGACCCCGCGGTGCGCATCGGCGCGCGCGAGCACACGGTCGACCGGGTCCACGGCAGACGCGTCGATGCTCGGGGGCGTGGTCTGTTCGGTCATGTGTTCCTTTCGTCGCGGGCCCGGCCCGCGGTGGTACTGATGTTCTGGCACTTTATCCGGCCCGGCGGTCGAAGCCGCGGTCGGATATCCTGGGCGGATGGGGAGCGAGCACTACTTCAGCGCGTCGCCGTCGAGTCCCGAGCAGCTCCGCCGCATCCGCGTGACGTTGGCCGGCCGAGAGCTCGAGCTCGTCACGGCGGGCGGCGTCTTCAGTCCCGATCACGTGGATGCCGGGACCTCGGTGCTGCTCGCCAACACGCCTCCCCCTCCCGCCGGTGGGAACTTCCTCGACCTGGGATGCGGCTGGGGTCCGATCTCGATCTCGCTGGCGCTCGCGTCACCGCACGCGACCGTGTGGGCGGTCGACGTCAACGAACGGGCTCTCGATCTCGTGAGGCGCAATGCCGAGTCGCTCGGCCTCACCAACATCAACGCCGTTCGACCCGAGGATGTTCCCGACGACGTGACGTTCCGCACCATCCGGTCGAACCCGCCGATCCGCGTGGGCAAGAACGAACTTCACGGGATGCTCCAGCACTGGATCCCCCGTCTCGCCGAGCGAAGCGACGGCTGGTTCGTCGTCCAGCGCAACCTCGGATCCGACTCCCTGCAGCGCTGGCTCGCCGCGACGTTCCCCGACGGCTACAGCGTCCAGCGTGCCGCCACCGGACGCGGCTTCCGCGTGCTGCGCGTGCGTCGCCACGGTTCGCCGCCGAGCGAGCTGATCGACGTCATCCGCTGACCCGACGACACCCGTTCGCGGACTCCCGCCGCGTGCGGCGAGAGGGCAGGTCCATCGCCCGCCGAGCGGCATCCGGATGCCACGGGCCGGGGCCGACGAGTCGACGGCTGCTCAGGCGAGAGCGACCTCGCCCGTGAACACCAGCGAGGCGGGGCCGGACAGGAACACGTGCCCGTCGGCCACACGGACCCCCAGCGTCCCGCCCGGGGTGTCGACGACCCAGTGGTCGGGAGCGGCAGCGCCGGCCCAGTGGCGAACGGCGAGCGCCGCGGCGGCGACGCCCGTTCCGCAGCTCAGGGTCTCACCGACGCCGCGCTCGAACACGCGCAGGCGGATCGCCCCGACGCCGTCGCGCACGAGCGGGTCGGCCGGGACGACGAACTCGACGTTGGCGCCGTGCCGCGGCGCGGGGTCGAGCACGGGCTGGAAGGTCAGGTCGAGCCCCTCGAGCTCGGCATCCGACGACAGGGCGACGACCACGTGCGGGTTGCCGACATCGATCCCCACTCCCGGGCGCGCGACGCTCAATCCCTTCGCGCGCACGAGGGTCTCGTCGGCCTCCACGACGTAGGCACCCAGGTCGACCTCGAAGCCGCGGTCGCTGCGCGTGAGGGTCTTCACCCCCGCCCGCGTGCCGATGCGCAATCCGTCGTCGATCGACGCGAGGCCGGTGTCGGTGAGGTACCGGGCGAAGACGCGCGTGCCGTTGCCGCACATCTCGGCCTTGGACCCGTCGGCGTTCCGGTAATCCATGAACCACTCGGCCCCGGATGCCGCAGCCTCGGCGCCCTCGAGGATCGCCGCCGAGCGGACGACGCGCAGCAGTCCGTCGGCGCCGATGCCGAAGTGGCGGTCGCACAGCGCGGCGACCTGCGCGTCGGAGAGATCGATCTCGCCGTCGGGATCGGCGATCACCACGAAGTCGTTGCCGGTGCCGTGACCCTTGGTGAAAGCGAGAGAGGACATGGGACCAGTCTACGGACGACCCGCGGTCGGCCGTCCTGGTGAGAAGGCCCGGCGATCTGCGGCGGGTCGTGAGGCGCGTTGACGCCGGCGAGCGGGCCCGACGGTCTCAGGCGGGTCGACCGGGCCCGTCGACGATCAGCCGCCGGCCGGTCGCCCAGGTCTCGAACGGTTCGTAACCCAGCGCGTCGTAGAAGCCCCGCGCTCCGGTGTTGTCGGGGCGCACCATGAGCTGCACCTTCGGGCAACCCATCGCCTCGAGCAGACGCTCCGCCTCGGCCACGAGCGCACGCCCCACTCCCCGCCCGCGGTGCGAGGCCGCAGCGGCGAGGTAGTAGAGCCACCCGCGATGCCCGTCGTAACCCGCCATCACGCTGCCGACGATCGCCTCGTCGTCGACGGCGACGAGGAAGAGCTCGGGCTGCACGGTGAGCTTCCGACGGATGTCGGCGCGCGGGTCGTTCCACGGGCGGGTCAGTCCCGCCTCCTCCCACAGCGCGACGACCGCGTCCTCGTCGGTGGGCGCGAACGCGCGGATCGCGATGGTCATCGATCGTCCCTCTCCGCCGCGCGCACGAGCTGCGCGGCATCCGTCGTCCGGGCATCGACGATGCGGGCGTCGGCGTAGCGGCGGAACCACGACACCTGCCGGCGCGCGTACCGCCGGGTCAAGGCCTGCGTCTGCGCGATGGCGTCTTCGCGCGTCAGGTCTCCGCGCAGCTGCGCGAGCGCCTGCGCGTACCCGATCGCGCGCGACGCCGTGACGCCCCGCTCGAGCCCCTCGTCGCGGAGCCGCTCCACCTCGTCGACGAGACCCTCGGCCCACATGCCCTCGACGCGCGCGTCCAGCATCGCCACCAGCTGCTCGCGGTCCACGTGCGTCGTCACGATGCGCGTCGACGGATGCCACTGCTCCGGCGCGTGCGGAAGAGCGCCGCCGTGGGTCTCGCCGCCCTGCTCCAACACCTCGAGCGCGCGCACCACGCGTCGGCCGTTGCGCGGGTCGATGCGGGCCGCCGCGTCGCGATCGGCCTCGCGCAGCCGCGCGAACAGCGCGCCGGCCCCCTCGCGCTCGAACTCCGCCTCGAGGCGGGCGCGCAATGCCTCGTCGCGCGGGGGGAAGCGGAAGTCCCACAGCACGCTCGAGACGTACAACCCGGATCCGCCGACGAGGATCGCCTCAGCGCCCCGGCCGTGGATCGCGGAGATCGCCGCGCGGGCGGCATCCTGATACCAGGCCACCGCGGCCTCGTCGGTCACCGCGAGCGCATCGAAGAGGTGGTGCGGGATGCCGCGTCGCTGGGGCACCGGGATCTTCGCGGTGCCGATGTCCATGCCGCGGTACAGCTGCATCGCGTCGGCGTTCACGATCTCCGCCGGGCGCCCCGTGGCCGCGAGAGCCTCGGCGAGGTCGAGGGAGAGTCCGGTCTTGCCGGTGCCGGTGGCTCCGACGACGCTCCAGAGGGCGGGCCTCGTCACACGCCGACGCGGAGCGTGGGGAGTCCGAGCGACACGGCGCGGGGAGCGCCGTCGTCACCCGCGGGGGCGGGCACGCCGCACGACTCGGCCTGCGAGCGGTCCCACGCGTCGCCGGCACGTGTACGTCGGATGCGCAGGGGCGCACCGTCGACGGCGTCGGCGAGCAGGTGGAACGGCGCCGCGTGGGTCACCGTGACCGACACGACATCGCCCGGACGCGGCACGGCCGAGCCCGCCGGCAGCTCGAAGTGCACGAGGCGGTTGTCTTCGGCGCGGCCGGTGAGACGGTGGGTCTCGGCATCCTTCTTGCCCTCGCCGGTGGAGACGAGCACCTCGAGCGTGCGGCCCAGCTGCTTCCGGTTCTCCTCCGCCGAGATCCGGTCCTGCAGCGCGATGAGGCGCTCGAACCGTTCCTGCACGACGGCCTTCGGCACCTGATCGGCCATGGTGGCCGCCGGCGTGCCCTCGCGGATGGAGTACTGGAACGTGAAGGCGCTCGAGAACCGCGACGCCTCGACCACGCGCATCGTCTCTTCGAAGTCCTCGTCGGTCTCACCGGGGAAGCCGACGATGATGTCGGTCGTGATCGCCGCGTCGGGGATCTGCGCGCGGACCCGGTCGAGAATGCCGAGGAACTTCTCGCTGCGGTACGACCTGCGCATCGCCTTGAGGATGCGGTCGGAACCCGACTGCAGCGGCATGTGCAGCTGCGGCATGACGGCCGGGGTCTCCGCCATCGCAGCGATGACGTCGTCGGTGAAGGCGGCCGGGTGGGGGCTCGTGAAGCGGATGCGCTCGAGGCCCTCGATCTCGCCCGCGGCGCGGAGCAGTTTGCCGAACGCGAGTCGGTCGCCGAACTCGACGCCGTACGAGTTGACGTTCTGGCCGAGCAGGGTGACCTCGATCGCGCCGTCGTCGACGAGCAGGCGGATCTCGTTGAGGATGTCGCCGGGACGGCGGTCTTTCTCCTTGCCGCGCAGGCTCGGCACGATGCAGAAGGTGCAGGTGTTGTTGCAGCCGACCGAGATCGAGACCCATCCGCTGTGGACCGAATCGCGCTTGGTGGGCAGCGTCGACGGGAAGATCTCCAGCGACTCGAGGATCTCCAGCTCCGCCTCGCCGTTGTGGCGCGCGCGCTCGAGCATCCCGGGGAGCGAGCCCATGTTGTGGGTGCCGAACACGACGTCGACCCACGGAGCCTTCTGCTGGACCGCGTCCTTGTCCATCTGCGCGAGGCAGCCGCCGACGGCGATCTGCATGCCCGCGTGCGCGTCTTTGCGCGACTTCAGATGGCCCAGCGTGCCGTAGAGCTTGCCCGCCGCGTTGTCGCGCACGGCGCACGTGTTGATGACGACGACGTCGGCCTCGGTGCCCGCCTCGGCGCGCACGTAACCGGCGCTCTCGAGCGACCCGCTCAGACGCTCGGAGTCGTGCACGTTCATCTGGCATCCGAAGGTGCGGACTTCGTAGGTACGCGCGCCGGCGTCGCCCTGGGCGGCGGAGGAGGGCGCGATGAGCGTCGGGGTCGAGACAGGGGTGGTCATGATGCGAGCAATTCTAAAGCCCGCCCCTGGAGACGACGTCGTCGTGCCCCAGGTCACGGTTTGCGGCACCGCCCTGGCGGCACGCATAGGGAATGGATAGTGTGTGCCCACGCTCACCCGTCCGCCTGCGGGTTTCCGGGGGGAGAAGTATGCGGACAACACAGGCGACCTCGTGGTCGCGCGCCCTGATCGGTTCCGACCGGGATGCCATCGAGCTCGCATCCCGTGTGCATTCCGGCGTCTCGATGGTGGTGGCAGGACCTCGCGGCAGCGGTCGCAGCTACGTCATCCGCACCATCTCCGCCGAGGTGGAGAGCCTCGGACGCGAGGTCATCGTCGTCCGGCCGGCGTCGGCGCTGACGTCCGTCCCCTTCGGTGCGCTGACGGCAGCCGGCCACCCCGCCCTGCGGAACCTGATCGAGGGCGCGCCGACACCCATCGACGGCGTGATCGTCATCGACGACGTCGACACCCTCGATCCCGCCTCGGCCCGTGCGATCGCCCACGGGGTGGCGACGCGCCGGGCGACCGCCGTCCTCGGGCTGCGTACCGCCCGCGCGCGGTCGCTGCACCATCCCGACGACGCCGACGAGGTGCGGCGGACGTTCCTCGACCTCTGGATGGACGGATTCGCCCGACGCATCGATCTGTCGGAGCTCACCGACGACGACGCCCGACGCATGATCGCCCTGTTCCCGGACGCCGACCTGTTGGATGTGCCCACGCGCGCGGGTCTCATCTGGCGCGCGGACGGCTCGCGGACGCTGCTGCGGCAGCTCGTCCTGGAAGCGCTCCGAGCCGTCCGCGACGGCCGTGATCCGCTGCGGGCGATCCGCTCGGTCGCCCCCGGCAGCCGACTCGCCGTCGCCCTGGAACGTCACGTGGCGGGTTTCCTGCGACAGGACCTGGAGTGCCTGGCCGGGGTGCGCCGCCTCGCCCACCTCGAATTCGCGGTCGCCACACGCCTCTTCGACCCCGAGGCTGTCGACGCCCTCATCGGCAGCGGCCTCCTCCACGCCGATTCCTCGCCCGAGCGACGTCTCACCGCCAATGACCTCTTCGCACTGGAGGCGCACCGTCAGCTCGGCGACGACACCGTCGACGCGATGATCGATCGCGCCGGGAGGCGCATGCTCGCCGAGGCCGATCACTGGTGGAGTTCGACCATCGCGGTCTCGGTCTCCGAACGATGGCACCGGCTCGGAGCCGACGCATCGGGCGAATCGGCCTACGCTCCGGCCCTCCGTGGGCGCGTGGCGCTCGACGCCGCGCGAGAGGCGAATGATCGCGGCGACAGCGCGCATGCCGCCGCCCACGCCTCGCGCGGCCTCGCCGCCGTGGACGATCCGGCGCTGCGCGTCGAACTCGACCTCGCTCGCCGCTGCGCCGGCGAACCCGACGACATCGTCGCCGACGGATCCGCGCGCCATCGGATCGCGCGCCTGCAGGCCCGCAGAGCCGCCGCCGGGATGCCGTCATCGTCCGATCCGGGGCAGATCTCCGCCGAGCAGGCCGAGGCGGACGCGCACGTGGAACGTCTGCTGGCCGAGGCGACGCGGGCCGGCAACCGTCTCGACGCCGCGAAGGCCTGCGAACTCACCGATCTCGCCGTATCCCTCCCCGGCGCCTCCCCGTTGGGGCGCTTGCGAGCCCTCGTCGCAGCCGGCACGTCGCAGACCATTCGCGGTCGATGGGCGGTCGCGAACACGCACTACCGCGACGCACAGCGGCTCCTGGATGCGATCCCGCGTCCGCAGGGGATCTCCACCCGCGAGCGCCTCTCGGCCCTGATGTTCCTCCTCATCGGGCATCAGATCGCCGGAGCCGACGGCTCCGCGGTCGAGCAGCGTCTGGAACGGGAACTCGGCCCGGCCGCCCGGGAGGGCGGGGTGTCGGAGCTCACCACCGCGGGAATCGCGGCAGCGATCGCTTTCGCCGCCTCGGGTCGGCCGGAACAGTCGCACCGCGAATGGACGTCCGCGATGCAGCGCGACCCGTCCGCGCTGGGCGATCCGGAGACGGCGATGATGGAGCTGAGCGTCGCGGAGGAACTGGCCCTCGCGGAGCGCCTCGATGAGGCGCGGTCGATCCTCGCCCGGGTCGAGACCGACGGGCCGATCCTCGTCCGCCGCAGCCGCCTCTACGTGGAGACGACCGTGCTGGTGGCCGAGCGACTCCTCGACGACGCGCGAGCCGCCGCTCGCGCAACCGCCGACCTGAGCCGCGGCAGCACCTCGGCGGCTTTGCGGATCCGCGACCTCTACCGACTCGTCAGTCTCGACATCGCCGACGCGGACGAGATCGACGAACTCGTGCAGCTGGCGGCCACCACGGATCTCCCCCTCGCCGCAGACGCCGTGCGCCGGGCATCCGCCCGGTCGGCGGGGAGCGAAGAAGATCGCCCCGTCGACGATCTGCGTCTGCACGCCCTGTGGTCAGCGCGCGAGGCCGATCCGACACCGTCCGACCCCGCCCCGTCTGCTGCTGCCGCGACCGCTCCCCTCCCGGAGGACCTCACGGCGCGCGAGCGCGAGATCGCCCTCCTCGCGCACGAGGGACTGACGAATCGGGCGATCGCCACGCGCCTGTTCCTGTCGGTTCGCACCGTGGAATCCCACGTGTATCAAGCCCGGTTGAAAGTCGGGGCGGCATCGAGACGCGAGCTCGCCCGCATGGTGGCGCAGGGCGAGGTGGCGAGTCCTCCCCCGTCGCCTGACGCCGACAGGGTCAGTCGTCGGGCGTGAAACGCACTCCCGACGCCGGTCGGCCGAAGGATCGACTCCGCCCCATGCCCGCCTCGCTGAGCGCCGTCTTCGCTGCCGACAAAGCCACCGACGACGGGTATCCCCGCCGAGCCAGCTGACCGGCCAGCCGCCGGAGGGACGCCTCGTAATCCTTGCCCTCGACGCCGCGCACTTTGGACCGGGCGAACTCGAGGGCACGCTCTGCGTCGTCGTCGGGGAGCTCGGCGAGGGCCGCCTCGGCGATGTCCCGCGGGATTCCGCGCTTGCGCAGCGTCTCGGCGACGGCGCGCCGACCTTCGCCGCGCTTCTCGACCGCCGACATCGCGAGTTGTTCCGCGAACGCCGCATCATCGAGATAGCCCAGATCGACGAAACGCGCGATCAGGTCTTCGACGACGGTCTCGTCCACCCCGTCGACGCCGCGGACGGCCGTCCGCGCTTCGGACAGCGACAGCGAGCGCGAACGGAGTTTGCGGAGCAGAAGGGCTTCCGCGCGGGCAGGCGCGTCGTCGACACCGGCGTCGTCGGAGCGTGAGTCCGTCGGGCGGTCGCCGCGCGGATGGCCCCCGGGGATGTTCCACGCCGACGGGACGGAATCGTGTCCGGACTCCCCCGAGGAGGCGTCGCTTCTCAACGCCCTCAGTCGCGGGCGCGTCACCGGCGCGGGCACGGCGTCATCCGCCGCCCCGGCGCCGACAGAAGCACGGCCGCGCGACGGGTGCGTATCGTCGGAGCCACGGCCGGAACGCGTCGCCGCCGAACCCCCGAAGAGCGGGATGACCGGCGCGAGATCCGCGTCGACGGCGCGCAACGGGGCCGTCCGGGCCGCGCGCGCATCGCCTGCGCCGTTCGAAGCAGCGCTGCCTGTGCGCTCCTCCCCCTCGTCGGCTCTGGACACGTGCCGTCCGCCGGTGTCACGGGCCCGTGGCGATTCCGCGGACTCCGACGCCGAGGGCACCCGTCCGTCGTCGTCGCCTGATCGAGGCGGACGAACGGGGCCCCGTGCGTCGTCGCTCATCAGGCCGGGCGGCGCTGGGTCAGCTCGTCGTCGGCGGGTGCGGCCACCGGAGGTGCTCCACCGATACCGAGCTTGGACTTGATCTTCGACTCGATCTCGGCCGCGACATCGGGGTTCTTGATGAGGAAGTTGCGGGCGTTCTCCTTGCCCTGCCCGAGCTGCTCGCCCTCGTAGGTGTACCACGCGCCGGACTTCTTCACGATGGCGTGCTCGACGCCGAAATCGATCAGGCTGCCCTCTCGCGAAATGCCCACGCCGTAGAGGATGTCGAACTCGGCCTGCTTGAACGGCGGGGCCATCTTGTTCTTGACGACCTTCACGCGGGTGCGGTTACCGACCGCCTCGGTGCCGTCTTTCAACGTTTCGATACGACGGATGTCGAGGCGCACGGAGGCGTAGAACTTCAGCGCCTTTCCACCCGCCGTCGTCTCGGGAGAACCGAAGAAGACACCGATCTTCTCGCGCAGCTGGTTGATGAAGATCGCCGTCGTCTTGGTGGTGTTCAGACCACCCGTCAGCTTGCGGAGCGCCTGCGACATGAGGCGCGCCTGGAGACCGACGTGAGAGTCGCCCATCTCGCCCTTGATCTCGGCCTCGGGCACGAGGGCGGCGACGGAGTCGATGACGACGAGGTCGATCGCCCCGGAACGGATCAGCATGTCGGCGATCTCGAGCGCCTGCTCACCCGTGTCGGGCTGCGACACGAGCAGGGCGTCGATGTCGACGCCGAGCTTCTTGGCGTACTCGGGGTCGAGCGCGTGCTCGGCGTCGATGAATGCGGCGATGCCACCGGCACGCTGCGCATTGGCGATGGCGTGGAGCGTCAGCGTCGTCTTACCCGACGACTCCGGTCCGTAGATCTCGATGATGCGGCCACGAGGCAGGCCGCCGATGCCGAGGGCCACGTCGAGGGCGACGGAGCCGGTGGGGATGGTCTCGATCGGGGCGCGATCGTCGCTGCCCAGTCGCATGACCGAGCCCTTTCCGAACTGCCGGTCGATCTGCGCCAGGGCCGATTCGAGGGCCTTTTCGCGCTCTGCGGGTGAGGGCATGACGTCTTCTTTCTGCTCGCGTTCCGGTCGCCTATAGGCTGTCGCGTCTCCCACCGACGATGGGGGTACCCGACAAGGCGTTCAGAGTGTCGTTCGACGTTCACCACGTTAGAGAGGGCCTCCGACATTGGAGTCGGAAGATGGTCCTTCTGTGGATGAACGGTCCACGAACATCGTTGTGCAGGAGCCTACGCCCGAATCGAACGTAAATTCGATGACACGCCGTGAATTCGACCGCGAGAGCCGAAGACGAAACGACTCGCCGCCCGGATCGCCCGCGTCACGCTCGAGACCGCGCGCGGCGCTCCTCGACCCGCGTCAGGACCGACGCGGTTCGAGGCGGCCGACGCCGTAACGACGGTTCTCGGGCACGTCGGTCTCGGCGCAGAGCGCCAGCCACACCTCGCGGGGGTCGACGCCGGCCGCGAGTGCATCGACGCTCGTGCGTCCACCCACGGCCGACAACACGAGGTCGGTCAGGAGAGACCCGCCACGAGCGCCGAACTCATCGGCGACGGCGCGATCGAATTCACTGCGACGCATGCGGACGCGTCGTCAGCGCAAAGACAGCTCGGGCTCGACCGCGGCGACCAGGTCGTCGGGAACGACGTCGGGGAAGGACTGCAGGCCCTCGAGCACGGACAGCCGATCGCCCACCTGACGCATGATGGTCGAGATGGGCACGTCGAGCGCTTCGGCCACCGACGCGAGGATCTCGCTCGAGGCTTCCTTCTGACCGCGCTCGACCTCGCTGAGATAGCCGAGCGCGACGCTTGCGCGACTGGCGACCTGGCGGAGGGTACGGCCCTTCTGCTGGCGGAGGTCACGCAGGACTTCGCCGATCTCTTGACGAACCAGGATCATTTTGGGGCCCTCCTCACTGCTGATTCCGTCGCTGCCCGGATGAGCAACTGTAGAACACCATCTGTGGTCACCCTAATGCCGCGCGCTGTGCACCGGATGGGAATCGCTGGACGAAACCGGAGTGTGCGATCATTTGTTCCCGCACTCGGCGTCGATGCTCCACGGCCGAGGAATCACAGAGCGGCGAGGACGCGCCGGATGGCCAGATGAGTGGTCTCCCGGCGGATGCGATCGCGATCTCCCGCGATCACGAGCGAGTCGACCCGGGTGCCCAGCGGCGTGGACACCGCGATGTGCACCGTGCCGACGGGCTGCCCGTCTTGCTCGTCGGGACCGGCGACTCCGGTCGTCGCGACACCGACGTCGGCCGGAACGCCGTCCGCTCCCAGGGCATCCCGCACTCCACGCGCCATCTGGCGGGCGACGCGGGGATGGACGGCACCGTGCGCGTCGAGCAGAGTCTGATCGACCCCGAGCACGCTGTGCTTGAGATCGGTCGCGTAGGCGACCACTCCCCCGCGCACCACGCGCGACGCACCCGGAACGTCGACCAGCGAAGCGACGACGAGACCCCCGGTGAGCGACTCCGCGACGGCGATGGTCCACCCCAGTTCGGCGAGCCTGTCCAGCAGCACCGCTGCACTCTCGCGAGGATCGCGGACGAGCGTCTCGTCGAGGTCGTCGGGCACGCCGTCGATCATCGACGGCCCCGACTCCGGCGCGCGGCACGGACTTCGGTCACGACGTAGTCGATGCCGGAAGCGATCGTCAGGATGACGGCGATCGTCATGGTGATGACCGAGACCCACCAGACGGTGCTCTGCCAGGCGCCCGCATCCGACAGACCGGCGAACGGGATGAGGGCGATCGAGAGGGCGACGGCCTGGAAGACGGTCTTGAGCTTGCCCATCCACGCCGCGGCGAGCACGTGGTTGCTCACGACGATGAACCGGTAGATCGTGATGCCGATCTCGCGGACCAGCACGACGATCGTCACCCACCAGGGCAGTTCACCGAGGATCGACAGCCCGACGAACGCCACGCCCGTGAGGGCTTTGTCGGCGATCGGATCGAGGAGCTTGCCGAGGTCGCTGACGATCTCGTACCGCCGGGCGATGTACCCGTCGACGCCGTCCGTGGCGATGGCGACGATGAACAGGACGGCGGCGGTCCAGCGGAGCGCACCGCCCTGACCCTCGTCGGCCAGCAGCAACCACAGGAACACCGGCGCGCACAGGATGCGCACGATCGTGATCGCGTTGGGGAGCTGCGGGTGCACGGCCATCAGTCGCGTCCCGTCAGCTGCCAGGCGTCTTCGGAGCCCTCGTCGTCTTCGACGACGGGGAGCCCTTCGTACTGCGCCTCGATCGGATCCTCGCCGTACCGATCATCGTCGGCCGGGGCCGCCGGCGCCTCGGGCGCCTCGTCACCGCGCAGGCGCGCGAGGACGGCGGGCAGCTGCTCGTTCGTGACCAGGACGTCGCGGGCCTTGGACCCCTCGGAGGGGCCGACGATCTCGCGCGACTCCAGCAGGTCCATGAGGCGACCCGCCTTCGCGAATCCGACGCGGAGCTTGCGCTGCAACATGGAGGTCGATCCGAACTGCGTCGACACCACGAGCTCTGCCGCGGCCAGGAGGAGCTCGAGATCGTCGCCGATGTCGGCGTCGATCTCCTTCTTCTCCGCGGCCGCCTGCACATCGGCGCGGTACTCGGGACGAGCCTGCTGGGTGACGTGCGCGACGACCTTCTCGATCTCCTGCTCGCTCACCCACGCGCCCTGGACGCGCACCGCCTTCGATGCCCCCATGGGCAGGAAGAGGCCGTCGCCCTGGCCGATGAGCCGGTCGGCCCCCGGCTGGTCGAGGATGACGCGGGAGTCCGTGACGCTCGTCACGGCGAAGGCGAGTCGCGACGGGACGTTCGCCTTGATCAGACCCGTCACGACGTCGACCGACGGGCGCTGCGTCGCCAGGACGAGGTGGATGCCGCTCGCGCGGGCGAGCTGGGTGATGCGGACGATCGAGTCCTCCACGTCGCGGGGAGCGACCATCATGAGGTCGGCGAGCTCGTCGACGACCACCAGCAGGTAGGGGTAGGGCTTGAGCACCCGTTCACTGCCGGCCGGCAGCTGAATCTCCCCCGCGACGACGGCCCTGTTGAAGTCGTCGATGTGACGGAACCCGAACGACGCGAGGTCGTCGTAGCGCATGTCCATCTCTTTCACTACCCACTGCAGCGCCTCGGCGGCCTTCTTGGGGTTCGTGATGATCGGGGTGATGAGGTGAGGCACGCCCGCGTAGGACGTGAGCTCGACGCGCTTGGGGTCGATGAGCACCATGCGCACATCGGACGGCTTGGCACGCATCAGCAGGCTGGTGATCATCGAGTTGACGAAGCTCGACTTACCGGACCCCGTCGAACCGGCGACGAGCAGGTGGGGCATCTTCGCCAGGTTGGCGACGACGAAGCCGCCACCGACGTCTTTGCCCACTCCGATGGTCATGGGATGCGTCGACGAGGTCGCGGCATCCGATCGGAGGATGTCGCCGAGGGTCACGATCTCGCGGTCGGCGTTCGGGATCTCGACACCGATCGCGCTCTTCCCGGGGATCGGGGCGAGGATGCGCACCTCGTTGGAGGCGACGGCGTAGGCGATGTTGTTGGTCAGGGCGGTGATGCGCTCGACCTTTACACCGGGCCCGACCTCGATCTCGTACTGCGTCACGGTCGGGCCGCGCGAGAACCCGGTCACGCGCGCGTCGACCTTGAACTGCTCCATCACGCTCTCGATGGCGGCGACCACCGCGTCGTTCGCCGCGGAGCGGGCCTTGGGGGGCGTCCCGGTCGCGAGTGCCGTGACGGCGGGGAGGCGATAGTTCGCGGCGGGCGGGGCGCCCGCGCTGTCGCCGCCGAGCCCCGAGATGCCCGGCAGGTCGTCGTCGCCGCCCAGATCGATCGGCGAGTCGTCGTGCAGGCCTCGGCCCGAGACGGCACCGGCGAGCGCGCTCGCATCGAACACCTCGGTGAGGGCGTCGGGTGCGGGCGGGAGCGGTGGCGGGGTCGGCGCCTTGGTACGAGGGGCGACGGGCTCGGGTTCGACCACCGCCGACTCGAAACCGCCCTGCGTCGTGCCGGGCGAGAGCAGCGTCGTGAGGTCGTCGGAGCCGAGGGAGCCGTCGGTGTCTTCTTCGCGGCCCGACTTGTTGCGTCGCCACCAGGGCAACGACTTCTCCGCGGGCTCGTCGCCGGCGTCGTCGACGGGGAGGACCTTCGTGGTCGCATCGGACTGCTCCGCCCGCTCGACCCCGAACATCCAGGCGTAGAGATCGCCGAGTCGGCGTCCGATGCGGTTGGGGGGCGTTTTGGTGAGGATCAGCACGCTGAGCACGGCCAGGAGCGACAACGCGATGTACGCCCCCACGTCGGTGAGCGCGATGGCCAGGGGTTCCCCCACGATCCAGCCGGCGATACCGCCGGCCGGGCTGATGGCGGGCAGACCGCCCTCGCTGGGGACCGGGCGCCCGCCGGCGACGTGGCAGAACCCGGCGAGCGTCACGATGAACAACCCGAATCCGATGCCGACGCGTCCGTTGTCGTGCACCGAGGCGGGATGCCGGAAGAGCCAGCCCGCCAGCAGGAGGAGCAGGACGGGGAGCACGAAGGCGACGCGGCCGAAGAGGGCGCCGAAGCTGTAGGCGCTGATCAGCGCGGCCGCTTCGGTGCCGATGAAGAACCACTCCACGACCGCGCCGAGGACGGCCAGCACGACCAGGAAGAACGGGAAGCCGTCGCGACGCTGATCGCGTTCGAGGTTCTCGGGGCCGAATGCCCGGAACATGCCACCGACGCCGTGGGCCACCGCCATCCACGCGCGCGCGGGGACGGGAGGCTTCTCGGGCTCGTCGACGTAGCGCTTCGGCGCGGGCGCCGATGCTTTCGATCGCGACGACCCCTTCGCGGGGGCGCGACCGCCGGACGGGGACGAGGTGCGGGCCATGCCTCCACGGTAGGCGCGACCTCCGACATTCGCAGGTACCGACGCGGGGTTCAGCGCAGGCGCTTGACCATGACGTCGCGGCCGATGCCCCGACGCACGACGGCGAAACCCTCGGATCGGTACAGCGACACGGCGAAGTTGTCGCGCTCCACGCTGAGGCTGATGCGGGCGTACCCCTCGCCGCGCGCGTGGTCGACGAGCCGTTGCAGCAGGGCACGCCCCGTTCCGTGCGAGCGCCAGACGGGCCGTACGCCGATGATGAGCTCCGGCACGCCCGTCCCGATCCACCCGAACCCGGGCTCGTCGCGCGGCAGCATGCGGTACCAGGCGGCGCCGACCGCCTCACCCGTCGGCGATTCGGCCACGAAACCCGCATCCCCCGGGCGCTGCCACCCGGCGATGTAACGGCGATGGTCGGGACTGCTCAGCACCTCGTGGCGGGGGCGGGCTCCGCCGGCGCGCCAGTTGGCGGCCTCGACGGTCATGTCGGCGAGGAAGGCGCCGTCGGAACGGACAGCCGCACGGATCGGGAGACCGGGCATGCCCGCATGATAGCGAGCGAGCGACCTCGCCGTGCGATCGTGACGACCGCCCCGGCGCCCCGCGACCGGCATCCACGCCCCGGTGGACGGCACCACCGCGGACGGCACCCCGCCCAGGAGCCCGCACCCGCACCCCGAAGGACCCGCCGCCGCCGAGGGCACCCTGGGAACGGCGGAGCGCCGCCGGGCGATCCCCGCGGCGCTCCCCGATGCTCAGGCCTCGATGACCATCGGCACGATCATGGGCCGACGACGCAGCGACTGGTTGACCCAGCGTCCGATCGTGCGACGCACGACCTGCGACAGGGCGTGGTTGTCGCGCACCCCCGACTTCGCCGCCTCGGCGAGTGCCGCGGCGATCTTCGGCTTAACACTGTCGAAGACCTTGTCGTCCTCCGCGACGCCGCGCGCGTGGATCTCGGGTCCGGACACGATCCTGCCCGTCGCCGAATCGACGACGACGATGACCGAGATGAAGCCCTCCTCGCCGAGGATGCGACGATCCTTGAGGTCGGCATCCGTGATCTCGCCCACCGACGAGCCGTCGACGTACACGAAGCCGATGTCGACCTGGCCGACGACCTCGGCGACGCCGTCGCGCAGATCGACGACCGTGCCGTTCTCGCCGAGGATGGTGTTCTTCTCCGGGATGCCGGTCTCGCGGGCGAGCTTGGCGTTCGCCATGAGGTGGCGGTACTCGCCGTGCACGGGCAGTACGTTCTTCGGCTTCAGGATGTTGTAGCAGTACAGCAACTCGCCCGCCGCGGCGTGGCCCGAGACGTGCACCTTCGCGTTGCCCTTGTGCACCACGGTCGCACCGAGCTTGGTGAGCCCGTCGATCACGCGGTAGATGGCGTTCTCGTTCCCGGGGATCTGGCTGGATGCCAGGATGATCGTGTCGCCCTCGCCCGGCTCGATCGCGTGGTCGAGGTTGGCCATGCGGCTGAGCACGGCCATCGGCTCGCCCTGCGAGCCGGTCGACATGTAGACGATCTTGTCGTCGGGCAGATCGCGCGCCTTCTTGTAGTCGATGAGCACACCGTCGGGCACGTTCAGGTAGCCGAGGTCGGCGGCGATGCCCATGTTGCGCACCATGCTGCGCCCGAGCAGGGCCACGCGGCGACCGTTGGCGTGCGCGGCGTCGAGCACCTGCTGCACGCGGTGCACGTGGCTGGAGAAGCTCGCGACCACGACGCGACGCGGCGCCTTGGCGATCACCTGGTCGAGCACCGGCCCGATGCCCCGCTCGGTGGGCGTGAACCCGGGCACGTCCGCGTTGGTGGAGTCCACCAGGAACAGGTCGACGCCCTCTTCACCGAGCCGCGCGAAGGCGCGGAGGTCGGTGATGCGGCCGTCGAGCGGCAGCTGGTCCATCTTGAAGTCGCCGGTGGCGAGAACCAGACCCGCGGGCGTGCGGATGGCGACGGCGAGGGCATCAGGGATCGAGTGGTTGACCGCGACGAACTCGAGGTCGAAGGGGCCGACCTGCTCGCGCTGGCCCTCCTTCACCGTGAGCGTGTAGGGCCGGATGCGGTGCTCCTTGAGCTTCGCCTCGATGAGGGCGAGCGTGAGACCCGAACCGATGAGGGGGATGTCGCCCTTGAGCTTGAGCAGATACGGGACGGCGCCGATGTGGTCCTCGTGGCCGTGCGTCAGCACGACGCCGACGATGTCGTCGAGCCGGTGTCTGATCGGCTCGAAGTCGGGCAGGATCAGGTCGACGCCGGGCTGGTGCTCCTCGGGGAAGAGGACGCCGCAGTCGACGACGAGCAGCTTGCCGTCGTACTCGAAGACGGTCATGTTGCGACCGACCTCGCCGAGGCCGCCGAGCGGGATGACGCGGAGGGTGCCCGCGGCGAGCGCGGGCGGGTCGAACGGGGTAGTGGGCATGTGAGCCTCCTCGGATGCCGCCTCGCGGCATCCATCTTCGTGTCGGATGCCGTTTCGCGGCATCCTTCTCGTGGCGCCCAGGCCGCGGTTCGGCGGACGCCGATGCTTATCTCGTCGTGCCGTGCACCTTCGGCAGCGCGCCGCCGGCGGCCGCGTTGCGGTCGGGGCGGAAGTTGGAGAAGTCGGCGCCGGCCACGTTCTTCACGAGGGCCAGTTCGTCTTCGATGACGGCGGCTTCCCACTCCTCCGGCCCGACGAGGGGCAGGCGGACGCGGGGGCTGCCGATGCGGCCGAGGCCGTGCAGGATGTACTTCGCCGCGACGGTGCCGGGGACGTGCGTCATGACCGCCCGCACGAGCGGCTCGAGGCCCTTGTGCGCGGCGGTGGCCGACGCCAGATCGCCCGCGTTCACGGCATCCACGATGGTGCGGTAGGGCGCGGCGGCGATGTTCGCCGTCACGCCGATGAGTCCCGAGGCGCCGATCGACAGGTGGGGCAGGACGTTGGCGTCGTCACCGGAGAAGTACATGAGGTCGGTCTGGTTGAGCACGCGGCTGACCTCGCTGAAGTCGCCCTTGGCGTCTTTGATGGCGAGGATGTTGGGGTGCTTCGCGAGGCGCAGGATGGTCTCGTACTTGATGGGCACGCCGGTGCGACCGGGGATGTCGTAGAGGATCACCGGCAGGTCGGTGGCGTCGGCGACGAGACGGAAATGGGTCAGGATGCCGGCCTGCGTGGGCTTGTTGTAGTAGGGCGTGACGATCATGATGCCGTCGGCGCCGGCCTTCTCGCTCGCCTTGTAGAGCTCGATCGCGTGCGCGGTCTCGTTCGAGCCACCGCCCGTGATGATCTTGGCGCGACCGGCGGAGACGCTTTTGCCGACTTCGACGAGCCGGAGCTTCTCGGGGTCGGTCAGGGTCGAGGTCTCGCCCGTGGTGCCCGTGACGACGATGCCGTCGGCTCCCGCGGTGATGACGTCGTCGATGTGCTTCTCGGTGGCGGGCCAATCGACTTCGCCGTCGGCGGTCATCGGAGTGATGAGCGCGACGAGCACCTGACCGAAGGGATTGCCGGAGTGCGTCATGCTCCCAGGTTATCGGTTCGAGGGCCCCCTCCCCCGGCGTCCACCGCGGTCGGTGTGAACAATGCGTGACGGCGGGGGCGTCCTAGGGTGAGCGCATGGCCTGGACGACCCGCGCGACGCGCACCGTGTACGAGAATCCCTGGATCCACGTTCGGGAGGACGAGGTGACCGGGCCGCACGGCGACGGCATCTACGGAGTCGTGCGCATGCAGAACCCCGCGGTCTTCGTCGTCGCTCTCGACGACGACGAGCGCGTCTGCTTCGTGGAGCTCGAGCGGTACACGACCGGGCGTTCGATCGAGATCCCCGCGGGCGGGTCCGACGGGGAGGATCCTCTCGTCGCGGCGCAGCGCGAGCTCCTCGAGGAGGCCGGGGTGACGGCATCCGAGTGGCACGACCTCGGAACGATGAACGCCCTCAACGGCATCGCCGACGCCCCCGAGCACGTCTTCCTCGCCCGCGGCCTGTCGATGACGGATGCCACGCACTCGCAGCACGAGGAGGGGATCGACGCCGTGCGATGGCTCCCGTTCGCCGACGCTCTCGCGTCGATCGCTGCGGGCGGGATCACCGACGGAGAGACGATCGCCGCCCTCGCCTTCGCTGGGATCCGGCTCGGGCGGTTCCGCTGAGGCGGATGCACGTGGAGCCCCCGCGCGGCGTCCTACCCGCGGCGGTCGCGCCGTCGCCTCCGGCCTGGTCGGGTCAGCGCCCGCGCGACGCCGCGCGCACGACGACCGCGTCGGGCAGCAGGCGCGAGCCGGCGACCAGCAGCTTGTACCGCCACGACGGCACCGACACCGAGCGACCCCGCGCGGCGTCGCGCAGACCCTCGCGCACGACGGTGGCCGCGTCGAGCCACAGGCGGTCGGGAACGCCCTCCTGCCCGGGCGGGAGGCCGAGTCGCGCATGGAAGTCGGTGTGCACGAAGCCCGGGCACACGGCCGTCACGGTCACCCCGCGCGGCCCGTACACGACGTTCGCCCACCGGCTGAACGAGATGAGCCACCCCTTCGCGGCGCCGTAGGTCCCCCGCGGGACGAACCCGGCGACGGAGGCGACGTTGACGATGCGGCCGCTCCCCCGCGACAGCATGGGGGTCAGGGCCGCGTGCGTGAGCCGCATCGCGGCCTCCACGTGCAGTCGCAGGTGGCGCACCTCGGCATCGACGTCGTTCTTCTCGAAGGCGAGGTCGAGCCCGAACCCCGCGTTGTTGACGAGCACGTCGATGTCGCCGGCGCCGAGGCGCTCCTCGACGCGGGCGAGGGCGTCGGGCTCGAGGAGGTCGGCGACGACCACCTCGGCCGTGACGCCGTGACGTTCGCGCACCTCGGCGGCGATGGCCTCGAGCGCCGCCGCGTCGCGGGCGACGAGAACGACGTCGGCTCCGCGCGCGGCGAGCTGTCGGACGAACTCGGCTCCGAGGCCCGAGCTCGCGCCCGTGATCACCGCGGTCCGCGCCATGTCAGTCTCCTCGCCGGTACGTCTCGAAGCGGTACCGGATGCCGCTGCGCGACGTGCGCCACCCCTCGACGGGGTCGGCGGCGACCTGCCGCCACCCCCGGGTGGAGGGCGCTCGGGTGTCGCCGTCGACGGCGAGGTCGAGACGCGTCACCTCGAGGACGTCGGCGCGGTCCACCGCCTCGGCGTAGAGCATGCCGCCCCCGATGACCCAGACCTCACCATCGCCGGCCAGCTCGAGAGCCTCGTCGAGCGACCCGGCGCGCTCCGCCCCCTCGGCGGCCCACGCGTCGGATCGCGTCACCACGATGTTCCGCCGCCCCGGGAGCGGACGGAACCGCGGGGGCAGCGACTCCCAGGTGCGCCGGCCCATGATCACGTCGTGCGACCCCGTGATCTCGCGGAAGTGCGCCATGTCTTCGGGCACGTGCCACGGCATCCCGCCGTCCGCCCCGATGACGCCCTCGCGGGCCTCGGCCCAGACCAGACCGACCGAGGTCATACGGCGACGGCCGCGCGGATGGCGGGGTGGTGCTGATAGCCCTCGACGACGATGTCGTCGTAGGTGTAGTCGAAGATCGAGTCGGGGGTGCGAGCGAACCGCAGCACGGGAGCGGGGTACGCCTCTCGCGTGAGCTGCTCGACCACCTGCTCGCGGTGGTTGTCGTAGATGTGGCAGTCGCCGCCGGTCCAGACGAACTCGCCTGGCTCGAGGCCCGTCTGCTGCGCGATCATCATCGTCAGCAGAGCGTAGGACGCGATATTGAAGGGGACGCCGAGGAACATGTCGGCGCTGCGCTGGTAGAGCTGGCACGACAGCTTGCCGTCGGCCACGTAGAACTGGAAGAGCGCGTGGCACGGGGCGAGGGCCATGTCGGGGATGTCGGCCGGGTTCCACGCCGACACGATCAGCCGCCGCGAGTCGGGATCGCGACGGATCTGCTCGACGACCTGGGCGATCTGGTCGATGGTGCCGCCGTCCGCCGTCGGCCAGGAGCGCCACTGCACCCCGTAGACCGGGCCCAGCTCGCCGTCGGCGTCGGCCCACTCGTCCCAGATCGAGACGCCGTTCTGCTGCAGCCACGAGACGTTGGACTCGCCGCGCAGGAACCACAGCAGTTCGTACACGATCGACTTGAGGTGAACGCGCTTGGTCGTCACCAGGGGGAAGCCCTCGGCGAGGTCGAACCGGATCTGCCGGCCGAACACGCTCGTGGTGCCCGTACCGGTGCGATCGGACTTGTGCACGCCCCGCTCGAGGACGTCGCGGAGCAGGTCTTCGTAGGGCGTCGGGGTGTCGGCGATCACGCGCTTCACGATACCCGCGTGGACCCCCGCTCCGCCGCTCGTCCACACTCTCCCCGTAGAGGTCGCCCCCGGGGAGGAGGTCCCCGCTCCTCCCGGGCCGACCGGATGCCGCTGAGCCCCGCCCGTGAGAACGCTGAGCGGGAGCGTCATGCGAGGACTCATCGGCCCGCGGCCCCTCACGGCGCACTACCGTTGACCGTCGTGAACCTGACCATCGCCCTCCTCTCGATCGCGGCTCTCGTCGTGGTGGCGACGGCCGCGGGCCTCCTCCTGCGCCGCCGCGACGGCCGCGCGCGCACCGTCGATTCGGCCGAGGTCGTCGATCCGCGCCGTCTGGGCGCCGACGCTCTGGGCGAGGAAGCGACTCTGCTGCAGTTCAGCACCGAGATGTGCACGCGCTGCCCGGGTGTGCACCGCATGCTCGGCGAGGTCGCCGACAACCGTGACGGCGTGCGTCATCTCGACGTCGACCTCACGCACCGCCCCGACATCGCTCAGCACTTCCGCGTGCTGCAGACGCCCACCACCCTCGTTCTCGATCGCCGTGGCGTCGTGCGCACGCGCTTCGGTGGAACGCCCGGACGTGCAGTCATCGAACTCGAACTGGACACCCTTCAGAAGGAGGCCGCCCGTGCCTGACGTCTCGCGCATCGACGCCCGCGGCCCCCGGTTCGCGGCATCCATCACCGCCGCTCTGCTGCTCGTCGCGACGCTGCTGAGCCTGATCGGCCTCTCGACGCGCACCGAGGTGGCGTTCTCCGCCACCCAGCCGGCATCGGGTCGGACGTTCGTCGGGACGACCTCGGCGCTCGCCCAGGCCTCGCTCGCGGAGCGCGCGGCCGATCCGGGCTTCCTGCTGCTCCTCGTCGTCGCGCTGCTGTTCGTCTGGGGCGTCGTCGCTCCTCGCACCGCGCCGTGGAGCGTGCTCTACCGCCGGGTCGTGCAGCCTCGGCTGGCTCCGCCGACCGACTTCGAGGATCCGCGCCCGCCGCGCTTCGCGCAGGGCGTGGGGCTGTTCGTCTCCGCCGTGGGGCTGCTCCTGCACCTCGCCGGTGTGCCCTGGGCCCTGCCGATCGCGGCAGCGATGGCCTTCGTCGCCGCGTTCCTGAACGCCGTCTTCGGGCTGTGCCTCGGGTGCCAGCTGTACCTCGTCCTCCAGCGCGCGGGGCTGCTCGGCCGCCGCGGGCCCGCCACCGCCTGAGCGGTTCGTGAGACGGGGCTGTCAAGTCCCGCGCGTCGTCGGAACGCCTCGTTAGGCTGGCCGCGTCGCGGTCACCACCGACCGCGCCGGATCAACGGAGGTTCCCCATGGCCGTCACGAGCGAAGCCAACACCGCCTGGAAGGGCAGCCTGTTCGAGGGATCGGGCGAGGTGACGTTCACCTCGTCGGGCATCGGCACGTTCGACGTCAACTGGAAGGCTCGCAGCGAGGGCTCGAGCTCGGTCACCACGCCCGAGGAGCTGCTCGCGGGCGCCCACTCGGCGTGCTTCAGCATGGCGCTGTCGAACGCCCTCGCCGACAACGGCACCCCGCCCACGTCGGTCGACACGACCGCGTCGATCACCTTCAAGCCCGGCACCGGCATCACCGGCAGCCACCTCAACGTCAACGCCGTCGTCCCCGATCTCGACGACGCCACCTTCCAGAAGATCGCCGCCGACGCCAAGGCGAACTGCCCCGTGTCGCAGGCGCTCGCCGGTATCGACATCACCCTCGAGGCGACGCTTGCCTGAGACCCCGGCCCGACGCGTCGTCATCGCCGGCGCGTCGGGCCTCATCGGCTCGGCGCTCGCGGACTCCCTGCGCAACGACGGCGTCGAGGTCGTCTCGCTCGTCCGTCACGCCCCCTCGGCACCGCACGAGCGGCAGTGGCTGCAGGATGCCGCTCCTCTCGACCCCGACGTCATCGCCGGGGCCGACGCGGTGGTGTGCCTCAACGGCGCCTCGATCGGCCACTTCCCGTGGACCCCGTCGTACAAGTCGACGCTGCTGTGGTCGCGGGTGACGCCGACGCGTACGCTGGCCGCCGCCGTCCGCGCTCTCGGCGACGACGCTCCGGCGCTCGTCAACGCGAGCGCGACCGGCTTCTACGGCTCTCAGCCGGGCGTCGAGCTCACCGAGTCCTCACCGCGCGGAAGAGGCCTGCTCGTCGACATCTGCGTGGACTGGGAAGCGGCCGCCCGCGATGCCGGCGACAAAGCCCGCGTCGCCCTCCTGCGCACCGCTCCCGTCGTGCACGAACAGGGCGTGCTCAAACCGCTCCTGCTCCTCACCAAGCTCGGCATCTCGGGGCCCATCGGACGCGGGACCCAGGTGTGGCCGTGGATCTCGCTCGACGACGAGGTGCGTGCGATCCGTCACGTGATCGACTCCCACATCGACGGTCCCGTCAACCTGACCGGTCCGACCCGCGCGACGGCGAACGACCTCGGCTTCGCCCTGGCGCGGCGCATGAACCGTCCCTTTGTTCTGCGCGCGCCGATCTGGGGCGTCAAGCTCGCCCTCGGAACGGATGCCACCGAGGCACTGCTCACCTCCGACGCCGATGTGAAGCCGACGGTCCTGAACGAGACCGGCTTCTCCTTCACCCACCGCACGGTCGAAGACGCGGTCGTGTCGGCCGTGCCCGCAGCCGGCTGACGACGAGGCGGCGGGGCGACGACGGCGCGGAGTCAGCGCCCGCGTCGCTCCGCCGCCTCGAGACGTATCGCGGTGCGCACCGCGTCACGCGCGCGTCGCCGGTCGCCCGCGGCGTCGTAGGCCAGCGCGAGACGGTAACGGGCCCGCCAATCGGCGGGGTCCGCCTCGACCTCGGCCCGATAGCGCGGGAACAGCGCGGCGCCGTCGGCGCGTTCGATGCGACCGCTCGGCCGCACGGGGAGGTCTTCGTCGGGCAGACCGCCCTCGGCGTCGAGTCTCTCGCCGATCTGCTGCGCCCGAACCCCGAACCACAGCTCGCGGCCGATCGCCCAGAGGGCCAGGAGGGGAAGGACGAGCAGCGCGACGCCCATCACGACGCCGACGGCCTCTCCGCTGGAGAGCAGGACGAGCGCCCGCTGCCCGGCGAGAACGACGTAGAGCAGCAGCAGCACCGTCATGACGGCGACGGCGATGCGGACCCTCATGCGCTCGTCGCGCTCGCGACCTGACCCGAGACGTCTCCGTCGGAGACGGGCGCGCCGGTCTCGACCGGCCGCGTGCGCACGCCGATGTCGATGAAGCTGTCGAGACCGATGGTGACGCCCCGTGCCGCGCGCGCCGCCGCGAGGGCGATGCGGATCCCGGGCGCGTACGCCGTGGTCGGGTCGATCGTGTCGTGCACGATGGTCAGCGATTCCCCCGCGCCCGAGAGCACGGTCTCCTGGCGGGCGACGACGCCCGGACGACGCAGCGAGTGGATGGGGACGGATGCCACGCGCTGTCCGCGAGCGCGCTGATCGACGTGCGGCGACTCGACGGGCCCGACTTCGGCGCGGGCCGCGGCGATGAGCTCGGCCGTGCGCACCGCGGTGCCGCTGGGCGAGTCGACCTTCGTGTCGCGGTGGGCCTCGACGATCTCGATCGACGGGAAGAACGGGGCCGCAGCGGCCGCCAGCGCGCTGCCGATCACCGACCCGAGCGAGAAGTTGGGGATGAACACGACGCCCGTGCCGGCCGCCTCGGCGAGCGGACGCACGAGGGCGATGCGCTCGTTGGACCACCCCGACGTGCCGACGAGCACGTTGACGCCCCGATCGATCGCGGCGCGGACGACGTCGATGGACACCGCCGGCGTCGAGGCGTCGACCACGAGGTCGGCCCCGTCGAGCTCGGCGAGGTCGGACTGCGAGCCGAGCACGGCGGCGACCTCGTATCCGTCTTCGGCCTCGACGACCTCGCGGATCACTCCGCCGAGCTTGCCGGTTCCGCCCACGATGGCAACGCGTGTGGTCATGCCACCAGCCTAGGCGTCGGCGGCCCCGCCGGTCCGGCGCCGTCCACAGACGCGCCGCGCGGGCGGCATCCGGATCAGACGGGCAGCGGCATCACGCGGGTAGCGGCATCACACGGGCAGCGGGTCGACCAGTCCGGTGCGCAGCTCGACCGGCAGGTGCGCGAGGTCGTTGTGCGACAACAGCGTCCAGGGGCGACCCTTCTTCTGCGCGATGACCGTGAGTCCGCAGTACGCCTGGTTGATCGTCATCCAGCGCCAGTCGGGAGCCTGCAGCACCTCGCGCACGAACCACGAGATGACGAAGTTGTGGGTGATGACCAGCTCGTGCACCTCCCCCGCCTTGCGGGCGAGGAACTCGGCGGTCGCGTCGGCCATCTGCGCGCGTCCCGCGTCGATCTCGGCCTCGGTCACCGAGCCGAAGAAGGGCTCATAGGCGGCAGGCGTCTCGGGCGTCATCCCGGTCGGGACGCAGTCGAACAGCAGCGCCGACGACTCCGGCGCCACCGACGGAAGGCGGTCGGCGACGGCGCGCGCCGTCTGCGCGGCCCGTTCGAGGGGCGAATGCCACACCGCGTCGAGGGGAAGACCCGACAGACGGTCGGCGAGCAACGCGGCCTGGCGCTGACCCCGCGGCGACAGCGGGCCGTCGGTGAGTCCATGCTCGGCATCCTGGTGCTCGCCATGGCGCACCAGGTAGATGTAGTGCGTCACGTCAGCTCACCCCGTTGTCGATCTGCCGTCCCCCGGCCGGTCCTCCCAGCCTACGTCACGCTCCGCAGGGGGCGGCCCTCACTCGGCCGCGCGGGCGATGTCCGACAGCTGCGAGCGGCTGAGCCGCACGCCCACGGCCCGCATGCACTCCATCACGTGACGCGGGGCGAAGGCGTTGACGATGGGCGCCGTGATGATCTTCTGCGCGAGCAGCCACGCGACCGCCACCGCGGCATCCGGGATGCCGAGTTCGTTGCCGACGGCGTCGAGGGCGCGCAGGACGCGCGAACCGCGCCGGTTCAGGTGGGCCGCGACCTGGAAGCCGCGCACCGACTGCGTCGACTGGCCGCGCGTGCGCGTCTCGCCCGCGAGGAATCCGTGGGCGAGAGGATGCGACGGGGTCACCGCCATGTTCTGGGCCGACGCGATCAGACGCACGTCGCCGTCGAACTCCGAGCGCCGCAGCACGTTGTAGGGCACGTCGAGCACGGTGATCCGGGGGTACCCGGCCGAGGACAGGATGCGCGCCTCCACGAGCTGGGCGGCGGTGTAGCCATGGGCGCCGATCGCGCGCACTTTGCCGGAATCGACGAGCCACTCGCTCGTCGCGAGGGTGTCCTCCAGCATCGCCGTGTCGCCGCGTGCCGCGTCGAGCGAGAGCACGTCGATGCGGTCGGTGCCCAGGCGCGTGAGCGACGCCTCGACCGCGCGGACGAGGTTCACCGAGTCGAGGCCGGGATTGTCGGGGTGCCCGCCGATGCGCACGGTCAGGACCGTGTCGTCGCGCACGCGTCGGGAACGCATCCACGCCCCGATGATGTATTCGCTGCGGCCGGCTGCGTAGCTGTCGGCGGTGTGCACGGCGTTGCCGCCGAGTTCGGCGTACGCGTCGAGGATCTCGTGGCTCGCGGCGGCATCGACGTTCCACCCGAACTCGCCGCCGCCGAGGAAGAGCGGGAAGACGTCGAAACCCGTCTCGCCGAGCGGAACGCGCACGTGCGAGCCGAGGCCCGGTCCCTGGAGCGTGATGGGGGCGGACGGATGCGGGGCGCGATCCCGACGCAGGCGCGGCGAGGCCGTCTCGTCGACGCCCGAGCCGCTCATGGTGGGCTCCCCTCTCGCGCCGGGAATCGGTGCGGATGTGCCGCACACCCTCGCCCCCCGACGTACTTCGAGGGTATGCGTTCCCCCGGACGGGGCCGCAGTTTCACCCGGCACGGCGATAAACATTGCGTAACGCTTGAGCGGGGCGCAGCCCCATCAGCCTCGCAGGCCACTCCTGTCACACGACGGATGCCCGCCCCGCACGAGGCGGGACGGGCATCCGAGGAGGAAAGGATCAGCCTTCGGCGGGAGCCTCGGGGCCCTCGCTCGCGGCGGCCGAGCTCTGCGTGTCCGCGGGCTCGGGCGTGGTCGCCTCCTCGTCGAGCACGGGCTCGAGCGACAGCTTGCCGCGGTCGTCGATCTTCGTGATGCGCACGAGGATCTTGCGACCGACCGAGAGCACGTCTTCGACGTTCTCGACGCGCTTGCCACCGGCGAGCTTGCGGACCTCGCTGACGTGCAGCAGGCCGTCCTTGCCGGGAAGCAGCGAGACGAACGCACCGAAGGTCGCGATCTTGACGACCGTGCCGAGGAACTGCTCGCCGACCTCGGGGTTGGTCGGGTTGGCGATCGCGTTCACCTGGGCGCGGGCGGCCTCGGCCGAGGGGCCGTCGGTCGCACCGATGTAGACGGTGCCGTCGTCCTCGATCGAGATCTGGGCGCCGGTCTCGTCCTGGATGGAGTTGATCGTCTTGCCCTTGGGTCCGATGAGCTCACCGATCTTGTCGACCGGGATCTGCACGCTGATGACGCGAGGCGCGGTGGGCGCCATCTCGTCGGGAGCGTCGATCGCGGCGTTCAGGACGTTGAGGATCGTCAGACGAGCCTCCTTGGCCTGGGTGAGGGCTGCGGCCAGCACCGACGACGGGATGCCGTCGAGCTTCGTGTCGAGCTGGATCGCCGTGATGAACTCCGACGTGCCCGCGACCTTGAAGTCCATGTCGCCGAGGGCGTCTTCGGCGCCGAGGATGTCGGTCAGTGCGGCGTAGCGCGTCTGGCCGTCGACCTCGTCCGTGACCAGGCCCATGGCGATACCGGCGACGGGGGCGCGAAGGGGCACACCCGCGTTCAGCAGCGACAGGGTCGAGGCGCAGACGGAGCCCATCGAGGTGGAGCCGTTGGAGCCGAGGGCCTCGGAGACCTGACGGATCGCGTAGGGGAACTCCTCGCGGCTGGGGAGCACCGGAACGAGCGCGCGCTCGGCCAGGAAGCCGTGACCGATCTCGCGACGCTTCGGGCTGCCGACACGGCCGGTCTCACCGGTCGAGTAGGGCGGGAAGTTGTAGTGGTGCAGGTAGCGCTTGCTCGTGATGGGCGACAGCGAGTCGATCTGCTGCTCCATCTTGAGCATGTTCAGCGTGGTGACGCCCAGGATCTGGGTCTCGCCGCGCTGGAAGATCGCCGAACCGTGCACGCGCGGGATGACCTGCACCTCGGCGTCGAGCGGACGGATGTCGGCCAGGCCGCGGCCGTCCATGCGCACGCCCTCGGCGAGGATGCGACCGCGCACGATCGTCTTGGTGACCGACTTGTAGGCGGCGCTGAACTCCAGCGTCGCGACGGCGGGCAGTTCGCCCGACTCGACGGCGGCGAGCAGCTGCTCCTTGACCGAGGACTTGACCTCGTCATCGGCGTTCTGGCGCTCCTGCTTGTCGGCGATCTGGTACACCGGCACGAGGCGGTCGTACGCGCGGCCGGCGACGAAGTCGTAGGTCTCCTGGCTGTAGGCCGGGAAGACGGGGAACGACTGGATCTCCTTCGAGGCGCTGCGGGCGACCTCGTTCTGCGCGTCGACGAGCTGACGCAGGAAGGGCTTGGCGGCCTCGAGGCCCTCGGCGACGACCTGCTCGTTGGGCTTGGTCGCGCCGCCCTTGATGAGGTTCCAGCTGCCCTCGGTGGCCTCGGCCTCCACCATCATGATGGCGACGTCGCCGTCGTCGAGCACGCGGCCCGCGACGATCAGGTCGAAGACGGCATCCTCGAGCTGCTCGGCCTTGGGGAACGCGACCCACTGGTCGGCGTGCTCGCCCTGACCGGGGATGAGCGCGAGGCGGACACCCGCGATCGGACCCGAGAACGGCAGACCCGAGATCTGGGTCGACATCGACGCGGCGTTGATCGCGAGGGCGTCGTAGAACTCGCCGGGCGCGATCGAGAGCACGGTCACGACGATCTGGACCTCGTTGCGCAGACCCTCGACGAACGAGGGGCGCAGCGGACGGTCGATGAGGCGGCACACGAGGATGGCCTCGGTGGAGGGGCGACCCTCGCGACGGAAGAACGAGCCGGGGATCTTGCCCGCGGCGTACGAGCGCTCCTCGACGTCGACGGTCAGCGGGAAGAAGTCGAAGCCTTCACGCGGGTGCTTGCCGGCGCTGGTGGCCGACAGGAGCATGGTCTCTTCGTCGAGGTAGGCGGCGACAGCGCCCTGGGCCTGCTGAGCGAGGCGACCGGTCTCGAAGCGGACGGTACGGGTGCCGAAACGGCCGTTGTCGAGAACGGCTTCAGCGGCGGTGATTTCTGGACCTTCCAAGAGGTCCCTCCTTCTTTGTTTAGGCTCGCCGCCCCGTGTGGGCGACGAGCTGACATGCGAAGGAGCAGGAACAGGCAGAAAGGGCGCGCCGACGAATCGACCCGGAAATCCCGGCGACTGGCCACCAGTAGACGACCACCCGGCGTTCCGACGGGGAGTCCACCACAGGGGACCAGCGTCTGCCGGCCTGCTCCGTGAGCTCATATGTATTTGAGCGGATGCCAACACGGCATTCGGGCTCCACCCTACCAGCGACGACTCCCCCGGGGTGGTCGCGCCACGCTTTCGTGCTCTAGCGTGACCACATGGGTCTCACGCGTCTCACCAGTCACACGCTCGCGGCGTGCCTGGTCGTGGGCGCCGCCCTCGTGCCGTTCCCGGCGTCCGCCGCCGTCACCTCGGCCGTGGCGAGCCCGCGTTCCGCCGCCGTCGACGAGTCGGCCGTGGCGGCGCTGAAAGACCAACTGGATGCCGCCGAGGCCGAGGCCGCCTCCGCCTCCCGGCGCGCGCTGGATGCATCGGCCGCCGCCGAACGCACGCGTCGGCTCGCGGAGGCGACCGCCGCTCGCGCCCAGACCCTGACCCAGCAGAGCACGGCCGCCGACGCCGCCCTGTCGCAGGCGAGCAGCCGAGCCGGAGCGAGCGCGGCACGGCTCTATCGCACGATCGGTTCGGGCCCCCTGGTGGCGCAGCTGCTCACCGAGGCCGATCCCGATTCGCTGCTGCAGCGGCTCGGTCTGCTCGACCACGTCACCGCGGTCAGCGCGCGCACCGCGGGCGACGCCCGCTCGGCCGCGGATGTCGCGACCTCGCTGCGCACGCAGGCCGAGGTGGCGCGCACCGAGGCGACCCGACTGGCGACCGAGGCGCAGACCACCGCCGCCGCAGCCCGGACCGAGGCGGATGCCGAGGCGGCCGACGTCGCGGCGGCGCAGTCGCGACTGGACGAGCTCTATGCGCAACTCGCGGCCCTGCGCGAGACCACCGCCGCCCAGGAGCGCGCGGCCCGCGAGCGGCAGAAGGCCGCGCGCGACGCCGCCGAAGCCGGCGGCGCGACCGGGGGCGGCGCGGGGTCGAGCGGCTCCGGCGGCACCGGTCCCGGCAACACCGGCTCCGGGAACGGCGGCTCCGGGAACGGGTCGGGAGGATCCGGCGGTGGGTCCGGGAACGCCGGCGGGGGTGCGGCCGACGGCAGCGGCTCGGGCGCCGGATCGGGAGGGTCGGGAGGCAGCGGCGGCGGATCGGGCGGCGGCGGCTCCGGCGGAGGCGGTTCGAACAGCGGTGGCTCCGGCGGCGGCTCGACGGCACCCGCCGGCCCGATCATGAGCCCCGGCGAGGCCCGCGATCACGCGCGGGGCGCGATCCGCTCCTACGGGTGGGGCGACGACCAGTTCTCCTGCCTGGTGTCGCTGTGGAACCGCGAATCGGGGTGGCGAGCCGACGCCCTGAATCCCTGGAGCGGCGCCTACGGGATCCCCCAGGCCCTTCCGGGCGAGAAGATGGCATCCGCCGGTCTGGACTGGCGCACCAATGCGGCGACGCAGATCTCGTGGGGTCTGTCGTACATCAGCGCGCGCTACGGCTCCCCGTGCGGTGCGTGGGCGCACTCGGAGCAGACCGGCTGGTACTGAACGGCTGAGCCGGGCGAGCCGCCCCCGGACCCTTCGACGAGCTCAGGGTCCTCCCTTCGAGCGGGGCGACGCCGCCGGGTCCCGCCACGAGCTCAGGGGCCTCCCTTCACGAGGGGCGACGCCGCCGGAGCCCGCGATCAGCTCAGGGGCCTCCCGTGCGGGCAGCCCCGGGGCACCGGCGGGCGTCACGACGTGCGGGTGCGCTCCCGGTCGCCGCGGGTGGGCAGTTCGACGTACGCCTCGTGCTTCGCGCGGACGCCGTCGCCCGCGGTGCGCCCGCGCAGGCGGCGCCACACCCACGGCAACGCGTCGCGGGTCAGCCAGCCGCCGCGCGGTGCGTCGTCGTCGGCGTGCAGCGCCTCGTCGAGGCCCAGCAGGGCGCGCGCATCGGGCACGCCGAGCGCCTCCGCCGCGCGGTAGGCGACGAGCCGGTGCCCCGAGGAGCGCAGGTGCACCAGGTCGTCGGCCCACAGCGGCAGCTCACCGATCTCGGCGGCGGCCTCCAGGTCGAGCAGGATCGCTCCCTGCTCCGCCGCGATGCGTCGCAGATGCACGTTGTAGGCCGCGAAACGGCGGGCGAAGATGCGGGCCGCGGGCCGGCGCGGCAGGAAGGTCGTCACCAACAGCACGTCGGCGCCCGTGCGCCGCACCGCGCGCACCGCCGACTCCACCTCCGCCACGATCGCCGGCAGGATCGGGGCGGGCCCGACCAGGTCGTTGGCGCCGATGAGGATCGACACGAGATCGGGCTGCAGGGCGAGGGCGGCGGGGATCTGCTCGTCGATCAGGTGCCGCACCCGGCGACTGCGCACGGCGAGGTTGGCGTAGCGGAAGGGCCCGTCGTCGCTGGTGTGGGCGAGCAGCTCCGCGAGGCGGTCCGCCCACCCGCGGAACTGGCCCGAGGGCATGCGCGACGCATCGCACAGGCCCTCGGTCAGCGAGTCGCCGAGCGCCACGAAGCGGGTCCAGCGGCCCCGCGTACGCGTGGCTTCGACAGCCGCCGGGCGTGGCCCGCCCCGCAGCAACAGGTTGTCGTCGATGCGGCGCAGGGCGATGGCATCCGCGTAGTGTCCGACGAGGTCGCCCGTGAGGGCCGCCCACGTGCGCCCCTGCACGGCGTCGCGCGCGGCGCGGGCGAACGCGCGACGCTTCGCGTCGTCGCCGACGAGATCCGCGACGCGGGCGCGCAGGTCGTCGAGGTCGCCGGGCTTGTACAGCCAGCCGTCGACGCTCGAGCGCACGAGATCGAGCGGACCGCCGACCCCCGTCGCGACCACCGGGACGCCGCTGGCCAGGGCTTCCTGGATGGTCTGCCCGAACGTCTCGCTCTCACCCGGGTGCACGAACACGTCGAAGCCGGCCATGACCGACGACAGCGCCGCGCCGGACAGGTGCCCGGTGAAGAGGGCGTCCGGGAGGGCCTTCTCGAGCGACGGGCGCGAGGGCCCGTCGCCCACGATCACCACTCGGGTCTCGGGCAGCCCGGCGAGGACGCGGAGGTCGTCGACCTGCTTCTCGGGCGCGAGCCGCCCGACGTAACCGACGATGCGCTCGCCGCGCGGGGCCACCTCGGCACGCCACGCGTCGTCGCGGTGCTCGGGGGCGAAGCGCACGGCATCCACTCCCCGACCCCAGCGACGGATGCGATCCACGCCGAGCTCCTCGAGCTGACGCATCGACGCCGACGAGGGCGCGAGGGTGAGCGTCGCGCGACGGTGCAAGCGGGCGACGTGGGCGGCGACGAGCGCCGTGGCGTGCGGCAGGCCGTACTTCTGCGAATACGCGACGACGTCGGTCTGGTAGACGGCGACGGAGGGGATCTTGAGGGCGTCCGCCGCCGCGAGTCCCTGCCACCCGAGCACGAAGGGGGATGCCAGGTGCACGACGTCGGGATCGAAGTCGCGCAGCAGGGCGCCCAGGCGCGCCGCGCGGGCGAACACCACCCGCACCTCGGGGTACGACGGCAGCGGCACGGAGCGCAGGAGCTCGGTGCGGGCGCCGTGCAGGTCGGCGGTGACGTCTCCGGACTTGGGGGCGATCACGAGCGTCTCGTGCCCCGCCTCCGCCAAGTGGCGGAGGACATGGAGAACGGAACCGGTGACCCCGTTCATGTGCGGGAGGAAGGATTCGGCCAGCAGCGCGACTCTCACGAGTCCAGGGTGCGACCTCGCGCGCTCTCGCGGGGCGCGGAGAGGGCCCACGTTCGCGATGTTCACCGGATGCTCCGCGGGGCGTCACCGCCGCGTGGGCGGGGCGTCTCGATCGGCGGCGGAGAGTGACGGGATGGACGGCGTCGACGCATGGCTGCAGGCGATCGCGGCAAGCCCCTGGGCCCTGCTCGCGATGGCGGTGCTGGTGTTCGCCGATGCGTTCCTCGTCGTCATCCCGGGCGAGGCGGCGGTGACGGCGTTCGGCGCCCTCGCGGTCGCGCACGGCACTCCGTCGCTGGGCGCAGTGATCCTCGTCGCGGGAGCGGCGGCCTTCGCGGGCGACCTGTGCTGCTACCTGGTGGGGCGCGCGGTCGGCGTCGAGCGATGGGCCTGGATGCGTGGGCCCCGCGTGTCGGCCGCGTTGGAGTGGGCGCGCCGACGCCTGGAACGCAACGCCGCGCTGGTGCTGTTCACGGCGCGGTTCGTGCCGTTCGCCCGGCTCGCGGTGAACCTCGCCGCCGGAGCCTCGCGCGTGCAGCCGGCGCGGTACCTCGGCGTCGCCGCCCTGGCGGCTCTGGCGTGGGCCGCCTACCAGGCGGTGATCGGCGCGGTGGTCGCCGCCGTCGTGCCCGGGGGTCCGGTGGTGGCGGTGGTGGTGTCGATCGTCGTCGCGGTGGGGATCGGCGTGGGCATCGACCTGCTGCTCGCGCGGCGCGCGAAACGGCGGGCCGCCGCGCGGGGCTGACCCCGTCGGCTCCGGAGCGCGCAGATCGGCCGACTCCGCCCGGGAACGTGCGAGCTTCGCGCGGGGTGCGGGCGCCGCGGCCCGACGCGGCGGCTCGCAGATCGGCGCGCTCCTCGCATCCCCTACCCGGGAAGGTGCGAGCTCCGCGCGCGTCTGCGGCCCTCGGATGCCGGGAGCCGGCGCCTCAGGCCAACGCGAGCGTCTGCTCGGCGGCATCCACGAGGGCCCGGCCGTACGACGGTCCGTGACCGGCCGCGTGCACGGCGAGGGGGTGCAGCTGGTGCAGCGGCACGCGCTCGCGCCACCCGGCGCGCAGCGGCCGCGCGCGGTCGTAGGCGGCGAGGATGCGCTCGAGGAACGGGCAGCCGAAGAGCGCGAGCATCGCGAGGTCGGTCTCGCGATGCCCTCCGTGGGCCGCGGGATCGATGAGCACGACCCCCTCGGGAGTCCACAGCACGTTGCCCGCCCACAGGTCGCCGTGCAGCCGCGCGGGCGGCTCGTCGTCGTCGAACGCCCCGTCGGCGACGAGCCGGCAGGCGCGGCTCACGAGCTCGGCACCGGATGCCGACAGGTTCCCCGCCGCGACGACGATCGGCAGGAAGGGCTCGACGCGCTGAGCCGCGTAGAAGGCGCCCCAGGTCGCGGTGGGACGCGCGGGCTGCGGTCGGCGGCCGATGAAGATGTGGCCCTCCCCGCCGGGAGGGGCCGCGCCGAAGGCCGTGGCTCCGGCGGCGTGGGTCGCGGCGAGCGCGGCACCGAACGCCTCGGCCGACGCCGCGGTCGGGGGCGTCTCGGCGACGCGCTCCAGCACGATGCGCTCCTCGGTCGCCTCGACGACGCCGACGGTGCGTGCTCCGTGGGCGTCGGCGAGCCACCGCAGGCCCGCGGCCTCGGCGGCGAAGAAGCCGGCGGGCGCGTCGGCCCGGGTCTTCACGTGCTGTTCCATCGGTCCAGTCTGTCGCGATGTCGGGGGTCCGCGGCAGCATGGGGGCATGAGCGACGGCTACGACCCGGATTTCCTCGGCATCCCCCTCCTCCTGCCCGCGCCCGCCGCACCGACGACGCGGCTCGACTACGCCCGGTTCTCGGTGCTGCTGCGGGAGGATCGCCGATTCGCCGCGGTCACCGCCGTCGTGATCGACGGGGCGACCCTGCGCGACCTCCCCCGCTCGGGCGAATGGCGCCTCGACCCGCGGGTGCCCGCCGATGCGCAGGCCGGTCCCGAGGTCTACAGCCGCAACGATCTCGATCGGGGCCATCTGGTACGTCGTCGCGATCCGGGCTGGGGAGACGTCGACGAGGCTCGGGATGCCACCGAGGCCACGTTCTTCTACACGAACGCCGCCCCGCAGGCGGCCGGATTCAACCAGTCGAAGGAGCTGTGGCTCGGTCTCGAGGACCACGTCCTCGCCTACGCCGAGACGACCGATCAGCGGCTCGCGGTGTTCACGGCGCCGGTGCTCGACGACGGCGATCCGCCGTACCGCGGCATCCGGGTGCCCCTGCGGTTCTGGAAGATCGCGGCCTGGAGACGGGGCGAGACCCTCGCCGCGGCCGGCTTCGTGCTCGATCAGAGCGAGCTCGTCGACACGCGGCAGGGGCTCACGGTGCCGCCCCTCGGGGCCTTCCGCACGTTCCAGGCACCGATCGCCGACATCGCCGCCGAAGCGGGCGTCGACGTCGGGCCGCTCGTGGCCGCCGACACCTTCGCGCGTCTCGGACTGCGCCCGGTCACCCCGCGGGAGCTGAGGGGCCCCGACGACATCGTGCTGTGAGAGGCGCGCACCGGCCGGCCGGTGCGCGCCCCGGCCGGCGCGGTCGCGCCGTCCGGAGGGACGGACCGTGCGCCCGTCAGCGCACCCGGACCGCGTGCAGAACGGTGTCGATCGCGGGGTGCGCGTGACCGCCGCGCAGCTCGGCATCCGCACTCGTTCGCGTGACGCGTTCGCACCTCTCGATGCGGAAGCGATCGTCGAGCGCACCGCGCAGGAGGTCGGGCGTGTAGAGGATGGCGGGATCGGAGGGTCCGTGACCTCCCGCGGCGATGTTCTCGACGTCGTGGCCGACGACGAGGAGCGTGCCTCCGGGCGCCACCCACTGCGCGATGCGCGCAACGACCGCCGCGGCATCGGGTAGGTGGAGGTAGCACGAGACGACGAGGTCGACGGGCGACTCCGGCGCCCAGTCGTGCACGTCGCCCTGGACCCATCGCACCGCATCGCCCCCGGGTCGGGCCGCGGCGAGCGCGAGCCCCGCGCCCGAGAAGTCGAGGCCGGTGCACGACCAGCCCCTCTCGGCGAGCCACAGCGCTGTGCGTCCGTCGCCGGTCGCGATGTCGATAGCGGTCGTCGGCGCCAAGGGCGTGGCGATCTCCCGCACGACGGCGGGCGGTTGGGTGGCCCACACTCCCCCGGCGGAGGCGCGGTAGCGCTCGTCCCACTGCGTGGCATCCATCCCGACTCCTTCTGCTCGCCCCCACCCTAGGCGGAGCGCCCACGGCCGCGGGACTCGCCGACACAAGGTGCGGCCGTCCAGGGCCGCTTCGTGCGCACATCCTCCGCGATGCGCACAACCTCAGCCCGAACCGCGCGCCCGCAACGGAGTTTGCGCACATGACTGAGCCTGCGACCCGCCCACCGACCCCCACGCACGACGACGCCCCGGCGCGCGCCCGCGCGCACAACCTCCGCGATTCGCACAACCTCAGCCCGAACCGCGCGCCCGCAACGGAGTTTGTGCACATGACTGAGCCTGCGCCCCGCCCACCCACCCCCACGCACGGCGATGCCCCGGCCCGCGCCCGCGCGCACAACCTCCGCGATTCGCACAACCTCAGCCCAGAACACCCACTCGCAACGGAGTTTGCGCACATGACTGAGCCTGCGACCCGCCCCCACGCACGACGACCCACCCACCCCCACGCACGACGACCCGCCCGTCCCCACGCACGACGACGCCCCGCCGCCACACGGGCGACGGGGCGTCGAGGCGGGTTACTCCCCCGACAGACCGCCCAGCAGGTGGCCGAACGACCGGCCCTCGCCGAGGTACGACGAGGGGTCGAAGGGGTCCGCGTCGCGCACGGGCTCGCGCGCGGCGATCGCCTCGGCGAACTCCCGCGCGCCGCGGTCGACCCGCGAACCGAGCGGTGCCACCTCGTCGGCGTTCGCGCCCCAGTCGCTCGAGGCGGCGAACACCCCGGTCGGCACCGGGTTGGCGTGCAGGTAGGTGAACAGCGGGCGGATCGCGTAGTCGATGGCGAGCGAGTGGCGGGCGGTGCCGGCGTTCGCCCCGATCAGCACCGGTGTGCCGCTCAGCGCCTGCGGGTCGAGCACGTCGATGAACGACTTGAACAGGCCCGAGTAGCTCGTGGAGAAGATCGGCGTGACGGCGATGATGCCGTCGGCCGAGACGACCGTGTTGATCATCTGCTCGAGCGCCGGCGGGGCGAAGCCCGTGAGCAGGTTGTCGGTGAGGTCGTGCGCGTAATCGCGCAGTTCGAACACGTCGGCCGTGGCCTCGATCCCCCGCTCGCGCAGCTCGGCGAGAGCGGCGTGCGCGAGTCGATCGCCGAGCATGCGGGTCGACGAGGGCGTCGAGAGTCCCGCGGTGATCACCGCGATGCGGCGGGCGGCCATCTCAGGCACCCACCTTCGTCGCGGCGGCACCGAACGCGCTGCCCGTGCGAGGCGCGGCATCCTGGTACGGGCTTCCCGAGACCATGTTGTCGCCGCGGTTGGCACCGGGCACCGCCTGACGCGGGGCCGCGCCGGCGTAGATTTTCTCGACGAGGTTGGCGTGCGTGGGCGCGTCGGGAACCTCGACCGGGCGGTTTTTCTGCAGCTCCTTGCGCAGCACCGGAACGACCTCGCCGCCGAGGATGTCGAGCTGCTCGAGCACCGTCTTGGTCGGAAGGCCCGCGTGGTCGATGAGGAACAGCTGGCGCTGGTAGTCGCCGAACGTCTCGCGCATCGCCGCGTACCGGTCGATGATCTGCTGCGGCGAGCCGACGGTCAGCGGGGTCATCTCACTGAAGTCCTCGAGGCTCGGACCGTGGCCGTAGACGGGCGCGTTGTCGAAGTACGGACGGAACTCCCGCACCGCGTCCTGCGAGTTGGCGCGCATGAACACCTGGCCGCCGAGGCCGACGATCGCCTGCTGGGGTGTGCCGTGTCCGTAGTGGGCGTAGCGCTCGCGGTACAGCGTGATGAGGCGCTGGTAATGCTCCTTGGGCCAGAAGATGTTGTTCGCGAAGAACCCGTTGCCGTAGTACGCGGCCTGCTCGGCGATCTCGGGCGTGCGGATCGAGCCGTGCCACACGAACGGGGGCACGCCGTCCAGCGGTCGCGGGGTCGAGGTGAAGCCCTGCAGCGGCGTGCGGAACTTCCCCTCCCAGTCCACGACGTCCTCCCGCCACAACTTGTGCAGCAGGTCGTAGTTCTCGATGGTGAGCGGGAGGCCCTGACGGATGTCCTTTCCGAACCAGGGGTACACGGGGCCGGTGTTGCCGCGGCCGAGCATGAGGTCGGCGCGACCGCCCGACACGTGCTGGAGCATCGCGAAGTCCTCGGCGATCTTCACCGGGTCGTTCGTGGTGATGAGCGTGGTCGAGGTCGTGAGGATGAGGCGCTCGGTCTGCGCGGCGATATAGGCCAGCGTGGTCGTGGGCGACGACGACCAGAAGGGCGGGTTGTGGTGCTCGCCGAGGGCGAAGACGTCGAGGCCGACCTCTTCGGTGTGCTTCGCGATCGTGAGCGTGTCTTTGATGCGCTGGGCTTCGCTCGGGGTCTTCCCCGTGGTGGGGTCCTGGGTGATGTCGCTCACCGTCATGACACCGAACTGCATGCCCGGCCAGTTGTTCGTCTCGCTCATGATGCGACCTCCGTTTGTATGCATCTGAATATACATGTCAGAACGCACGACGCCGATCTTTATTCCGCCGTACCCCATCGGCATCCGGGATCCACCCCCATGGACCCTCGCTCGCGTCGCGATTATCGTCGCCCGGGATGACGGATGCCACCACCTCGCCCCGCACGACGACCCGCACCCCGTTCTGGGACAACGCGCGCTTCGCCGCGATCGTGCTCGTCGTCTTCGGCCACGCCATCCAGCGGCTCACTTACGACTCGGATGCCGCGCAGGCGCTGTACCTGCTCGTGTACGCGTTCCACATGCCCCTGTTCGCGCTGGTGTCGGGGTATTTCTCCTCGGGAGCCGAACCCACCCGTCGCCGGATGGCCCGCGTCGTCACCGACCTGATCGCGCCGTACCTCATCTTCGAGACCCTGTGGACGATCACGCAGTTCCTGGTGACGGGGAGGACGAATCTCGACCCCGCTCAGCCGTCGTGGACGCTGTGGTTCCTCCTCGCGCTCGCGCTGTTCCGACTCGTTCTGCCGTATCTCGCGCTGGTGCGCGGACCCGTCCTGTGGGCGCTGGCGATCTCGGTGATCGCCGGGTACCTGCCGAGCATCGACTCGACGTTCTCGGTGTCGCGGCTGCTCGGGCTGCTGCCGTTCTTCACCCTGGGGTGGTGGCTCCGCGAGCACGACGTCGTCGCGCGCCTCGGGCTGCTCGAGCGCCGTCCGGTGTGGCTGCGGGCCGTCGCCGGCGCGGTGCTCGCGGGCGCCGGGATCCTCGCCTACGCCTTCGTCGACACCTGGAACGAGGTGCGTCTGGGCACGTGGTTCTTCTTCGTCGACGCCTACGTCGATCTCGACGCCCCGCAGTGGTGGGCGGGAGCCGTGCGCCTGTCGATCATCGCCCTCGCGCTCGTGCTCATGTCGGCGTTCCTGCTTCTCATCCCCCGGCGGGAGACGCGCTGGAGCGTCCTGGGCCGGTACACGATGTACGTCTACCTGCTCCACACGTTCGTGCTCTACCCGTTCCGCCAGTCGGGCGTCCTTCGGGGCCTCGAGCCGATGTGGCTGTGGATCCCCGTCGTGATCGTCGCGAGCGTCCTCATCGCCGTGGCCCTGTCGAGCCGCCCCGTGCGACGCCTCACCCGCCCTCTGGTGGAGCCCCGGATGCCGTGGCTCTTCCGCGATCGCGAGCTCGGCGCCGGCCGCGCGTCCGCGGCATCCGGGACCGCGACGCGCCAGGCTCAACCGCCCCGAGGGGCGCCGTAGCGAGGTCCCTGAGCTCGTCGAAGGGACCCGGACCCGCGACACCCGGTGGCCTCGACGAGCTCAGCCACCTCCGCCGCTCGACCGACAGCCGCCACGCTCGGTGGCCCCGACAGGCTCCGCCGCCTCGGGCCGCGCCGTCGGCTACGCCCCGAGCAGCCCCGCCCCGATCGACGTGCCGGTGGGAGCCGCCGGCGGCACGGCCCAGAGACCGGAGCCGACGTGCCGCAGGTACTCGCCCATGGCATCCGTCGCGAGGGCCCTCTGCACGGTGATGTAGCGCTCGGGACTCTTCTGGAACGACAGGAAGAAGAGTCCCGCGTTCAAGCGGCCGAGATCGGTCGTGCCGTCGACGAAGTTGTAGCCACGGCGGAGCAGGCGGATGCCACCGTTCATGTCGGGGTGCGCGAGCCGCACGTGACTGCGGGGGTCGATCGCCGGCTTCCCCCCGGCGCCGACGGCGTCGAAGTCGGGAGCGGCGAACTCGTCGCCGCCCGAGAGCGGAGCACCGTTCGCCTTGTCGCGACCGACGACCCGGTCCTGCTCCGCGAGGCGCGTGCGGTCCCACGTCTCGATGAGCATCGCGATGCGCCGCGCGACGAGGTACGACCCGCCCGCGAGCCACGCCGGACCCTCGGATGCCGAGACCCACACGTTCTCGTCGAGGGCGGCGGTGTCGTCGGCGAGGATGTTTGCCGTGCCGTCCTTGTAGCCGAACAGGTTGCGCGGGGTCGCCTGGTCGGAGGTGGTCTTCGAGGTGCGGCCGAAACCGAGCTGCGACCAGCGGATCGTCGCGCGGCCGAACGCGATGCGGCTGAGGTTGCGGATCGCGTGCACCGCGACCTGCGGATCGTCGGCGCAGGCCTGGATGCACAGGTCGCCGTCGGAGCGGAGCGGATCCAGGTCGTCGCCCAGGAAAGCCGGGAGTCGCTCGAGCCCCGCGGGCTTCTGCCCCTCGAGCCCGAAGCGCTGGTCGAACAGCGTGGGCCCGAAGCCGAACGTGATGGTGAGGTTGCTCGCGGGAAGGCCCAGGGCCTCGCCGGTGTCGTCGGGCGGCGCCTCCGGAGAGCCGCCGACGGCACCGGAGGCACTGACGTCGAGGCCCTGCATCATGCGGGTCGCCGCATACGTCCAGTCGGCGAGCATCTCGGCGAGGTCGTCGCGGGTCGTGCGCGCCATCATGTCGTAGGCCGCGAAGTGCAGGTGGTCCTGCACCGGGGTGGTGATCCCGGGCTGGTGGATGCCGGCGGCCGGGGCCACGGCATCCATCACCGCTCGTTCCTGCTCGCGGCCGTACGCCGCTCCGCCCACGAGACCGAGGCCCGATCCCACCACGAGGCCGGTGGCGCTCGCGCCGAGCGCGAGGCCCATGAGCCCGCGCCGGGACAGCCCGGCGGCCCCGGAGCCGGCGGACGCGGCGCCGGCGGACGCGGCGCCGGCGGACGCGGCGACCGCCGGGTCCGAAGACCCGGCGGTGCCGGGGGTGAGCCGTTCGTCGTCCACGGTCATTCCAGGATCGTCACCGTCAGCTGCGACAGCGGCTCGGCGAGGGCGTTGATGAGGTCGGTGAGCTGACGCTTGTCGGCCTCGGTGAGCTGGGAGTAGGGCACGAAGCCGGCCTCGGCGGATCCGTGCGCGGCGAGGGCTGCCTCGAGATCGGTGTACCCCGCGTCGATGCGACCGACCAGGCTCGCGCCCTTGTCGCCCTTGGACTCCGCGAAGTCGCGCACGAGCGAGAACGCCATCTTGGACCCCTCGACGTTGGCCGCGAAGTCGTACAGGTCGGTTCCCGACCACCAGTCCTCTTCGCCGCTGATCTTGCCCGTGGCCACCTCGTCGAGCAGCGCGATCGCGCCGTTCGAGATACCCGCGACCCCCTGGGCGTCGAGGGCCTCGGTGAAGGCGTCGGAGTGCACGTAGTCGTACAGCTCCTGCGTGTCGGCGATGAGCTTGTCGCCGTAGGTGGCGCGCTCGGCCGGCGTCGAGGGCGCCCAGTCCTGCCACGCCGGCGTCTCGCCGTCGGCGTTCAGCGCGTCCTGCGCGGGGACCCAGAGGTCCTTCTCGATGCGGTGGAACCCGGTCCAGTCCAGACCCTCGGCCACGGCGTCGACCTCGCGGTAGTCGATGCGGGGGTCGAGGTCGCCCAGCGCCTCCGCGATCGGCTCGATGCGCTCGTAGAACGCGCGGACGCGCGGGAACTGCTCGCGCGCCGCGGCATCGTCACCGCTCTCGTACACGGCGGCGAAGGTCTGCACCGCGGGGAGGAGCTGGCCGACCTGGTCCTTCACGAATGCGGCGTACAGGTCGACGGCCTGCTGCTTCTGCTCGGCATCCGGTCCGTCGACGGCCACGGCGTCGCCGGTGACGGTGAACGCCGCCTTGCCGACGCCGTCTCCCACCATTCCCGGCTTGCACAGGGTGTAGTAGTCACCCGGCTGCGCGACCACGGTGAGGCTGCGCGAGGCGCCCGGGGCGATGTTCTCGACCTCGCCGACGATGCGGAGGCCGTCGGAGGCCAACAGGTAGAACTCCGTGGTCTGCTCGCTCTTGTTGTCGACCGTGAAGGCGACGGTGCCGCTGGGGGCGCTCCCGGCCGAGACGGCGCAGCCGTCGGCCGTGGAGGTCACCGTGAGGGCGCCGGAGGCCGCGGCGTCGGTCTTGGCGACGCAGCCGGAGAGGAGGAGGACGGCTGCGCCGGCCGCGGCGCCGGCCGCGAGGAGGCGTGTCGAATTCATGGTGCTCCGTTCGAGGGAAGGATGCCGCGGCGTCGGGTGCGCGCGGGAGGAGGAAGGTCTCAGGGGGCGGTGGAGGTGCCGGCCGTCGCCGGGGCGGCCGCGAGCCGGGGCTCCGCCGGCACGGTGGACGGCGAGGTCGCGGCGGAGCGCGGACGACGACCCGCCCGCACGCCCCGGACGAAGAGCGGGACGACGACGGCGACGTAGACGACCCACGCGATGACCTGCAGCCACGTCATCTGGGGCATGAAGCCCACGGTCGCCTGCAGCAGCACCGCGAGCGCGCTGTCGGGGGCCACGGCGGTCGAGACGTCGAAGGCCCACCCGAAGGGGAAGCCGGCCCAGCCGGTGGCGACCAGACCCGTGGCGGGGTCGATCGGCGCACCGGCGCCGAACGGGCCGGGAAGCGCCCCGGCCTCCTGCAGGTCGTGGAAGGCGTACGCGAGCACGCCCGCCGCCACGATGATGAGGAAACCGCCCGTCCAGGTGAAGAAACGGCCGAGGTTGAGGCGCAGCATGCCGCGCGCGATGAACCAGCCGAGGACGACGGCGGTGGCGAGGCCCAGGAGCGCTCCGAGCAGGGCCACGGGGGACTCGCCGAACGACTGCACCATCGACCACAGCAGCAGGGTCGTCTCCACGCCCTCGCGGGCCACCGACACGAACCCGATCGCCACGAGCGCCCATACGCCGCCGCGCAGCGCCTTGTCGACTCCGCCCTCGAGGCCCGCCTTGAGGGTGCGGCCGGCCTTCTGCATCCAAAAGATCATCCAGGTGACCATCGCGACCGCGAGCAGCGAAAGCCCGCCGCCGAGAAGCTCCTGGGCCTCGAACGTGAGCATGTAGGCGCCGAACGTGAAGATCGCGCCGACGCCGAGCGCGAGGGCCACGGCGAGTCCGACACCGGTCCAGAGCTTGGGCAGGGCGTCGCGGCGGTCGACGCGCGTGAGGTAGGCGACGAGGATGCCGACGACGAGCGCGGCCTCGAGGCCTTCACGGAGGCCGATGAGGAAGGTGGCGAAGAAGCTGGCAAGCACGGGCGGGAGTTCCGACTTTCACGAGGAGGAAGGACCGCGACGTTGCGGACCAGGTAAGGACAGCCTCACCTGACTGTGACAGATTACGCACTTTCGCCGCTTCGCGCATCCCCGATGTCGGCGGAAAGCGGATGCCGCGCGCGTGCGCGGTAACGGTCGGCAACATTCGCGCGCGCGACGAAGGCCCGACCTAGCCTCGATCCATGTCCGAGTTGAACCTCCCGATCCTCGACCTCTCGCTGCTCGATCAGGGGCCCGAGGCCGCGTCCCGCTTCCGCGACGACCTGCGCGCCGCCACCCATGACGTCGGCTTCTTCTACCTGACCGGAACCGGGGTCACACCCGAGCTCGAGGGTCGACTGCTGCAGGCCGCCCACGACTTCTTCGCCCTCCCCGAGGCCGAGAAGCTCGCGATCGAGAACGTCACGAGCCCCCACTTCCGCGGCTACACCCGCGTCGGCGGCGAGCGCACGCAGGGGCGAGTGGATTGGCGCGAGCAGATCGACATCGGTCCCGAGCGCGACGCGATCCAGGATGCCGACGGCCCCGGCTACAACCGGCTCGTGGGGCCGAACCTGTGGCCGGCCACCCAGCCCGAGCTCCGCGAGGTCGTCACCGAGTGGCACGACCACCTCACCGGCGTCGCCCGCAAGCTGCTACGTGCGTGGGCCCTCGCCCTCGGCGCCGAGGAGCAGTACTTCGACCGCCACTTCGGCGACCCCCAGACGCTCATCAAGATCGTGCGTTACCCGGGCAAAGACGACCCGACCCCTCAGCAGGGTGTCGGTGCGCACAAGGACTCGGGGGTTCTCACCCTGCTCTGGGTCGAGCCCGGCAAGGGCGGTCTGCAGGTCGAGCGCGACGGCGAGTGGGTCGACGCTCCCCCGGTGCCGGGCGCCTTCGTCGTCAACATCGGCGAGCTGCTCGAGTACGCGACGCAGGGGTATCTGACCGCGACGAACCACCGCGTGATCTCGCCCTCGTTCCCCGACGAGCGCATCTCGGTGCCGTTCTTCTTCAACCCGGCCCTCGACGCGCGGCTGCCGATCATCGAGCTGCCCGCGGAGCTCGCCGCCGAGGCCCGCGGCGTCTCGCAGGATCCGTCGAACCCGATCCACGCGACCTACGGCGAGAACGCGCTGAAGTCGCGCCTGCGGGCGCACCCCGACGTCGCGGAACGGTGGCACGCCGATCTGCTGGCCGCGCGCACGGCATCCTGACCCGTTCGTCGAACGCCCGCTGCCCGGTCGCCCCGGCGGCGGGCGTTCGGCGTTCGCGAGCCCGGGTGGCTGAGCCTGTCGAAGCCACCGCTCCCTCGCGGCCCAGGTGGCTGAGCGTGTCGAAGCCACCGGTCCCTCGCGGCCCAGGTGGCTGAGCCTGTCGAAGCCACCGGTCCCTCGCGGCCCAGGTGGTTGAGCCCGTCGAACCCACCGGTCCCTCGCGGCCCAGGTGGCTGAGCCCGTCGAACCCACCGGTCCCTCGCGGCCCAGGTGGCTGAGCCTGTCGAAGCCACCGGTCCCTTCGACAGGCTCAGGGACCTCCCAAGGACTCAGGGACCTCCCACGGACTCAGGGACCACTCGAGACCACGGGGGCACGCGCCCGTCGCCCCGTCCGGGAATGACGAAGGCCGCCCCACACCGTGGGGCGGCCTTCCAAGAATGTTTTGCGCGATAGAACGCTGGTGCGATTAGCGACGCAGACCGAGACGCTCGATGAGCGAGCGGTAACGGTTGATGTCGACGTCCTGCAGGTAACCCAGCAGGCGGCGGCGCTGACCGACGAGCAGGAAGAGTCCACGGCGCGAGTGGTGGTCGTGCTTGTGGATCTTGAGGTGCTCGGTGAGGTCCTTGATGCGCTGCGTCATCATCGCGACCTGCACCTCGGGGGATCCGGTGTCACCGGGGTGCGTCGCGTACTCTTCGATGATCGCCTTCTTGACGTCTGCTTCGAGTGCCATAGATGGGATCCCCTTCCTTCTCATTGCGCGGCGCCCGTCACACGATGTGCGAGCTCTCTTTATCCGCGGCCGATCGAACGGCAACCGCATGAGTCTACCAGCATCCGGATGCCGTGAACGAACCGCTGCGCACCGGCGCCCCCTCGAGCCCCGGGGCCTCCCGCGTGCCGGGGTGTCGGAGGCCTGGCGTAGCCTCGATCCGTGCAGCTCACCGTTCGCGTCAAGCCCGGCAGCCGACGCGGCCCCCTCGTCGAAGACACCGCCGACGGCCTGATCGTGCACGTGCGCGAACGCGCGGTCGACGGGGCGGCCAACGGCGGAGTGGTGAAGGCGCTCGCCGCGCACTTCGGCGTCGCCCCCCGCGACGTCGAGATCGTCCGCGGGCACACGGCCCGCGTGAAGCGCGTGGACGTCGACGCATGAGCACCCGCGAGAGCGCCCTCATCGACCTGCGCCCGTTCACCGCCTCCCCCGCCTTCGCGCGCCTGTGGATCGGATCGACGCTCGCGGGCCTCGGCGGCCAGCTCACGGTCGTCGCGGTCATGCTGCACGTGTTCGAGCTCACGCAGAGCACGTTCGCGGTGTCGATGATCGCCGTCGCAGGACTCCTTCCGATGGTGGCCGCGGGACTGTACGGCGGCATGCTCGCCGACGCCTTCGACCGCCGCACCGTCGCGCTCCTGGCGGCCGTGGTCACCTTCGCCTCCACCGCCCTGCTGGCGACGCTCGCGTGGACGGGCCTCGAGACGGTCGGGTGGCTCTTCGTCCTCAGCGTCGTGAACTCGGCGGCGAACTCCATCGTGATGGCGACGAAATCGGCCATCACTCCCCGCCTCCTCCCCCGTGATCTGCTGCCCGCGGCCGCCGCGCTCCAGGGGGTCACCGTCGGCATCATGGTCATGGCGGGCCCCGCTCTCGCCGGCGTGCTCGTCGCGTTCGCGGGTTACGCCTGGACCTACTCGCTCGACGTCCTCCTCATGACCTCTCTGTTCCTGGGACTGTGGTCGCTGCCGAAGCTGCGCCCCGAGGGCGAGGTCGTGCGCCCGGGGCTCGCGTCGCTCCGCGACGGCGCCCGGTTCCTCCGACGCGCCCCGAACATCCGGCTGCAGTACATCCTCGACATCGTCGCGATGACCTTCGGCCAGCCGGTCGCCCTGTTCCCCGCGATCGGCGCCGTGCTCCTCGGCGGCGGCGCGATCACGACCGGTGTCCTCACGGCCGCGGTGGCGGCGGGGGCGTTCCTGTCGAGCCTGTTCTCCGGTCCGATCGGACGAGTGCGCCGCCAGGGGCTGGGCATCGAACGGTCGATCCAGGTCTACGGCCTGTCGATCGGACTCTTCGGCCTCGTCCTGCTGGCCGCCGCCCTGGGCTGGGGCCGCCCCGCCGACACGGGCGAAGACCGGGGCGCCGTGCTGCTCATCGTGCTCGCCGCCCTGACGCTGGCCGTCTCGGGCGCCGCCGACAACGTCAGCGCCACCTACCGTTCCACGATGATGCAGGCGGCGGTCCCGGATGCCATGCGGGGCCGCCTCCAGGGCATCTTCATCGTCGTGGTGGCCGGCGGCCCTCGCGTCGGGGCGCTGTACGCCGGCACCCTCGCCACCATCGCGGCGCTGTGGGTCCCACCCCTGCTCGGCGGGATCGTGATCCTGGCGCTGGTGGGCTTCCTCGTGCGCCTGTCCCCGCGCTTCCGCGACTACGACGCGCTCGACCCGCAGCCCTGACCGCGCGGTGACGTCGACCGGCTGCCGATCGTCGGCGGATTCCGGACGTCGCATCCTCGCGACCCGACCGATGTCGGCGCTTCGCCCTATCGTCGGGAGCGTGGCATCCGCTCCCTCCCCCTCCCCCGTCTCGATCGCCGTGCAGTTCGTGCTCACCGGCATCGTGTGGGGGTCGAGCTTCCTCTTCATCGCGATCGCGCTCACGGGCATGACGCCGGCGCAGGTCGCGGGCGGCCGGCTGCTGTTCGGAGCCCTCGCCCTGGGCGCCATCGTCGCGATCCGGCGAGAGCGCCTGCCCCGCGACCGGCGCGCGTGGGGCCACCTGTGCGTGCTGGGGTTCAGCTTCTGCGTCGTGCCGTTCCTGCTGTTCGCGTGGGCCGAGCAGCACGTGTCGTCGGGACTGGCCAGCATCTTCAACGCCACCACGCCGATCATGACCGCGATCATGGCGTGGGCGGTGTTCCGCGTGGAGCGCCTCGAGCTCGGTCAGCTGCTCGGCATCGCCGTGGGCATCGCCGGCGTCGTCGTGATCATCGCCCCCGGCGCCGTGGCCGACGTCGGCGACAGCACGATCGCCCAGCTCGCGCTTCTCGGCGCGACGGCCTGCTACGGCTTCAGCCTCGCGTACATGCGTCGCTTCCTGGGCGACACCGGCCTGTCGGGCATCGCCTTCGCGTTCGGGTACATCGGTCCGGCCGCGGCATTCATGGTGCTGCTGTCGCCGGTCATCCTCGCGGAGCCGATGCGCCTCGACCTCCCCGTCGTCGCGAGCATCGTCGCCCTCGGCGTTCTGGGCACCGGCATCGCGTACGTCTGGAACCAGAACACCCTGCGCGCCTGGGGACCGACCCGCGCCTCCACCGTCACGTACATCACCCCGGTCGTGGGGGTGGCGCTCGGCATCCTGATCCTCGGCGAACGCATCTCCTGGAACGAGCCGGTGGGGGCCGCGGTGGTGTTCCTCGGCATCCTGCTCGTGCAGCAGCGCCTGCGCCTGCCGCGCCGCGCGCACGCCTGAGTCGTCCCGACGGGCCGCGCATCGGGACCGGACTCCTCGGTCGATCCGACGAATCCCGTACCGCGCCCGGACGCACGAAGACCCCGGATGCGGACGGCATCCGGGGTCTTCGCGACGATCACGACTGCAGCGAGCGCTGCGGGGCGATCACGCCTGGTGCGCGAACTGCAGGTCGAGCTCGATGGTGACGTCCTTACCGACGAGGACGCCGCCGGTCTCGAGGGCGGCGTTCCAGGTGAGGCCGAAGTCTTCGCGGTTGATGACCGTCTTCGCGGTGGCGCCGACCTTGTAGTTGCCCCACGGGTCGGTGCCGAAGCCGCCGAAGTCGATCGAGAAGGTGGCGGGCTTGCTGACGCCGCGGATGGTCAGCTCGCCGTCGACGAGGTAGTCGCCGTCCTCGACGCGGGCCCCGGTCGAACGGAAGTCCATCGTGGGGTAGGTCTCGACGTCGAAGAATTCGGCCGAACGCAGGTGCTGGTCGCGACCCTCGTCCTTCGTGTCGACGGAGGTGACGTCGACGGAGGCCTCGACGGTGGCCTCGAGGGGGTTCTCCGGGGCGACGAGCGTGGCGCTCTTCATGCCGAAGGTGCCGCGCACCTTGGAGATCATCATGTGGCGGACGGTGAAGGTCACCTCGCTGTGCGAGGGGTCGAGGACCCAGGTGCCCGCCTTGTAGCCGGGGATGTCGAGGGTGGTGGTGTCGGTCATGTCACTCCTAGAGGTCTGGGGAGCCGTGTCGGCGTCCTGCGGGAGTCCAACTCCCATTCACACGAATGTATTCCACGATCGAGGGAAAAGACGAACCCGAGGGAGCCGGAGCCCCCTCGGGTTCGTGAACGTCTCGTGAAGAACGCCCGGTCAGCCGACCTTGAGCAGGTCGATGATGAAGATGAGGGTCTTCCCGCCGAGGAAGTGACCGCCGGCCGGACCGTAGGCCAGGTGCGGCGGGATGACGAGCTCGCGTCGGCCGCCGACCTTCATGCCCGGGATGCCGTCCTGCCAGCCCTGGATGAGGCCGCGGAGGGGGAACTGGATGCTCTCGCCCCGGCCCCACGACGAGTCGAACTCTTCGCCCGACTCGTACTCGACACCGGCGTAGTGCACGGTGACGGTGTCACCGGGCTTGGCCTCGTCGCCGTCGCCGACGATGATGTCGCGGATGACGAGGTCGGAGGGGGCGGGGCCGCTGGGAGCGTCGAACTCCGGCTTGGTGCGATCAGTCATGCATCCATCCAAGCACGCCCGCGCGCCGGATGACGCCCCTGGACAAAGACTCAGCGCCCGGTGCCGCGGCGATGCCTGCGTGTCTCCCGGGCGCTGAGTTGGCCTACATCGATGGTGCTCCGACCTCCCCGTCGTGTCAAGACCCCGGGCCGCGGCGACGCCAGGCGCCGAGGCCGCGCTCGATCACCGACACCGCGAGGCAGGGTTAACAGGCGCGTACGGTCTCGGGACCCGCGTGCAGTTTCGGCGACACGTGGATGGTGCGGACGGCGCACGAGGTGCGTCAGTGCGACAGCAGAGCCGCCCGCGCGGCGGTGGTGCGCTCCAGGAGGTACCGCTCGGTCGCGGGAGCCTGGGGGTCGCGGCCCGACAGCGTGCGCTGGCGCGCGGCGGCGAGCGCGGTGGCATCCACGATGAACGCCTTCATGACGGCCGATCGATCGCCGGGCAGCGTACGCGCCCAGGCGACCGCCGAGCGACGCCCCGGCCCCGTGGCGAGCATGTCGACCTCCTGCGGGGTGAACCACCCGGCGGCGGCGTATTCGCCCAGGCGGGCGCGGGTCAGGCGGGACTCCTCGCGACGCAGGGCCAGGATGCCGAGGATGAACAGTACGAACAGCGGGACCTGCAGCGCCGCGTAGACCTCGAAGAAGTTCGCGAACGTGGCCGATCCGTTCCAGAGGCCGTGCAGCACGATCGCCCCGATGAGGCCCGGGATGCCGTAGGCCAGGGCCGCGCCCGTGCGCAGGCCGCGACGTGCGGCGAGGCCGAACGCGAAGCCGGTGAGACTGGTGAACATCACGTGGGCGAAGGGCGAGAGCACGGCGCGCAGGAAGAACGTGCTCGCGACCTGCGCCGGTCCGCCCTCGAGGTAGCTGATGGCGAAGTACTGCACGTTCTCGGTGAGCGCGAAGCCCGCCCCGATGAGCGCGCCGTAGACGATACCGTCGACGGGCCCGTCGAAGGCTCGGCGGGCGAAGGCGAAGATGAGCAGGACGCCGAGGCCCTTCGCGATCTCCTCGACGATGGGCGCCTGCACGACGGCGCTGAAGGCGGCGGGGAGCTGCCCGAGGGCGAGGGTCAGCAGCAGATCGACGCCCAGGGCGATGACCACCGACGCGATCGCTCCCCAGGCCACCGCGAAGACGAGCAGTCGGCGCGGCTCGGGCTCCCAACGGTCGATGTAGCGCACGGCGAACCACACGATCACGAACGGGATGGCGGCCAGCACGAGCCCGAGGAACGTCGCGGCGGTGCCCAGGAACCCGGTGAAATACCGCACGAGGAGGGCCAGGAGCGGCACGAGCAGCACGGCGACCACCCACAGCGCCACTCCCCGACCGCCCGACCGCGGCGGAGCGGCCGACACCGCCGTCTGCGGAGCCGTGGTGATGCGGGTCGCTTCGACCGAACCGGGCCGGGAGAGCGGCGAGGGTGAGCTCATGCGCTCAGCCTAGAGCGGGCCCGGGACACGGCATCCGGGGCTTGCGGCCTCCGTCGCGCGGCGCGGGCCGGTAGCGTGGTGGCATGCGTTTCGCCCACGTCCGGTCTCAGGAAGGGGCGGAAGCCCCCCGTCTCGTCAGCGTCCACGGGGAGGAGTTCTCGTTCGTCGATGCGCTCTTCGACGGTGCCCCCACCACGCTCGAGCAGCTCATCGCCGGCGGCGACGCCCTGCTCGATCGCGTGCGCGACGCAGCCGCGACGGCTCCGCGGGAGTCCCTCACCGGCATCCGCTTCGCCTCGGCCGTGCTCGCTCCCCCGTCGATTCTCGCTGTCGGCCTGAACTACGCCGCGCACTCGGGCGAGCTGGGGCTGAAGACCGACGCGGGCCCGACCGTGTTCGTGCTGTGGCCGAACTCCCTCACCGCGCACGAGGCCACCACGTCGTGGCCGCGGGCGCTGAGCGAGGCCGTCGACTACGAGGCCGAGCTCGGGGTGATCATCGGCCGTCCCGGTCGCGACATCGCGGAGGCCGACGCCCTCGACCACGTGTGGGGCTACACCGTCGTCAACGACATCACCGCGCGCAACATCCAGTTCTCCGAGGCGCAGTGGTCGCGCTGCAAGTCGTTCGACGGCTTCACCCCGACCGGTCCGTTCGTGGTCACGGCCGACGAGATCCCCGATCCGCAGGACCTGCACATCTGGACCGTCGTCGACGGACACACCGTGCAGGATGCCAGCACCGGCCAGATGGTCCGTTCGGTGAAGACGCTCATCAACAAGCTCTCAGAATCGGCGACCCTGCTGCCGGGCACCCTCATCTCCACCGGAAGCCCGGGCGGTGCCGGGTACTCGCGCGATCCGCAGATCTTCCTCCGTGACCGCTCGACCGTGACCGTCGGCATCGACGGCATCGGCGAGCTGACCACGCACTGCCGCATCCTCGACTGACGCGGCATCCACGACGAAGGGCCGGGGCGACGCGCCCCGGCCCTTCGTGATGTCGGCGTGGACGCCGCGGGTCAGTCCTCCACGACGCTGTCGGCCGCGCGCACGATGGGGATCGCCGCCGTCACGGCCTGCAGGCCCGAGAGGCGCGCGGGCGAGATCTGCTTCATGACCTCGTCGCGCGTCATGAGCCCGGCCTCGACCACGAGGTCGGCGACGTTGCGGTGCGTCAGCAGTGCGGTCTTGGCCAGCGCGGCGGCGGCGGCGTAGCCGATGAACGGCGTGAGGGCCGTGACGACGCCGACCGAGGAACCCACCATCGCGCCCAGGCGCTCCCGGTTGGCCGTGATGCCGTCGACGCAGTTGACGCGCAGGGTCCACATCGCCTGTCGCATCCAGGTGATCGACTGGTAGATCGAGTGGGCGATGACCGGCTCGAAGGCATTGAGCTGCAGCTGGCCGCCCTCGACCGCCATCGTCACGGTCATGTCGGCGCCGACCACCGAGAAGGCGACCTGGTTGACGACCTCGGGGATGACCGGGTTGACCTTGCCGGGCATGATGCTGGAACCGGCCTGGCGCGGCGGCAGGTTGATCTCGCCGAGTCCCGCCTGCGGGCCGGACGACAGAAGCCGCAGATCGTTGCAGATCTTCGACAGCTTCACGGCGTTGCGCTTGAGCGACGACGAGAACGACATGAAGGCGCCCGTGTCGCTCGTCGACTCGACGAGGTCGGTGGCCGTCTCGAGGTCGAGGCCCGTGATGGCGCGCAGATGCCGCAGCACCGCTCCCCCGTAGCCGGCGTGCGCGGTGATGCCCGTGCCGATCGCGGTCGCGCCCATGTTGATCTCGTAGAGCAGGTAGGCGTTCTCGGTCAGGCGGTTGTAGTCCTCGCCGAGGGTGGTGGCGAAACCGTGGAACTCCTGCCCGAGCGTCATGGGCACGGCATCCTGCAGCTGCGTGCGTCCGACCTTGAGCACGTCGTGGAACTCCTCCGACTTGCTGAGGAACGACTGGCGCAGCAGCGCGAGCTCCTCCAGCAGGCTCTGGAGCGTGAGCGACAGGCCGATCTTGATCGCCGTCGGGTACACGTCGTTGGTCGATTGACTGCGGTTGGTGTCGTCGATGGGCGAGAGGAACGCGTAGTCGCCCTTCTCGCGGCCCGCCATCTCGAGCGCGATGTTGGTGATGACCTCGTTGGCGTTCATGTTCGTCGAGGTGCCGGCCCCGCCCTGGATGACGCCGACGGTGAACTCGTCGTGGAACTCGCCGTCGATCACGCGCTGCGCGGCGCGGTCGATGAGGTCGGCCTTGCGCTCGTCGAGCACGCCGATCTCGCGGTTGGCGCGCGCCGACGCCTGCTTCACCATCGCGAGGGCCCGCACGAGGTCGGGGTACACCGAGATCGGTCGCTTCGCGATCGGGAAGTTCTCGAGGGCCCGGGCCGTGTGGATCCCCCAATACGCGTCAGCGGGGATCTCGAGGGATCCCAGGGAATCGGTCTCGGTACGGGTACGCGTCATCGCGTCCAAAGCCATGGGTACGTCCTTGTGGGTTGTCACGGCGAGCAGGGATGCATCGAGCCTAACCACGGCGAGCGGGGCGGTCGCTGGACACGGCGGCCGGTCGTCGGATCGACACCGTCCGCGGCGTCTATTGTCCCGTCGGGCGCTTGCGCGAGAACGCCTCGAGGCGCTCCTCCGGGCTGAGGGCGGCCATACGCGCCGTCCACTCGGGGGTGAAGTACCCCGTCGCCTCCGCCTCGACCACCGGGACGACCGCATGGGTGATCGTGTCGTCCCAGATGTGGACGAGGTGGAACGATCGCCCCGCGTCCATGCCGTTGACCTCGTCGGCGGGGCGCGCGAGGTCCATCGTGTAGCAGGATGCCGACGCGACACTGACCGGAACCCCCGCGAACGTTCCGGAGGTGGAGTAGTGCAGGTGCCCCGCGAGGATCGCCCGCACGTCGCTCCCCGCGATCGCCTCGGCCAGGCCCGCTTGGTCGCGCAGCTCGAGGATGTCGAAGAAGGGGATGTGCGTGGGCAGGGGCGGGTGGTGCAGGGCCAGGATCGTGCCCAGAGGGGCGGGTGTCGCCAGCTCCGACCGCAGCCACTCGAGCTGGGACCGGTCGAGGTCGCCGTGATGCCAGCCGGGCACGGTCGAATCCAGCGCGATGAGGCGCAGGCCGCCCAGATCGTGCACGCTCGTCACCGGCTCCACGGAGGCCTCCGCGTCGAGGAGCGCGGCGCGCATCGCGGGGCGCTCGTCATGATTGCCGGCCACCCACACCACGGGCGCGCCGAGACGCTCGGCCCAGGGCTCGACCGCCTCGCGCAGGGCGCGGTAGGCCTCGGGCTCGCCGAGATCGGTGAGGTCGCCGGTGAAGACCACCGCATCCGGCCGCACCCCGGTCGCCTCGGCCGCGGCGAGCGTGCGGCGCAGGTGCACGGCCGTGTCGTAGCGGCCCCCGAGGAGGCGATCGCCCCCGAGCAGGTGAGTGTCGCTGAGGTGGAGGATGACGCGCGCGGCGGGCGCGTGCTGACCGAACTGCACGGATGCCATGTGCCCAGCCTAGGAGGGGGGTCCGACACCGGGAGCCCGACGACGACGACCGTCCTCGATCCGCAGGCGGAGCGGTTCCCGTGCCCGCGAGCTCCGCGAGAACGCCGAGGCGTCGGCATCCGGAACCGACGTCGCCACACGGCGACGGCCGGGATCCGACGTCAGTGGTTGAAGAGGATCAGCAGCAGCGCGCCGAGCACCGCGGCCGCGCACACCGCGAAGCACGCGTAGGCGCCCACGAGCGACAGGCGCTTCTGTCCGTCGCTGAGCGGGTTCTTCTTCGCGGCCTTGGCCACCGCCTTCTCGGCGCGCCGACGCTGCTTGTCGGTGAGCACCGTGATGGCGTCGGTGAACTCCGCGGGCGCGACCAGCGGCGGACGACCACCGCGCACGAGCAGGCGCAGCCCGAGGGCGTAGAAGGTGACGACGACCGACGCGCCCAGGAGGGCGGCGACGAAGACCTGCAGGAAGGCTCCCCAGTTGATGAGCATCAGGCGTCCTTCCCGACCTTGTCGCGCTCGAGGCGGCGCTGGCGGCGCGTGGGACCGGGCTTGCGCGGCACCTTGACCGCCGCGCCGGAGTCGGCGACCTCGCTCATCGCGTTCGCCGAGGTGACCGAGTCGCGACGCGAGCGCAGGAACAGCCCCAGCACGATCGCGACCGCGATCACGGCGTCGACGGCGACGCCCCAGCCACCCAGCCACACGACGATGAGGGCGGCCGCGGCGCCCACCGCACCGGCGGCCGGGAGCGTCAGGACCCAGCCGATCATGATGCGACCGACGGTGTTCCAGCGGACGGTCGACCCGCGACGCCCCAGGCCCGATCCGATGACCGAGCCGGAGGCCACCTGCGTCGTCGACAGCGCGAAGCCGAGGGCGCTCGAGGCGAGGATCGTGGCCGCGGTCGAGGTCTCGGCCGAGAAGCCCTGGGCGGGCTTGACGTCGGTCAGGCCCTTGCCGAGCGTGCGGATGATGCGCCACCCGCCCATGTAGGTGCCGAGGGCGATCGTGATCGCGCACGCGAAGACGACCCAGAGCTGCGGGTCGGGGTTGGCGGTGGACTGCCAGCCGACGGTGATGAGCGCGAGGGTGATGACGCCCATCGTCTTCTGCGCGTCGTTGGTGCCGTGCGCCAGCGCCACGAGCGACGAGGTGAAGATCTGCCCCCAGCGGAAGCCGTCGCGGCCGTCGGCCTTCGCGTCGTACCGGCGCGTCACCCCGTACGCGATCTTCGTCACGACGAAGGCGATGATGCCCGCGGTCAGCGGCGCGATGAGGGCCGGCAGGATCACCTTGCTCAGCACGACGCCGGTGTCGATCGCCGAGGCGCCGACGCCCACGAGCGTGGCCCCGATGAGGCCGCCGAAGAGCGCGTGCGAGGAGCTCGAGGGCAGGCCCAGCAGCCACGTGAGCATGTTCCACGTGATCGCGCCGATGAGGCCGGCGAAGATGATCGGCGGGAAGATGTCGGGACTCAACTGGTCTTCGCGGATCATGCCGCCCGAGATCGTCTTCGCGACCTCGGTCGAGAGGAAGGCGCCGACCAGATTGAGGCTCGCCGCCAGCAGGACCGCGACCTTCGGCTTCAGCGCACCGGTGGCGATGGGCGTGGCCATCGCGTTCGCGGTGTCGTGGAATCCGTTGGTGAAATCGAAGAACAGTGCCAGCACGATGACCAGCACGATGATGAGGGCTGCGCTCTCCACCGTTCGCTTTCCGTGAGAAGGAGGAAGGGATGCCGACGGGATCGGCGCGACGAACGAAGAGTTCACCTGGCGTTGATCTTTCGTTCACCGAAAGACGCGACGACATCCTTTCACCCGGACCTGTGAGGGTCAAACGCGCGGGTTCGCGAGCCGTCGGCATCCACCGGTGTCGCCGGGCCGGATGCCGCGGCGGCGCACTACCGTGGAACGGTGACCGACCTCGACCCGCAGCCCGTCCCTCCCGTCGCCGACCGCCGTCCCGTCGCCCGCACCCACCACGGTGACACCTTCGACGATCCCTACGAATGGCTGCGCGCGAAAGACGACGCCGAGGTCGTCGCCCACCTCGAGGCCGAGAACGCCTACACCTCCGCGCGCACCGCCCACCTGACGCGCCTGCGCGACACCATCTTCGGCGAGATCAAGGGCCGTACCCTCGAGACCGATCTCTCCGTCCCCGCCCGCCGCGGCGACTGGTGGTACTACGGACGCACCGTCGCCGGCGCGCAGTACGGCATCCAGTGCCGCGCACCCCTCGGCTCCCCCGACGATTGGACGCCGCCGACCCTCTCCCCCGACCGCGCGGTCCCCGGCGAGCAGGTGCTGTTCGACGGCAACGTCGAGGCCGAGGGCACCGACTTCTTCTCGCTCGGGAGCTTCGAGATCTCGAACGACGGCACGCGCATGCTGTACGGCATCGACGTCGCCGGCGACGAGCGCTACACGGTCCGCGTGCGCGACCTCACGACCGGTGAGACCCTTCCCGACGAGATCCCCGGAACGTTCTCGGGCGCGACCTTCTCCCCCGACGGACGCTTCATCGTCTACACCACCGTCGACGACGCGTGGCGCCCCGACACCGTGTGGCTCCACGAGATCGGAACGGGCGTGGATGCCGACGTGAAGCTGTTCCACGAGCCCGACGACCGCTACTGGGTCGGGGCCGACTTCACCCGCAGCGACAAGTACCTCGTGATCGAGATGGGTTCCTCCATCACGAGCGAGGAGTGGCTGCTCGACGCCGACGACCTGCGCGGCGAGCCGCGCGTGGTCTGGCCGCGGAAGGAGGGCGTGGAGTACTCCAGCTCGCACGCCGTGGTCGACGGCGAGGACGTCCTCTACATCCTCCACAACGACGGCGCCCTCGACTTCGAGCTGGTGCGGGTCTCGGCATCCACTCCCCAGGGTGCCCGCGAGACCGTCATCGCGCACCGCACCGGGCAACGACTGCTGGGCGTCGACACGTTCCGCGACTGGGGGGTCGTCGCCTACCGCCGCGACGGACTGGCACGCCTGGGCATGCTGTCGTACGCCGACGCAGCCGTGACCGAGATCGCGTTCGACGAGCCGCTCTACAGCGTCGGCACGGGCGGCAACCCCGAGTACGCTCCCCCGGTGCTGCGCCTGGGCTACGGCTCGTTCGTGACGCCCGGGACCGTCTACGACTACGTCGTCGACACCGGGGAGCTACTCCTGCGCAAGCGCCAGCCCGTGCTCGGCGGCTTCGACCCCGCCGACTACGGCCAGGCCCGCGTGTGGGCCCCCGCCGACGACGGCACCCGGGTGCCGGTGTCGCTGGTGTGGAAGCGCTCGTTCGGCGAGCCCGGATCCGCTCCCCGCCCGGTGCACCTCTACGGCTACGGCTCCTACGAGCACTCGATCGAACCCGGCTTCTCGGTGCCCCGGTTGTCGCTGCTCGACCGCGGCGTGGTGTTCGCCGTGGCGCACGTGCGCGGCGGCGGCGAAATGGGCCGGCAGTGGTACGAAGACGGCAAGCTGCAGTCCAAGCGCAACACCTTCACCGACTTCGTCGCCGCCGCCCGTCACCTCGTGGATGCCGGGTACACCACGCCCGACCGCATCGTCGCCGAGGGCGGCAGCGCCGGTGGCCTGCTCATGGGCGCGGTGGCCAACCTCGCACCCGAGATGTTCGCCGGCATCCTGGCCGACGTGCCGTTCGTCGATGCGCTGACCACGATCCTGGATCCGTCGCTCCCGCTCACGGTGATCGAGTGGGACGAGTGGGGCGACCCGCTGCACGACGCGGACGTGTACGCCTACATGAAGTCGTACTCGCCGTACGAGAACGTGCGCGACGGCGTCGAGTACCCCCGCATCCTCGCGGTCACCTCGCTCAACGACACGCGCGTGCTGTACGTCGAGCCGGCCAAGTGGGTGCAGCGCCTGCGCGAGGTGGGTGCCGACGCGATGCTCAAGTGCGAGATGGTCGCCGGACACGGCGGTGTGAGCGGCCGGTACAACGCCTGGCGCGAGCGCGCGTTCGAGCTCGCGTGGCTGCTCGACGTGTTGGGGCTGGCGGAGTAGGGCGGCTGCTGCGGCGGCTCGCGGCTGCGGGTGCGGCTGCTACGGCGGCTGTGGCTTACGGCTGCTGCTCAGGCTGCGGCTGCGGCTCCTACGGCTGCGGCTTGCGGCTGCATGTCCCACATATGGCGGTGCTTGTCCCACTTATGGCCAGTTGCGACCCCCTCAACCAGCCATAACCGGGACAAGGAGACACTGACCGGGGCGTCAGCGCGCCCTGAGCAACGCAGCGCGCACGAGGGATGCCGCCGCTGTGCGGTCGCAGCGGCTGCAGCATGTCCCACTCACGGCGGTGCTTGTCCCACTTATGGCCAGTTACGACCTCCTCAACCAGCCATAAGTGGGACAAGGAGTCACTGACCGGGGCGCCAGCCCGCCCTGAGCAACGCAGCGCGCACGAGGGATGCCGCGGCTGTGCGGTCGCAGCGGCTGCGGCATGTCCCACTCAAGACGGTGCTTGTCCCTCTTATGGCCAGTTACGACCTCCTCAACCAGCCATAAGTGGGACAAGGAGTCACTGACCGGGTCGCCAGCCCGCCCTGAGCAACGCAGCGCGAACGAGGGATGCCGCCGGGGCGCCGTCTCCGCGGAGGTGGTGGCTCAGGATACGGACGTGGTCCCACCCCGCATCGCGGATCGCGGCCCAGCGGTCCGCGTCGCGAGCGAACTGCCGCGGATCCTCCGCGTGCACGCGCCCGTCGTATTCGACGGCGACGCGCCACGCCTCGAAGGTGAGGTCGATCTCTGCGACGAACTCTCCTCGAGCAGAGAAGATGTCCTCATTCACGCCCGGCTCCGGCAACCCGTGGCGCGTGAGGAGGAGTCGCAGGTGGGTCTCCCGCGGTGACCTCACGCCCGGGCGGGCAAGAGCGAGCGCCCTCCGGAGGATGCCACCCCGGACGTCCCCCATGAGGGTGATCTCGGCATCCAGGTCAGTGGCGGCGGCGAGCGGCCTCCGGCCGCCCAGGATCGCGTCGGCGCCCGCGACCAGGTCGTCGAGACGCCACAGCCGGCCGCACTGCCGCCAGGCACGGACGGCGTTCTCGATCGGCATCCCCTCGGGTCCGGCCTCGATGGCCGGCTCCCGGGTCTGCAATCGGTGACCGACGACTCCACGGGTGCGGGGCTCGCGGGCGGGGCGGTGCGCCGACACGTGCAGGCGCGGCGTGTACGGCCACTCCGGTGTGCTGAGACCACGCAGCGCGAACACCGTCTCATGACTGAAGAACTGGCCCTCGGCGAGTCGTGGTGCGTAGGCCCGGCACCTTTCGAGGATGCTCTCGTCGCAGGTCGAGCGAGAACGCACGCCGTGGAAGGGCGTCACGAGGTCGGAGGCGCGGAGGCGAGTCCTGCTCGCGCCTCGTCGGAGGGCTTCCGCTACGTGGAATCGCTCGGGCAGGTCGTCCGGCAGGGGATGGCGGCGAGTCATGCTCCAGGATCCCGACCGCTGACCCCTGCGCCGGCGTTCTCCACAGCCCCTGGACCCGGTCAAGGCCTGTGGAGGAGCCTCCCCATCTTCCGCCGCCCCGAGCATGTCCCACTTATGGCCGGTGCGGGGCGCCCCGACCGGCCATAAGTGGGACATGCACCGAAATAAGTGGGACGAGGTTGCAGGGACGCGGCGCACGCTCGCGACGCCTCCACCCGCATCCCGCCCTGCGCGCGCACAGCCTGCGCCGCGCGCACAGCCTTCGCCCATCGCCCGCCTGCGCCGCTCGCACAGACCACGCCGCTCGCCCAGCCTGCGCCGCCCGCCCAGCCTGCGCCGCTCGCGCAGCCTGCGCCGCTCGCCCAGCCTGCGCCGCTCGCCGCCCACGCCCGCCCCGCACACACCGACGCCCCGCCCCGCACGAAGCGGGACGGAGCGTCGGTGCAGCAGACTCAGCCGAAGAGGGCGGCGGCCTCCTCGTAGCGGTACAGCGGGACGCTGTTCAGCTCGCCGAGGGCGTCGGCGAAGGGGACGCGCACGATGTCGGTGCCGCGCATCGCGACCATCTGGCCCCACGCACCCTCGTTGAGCGCGTCGGCGGCGTGCAGGCCGAGGCGCGTGGCGAGCACGCGGTCGAACGCGGAGGGCGAACCGCCGCGCTGGATGTGACCGAGCACGGTGGCGCGGGTCTCGATGCCGGTGAGGCGCTCGATCTCGGGAGCGAGCAGTTCGCCGATGCCGCCCAGGCGGGGGCGGTTGAAGGCGTCGAGGCCCTTGTCGCTGAAGGCCTCGTCCATGCCCTTGAGCTTGAAGCCCTCCGACACGACGACCAGCGGAGCGCGACCACGGTCGTGGGCGCGCGTGACCTGCTCGACGATCTCGTCGATCGACATCGGCACCTCGGGGATGCAGATGACGTGGGCGCCCGCGGCGATACCCGCGTGCAGAGCGATCCAGCCGACGTGACGACCCATGACCTCGGCGACCATGCAGCGCTGGTGCGAGTCACCGGTGGTGCGGAGGCGGTCCATGGCATCCGTCGCGATGTTGACGGCGGTGTCGAAGCCGAAGGAGTAGTCGGTCGCGCGGAGGTCGTTGTCGATCGTCTTCGGCACGCCGAGCACGTTGATGCCGTCCTTCGACAGGCGGTCGGCCGCCGCGAGGGTGCCCTCGCCGCCGATCGCGAGGATGCCGTCGAGCCGGTGCCCGTACATCGTCTTGGAGATGTTCTCGGCACCGCCGCGCACGCCCTCGTAGGGGTTGGTGCGGCTGGTGCCGAGGATGGTGCCGCCGACCTTGGACAGCCCCTTCACCTCGTGACGCGTCAGGGGGAAGAAGTCGCCGTCGACGACCCCGCGCCAGCCGTCGCGGATGCCGACGAACTCGATGTCGTAGTTGGTCGTGCCCTTCAGCACGACGCCACGGATGACCGCGTTGAGACCGGGGCAGTCGCCGCCGCTGGTCAGGATGCCGATCTTCATGGGCAGAGTCCTCTGGTGCTGTGGTTCGGGTGAAGGGTCGGCGCCGTTGCCGTCTTCGACCCTATCGCCGCGGATGGAGGCGCTGCTACACGTGACGCCGGGGGTGGATGCCGGGCCCCGGCGCAGAGATACTCGCCGGCGCCGCGGCGCAGCCCGGACCGACGGCACGGCCCGGCTAGGCGGCGCAGTCCGGACCGACGGCCCAGCCCCGCGGCTCCGGTCCCGAGCGCCGCGCCCCGACCCACCCCGCGGATACGCCGAACGCCCCGGCGCCGAAGCAGCCGGGGCGTTCGTGGAGGTGCGGATCAGGCTTTGCCGAGCGCCTGACGCAGCAGGTGCATGAGCGCGGAGAGCTGCACGGAGTCGCTCGAGCCGGGCTCGACCGCCTGGCCGTCGAGGGCGCGCTGGGCGAGACCCTCCTTGGAGTCGATCAGCTCGGCGATCTTCGTGTCGATCGTGTGCGCGGCGATGATGCGCCACGCGGTCACGGGCTCCTCCTGGCCGATGCGGTGCACGCGGTCGATCGCCTGCGTCTGCTCGGCGGCGGTCCACGACAGCTCGGCGAGCACGACGTTGGAGGCGGCCTGCATGTTCAGGCCCACGCCGGCTGCGGTGAGCGAACACACCGCGATCCCCACACCGGGGTCGCTGTTGAACGCATCGATCGCGGCCTGGCGGGCGGTCGAGGTCTGCTCGCCGCGCACCGACACCGACTTCAGACCCGAGGCCTTGAAGTGGGCCTCGGCGGCATCCATCACGTCGATGTGCTTCGCGAAGAACACGACCTTGCCCACCGAGCGCTGCAGCTGCACGGCGTAGTCGGCCGCGAGGTGCGCCTTCGCCTGACCGATGCGGCGCACCATCGTGAAGACGTTCTCGCTGCCCGAACCCGCGGCCTTGCTCTCTTCGAGCTCGCCGTGGGCGACCAGGCGCACGATGTCCTCGTCGATCTCGCCGGCGGCGAGGCCGCGGTCGCCGCGCGCCTCGATGATGCGGCGGTACTTGGCGGCGAGGCGGGCGCCGAGTTCGCGCTCGGCCTGGCGGATCGAGCGGCCGTACTCGTCGTCGAGCTCGACGGGCAGGTCGGCGACCAGCTTGTCGGGCAGGTCCGCCGCGACGTCCTTCTTCTTGCGTCGCACGATGCCCATCGAGATGACGGCCTCGCGCGCCTCGGGGTAGAACGCCTTGTCGGCGGGAGTGAGGCCCGTGGCATCCAGTTTCTGCATGAGCTCGGGGCCGGGCTTCTCGCCGTTGGTCCATCCGAGGAAGCGCCAGATCGCGTCGAAGTCCTCGACGTCGTTGATCAGCGGGGTTCCGGTGAGGGCGAGCATCAGGGGGTTGCGCGTCTGTTCGCGCACCCGGGATGCCAGCGCGAGCACGTTCTGCGACCGCTGCGACGTGAGGTTCTTGATGAAGTGCGCCTCGTCGACGACGACGCCTTTGAGGCCGATCGACGACAGCCACGACAGGTGGCGGTCGAGGATCTCGTAGTTGACGATGAACACGTCGGCGAAGGCGTCGATGTCGGCGCCGCCACCGGAGATGACGGTCGCGCGGCGCTGCGGGGTCCACCGCTGCACCTCGCGCGCCCAGTTCATCTTCACGACGTTGGGCACGACGACCAGCAGCGGATACGCGTCGGCGACGGATGCCGCGAGCACCGACTCCGCGGTCTTGCCGAGGCCCGGCTCGTCGGCCAGGAGGAACTCGCGGTGACCGAGGCGCACGGCCTCGAGGAAGCGCGACTGGTGCGGCATGACCTCGAGTCCGCGCGGCGACAGCCGGTCGAACTCGGGCACGGGCGGCAGCTCCATGCTCGCGGCGGACCCGCCGGCGCCGGTCTCGAACGCCTTGTAGAGCGGGCCCATGAGCTCCCAGCCGTCGAGGCGGCGACGCGGGGCGTCACCGCTGGGGCGCGGCGTGAGGTCGGGCGCGCGGAACGGGTTCGCCATCTGGCGCGCCTCGATGGATGCCGGCACGACCTGCTTCTCGGCGAGAGCCGCGGAGACGACCGGTGTGATCTTGGGCGTGTTGTCGGTGATGATCAGCTCGTCGGGCGGCAGCTCGGCGCCCGACTCGAGCAGCCAGTCGCGGCGCATGCGGCGGGCCACGGGAGACGTGGCCTGGTCGACCTCGAGCAGCTGGATCAGCGAGGTGTCGCGCGCGGCGGTCTTCGCGAGGATCGTCGCCACGCCGTCGAGGCGCTTGAGCAGCTCGGCGCGGGCGGCGTCGGTGATCTCGGTGTCGGCCTTGACCCGCGCGCGCTCCTCGCGCACGAGGAACGCGATGACCTGGAACTTGACGCGATTGGTGGGCCCGAGCTTGCCGCGCTGCGCCTTCGCCTCGACCTCGCGCACCTTGCGGGCGAGGATCGGGATGACGGGTGCTTCGTCGTCGCGTCGGGATGACGTGGTCTTCCTGCGCCGCTGGCTCGAGCTACGGGCGGCGGTTGCCGTGGTCGGCATGCTCCTCCTGAGCGTGTCGTCCGGAAAGGGTCCGGAACGTTCCGGCGCGAAGCCGGTGGATCAGTGACCCCGGGGAACGTCACCCGGCACGCCGCCGAAGCGGCGGTGCCTGCTACCCGAGAGCGCGTCGACCGGAACGGTTCGCGACAGGGGCGGATGGCGGGATCACCTCTACTGTAGCGGCTTTCGGCCCCGAACCGACGGCGAAGACGCGCTGTCGCGGACGATCCGCGCACTTCACCGGTCGGCGCCGCTCAGGCCGCGCGCCTCAGCCGCAGGCTGTTGAGCACGACGAAGACGCTCGAGAACGCCATCGCGGCTCCGGCGAGCATCGGGTTCAGCAGCCCGAGGGCCGCGAGCGGCAGGGCCGCCACGTTGTACGCGAACGCCCAGAAGAGGTTCCCGCGGATCACGCGCATCGTGCGCCGGCTCAGCGCCACCGCCGTGACGATACCCCGCGGGTCGTCGCGCATCAGAGCCACGTCGCTCGCGTGGAGCGCGGCATCCGTCCCTCCTCCCATGGCGAGGCCGAGGTCGGCGGATGCCAGGGCGGCGGCGTCGTTGACCCCGTCGCCGACCATGGCGACCGTGCGCCCCTCGGCGCGGAGCGCGGCGATCTCCGCGACCTTGCCCTCGGGCAGGACCCCGGCGCTCACCTTTTCGATGCCGAGCTCGGCCGCGACGGCGCGGGCGACGTGCGGGTTGTCGCCGGTGAGCAGCACCGGTTCGAGTCCCATCGCGCGCAGGCGGGCGACGGTGGCGGCGCTCTCCGGACGCACGGTGTCGGCGACCTCGACGACGACGCGCGCGCGCATGGCGCCCTCGTCGTCGGGCCATCCCGCCACCACGACGGTGCCGCGCCGCTCCCCCTCGGCGACGGCCGCGGCGAGCGCGTCCGGCAGAGGCGCGCCCAGATCGGCGGCGAGCGCGGGGCGCCCCGCGAACACGCGGACGCCGTCGACGACACCGACGATGCCGCGGCCGGGAAGGGCCTCGACGTCCTCGGCGACCGGACCCTCGCCCCCCGCGACCACGATCGCGTGGGCCACGGGGTGCTCCGACGCGCGCTCGAGCGCGGCCAGCAGACGCAGCGCGTGGTCGGCATCCTGGTCGGGGGCGGTGGTGACGTTCACGACGCTCATGCGCCCCGCGGTCAGGGTGCCGGTCTTGTCGAGCACGATCGTGTCGATGCGCTCGGCGGATTCCAGGGCCGCGGGGCCCGTGACCAGGATGCCGAGCTGGGCGGCGCGGCCGGTCCCGACGAGGATCGCGATGGGGGTGGCCAGGCCCAGCGCGCACGGGCAGGCGATGATGAGCACCGCGACGGCCGCGGTGAAGCCCGCCGGCAGCGGCTGACCGGCGACGAGCCACCCGACGAGGGTGAGCGCGGCGAGCACGATCACGGTGGGGACGAACACCCCGGAGATGCGATCCGCGAGGCGCTGCACACGGCTCTTGCCGAGCTGCGCGTCTTCGACGAGACGGGCGATGCGGGCCAGACGCGTCTGCTCGCCGACGCCGGTCGCACGGACGACGAGGCGCCCGCCCGAGGCGATGGTGCCGCCGGTCACCGTCGATCCGGGACCCACGTCGACCGGGAGCGACTCCCCGGTGAGCATGCTCTCGTCCACGGAGGCGCGCCCCTCGAGCACCTCGCCGTCGGTCGCGACGGTCGCCCCGGGGCGCACGACGAACACGTCGCCGACGGCCAGGCGGTCGATGTCGATGCGGCGCCCGTCGGCGAGTTCCGCCTCGCGCGCGCCGAGGTCGAGCAGCGAGCGCAGCGCGGCTCCGGCACGGCGGGTGGAGCGCTGCTCGACCACGCGTCCGAGCAGCAGGAACACCGTCACCGCCGCGGCGACCTCGAAGTAGACCACCGAGGTGGCGTCGTGCACGGGCCCGAACAGCATCACCTCATGACGGATGCCGATCCGCCCGGCCGTGCCGAACACGAGCGCCCAGACGCTCCACAGGTAGGCGGCGAAGGTGCCCAGGGTGATGAGGGTGTCCATCGTGGCGGCGCCGTGACGCGCGTTGCGCAGCGTGGCGCGGTGGAACGGCCATCCGCCCCAGAGCACGATCGGAGTGGCCAGCACCAGCGAGACCCACTGCCACGCGGGGAACTGCCACGCCGGGACCATGCCGAGCGCCACGACGGGGACGGCCAGGGCCAGCGACACCCACAGGCGTGTCCGCAGCGGGGTCGACCCGGGCGCGTCGGCTGTGTCGTGCACGTGCCCCGACGACGCATCCTCGGCCTCGACGTGCGTGTCGGCGGCGTGCGTGTCGGCGACGTGCGCGGACGCGGGGGGGGCTTCGGAGCCGTGCTCGTGCGAGCCGGCGGCGTCCGGAGCGGCGGAAGAGCCGCCCTCGAGCTGCGCGGCGGTCGCGGTGAGATCGCGCCCGGTCACGGCATCCACCGCTCCTCCGGGGGCGGGCACGGGTACCGGGGGCGGCTCCGTCGAGGCGCGGGTGCGGACGCGGGCGTCGTAGCCGGCGGCCCGCACGGCATCGACCAGGGCGGCGGTGTCGAGGTCGGCGGGGTAGCGCACCCGCGCGGTCTCGGTCGCGAGGTTCACCGCCGCGTGTACGCCCTCGACCCGCCCGAGGCGCTTTTCGACGCGCGCGACGCAGCTCGCGCACGTCATGCCGTCGATGTCGAGCACCGCCTCGGCGGTTGCTGCGGCATCCAAGTGGTCGCTCATGGCTCCTCCTCCGCTCCCCCGGTCAGCAACAGGATACCCCCTGGGGGTATTCCCGGGGCGAGGTTCCAGGATTCGCTCGGCGCCCGCCCGGCCCTTCGCACGCGCTCGCCTCGCTCTCGGCTGCGCAACCCGGCCCGCCGCGGATCGACCGACCCTACGCTGGGGGAATGGCCGAGGCGATGACACGGGAACAACGCACGGTCCTCACCGTCGCGGTCCTGGCCTCGTTCGTGTCGTTCCTCGACGGAACGGTCGTCAACGTCGCCCTGCCCGCCATCGCGGGCGACCTGGGCGGGGGCCTGAGCACGCAGCAGTGGGTCGTCGACGCCTACCTCGTCACTCTCGGGGCGTTCATCCTGGTTGCGGGCTCCCTCAGCGACGTGCTGGGGCGGGTCGTCGTCCTGCGCATCGGCCTCATCGGCTTCGGCGTCACCTCGCTCGCCATCGCCGCCGCTCCCACCGCGGAATTCCTCATCGTGGCTCGCGCCCTCCAGGGCGTCGCCGGCGCCCTGCTCGTGCCGAGCTCCCTGGCCCTCATCACGTCGACGTTCCGCGGCGCGGCACAGGCTCGCGCGATCGGCATCTGGACGGGAGCGACCACCGTCGCCATGCTCGCGGGCCCCCTGATCGGCGGCGTCTTCGTCGACACCCTGTCATGGCGGCTGGTGTTCCTCGTCAACGTGCTCCCCATCGGCGTCACGATGTGGCTGCTCACCCGCCTGGGCCATCGCGATCACCGCCGCCCCGGCGCGCGCGTCGACATCCTCGGCGCGGTCCTGTGCGCGGCGGGTCTCGGCGGCATCGTGTTCGCCCTCATCGAGCAGCCGAACCTCGGCTGGGCCTCCCCCGTCATCTGGATGCCGGGGATCATCGGCATCCTGGCCTTCTCGGGGTTCCTCGTGCGGCAGAAGACGGCGCGCGAACCCATGATGCCGCTCGACCTCTTCCGGGCGCGCAACTTCTGGGCGGGCAACCTCGCGACCGTCTTCGTCTACGCGGCGCTGTCGTTGAACGGCTTCGTGCTCAGCGTGTACCTGCAGCAGGGGGCGGGGCTTCCCGCGACCCTCGCGGGACTCGCGTCGTTGCCGAGCACCGTGCTCATGATCGTCCTGAGCTCGCGCATGGGCGCTCTGTCGGGACGTCTCGGGCCGCGCCTGTTCATGACCGTCGGCCCCCTCGTGATGGCGGCCGGCGCCCTGCTGCTGCTCCGGGTCGGCGACGACTTCGATTACTGGACGCAAGTGCTGCCCGGGGTCATCGTGTTCGGCCTGGGTCTGACCGCGACCGTGTCGCCCTTGACGGCCGCGGTGCTCGGCGCCATCGACTCCGAGCGCTCGGGCATCGCCTCCGCCGTCAACAACGCCGTCTCGCGCGTCGCCGGCCTGCTCGCCATCGCCGCCGTGTCCGCCGTGGTCGGCGGATCGCTGGACCTCGACGGATTCCACCGGGCGGCGCTGTTCACCGCCGTGCTCATGGTGCTCGGAGCGGCAGCTTCGTTCCTCGGCATCCGGAATCACCTGTCGCGGCAGGACTGACCCGAGCGCCGTTCCACCACCGGTGCGCGACCCGCCCGCGACTCAGCGCAGGATCGCGCGCGAGCGCTCCACGTCGTCGGCCATCTGCGCGATGAGCGCGTCGATCCCGTCGAACGCCGTCATCCCGCGCACCCGCTCGACGAAGCGCACCTCGACGTGATGCCCGTACAGGTCGAGTCCGGTCTCATCGATCACGTACGCCTCGACCTGCCGCGCGTTCACATCGTCGAACGTGGGGTTCGTTCCGACGCTGATCGCGGCGGGATAGCTCGTGCGTCGCGCCCCGTCGACGTCGACGAGCCATCCGGCGTAGACGCCGTCGGCGGGCACGAAGCCCTCGAGATCGGGCGAGAGATTGGCGGTCGGGTACCCCAGCTCGCGTCCGCGCTTCAGGCCGTGCACGACCTCGCCCCAGACCGAGGGCGCCCGGCCCAGCAGACGCGCGGCCGTGGCGATGTCGCCGGCCGAGAGGGCCTCGCGGATCCACGTGGACGACACGCGCCGATCGGCGTGCACCGCGCGGACGTCGTCGACGACGTCGACACGGAAACCGTGTTCGGCCCCCATGCGCTCCAGCAGAGCGGGGTCACCCGCTCCCCCGGCGCCGAAGCGGAAGTCGCGTCCCACGAGAACGGTGCGGGCGTCGAGGGCGTCGACCAGGATGCCGCGCACGAACTCCTCCGCGGGGATCGCGGCCAGGGCCTCGTCGAAGGTCAGCAGCAGGGTGGCATCCACTCCGGCTCGCTCGAGCAGGTCGAGCTTCTGATGCGGGCCGATGACGTCGGCCGGGCACTTCTCGGGCCGGAGGACGCTCAACGGGTTGCGGTCGAAAGTCACCGCGACCACGCGCGCGCCGTCGGACGCGTCGACCCGGGCGCGGTCGATCACCGCGCGATGGCCGGTGTGCACGCCGTCGAACTTGCCGATCGCCACCACCGTCGGACCGAAGCCGGCGGGGACCTCGGCGGGGTCCCGGAAGACGATCACGACGCCGCCCGGCGGTGCCGCACGAGCCACCAGAGACCGAGGAAGGGCAGCACGAGCGGGATGAACAGGTAGCCGTAGCCGTACACCGACCACACGGTCGGGTGCTGAAACAGCGCCGGCAGCACCAGACTCAGCGTCCCGACCACCAGGACGCCGACCAGCTCGAACCCGATCGCGATCCAGGCGACGCGGTACCACGCAGGGCGCGCGGAGAAGATCAGCGCGAGGGTCGCGAGGATGTATACGACCGCGGCGAGGGCGGACAGCGAATACGCCAGCGGGGCGTCGTCGAACTCGCGCACGATCTGCACGAAGGAGCGGCCCGTGGCGGCGAGCGCCATGATGCCGTAGACGACGACGAGGACACGGCCGATGCCGGTCATCCCCCGGGAGCGGGTGGGAGTGGTGGATGCCATGACCTCACGATTCTAGTTCGACCGGCCGCGACCGAGCAGCGCGGCCTCCGCCGGGCACGCCGACGGTCGGTCCGGTCGCTTCGACAGGCTCAGCCACCTCCCCACCGAGGTCCCCGAGCCCCCCACTCAGGTCCCTGAGCTCCCCACCCAGGTCCCTGAGCCCGTCGAAGGGACCGGACCCACCGCGGCCGCCTGGGCCACGGCATCCTGATCCCTCAGGCGATCTGCACCGTCCAGATCACGTGCATTCGCCACACCATCACGGCGACCGCGAGGGCGGCGACCCCCATCACGACGGTGCTCCACCGGCTGCGCTCGAGCAGCGCCCACGCGACGCCCGCGATCGGCACGAGGGCCGCCGACACGAGGTAGGTCCAGAACTCGAGCAGGCTGCCCGAGGGCGGATTGCCGGCGAACGGCGCGATGATCGCGACCACGATCTGCACGATGAGCAGCAGCTCGATGAGCGCGAGCGAGCCCACGGTGACGTCTCCGGGGCGTCGGCCGATCAGCCCCGCGCCGACCGCGACGAGACCCGCGAGAACGGCGAGCCCCACCTGCACGAGGGTGAACCACAGGATCATCTGACGACCTCCTCGGGCATGTTCATGACGCTCTTGAGCTGGGCGCCGCGCTTCTCGACGACGCCGACCAGACGGCCATCGGGGTCGATGGCGGCGGCGACCGGGCCGGTCAATCGCCCGCCCCCGTCGATGCGCTTGCCGTGGCGCAGATCGCGCGCCTCGTCGGCTCCCACCGCGAGCGCCCCCATCACGACCGCCGCTGCCGTCGCCGGGGCGAGCAGCGCGTCTTCGGAGAGGTCGTCGACGGATGCCGCGGCCGCGACGTCGAACGCCCCGATGCGGGTGCGCCGGAGCGCCGTCAGATGCCCGCCCACGCCGAGAGCGCGGCCGAGATCACGGGCGAGCGCGCGGATGTAGGTGCCGCTCGTGCAGTCCACGACGACGTCGAGCTCGATGGTGTCGTTTCCCCGGCGCCTGGCGCGCACGTCGAAGCCCGAGACCGTGACCCGTCGGGACGTCAGTTCGACCTGCTCCCCCGCGCGCGCGAGGTCGTACGCCCGCCGCCCGGCGACCTTGATCGCCGACACCGTGCTCGGAACCTGGTCGATCTCGCCGGTGAGGGCGGCGATGCCCGCCGAGATCGCCTCATCGGCGACGGCCTCGATCGCGTCGGCATCCGCCCGCGCGGTCTCGACCCCGTCGGCGTCGTCGCTGTCGGTCGACACCCCGAGAAGGATGGTGGCCTCGTACGTCTTGTCGGCGCCGACGATGTAGGTGAGGAGCCGGGTCGCGCCCTCGACGCCGAGCACGAGAAGGCCCGTCGCCATGGGGTCGAGGGTGCCCGCGTGGCCGATCTTGCGCGTCCCGAGGGCCTTGCGCGCGCGGGACACCACGTCGTGACTGGTGATCCCTCCCGGCTTGTCGACCAGGAGGATGCCGGGACGCACCATCAGCAGAAGTCTCCGAACACCTGCACGGGGTGGGCGGGGTCGGAGTTCTCGACGATGACCGACGCGGCCGCCTTCGGCCGTGCCGTGGCGAGGTATTGCTTCTCGGCATCCGGACGCTCCGGGCGCGGAGCACCGAGGGGAGGGTTGCTCTCGAGCCAGATCGAGAAGTTCCACAGCCCGCGCACGTCGGGATTGTGCAGGAACCGGCCCGACACCACGAGGACCGCATCAGCGGGCGCGACGTCCCCCGGGCCGAAGGGCTCACCCGCGCGGAAGGGGCCGATCACCCCCTCGCGGACCTGCGGGGCCCCGTCGGCGACGGAGACGTGGAACACCGCCGTGCCCTCTTCGACGATCGCCTTCTCGAATTCGCCGGCGAAGTCCATCGCCGCGCCGAGATCGAGCGCGTCGACCGCCACGACCACGCGCCCCGCGCGGTTGTTCTGCCGCATCAGGTCGCGCAGGCTCCGCTGCAGATCGGGGACGGTGTTCTCGGTCGACGCCATGCCTCCAGCCTACTTTCGCCCACCGACACCCGCCCTCCCCGGCGTCGCTCTCCCTTCGGATGCCCCTCGGCGCCGCAAGGAGAAATCCGCGCACGAACGGGCCCTCCGCGGAGGGCACCGCCGCGTGTCCGCGACCGTAGGCTGGACGGATGCCAGGACTCGCCGCTCCGCTCATCGACTGGTATCGCGACGCAGCGCGCGACCTGCCATGGCGGCGTCCCGGGTTCGGAGCGTGGGGCACACTGGTGAGCGAGTTCATGCTGCAGCAGACCCCCGTCGCCCGCGTCATCCCTCACCTCGAGGCCTGGCTGACCCGCTGGCCCGCCCCGGCCGACCTCGCCGCCTCTCCCCCGGGCGACGCCGTGACCCAGTGGGCGAACCTCGGATACCCACGCCGTGCCCTCTGGCTGCACCGGGCGGCGGTGGAGATCCGCGACCGCCACGACGGCGTCGTCCCCCGCGACGTCGACGCCCTGCTCGCCCTCACCGGCATCGGCGACTACACCGCGCGCGCGGTGGCGGTCTTCGCGTACGGCGACCGGCATCCCGTCGTCGACACGAACACCCGGCGCGTGCTCGCCCGAGCCGTCGCGGGTCGAGCGCAGCCCGGCCCCCCGCACCGTCGCGACCTGGAACGGATGGATGCCGAACTCCCCGCCGACATCGCGGCCGCCGCGGTCGTGAACGCCGCCGCCATGGAGCTCGGCGCCCTCGTGTGCACGGCGCGATCGCCGCGGTGCGACGCGTGCCCCCTGGCCGCGCAGTGCGCCTGGCGGGCGGCCGGGTACCCGGCATCCGAGGACCGGCGCCGCAAGCAGGCGACCTACGAGGGCAGCGATCGGCAGGCGCGCGGCGCCGTTCTCAAGACCCTCCGCGACGCCGCCCCGGCCTCCGTGCCGCTGTTCGCCGTCCTCCCGACCTGGCCGGATGCCGCGCAGCGCGACCGCGCGATCGACTCGCTCATCGCCGACGGCCTCGCCGAAGCGATCGAGGATCACCTGCGCCTGCCGGGGCACCCGGCATCCTGATCACCGCCGTCCGGCCGCAATCCCCCGCGTCGCGAGCGCACCGTCGCCCGGATCCCGCTTCGCCCGTGCCCGCGTCGCGAGCGCACCGTCCTGCGGATCCCACGGCCGACGCGCCGCCCGGCCCGCCTCCCCCACGGCGAGCCGCCGACGAACTCCGCCCGACGGCACGCCCCACACCTCGGCACCGCCGGGGAGAACGACGAACGGCCGGATGCCACGCCCTCGGGGCGGCATTCGGCCGTGCGAACCGTGGGCTCAGGCCCGGGCGGCCTCGTCGTCGTCGTCCTGATCGTCGTCGAGGTCGTCCTCTTCGTCTTCATCGCGCGGCTTGACGTACGGGTCGGCGTCGCCCGCGTACGCGGCCGAAGCGGCGAGACCCGCGACCGACTCATCGCGCTCGCGCGCCTCGCGCAGCAGCGCCGAGATGTGGTCGGCGTTCTCGGGGATGCCGTCGAGGATGAACTCCAGCGACGGCGTCAGACGGGTGTTGAGGTTCTTGCCCACCTCGCTGCGCAGCATGCCGGTCGCGGACTTCAACGCCGCGGCGGTGTCGGCACGGTGCGCCTCGTCACCCATGACGGTGTAGAACACCGAGGCGTGCTGGAGGTCACCCGTGACCCGCACGTCGGTGATGGTCACGAACCCGAGCCGCGGGTCGCGCAGCCCTTTCTCGAGCCGCTCGGCGAGCACCACGCGAATCCGGTCCGCCACCCGTGCCTGTCGTTCCCCTGCCATCGCCTTCTCCTTCTTCCAATACCGCCGCGAGTCGAGTGCCCCGCGGCTCATCGCCGGGTGAGGGCCCCGTTGGGCGACGCTGCACCCAGCGTAGGCCGGAGGGGGTGTGCATTCCTCCGAGCATCGGGGTAGGGGCCCCCGCTCTGCTCGGGGGAATGCACACCCCCGCAGGCCGAAGCGGGAGCCGCGCCGATCAGCGCGACCCCCGCTTGACGATCAGCCTCGCGGCTTCTCGACCATTTCCGTCGTTTCGATCTCGTCACCGATCTGGATGTCGTTGAACTTGCCGAGACCGATACCGGCCTCGAAGTCCGTCCGCACCTCGGTGACGTCGTCCTTGAAGCGGCGCAGCGACTCGATGGCGAGGCCATCGGCCAGCACGACACCGTCGCGGATGACGCGAGCCTTGGCGTTTCGCGTGATCGTTCCCGATCGCACGATGACACCGGCGATGTTGCCGAACTTCGAGGAACGGAACACCTCGCGGATCTCGGCGACACCCGACTGCACCTCTTCGAACTCCGGCTTGAGCAGGCCCTTGAGCGACTGCTCGACGTCGTCGATCGCGTTGTAGATGACCGAGTAGAACCGCACGTCGACACCCTCGCGGGCGGCCCGCTCGCGGGCCTTCGTGTCGGGACGGACGTTGAAGCCGATCACGATCGCGTTGTCGATCGTGGCCAGGTTGATGTCCGACTCGGTGATCGCACCCACACCGCGGTGGATGATGCGCAGCTGGACGCTGTCGTCGACCTCGATCTTGAGCAGCGACTCCTCGAGCGCCTCGACGGCACCCGACACGTCGCCCTTGATGATGAGGTTGAGCGACTCGACCTTGCCCTCTTCGAGAGCACGGGTGAAGTCCTCGAGCGAGATGCGCTTGCGGGCCTTGGCCAGCTGGGCGTTGCGCTCGGCGGCTTCGCGCTTCTCGGCGATCTGACGCGCGGTGCGGTCCTCCTCGGTGACGATGAAGACGTCACCGGCGCGGGGCACGGAGTTCAGACCCTGCACCTGCACGGGACGCGACGGGTAGGCCTCTTCGACCGCTTCGCCGTTCTCGTCCATCATCGCGCGGACACGGCCGTACGCCGTGCCTGCGACGATCGCGTCGCCGACGCGCAGGGTTCCGGACTGGATGAGCACCGTGGCGACCGAACCGCGACCCTTGTCGAGCTTCGCTTCGATCGCGACACCGCGAGCCGCCTTGTTCGGGTTGGCCGTGAGGTCCAGACCCGCGTCGGCGGTGAGCAGCACGGCATCCAGCAGAGCCTGGATGTTGAGGTTCTGACGAGCCGACACGTCGACGAACATGACGTCTCCGCCGTACTCCTCGGCGACCAGACCGTACTCGGTGAGCTGCTGGCGCACCTTGGCCGGGTTGGCGTCGGGCTTGTCGACCTTGTTGACCGCGACCACGATCGGCACGTTCGCCGCCTGGGCGTGGTTCAGCGCCTCGACCGTCTGGGGCATGATGCCGTCGTCGGCCGCGACCACGAGGATCGCGATGTCGGTCACCTGCGCACCACGGGCACGCATGGCGGTGAACGCCTCGTGACCCGGGGTGTCGATGAAGGTGATCGCGCGCTCGATGCCCTCGTGCTCGGTCCAGATCTGGTACGCACCGATGTGCTGCGTGATGCCGCCGGCCTCGCCCGCGACCACGTTGGTCTGGCGGATGGCGTCGAGCAGTCGCGTCTTACCGTGGTCGACGTGACCCATGACGGTGACCACGGGAGGACGGATCTCGAGATCGTCCTCGCTCTCGGCCTCGAGCTCGGCATCGAGGTCGAGACCGAAGCCCTCGAGGAGCTCCTTGTCTTCGTCCTCGGGCGAGACCATCTGGATCTTGTAGCCGAGCTCGGCACCGAGCACCTCGAAGGTGGCCTCGTCGAGCGATTCGGTCGCGGTGGCCATCTCACCCAGGTTGAACAGGATGGTCACGAGCGTGCCGGGCTGCACGGTGTAGCCGCGCAGCGCCTCGAGCTTGTCGGCGAAGTCGGCGATGGAGGCACCGCGGCGCAGGCGGATGATCTCGCCGTTGCCCTTCGAGACGTTGACGCCGCCGACGACCGGCGCCGACCGCATCTCGAATTCCTGCCGCTTCGCCCGACGCGACTTGCGCTGCTTCGACTTGCCGCCGCCCTTACCGAAGGCACCCGCGGTACCACCGCCGGGACCACGGCCACGGCCACCGCCGCCACCGGGACGACCGGCGAAACCGCCACCGGGAGCGCCGCCACCGGGGCGCTGGAAGCCGCCGCCGGCACCGCCGGGACGACCGGGACCGCCGGGACGCTGCTGGAACGGGGCGCCGGGACGACCGCCGCCGCCGGGACGACCGGCACCACCGGGGCGCGGAGCACCGGGACGCGGGGCGCCGGGGCGCGGAGCCTGGGGACGCGGGATGTTGCCGGGCGTCGGGCGCTGGCCCATGCCCTGCGCCGAGGCGAAGGGGTTGTTGCCAGGACGGGGACCGGCGGGACGCTGGCCCATGCCCTGCGACGAGGCGAAGGGGTTGTTGCCAGGACGCGCGCCACCGGGGCGCGGGGGCGAGCTGGGGCCGGGCTTGGGCGCACCGGCACCGGGAGTGGGAGCCGCCGACGGAGCCGCGGGCTTCGCGCCGGGCTTGGCCGGTGCAGCGGGAGCGGGGGTCGACGCCGCGGGAGCCGAGGCAGCCGGGGCGGATGCCGCGGGAGCCGGGGCGGCCTCGGGAGCCGCCGGAGCGGCGGGCTTGGCGGGGCCGGGGGTCGGGCCGGAGGGACGGGCGCCGGGGGTCGCCGCGGGACGCGCGGGACCGGGACGGGCACCCGATGCCGGGCGCGCCGACGGGGCGGCGGGCTTGGCATCCGAGGATCCCGACGAGCCTTCGGCCGCGAGGGCGGCGCGGAGCTTACGGGCCACCGGGGGTTCGATGGTGGATGAGGGGCTCTTGACGAATTCGCCGAGCTCCTTCAGCTTCGCAAGCGCGACCTTGCTGTCGACGCCGAGCTCGGAAGCGATCTCGTGCACGCGTGGTTTTGCCACAATTCTCCTGTCTGAGGGCCTACCCCGGACAGGGCAGACCGCTAGTTGCGGACGGGTCTCATTTCGAGCCGTTCACTTCGTGTCCATAGCCGTTCAGCCTTTTCGCTGGAGGGTTGATTCGAAGGTCTGCGTGTCAAGCGGGCCTGACACACGCAATGCTCGTACGAAGGCGCGACGCGCGAGAGCTTTTCTCACGCACGCGTCCGTCTCGTGCACCCACGCTCCCCGTCCCGGCAGAACCGCTCGCTCGTCAGCGACGAGGATCGATCCCTGGGCGACCACACGCAGAAGCGAGGACCGGGGGGCGCGTGCGCGGCATCCGACGCACGTTCGTACTGGTTCCATCGTACACCTCGCCGTCGGCTCAGCGACGGACGCTCAGTTGTCTTCGAGGATGCTGTCCGGCTGGATGTCGATCTTCGCGCCGGTCAGCTTGGCGGCGAGGCGGGCGTTCTGGCCCTCCTTGCCGATCGCCAGCGACAGCTGGTAGTCGGGCACCAGTGCGCGGACGGCCTTGGTCGAGGCGTCGAGCACGAAGGACGACGTGACCTTCGCCGGAGACAGCGCGTTGGCGACGAAGCGCGGCAGCTCCGCGTCGTAGTCGATGATGTCGATCTTCTCGCCGGCGAGCTCCTCGGTGACCGCGCGCACGCGGCGACCGAGCTCTCCGATGCAGGCGCCCTTGGCGTTCACCGTCGGATCGTTGGCCTTGACGGCGATCTTGGAACGGTGGCCGGCCTCGCGGGCGAGCGAGACGATCTCGACCAGGCCCGCGGCGATCTCGGGCACCTCGAGGGCGAACAGCTTGCGCACGAGACCCGGGTGCGTGCGCGACACGGTGATCTGCGGGCCCTTGTTGCCCTTCGCGACGCTCGTGACGTACACACGCAGGCGCGAGCCGTGCGAATAGGTCTCGCCCGGAACCTGCTCCTCTGGCGGGAGGATCGCCTCGACCGTGCCGAGGTCGACGTGCACCATGCGGGGGTTGGGGCCCTGCTGCACGACTCCGGCGACGATGTCGCCCTCCTTGCCGCGGAACTCCCCGAGCACCGCGTCGTCGGCGATGTCGCGCAGACGCTGGCTGATGACCTGCTTGGCGGCGAAGGCGGCGATGCGACCGAAGTCGTCGGGAGCCTGCTCCTCTTCGCCGATGACGGCGCCCTCGTCGTCGGTGACGGGGGTGAAGATGCCCACGTGACCGGTCTTGCGGTCGAGCGAGGCCCGCGCACCGGCCGGGATCTCGCCGGACGGCGAGATGTGCTTGGCGTAGGCGGTCAGGATCGCCTGCTCGATGATGCGCGCGAGTTCGTCGAAGGGGATCTCCTTCTCGCGCTCGATCGTCTTCAGAAGTGCGAGATCGATGTCCACAAGGCCCTCCGTTGTTCAGCTTTCGTCGACGCGACCGGCGCCGACAACCCTCCTACGATACCCGGGATGCCACCCCGCTCGCGACCTGCGGAGCGATAGCCGACACCGTCGCGCAGCGGATCTCCGGGGCTGCTCCGTCGCGCTCGGCGACACGACGCAGGAGAGCGCTGGAGGAATGGCGCGTCGCGCGGCCACCGGTGGTCTCGCCGATCCTCCCGCATCGTGTCGGTTCGACTCCGCCGCCGTCAGAGCCGCTCGAGCGGATTCACGGCGAGCTTGGCCACCACTCCCCCGTCGACCAGGCGCCGCGCGGCGGTGTCGGGCTTGCGCGCGGCCTGGTCGCGAACGCATGCGCCGAACTCCTCGGCGAGGGCTCCGCGCGGGTGAGCGGCGAGCACCTCGCGGCGGAAGTCCTCGGGCAGCGCGTCGGGGCGGGCCCCCGAGATGTCGAGACCGGTCGCGATCTCGAGCAGGTGGCCCTCGGCATCCCTCTTCACGTCGACGTGCGGCCAGTTGTGCCGCACGATCACCTCGAGCACCCGTGCGCGACGCTCCGCGGGCCACCCGGCTCCGGCGGTGAGGGCCACGCCGACGTGTCCACCCGCGTGCTCGTAGGAGATCGTGTGGTTGTCGAACTCCGTGACCGTGCCGATGTCGTGCAGCACGGCGGCGACGTAGAGCAGCTCGTGGTCGATCCCGGTGATGCCGTCGACGCGGGCGAAGGCCTCCGCCCACAGCCACGACCGCAGCCCGTGCGCCGTGATCGCGGGCGACTGGTACTGCCGGGCGAGCGCGAGGGCACCGCGGGCGGCGAGGGTGTCGGGTGCGGGGAAGTCGCTGATGCGGACGGGGCCTCCGGGATCGAGTGGACTCCCACTCTCGCCCAGGTCGGCCCCTCGACGCCGTCGCCCGTCGGCCAGCCTTCGCAGCCTTCCCGCCAGCGTGCGTGCACGACCCGGGAAAAGCGGCGCCGCGCGCCGCGACGCCTGCGCGTTTCCGCGGTGCGCATGCCGCGCGGCATCCGAAATTCCGGGGTCGTGCACGCACCGCGCCCGTCACCGACCCGCGTTCCGGCGGCAGGACGACGGATGCCGCGACCCCGGGCGAGCGCCCGGGTCGCGGCATCCGGAGACCGCGTCAGCTCACCGGGGTGGCGTGCCAGATGCGGTCGAGGTAGTCGCGCATCGCGCGGTCGGAGGAGAAGTAGCCGCTGCGCGCGACGTTGAGGATCGCCGAACGCACCCACCCGTCCTGGTCCGCATAGGCGGCGTCGACGCGCTCCTGTGCGTCGAGGTAGGACGAGAAGTCGGCGAGCGCCATGAACCGGTCCTCGTAGAGGAGGTTCGACACCAGCGGCTCGAAGACCGTTCGGTCGCCGTCGGAAAAGGCTCCCGAGGCGATGAGATCGATGGCGCTGCGCAGCCGCTCGTCGCGCTGGTAGAACTCGGCGGGACGGTATCCGTCGGCCCAGAGTGCCTCGACCTCGGGCTCGCTCATCCCGAACAGGAAGAAGTTGTCGTCGCCGACGAGCTTCCGGATCTCGACGTTCGCGCCGTCGTCCGTGCCGATGGTCAGGGCGCCGTTGAGGGCGAGCTTCATGTTGCCGGTGCCCGACGCCTCCTTGCCGGCGAGCGAGATCTGCTCCGACAGGTCGGCCGCGGGGATGATGCTCTCGGCGAGGGTGACGTTGTAGTTCGCCGGGTAGAGGACCTTGAGCTTGCCCTGCACGCGCTCGTCGGCGCTGACGACCTCGCCGACGGCGTTGATGAGGTGGATGATGCGCTTGGCCATGCCGTAGCCCGGAGCGGCCTTCGCGCCGAAGAGGAAGGTGCGGGGCTGCACGGCATCCACGTCGAGCCGGCCGGTGACGATGCCCTCGTAGGTGCTGACGATGTGCAGCACCTTGAGCGTCTGCCGCTTGTACTCGTGCAGGCGCTTGATCATGACGTCGATGAGGTGGTCGTCCGACAGCGGGGTCTCTCCGCGCGCCTCGAGCACGCGACTGAGCCGACGCTTGTTCGACGCCTTCACGGCCGCGAACCGCTCGCGGAAGTCGGCGTCGTCGGCCAGGGCCTCCAGACCCCGCAGGCGCTCGAGGTCGACGGTCCACCCGGCGCCGAGAGCCTCGGTGATGAGGGCCGAGAGGTCGGGGTTCGCCAGGCGCAGGAAGCGACGGGGCGTGACGCCGTTGGTGACGTTGGTGAACTTGTCGGGCCACATCGTGGCGAAGTCCTTCAGCACGTTGTCGCGCAGCAGCTGCGAGTGCAGTTCGGCGACGCCGTTGACCTTCGAGCCGGCGACCGTGGCGAGGTAGGCCATGCGCACGGAACGGGAGGGGTGCTCCCCGATGATCGACATGTTGCGGATGAGCATCTCGTCGTCGCCGAAGCGCTCGCGCACCTCGAGCAGGAACTCGTCGTTGATGCGGTAGATGATCTCGAGGTGTCGCGGCAGCAGGCGGCCCAGGAGATCGACCGACCACACCTCGAGAGCCTCGGGCAGCAGCGTGTGGCACGTGTAGGCGAAGCACTTCTGCGTGATCGCCCATGCGGCATCCCACTCGAGCTTCTTCTCGTCGACGAGCACGCGCATGAGCTCGGGTACGCCGATGACGGGGTGCGTGTCGTTGAGCTGGAAGATCACGCGCTCGGGCAGGTTCTCGAGATCGAAGTCCTCGGGCAGGACGTTCTCGATGAAGTCGGCGATGGATGCCGCGACGAAGAAGTACTGCTGCTGCAGGCGCAGCTCCTTGCCCTGGGGCGTGGAGTCCTCGGGGTAGAGCACCTTGGAGATGTTCTCGGCGAAGGTCTGCGCGCGCACCGACTCGACGTAGTCGCCGGAGTTGAAGGTGTGCAGGTCGAACGCGTTCGTGGCGACCGCGCGCCACAGGCGCAGGGTGTTGACGCGGCCGTTGTGATAGCCGGGGACCATCATGTTGTAGGGCACCGCGAGCACGTTCCACTCGGGGACCCACCGGGTGCGCTCGACGCCCTCGTCGTCGTAGGTCTCGGTGGTGCCCGCGAAGGAGATGGTCTGCGCCGCCTCGGGGTGGGCGAAGTCCCACGGCGATCCCATGCGCAGCCAGGCGTCGGGCTGCTCGATCTGCTGACCGTCGGCGAAGGCCTGGCGGAAGATGCCGTACTCGTATCGGATGCCGTAGCCGATGGCGGGGATGCTCATGGTCGCGAGCGAGTCCACGAAGCACGCGGCGAGACGGCCCAGGCCGCCGTTGCCCAGGCCCGGTTCGATCTCGACTTGGCGCAGGTCGTCGATGTCGATGCCGCACTGCGCGAGCGCCTCGGTGGCGATGTCGGTCAGACGCGCCGCGAGGAGGTTGTTGTCGAGCTGACGACCCAGCAGGTATTCGGCCGAGAGGTAGCAGACGGTCTTGTTCTGCTGCGCCTTCTGCTGCGCGCGGTCGTCGAACCATCGCGCCATGAGGTAGTCGCGCACCGTGTACGCGAGGGCCAGGTACTGATCGTTGACGTCGGAGGTCGACAGCGTCACGCCCTGGTCGAAGTTGAGGTTCTGCAGGAACTGTTTCGCGAAGCCGTCGACGGATGCCGCCGGGGCGACGACGGGCGCGAGGGCCAGGGGGTGAGTCGGACGCAGCTCAGGGGTGTTGTCGGGCACGTTCCGACCGTACGCAGGTCGACCCCGCCCTGCCAAGGCGGATCGGAATCGACACACGATCTTCACCCGAACGCCGCACGTCTCCCGCCGGGGATCAGCGCAGCCCGCACCCGTCGACGACCTGGTCGCGACCCTCGATGAGGTTCTTCGTCCAGCTGTACAGCACGGGCAGGAAGCGCGACTTGGGCAGGATCGGGCGCAGATGGTCGTAGCCGGCGTAGGTCGCCCACCGCACCGCCTGCCCTTCGGCGCACAGCTCCTGCACGTAGTCGCGCTGCAGCTTGGGCGGGATGACCTCGTCATCCGCGCCCCACGCGACGAGCATCGGGGTGCCGAGCGGCTCGGTCATCGCGTTCTCGGCGAGGCGGCGGCCGAGCGCGCCGTCGGTGAGGTCGGCGTTGTAGAGCGGGCGGTCCTCGCTCACCCCGAGGGCGGTGAGCACCGAGACGACCACGCCCGGCTCGCTGGGGCACCGCTGGGTCATCTCGAGCACGATCGAGCGGGATCCTTCGGCGATGTAGTCGTCGAGGTGCACGTCGGCGTAGGTCTCGGAGTACGGCACGAGCACCCACGACGTGATGACCGACAGCATCGCGTTCGGGGGTCCCGACAGCAGCTCGCGCGCCAGCGCGGGCGGGTCGGCGACGGGGGCCACCACCGCGGTGCCCAGCACGTCGATGCCGGGCGCGTAGTCCTCGGCGATCGCGGTGGTCCACAGGGCCGCGTGGCCGCCCTGCGAATGCCCCCACACCACGGTGTCGGGCGAGAGGGTGAGATCGGTGCGCAGTTCGCTCGCGGCCAGGACGGCGTCGAGCGACGACCGGGCCTCTCCCTTCCCGATCAGGTACGGATACGCGCCGGGGGCGCCCTGGCCCGAGAAGTCCGAGGCGACCACGACCCACCCGGCCTTGAGCGCCTGCTCGAGCGCGGGGATCGACCACTTCGTCGCAGACGCGTCGCGCAGGCTCGGTGCGCACCCCTGGGCCACACCCGTCGTGCCGTGGTTCCAGACGATGACGGGGCGCGGCCCCGGCGGCAGATCCTTCGGCACGATGACGAGCGCGCTGGCCACGGCGGGGCGGTTCGCGGCATCCCGGGTCGTGTAGAGCATCCGCGTGACGTCGCCGTTCTCGGGGAGGCGCCCGAGGTAGGCGTCGGAGCGGATGAGACGACCGTGTCCGCTCGGCACCTCGGCCGGCGGGTCGTAGAACGCGTCGACCACGGGGGCGCCCGCATCGAGCCAGTCGTTGAGCCACCACCCTCCGGCCGCGGTTGCCACGAGCACGAGGGACAAGGCGTAGCGCCCGGCCGCCGCCCAGCGGGCGCGCACGCGCCGACGCCGCACGGCGCGCTGCGCGTCGAACGGCTCCGCGCGATCGCGCGGGCGACGGATGCCGACCGCCCCGCGCCAGAACACGCCCAGGCCGAACACGATCGTGCGCACACCGAACACGACGGCCAGCACGAGCACCGTCACGTCGGGCCAGGTGAAGGAGAGGACGCCGAAGGCGATCTGCGCGACGCCCCAAGAGAGCGCGAGGATCCGTGCGCTCGCTCCCCCGCGACTGACGGCCCGGCCGATCGAGGCGAGGCCACCGATCACCAGCAGCACCGCGAGCACCGGCGGCAGCAGCTCGAGGCTGCGTCCGAGCCACACGAGCACCGCCAGGCCCGCGAGGATCCACGCGGCCGACACCGATCGCGCCCACCAGCTCGCCGGGCGTCCGACGAGCTCGACGATCCCCATGACGACCGCGCTCGCCCCCACGTAGACGCCCAGCAGAACGAGCGAGGTGAGGGGGCGCGAGACGATCAGCACACCGAGCGCCACCACGACCGCACCGATCACGAGCAGCACGCGCGGAGGGGCGTTGCGCACGAGGGCGGGGAGGGCGTTCCACCGTCGCGCGTGCGGTCGGCGGGTGGCGGGCATCAGGCCATGATAGGCATCGCCGGCACGCGCCTCGGGCCCGTCGCCTCCTCCCCCGCGACGGCATACGGTGGCGGGATGCCGACCTCCGCCCGCACCGCCGCCCGTGACGCCGCGGCGAACCCCGCGCTCCGGGTCGCCGCGCGCGCGGGCTACGGCGCTAACGGCATCCTCCACCTGCTCATCGGCGCGCTCGTGATCGCGGTGGGCCTCGGCGCCCAGGAGGACAGCGATCAGACCGGGGCGTTCCGCGCCCTCGCGGCGGCGCCGCTGGGCGCGGCAGCGCTGTGGGCCCTGGCGGTGGGGCTCGTCGCCCTCGGCGGGTGGCACCTGCTGCAGGCGTTCGCGCCACGCCGCCTTACGGTGTGGCGCCGGATCGGCCGCATCCTCACCGAGGCGCCGCAGGGCGTGGTCTTCGTCGCGGTCGGGCTCGTCTCGGCATCCGTCGCTCTCGGCTCGCGCCCTCACGCCGAGCAGGCCGCGGAGAACCTCAGCGAGGGGGTGCTGACGTGGTCGGTGGGCGGATTCGTGCTCGGCACCGTGGGAGCGGTGGTGGCCGCCGTCGGCGTCGGCTTCGCGTGGATGGGGGTGCGCCGCTCGTTCCACTCCAAGGTGCGCACGCCCGACGGCCCCCTCGGCTTCGCCCTCACGGCGCTCGGGGTGGTGGGATTCGTGACGAAGGGGCTGGCGCTGCTGATCATCGGGGCCCTGCTCGTCGTCGCCGCCATCACCGTCGAGCCCGACACGGCGGGGGGACTCGACGGTGCCGTTTCCGCTGTGATCGCGCTGCCCGCCGGCCCCGTTCTGGCATGCCTGGTCGGCCTCGGCTTCCTCGCGTACGGCGTGTTCACGATCTTCCGCGCGCGCTACGCCCGTCTCGACGCCTGAGAGCCGGCCCTCGCCTCTCGCGGCGGCCGAGCCCCCCGCGCGGTTCTCGCACGCGACGCCCGACGGACGAGGACGCCGACGTGGCCCGCCTCAGTCGAGGTCGGGGTTGCGGCCGGTACGCTCCGCCGTGTCCAGCGTCGCGATCTGCGCGTGGTCGTCGGCGTCGAGGGTGAAGTCGAACACGTCGCCGTTCTCGCGGATGCGATCCAGCGACACCGACTTCGGGAACACGACGAGGTCGCGATCGAGGTGCCAGCGGATGACGACCTGCGCCGGCGTCTTGCCGTACTTCTCGGCGATGCGGGCCAGGACCGGCTCGTCGAGCAGCCCCCCGCGCGCGAGGGGCGCCCACGCCTCGGTGACGATGCCGTGGGCGGCGTGCCACGCCACGAGCTCGTTCTGCGGGAAGCGGGGGTGCAGCTCGACCTGATTGACCGCCGGGAGAACCCCGGTCTCGTCGCGCAGGCGCTCGAGGTGCGGCACCGAGAAGTTGCTCACCCCGATCGAGGTGGCGCGCCCCTCCTGCTGCAGCCGCAGCAGAGCCCTCCATGTGTCGACATATCGGTCCGCGCTCGGGATCGGCCAGTGGATGAGGTACAGGTCAACCCGCTCGAGCCCGAGCTTCTCCGCGCTCGCGTCGAATGCGCGCAGCGTCTGATCGAAGCCCTGGTCGTCGTTCCAGACCTTCGTCGTGACAAACACCTCGTCGCGGGCGACACCCGACGCCCGCAGCCCCTCGCCCACCTCGGCCTCGTTGCCGTAGAGGGCCGCGGTGTCGATGTGGCGGTAGCCCGCGACGATCGCTCCCTCGACGAGGTCGGCGGTGACCTCGGCGGGCACCTTGTAGGTGCCGACGCCGAGCTGGGGGATCGTGGAACCGTCGCTGAGCGACAGGCGGGGCGCGGAGATCATGGCATCCACGCTATCGACCCGGAGGGCGCCCCGCGGCCTCTTGACCGCCCACCCCCGACACCCTCCGGACACGGCGAGACGGCATCTCGCCGACACGTCGGGTGCAGCCTGCAACCGTTCCATCGGCGGGATGCCGTCTCGCGATGAGGGGACGGGCGTGGGAGTTCAGCGCGTCAGAGCCGCCAGAGCGTCGTCGACCGACACGGTCTCGCGCTCGCCCGTGCGGCGGTCCCACAGCTCCACCTGTCCCTCGGCCGCGCCGCGGCCGACGATGAGGATGCGTGGGATGCCGACGAGCTCGGCGTCGCCGAACTTCACACCCGGCGAGACCTTGGGACGGTCGTCGTACAGCACGTCGAGACCGGCGGCCTCGAGCTGCGCGGACACGGAGGCGGCGAGGTCGAAGGCCACGGCATCCCGACCCGTCGCGACGACGTGCACGTCGAAGGGGGCGACCGAGGCGGGCCAGATGAGGCCCTTGGCGTCGTTGTTAAGCTCGGCGATGATCGCGAGGATGCGGGTGACCCCGATGCCGTACGAGCCCATCGTGACGGTGGCGAGCTTGCCGTTCTCGTCGAGCACCTTCAGGCCCAGAGCCTCGGCGTACTTGCGACCGAGCTGGAAGACGTGACCGATCTCCATGCCGCGCGCCAGCTCCACGGGGCCCGAGCCGTCGGGGGCCGGGTCGCCGGGGCGCACGGTGGCGACCTCGACGAAACCGTCGCCGACGAAGTCGCGGCCCGCCACGAGGGAGTGCACGTGCTTCTGATCGACGTTCGCGCCGGTGATCCACGCGGTGCCGTCGACGACGCGGGGGTCGAGCACGTAGCGGATCTTCGTCGCCGACTCCTCGCCCAGCACGGGGCCGGTGGGCGACCAGGGGCCGATGTAGCCCTTGACCAGCAGCGGGTTCTTCGCGAAGTCCTCGTCGGTCGCGGCTTCGACCTCGGCCGGGGCGAACGCCACCTCGACGCGCTTGTCGTCGACGTCGCGATCGCCGGGAAGGCCCACGACGACGAGCTCGCGCGTGCCGTCGAGGTGGGTGAGCGCGAGCACCACGTTCTTGAGCGTGTGCGCGGCCGTCCACTGCGTCGCCTCGGCGGTGGCGGGGCCTGCGATGCCGGCGGCGGGGGCCTCGAGGTGCGCGTTGGCGTGATCGACGAGGGTCGTGATCGTGGGGGTGTTCGGGGAGTCGAAGATCACGGCGTCCGGCTGTCCGTCGATCGGGAGCGACTCAGGCGCGACCGTCGTGAAGGCCTCGACGTTGGCGGCGTACCCGCCGGCGGAGCGCACGAACGTGTCCTCGCCGATGGGGGTCGGGTGCAGGAACTCCTCCGACTTCGAGCCGCCCATCGCGCCCGCGTCGGCGGCGACGATGACGTACTCGAGGCCCAGGCGCGTGAAGATGCGCTCGTAGGCGTCGCGCTGCGCCTGGTACGACGCGTCGAGGCCGGCATCCGTCGCGTCGAACGAGTAGGCGTCCTTCATCGTGAACTCGCGGCCGCGCAGGAGGCCGGCGCGGGGACGCGCCTCGTCGCGGTACTTGTCCTGGATCTGGTAGATCGTCAGCGGCAGGTCCTTGTACGACGAGTAGAGATCCTTCACCAGGAGGGTGAACATCTCCTCGTGCGTGGGAGCGAGCAGGTAGTCGGCGCCCTTGCGGTCCTGCAGGCGGAACAGCGCGTCGCCGTACTCCTCCCAGCGGCCGGTGACCTCGTAGGGCTCACGCGGCAGCAGCGCCGGGAAGTGCACCTCGAACGCGCCGGCGTTCGCCATCTCCTCCCGCACGACCGTCTCGATCTTGGCCTTGACCTTCAGACCGAGTGGCAGCCACGCGAAGATGCCCGGGGCGTTGCGACGGATGTATCCGGCGCGCACGAGCAGGCGGTGGCTCGTGACCTCGGCATCCGAGGGGTCTTCGCGGAGCGTGCGGAGGAAGTAGTTCGACAGACGGGTGACCACGAGAGTCGAGTCTAGAGCGGCGGATGCCGCGCCCCGACCGAACGCCCCGTCAGCGACCCCGCCGCCCGAGGTGCAGCACCGTGCGCACCACGAGTCCGGCCAGCAGCGCCCAGAACGCCGCGCTCACCCCGAGCACCGCGATCCCGGATGCCGCGACGAGGAACGTCACGACGGCCGGGAGGCGCTCGCCCGGGTCGTCGATCGCCTGCTGCACCGCCGATCCGAACGCGCCGAAGAGCGCGACCCCGGCGACGGCGGGGATGACGCCCGCGGGGGCCAGGAGCACGATCGCGGCGAAGGCGGCCGACAGGGCGCCCAGCACGAGGTACGTGGCCCCGGCCGACACGCCCGCCACCCAGCGGCGGCGCGGATCGGGGTGCGCGTCCGGCCCCGCGGCGATGGCCGCGCTGATCGCGCCGAGGTTCATCGCGTGCCCGCCGAAGCCGGCCGCCGCCGCCGACCCGAGACCGGTGACGAGCATCGCGGGACGCCACGGGATCGTGTAGCCGAGGCTCTTCATCACCGCCAACCCCGGCACGTTCTGCGACGCCATCGTCACCACGAACAGCGGCAGCGCGACACCCACCACCGCGCCGACGGTGAGCGTCGGCACGGTGACCTCCAGGCGCGGCAGCAGGGAGGCGGCATCCGCCTGCACTCCCCTGCTCGACAGCGACACCGCCACCACGACGATCGCCGCCACGAAGGCTAGCGGCACCGCCCAGCGCGGCAGCAGTCGGGATGCCACCAGCCACACGATCAGCACGGGGGCCACGCCCCACGGGTCGTCGACGAGGCCGACGAACGGCGCGACGCAAAGGGGAAGAAGCACACCGGCGAGCATCGCCTGCGCGATCGAGGGAGGGATGCGGGCGATGAGTGCACCCAAGGGCGGGAACAGCGCCGTGCACAGGATGAGCGCAGCGCACACGAGGAACCCGCCCACGACCGCGGACCAGCCGCCGTCGACCGCGCCCGTCGCCGCGAGCAGCGCGACACCCGGCGTGGACCACGCGACCGTGATCGGGATGCGATACCGCGACGCGAGCACGACGCACCCGATGCCCACGACGAGCGTGATGGCGAGCAGCCCGCTCGCCGCCTGCGCGGGGGATGCGCCGACCGCGCGCAGACCCGTCAGAACCACGGCGAACGTGCTCGTGAAGCCGACGAGGGCGGTGACGACCCCGGCGATGAGCGGGCGGACGAGCGAGGGCGCGGGAGTCTCGGTCATGGGACTCCCGACGCTATCGGACCCTCGAGGGCCGACATCGACGCTCCGGCGCGCGGAGGCCGGGTGAGGCCGGCTCAGGCCGTGATGACCTGCGCCGTCCCGGTGGCTGCGTCGGGGCCCATCTCGTCGGCGAGGCGGTTGGCCTCGGCGATGAGCGTCTGCACGATCTCCGACTCGGGCACGGTCTTGACGACCTCTCCCTTGACGAAGATCTGCCCCTTGCCGTTGCCCGAGGCGACGCCGAGGTCGGCGTCGCGGGCCTCTCCCGGTCCGTTGACGACGCAGCCCATGACGGCCACGCGCAGCGGCACGGTCATGTCTTTCAGGCCCTCGGTGACGCTGTCGGCGAGCGAGTAGACGTCGACCTGGGCGCGTCCGCACGAGGGGCACGACACGATCTCGAGCTTGCGCTCGCGCAGGTTCAGCGACTGCAGGATCTGGTGGCCGACCTTGACCTCTTCGGCCGGTGGGGCCGACAGCGAGACGCGGATCGTGTCGCCGATGCCCTCCGAGAGCAGGATGCCGAACGCCGTGGCGCTCTTGATGGTGCCCTGGAACGCGGGCCCGGCTTCGGTCACACCGAGGTGCAGAGGCCAGTCGCCGCGCTCGGCGAGCAGGCGGTAGGCCTTGACCATGACGATCGGGTCGTTGTGCTTGACCGAGATCTTGAAGTCGTGGAAGTCGTGCTCCTCGAACAGCGAGGCCTCCCACACGGCGCTCTCCACGAGCGCCTCGGGCGTGGCCTTGCCGTACTTCTCGAGGAGGCGGCGGTCGAGCGATCCGGCGTTGACGCCGATGCGCAGCGAGACACCGGCGTCTTTGGCCGCCTTGGCGATCGCGCCGACCTGGTCGTCGAACTTGCGGATGTTGCCCGGGTTCACGCGCACCGCGCCGCAGCCGGCGTCGATCGCCTGGAAGACGTACTTGGGCTGGAAGTGGATGTCGGCGATGACCGGGATCTGACTCTTCTTCGCGATGATGTGCAGCACGTCGGCGTCGTCCTGCGACGGCACCGCGACACGCACGATCTCGCACCCGGATGCCGTGAGCTCGGCGATCTGCTGAAGGGTGGCGTTGATGTTCGTCGTCGGCGTCGTGGTCATCGACTGGACGCTCACGGGGGCGTCGCCGCCGACGAGCACCTTGCCGACCCGGATCTGACGGGTCTTACGACGGGGAGCGAGGGTCTCCGGCACGCGGGGCATTCCGAGATTCACAGCAGGCACGGGCTCAGCCTACGCCGCCGTCGCTGGACGGAGCCGGAACAGGCTGCGAATGCTCCCTGTGGTAGGTTCGGCGCCATGCGCGCGCATTTCAGCTGGTGGCCCACCGTCTAGGCGGTGAGCACGCGTGCGACAGACCGCCCTCCCTCGGGATCCGGGCGGTCTTCGTGTTTTCGGCGGCCGCGTAGGACCCTCGCTCACAGACGGAAGTACTTCGATGACCGGGCCCGACCCCTCCTCCCTGATCCACGACCTCCTCGCCGGCTCCGCGCCGTTCGCGCTGATCGCGCGAGGCCCCGCCGCGGGTGAAGACGCCACCGTCGAGGTGCTCACCGGCGACGTCGTCGACGTGGACCTGCTCGCCGACATCCCCCTGATGGATGCCGCCGGCGTCGCCCGCGAGGTCCTCGCCCTCGTGCCGTACCGCCAGGTGCGCGAACGCGGCTTCGTCTGCCACGACGACGGCGCCCCGCTGCGATGCCTCGTCATCGGCGAGCGCGTCGTGCTCCCCCGCGCCGGGGTCATGGCATCCCTCCCCTCCGCCCCGATCGCCCTGGAGGGCGCGGGATTCGACATCGCCGACGAGGAATACGCCGACATCGTCCGGCGGGTGATCGCGGAGGAGATCGGCCGCGGAGAGGGCGCGAACTTCGTCATCCGCCGCGACTTCGTGGCCGGGGTCGACGCCGATCCGCGTGCCGCGGCGCTCACCTGGTTCCGGGCGCTGCTCGAGCACGAGAAGGGCGCGTACTGGACCTTCGCGATCGTGACCGACGGACACGTCGCCGTCGGCGCCAGCCCCGAGGCGCACGTGAGCGCCCGCAACGGCGTCGTCACGATGAACCCGATCTCGGGCACCTTCCGCCACCCCGCGGGCGGGGCGACCGCCGACACGCTCGCGGAGTTCCTGCGCTCGACCAAGGAGACCGAAGAGCTCTTCATGGTCGTCGACGAGGAGCTGAAGATGATGAGCGCCGTGTGCAGCGACGGCGGGCGCATCACGGGTCCCCATCTCAAAGAGATGTCGCGCCTCACGCACACCGAGTACATGCTGCGCGGGCGCAGCGACCTCGACCCGCGCGACATCCTGCGCGAGACGATGTTCGCGCCCACGGTCACCGGCTCCCCCATGCAGAACGCCTGCACCGTGATCGCCCGCCATGAGACGACCCCGCGCGGGTACTACTCCGGCGTCGCCGCACTGTTCACGCCCAACGGCAACGCCGAGGGCCCGACGCACGACCTCGACGCACCCATCCTGATCCGCACGGCGTACCTCGTCGACGGCCGCCTGCGCGTGCCCGTGGGCGCCACCCTCGTGCGCCACTCCGACCCGTACGGCGAGGTCGGCGAGACCCACGGCAAGGCCGCGGGCGTGCTCGGTGCGATCGGCGCGATCCCCCGCGACGTGCCGGTGCTCCCCGCCGACGCCGACCCCGACGCGCCCGTCGCCGAGCGACGGCCGCTCGCCGAGGATCCCGCGATCGCCGAGCTCCTGGCATCCCGCAACGACCGCCTCGCGCCGTTCTGGATGAACCCGCAGGACCCCGACGGATCGGGCCCGTTCGCGGGTCGCACGGCCCTGGTCGTGGATGCCGAGGACCGCTTCACCACGATGCTCGCGCACCAGCTGCGCCACCTCGGCCTCGACACCCGCATCGTGCACTGGGCCGATGTCTCCGACACCGACCTGGATGCCGCCGACCTGGTCGTGTCGGGACCGGGACCCGGCGACCCGCGTGACGACACTGCGCGCATGGAGGCCATGCGCCACGTCGTCGGGCGCCGGACCGCTCGGCGCGATCCTCTGCTCGCCGTGTGCCTGAGCCATCAGATCCTCGCCGACTCGCTCGGCATCGAGCTCATGCCGCTCGATCGCCCCCATCAGGGCCTGCAGAAGAGCGTCGACGTGTTCGGCGAGGACGCCTCGATCGGGTTCTACAACACCTTCACCGCGCGCGTGAACCCGGGAAACCGCCGGGGCCTCAGCGTCGCCCGGGGCGACGTCGTCACCCACGTCGACCTCGAGGTCGCCGCCGACCCCGAGACCGGCGATGTCTACGCCCTGCGCGGCCCCGGCTTCGCGAGCGTGCAGGGGCACCTGGAGTCGATCCTCTCTCGCGACGGAATGCGCACGCTGGAGCGGCTCATCGCGCACGCGCTCTGACGCCGGCCCGCCGCCCTTCCGGGTGGGGGCGCCCGTCGAGACACCGTACCCGCGCGGGGGCCCCGACCCTTCGACAGGCTCAGGGTCCTCTGTCGAGGTGGCGGAGAGCGTCGGCGGCGGTGCACCCGGCGGGGGCCCGGACCCTTCGACAGGCTCAGGGTCCTCCCGGTCCAGGTTGCTGGAGCCGCCGAGCCCTGCGCTACAGCAGCTGCACCGGGTTGAACACGTCGGCGAGGAAGAGCACGCCCCCCATGCCCACCAGCAGGACGACCACGACGAAGGTCACGGGCACGAGCTTCGTGGCATCCACCGGGCGGGCGACCTTGCCGCGCAGTCGCGCGATCCAGCGCTTGAGACCGTCCCAGAGCGCCACCACGACGTGGCCGCCGTCGAGGGGCAGGAGCGGGATGAGGTTGAAGACGAACAGCGCGATGTTCAGGGCGGCGAGCAGACCGATGATCGACTGCACGCGCGCGGCGATCGGTGCGTCGACCGCGGCGTACTCCCCCGCGAGGCGTCCGGCGCCGACGACGCTGAGGGGGCCGTTCGGGTCGCGCGGCTGACCGGTGACGAGGTCGACCGCCGTGTCGTACACGCGGACCGGCAGCTGCGTCATGATCTGCGCGACCGCACCCACCTGCTGGATGGTCGCCTCGGGCCCGGCCCAGATCGGCTGGGGGACGAGCGCCGACTGCGGGCTGAGTCCCGCGAAGCCGACGCTCTGGAACTCGGGCTGGCCGGCGTCATCGAGCACGGGACGCCCGTCGGCGCCGGTGACCGCGCGGTCGGTCTGCACGGGGGTGATCGTGAGGGTCTGCTCGGCGCCGTCACGCTGGATCACCACGGGCAGGGCCTGGCCCGGCGAGCGCTGGATGATGGCCGCGGCCTCGTCGAAGGTCGACACGGCGGTGCCGTCGATCGAGACGATGGTGTCGCCCGGCAGCAGACCTGCGGCGGCCGCGGGGGCAACGGGGTCGCTCGCCTCGCACGCCGAGCGATCGGCGCTCGCCGGGATCACGCACTGCGACACGGAGGCGACCGTGGTCGTCCCCTGCGCGACGCCGATCCCGCTCACGGCGACGGCCGACAGAACGAACGCCAGCAGCAGGTTCATGATCGGGCCGCCGAGCATGACGATGATGCGCTTGTAGACGGGCAGTTTGTAGAACACGCGGTCGTCGGCGGCGATGAGCGTCTCGGCGTTGGCGTCGCGGGCGTCCTGCACCATGGTGGCGAAGAACCGCGAGCGCTTGGTGCCGGCCTCCGCGTCGTCGGGGGCGGGCGGATACATGCCCGCCATGGAGATGAATCCGCCGAGCGGGAGCAGCTTGAAGCCGTACTCCGTCTCGCCGATCCGCTTGGACCACAGGGTGGGTCCGAAGCCGATCATGTACTGCCCGACGCGCACGCCGAAGAGCTTGGCGGGCAGCAGGTGCCCGATCTCGTGCAGCGCGATCGAGATCGCGAGACCGATCACGAGCACGAGCACGCCGATGAGGAAGGCGATCGCGGTCACCCGGCGACGATACCGCCGACAGCCTTTGAACGGCCCGTGCGGCCGCGATGCGGTGTCTGTGCGACCCCGGATGCGACAATGGATCCGATGCCCAGCGACGCCCCCTCGAATCTGCCCCCCGTCCTCCGCCCGGAGCGCCCGCCCCGCCGCGACCTCGCGGAACTGGCCCGCCGATGGGGTGTGCGCACGGTCGGCGACGTCGACGGGACCGTCGTGACCGGCATCACGCTGGCCACCGCCGACCTGCGAGCCGGTGAGGCGTTCGTCGCCATCCGCGGAGTGAACCGGCACGGCGCCGAGTTCGCCGCCACGGCCGCCGAACGAGGTGCGGTCGCCGTCATCACCGACGAAGCGGGCGCCGACATCGCGGCATCCACGGGTCTTCCGATCGTGGTCGTCGACGATCCCCGCGCGCTGCTGGGCGACCTGTCGGCCTGGGTGTACGGCACCGGACCCGACGACGACCTGCCCCGCCTGCTCGCGACCACCGGCACCAACGGCAAGACGAGCGTGTCGCACCTGCTCGAGGGCATCCTCGGGCAGCTCGGCGTCGTCACCGGACTGTCGTCGACGGCCGAACGCCACATCGCGGGCGAGGTCATCGTCTCGCGCCTCACGACGCCCGAGGCGAGCGAGTTCCACGCCCTCCTCGCGCTCATGCGCGAGCGCGGCGTCGAAGCCGTGGCCGTGGAGGTGAGCGCCCAGGCGCTCACCAGGCACCGCGTCGACGGGCTCGTCTTCGACGTCGCCGGCTTCACCAACCTCACCCACGATCACCTCGACGACTACGCCGATATGCGCGAGTACTTCGAGGCCAAGCTCCCGCTGTTCCGTCCCGACCGCGCCCGTCGCGGCGTGGTCTGCCTCGACTCCCCCGCGGGCGCCGAGATCGCCGCGCGCGCGGAGATCCCGGTCGTGACCATCGCCACGCCCGCGATCGCGCACGATGCCGCGGCCGCGGCATCCGCCGACTGGACCGTCGACATCGTCGACGAGCGCCAGGAGGGCACCGAGTTCACGCTGTCGGACGGCAAGGGACGCTCCCTCACCACCGTCGTGCCCGTGATCGGACGCCACATGGCCGCGAACGCGGGACTCGCGATCGTCATGCTGCTCGAGACCGGCTACACGTGGGAGCACCTGTTCAGCACCCTCGACGGCGAGCGCATCGACGCCTCGCTCCCGGGCCGCACGCAGCTCGTGTCGGGCTCGCGGGGCCCCGCCGTGTACGTCGACTTCGGGCACTCCCCCGACGCGTTCGAGAAGACGCTCGCGGCCGTTCGGCGCGTCACGCCCGGCAAGGTCGTCATGCTCTTCGGCGCCGACGGCGACCGCGACGCCACCAAGCGCCACGACATGGGACGCACGGCGGTCGAGGGCAGCGACATCCTCGTCGTCACCGACCACCACCCGCGTCATGAGGATCCGGATGCCATCCGCGCGGTGCTCGTCGAGGGTGCGCGTCGCGCCCGACCCGACGCCGAGATCCACGAGTTCACCCCTCCCGAGCGAGCGATCCTCGAGGCCGTGCGGCTCGTCGGCGAGGGCGACGCGATCCTGTGGGCCGGACCCGGACACCAGGACTACCGCGACATCCGCGGCGTCCGCACGCCGTACTCCGCCCGTGAGCTGTCGCGGCGCGCGTTGCGGGCGGCGGGCTGGGACGTCCCCGACCCGCAGTGGCCCGTCCCCTACCCGGCCGACAGCACGCCGTCGTCCGATCCCGAGCGCCCGGTCGACTTCCCGGCCTGACCCGGCGTCGCGGCCCCGGTCTCAGCGATCACCGCGGGCGTGCCTGCGCTCCGCCAGGTGACTGAGCCCGTCGAAGCCACCGGGACGCCCGCGCATCCGGTCCCTTCGACAAGCTCAGGGACCTGCGTATGGGCATCCGGGACCTGCGAGTCGGCATCCGGGAGCAGCGAGCCGGCGTCCGGGATCGCCCGAGGGGCTCAGCGACCTCCGGACGACTCGCGAACCACCGCTCGTCCCGGCGCGCTGGCGCCCGAGACGACCACCGTCACCGTGCCGCGATGATCTCGTCGGCGGTGCGGCGTGCCCAGGCCTCGGCCTCGGCGAGCGACTCGCGGGTGAGGGCGGCGGGCGGCTCGTGCCGATCGACCACCCGCTCGATCAGCTCGACGATGCCGAGGAAACCCAGGCGCCCCTCGTGGAAGGCGTCGACGGCCTGCTCGTTGGCGGCATTGAACACCGCGGGGAACGTCGCTCCCGCGCGCCCGACGCGCTTGGCGAGCGCCACCGAGCCGAAGGCCTCCTCGTCGAGGGGCTCGAACGTCCACTGCGACGCGGTAGTCCAGTCCAGCGGCGCGCCCACTCCGCCCACGCGGTGCGGCCAATCGAGGCCGAGCGAGATCGGCAGGCGCATGTCGGGCGGCGATGCCTGGGCGATCGTGGAGCCGTCGACGAACTCCACCATCGAGTGCACGATCGACTGCGGGTGCACGGTCACCGCGATGCGGTCGTAGGCGACGTCGAAGAGCAGGTGCGCCTCGATCACCTCGAGGCCCTTGTTGACGAGGGTGGCCGAGTTCGTGGTCACCACGCGTCCCATGTCCCACGTGGGGTGCGCGAGCGCCTCGGCGGGTGTCACGCCGATGAGGTCCGCGCGCGAGCGCCCGCGGAACGGCCCCCCGGATGCCGTGAGCACGAGCCGGCGCACCTCGCTCGCAGCTCCCGCGCGCAGTGCCTGGGCGATGGCCGAGTGCTCCGAGTCGACCGGCACGATCTGTCCCGGGGCGGCGAGCGCGGTGACGAGTTCCCCACCGACGATCAGCGACTCCTTGTTCGCCAGTGCGAGAGTACGGCCCTCCTCCAGTGCGGCGAGCGTGGGCCCGAGGCCGACCGATCCCGTGATGCCGTTGAGCACGACATCGGCGTCGACGTCACGGACGAGCTGCTCGGCTTCGACGGCGCCGAGGGCGATGTGCTCGACGCCGAAGGCCTCCGCCTGCGCCTCGACGCCGGCGCGGTCGGTTCCCGCGGCGAGACCGACGACCTCGAAGCGGTCGCTGTTGGCGCGGATGACGTCGAGCGCCTGCGTGCCGATCGAACCGGTGGAACCGAGGATGAGAACGCGGCGCATCCCGTCAGCCTACTGAGCCCCGGCCGCCGCGGGCCACGCCGCACGGGCGGGCCCGCGACGCGTCGGACGGGTTACTGGGCCGCGGGCGCGTGCTGCACGCCGAGGATGTCGACGACGAACACGAGCGTCGAGTTCGCCGGGATCGAGCCCTGAGCCTGGTCCCCGTAGCCGTCGGCGGGCGGGATGACGGCGACGACCTGCGAACCGACCGTCTGACCCTCGAGCGCCTTCTTGAATCCCGGGACGACGGCGGTGGTCGCGAACTGCGTCGGCGCCCCCTTGTCCCAGCTCGAGTCGAAGACGGTCCCGCCGTCGTAGAGCACGCCGGTGTACTGCACGATCACGGTGTCGCCGGGGTTGACCACGTCGCCCGAGCCCTGGCGCAGGTTCTCCACGCGGGTCTCGGTCGGGGCGGGGGTGCTCGGCACGGTGATCGTGGGCGCACCGTTGTCGGCGAAGGTCACGGTGGGCATGCCGTCGGCCGGGGCGACCTCCGTGCCGTCGGCGCGCGTCGGCAGCTCCGCGATCGCGTCGGCCACGAGCACGTAGGCGGGCGAGCCCTCACCCAGGATGCCGGCGGGGAAGGTCGACACGGTGCGCGAGCCGACGGGCACGCACGACACGGCCGCGCCGAAGATCTGCTGGGAGTTGACGATCATGTCCATCCCGGAGGGGTCGGACGACAGCGAGTCCAGTACGACGTCTCCGGTGCTGGCGTCGATCACCGTGTAGTTGGCCTTGACGATGTCGCCGGCCTGGATCTCGTCGCCACTGCCCTCGATGAGGGTGCTGCGCTGAATGTCGCCGGGCGCGAAGCCGTCGGGGCGCGTCACGGTGACGGGGCCCTGGAAGTCGCCCGACACCTCGAGGCCGGCGGGGACGTCGCCGGTGAACGGCGTCTGGCAGGCTCCGGCATCCGGGGTCGCCGTGGCGTCGGGCGTCTGCGCGTCGGTGGACGAGCCGGAGCAGCCGGCCAGCAGCAGCACCGCGACGGCGGCGGCGGACAGGGAAGCGATCGGGCGGAAGCGCACGGGAGACCTCTCGGAGAAGACGGGAAGCCCCCATCCTCGCGCATCCGGCTTTGGTGCGGCTGGGAGAGCGCGGCGCGCGAGCCGTACGGGAGGCGCGCCGCCCCATGCACGCCCGGGCATGCGGCGGCTAGTAGCCTCGACGGGTGAGTTCCGACCTGCCCGCCGAGACCCCCGCCGCCGCTCCGCCGCAGCAGATGGGCGCGGCCTATGGACTCGGACGATTCCTCATCGCCCCCCTTGCCCGCGCCGTCTACCGTCCGCGTATCGAGGGGCGGGAGAACGTCCCGCGCACCGGTCCGGTCATCTTCGCGAGCAACCACCTGTCGTTCATCGACTCCATCGCCATCCCGGTCGCCGCGCCCCGCCCCGTGCACTTCATGGCGAAATCGGCGTACTTCGAGAAGTGGGCCTCCCGGCAGTTCTTCACCGCCATCGGCGCGATCGCCGTCGAGCGCGGCGCGGGCCAGAAGGCGCTCGACGCGCTCGACCAGCAGCGGGTGCTCCTGGAAGACGGTCGCGCCGTCGCGCTCTACCCCGAGGGCACGCGCTCCCTCGACGGCCGGCTCTACAAGGGCCGCACCGGAGTGGCGTTCCTCGCGCTGCAGACCGGCGCCCCGGTGGTTCCGGTGGGGCTCATCGGCACCGACAAGGCGATGCCGGTGGGCGCGAAGTTCCCCAGCACGAGCGAGCGCATCACGGTGCGTTTCGGCGAGCCCCTCGACCTCTCCCCGCACGGACCGGCCACCTCGGGGCGCGCCCGTCGCGGAGCCACCGACGAGATCATGGCCGCGATCCACGCCCTGAGCGGCCAGGAACTCGCGAACGCCTACAACGAGGCCCCCGCGCAGAACCCGATCGAGCGCATCAAGCAGGTCCTTCCGCACGAACGCCTCTGAGGCACCGCCTCGCACCCGCCCCCTCGCACTCTTGACGTGGCGTCGCCCGACGAGCATGGTCGTGGGAGACGGCCCGAACCGTCGAAGCCACAACGAGGAGGCATCGTGAAGAAGTTCGTCAACGACCCGGCCGATGTGCTGGCCGAGGCCCTGCGCGGTATCCAGGCGGCTCACCCCGATCTCCGCGTGGATGCCGAGAACCGCGTCATCCTGAGAGCGGAACCGACCCGCGCGGGCAAGGTGGCCCTGGTCTCCGGCGGGGGCTCCGGTCACGAGCCGATGCACGGTGGCTTCGTCGGCCGCGGCATGCTCGACGCGGCCGCGGCGGGCGAGGTCTTCACCTCCCCCACGCCCGATCAGGTGCTCGCCGCCACGCAGGCGGCCGACTCCGGCGCGGGCGTGCTGCACATCGTGAAGAACTACACCGGCGACGTGCTCAACTTCGAGATGGCCGCCGAACTCGCCGCCGCCGAGGGCGTGCAGGTGGAGTCCGTCGTCGTCGCCGACGACGTCGCCGTCCAGGACTCGACGTGGACCGCCGGCCGCCGGGGAACCGGAACCACCGTCATCCTCGAGAAGATCGTCGGCGCCCTGGCCGAGGAGGGGGCCGATCTCTCCGCCGTCGCCGAGCTCGCGCGCCGCGTCTCCGCCGCCGGACGCTCGATGGGCGTGGCGCTCACCAGCTGCACCGTTCCCGCGGCCGGTCGACCCACCTTCGATCTCCCCGACGACGAGATGGAGGTCGGTGTCGGCATCCACGGCGAACCCGGCCGCTCGCGCGTGAAGCTGGCATCCGCTCACGAGATCGCGAAGCTCATGGTCGACCCGATCGTGCACGACTTCGGCGACGCGGTGGGTCCCGCGATCGTCCTGCTGTCGGGCCTCGGAGGCACGCCGCTCATCGAGCAGTACCTGCTCTACGGCGAGATCGCGCCGCTGCTGGCCGACGCGGGCGTCGACGTGCAGCGCGTGCTCATCGGCGACTACATCACGAGCCTCGACATGGCCGGTGCCTCGCTCACGGTCGTCAAGGCCGACGACGAGATGCTGCGCCTGTGGGACGCGCCCGTCGTCACCCCCGGCCTGCGGTGGGGCGCATGAGCGGCGCCTCCGTCACGACAGAAGACCTCGTCGCGTGGATCCACGCGTTCCGTGACGCGGTCCAGCAGCACAAAGACGAGTTGACGCGCCTCGACTCCGAGATCGGCGACGCCGATCACGGCTCGAACATGGCGCGCGGTCTCGAGGCGGTCGTGGCCAAGCTCGACCCCGCGCCGAGCAGTCCGACCGACCTGTTCAAGACGGTGGGAATGACGCTCGTCTCCACTGTCGGCGGGGCCAGCGGCCCGCTCTACGGCACCCTCTTCCTGCGCATGGGCCCCGCCCTCGCCGATGCGGACCCCGTGGATGCCGCGGCCCTCGGCGTCGCGCTCCGGGCCGGCGTCGAGGGCGTCATCGCCCGCGGCAAGGCCGAGGTCGGTGACAAGACCATGATCGACGCCCTCTCCCCCGCCCTCGAGGCGTGGGATTCCGCGGCCGAGGGGGGCGCGACGCCAGCCGACGCCGCGCGTGCCGCAGCAGAGGCCGCCGCGCGCGGCCGCGACGCGACGGAGCCCCTCGTCGCGCGGAAGGGGCGTGCGAGCTACCTCGGCGAACGCAGCGCCGGACACCTCGACCCGGGAGCGGCCTCGGCGACGCTCCTGCTCGAAGCCCTGCGCGACGCCCTGGCGGCCGACGCGTGATCGGCATCGTCGCGGTCTCGCACAGTCGCGCCCTGGCGGAGGCGGCCATGGAGCTCGCCCTGCAGATGGGCGGGGCCGAGCCCCCGGTCGTACGCGTGGCCGCGGGCGGTCCCGACGGCGACCTCGGGACGGATGCCGTCGCCATCGCCGCCGCGATCGACGAGGCCGACTCGGGCGAGGGCGTGCTCGTGCTGATGGACCTGGGCTCGGCCCTCCTCAGCGCCGAGACGGCTCTCGAGTTCGTCTCGGGTCCCGAGCGCGTGCGGCTCAGCCCGGCACCCTTCGTCGAGGGACTGGTCGCCGCGGTGGTCACGGCCGCCGGCGGGGCGGATCTCGACGCGGTGGCCGCGGAGGTGCGCGGAGCGGGCGAGGCGAAGCGGCGTCAGCTCGGCGACGACGACGCGCCGGCATCCGTCGGGCCCACGGAGGACGCGGCGCCGTCAGGGGATGCCGCGTCCGCCGACGAGAGGTCGTTCGAGGCGCGGATCGTCAATCCCTCGGGACTGCACGCCCGCCCCGCGGCGACCTTCGTCAAGGCGGCATCGCGGTACGACGCCGACGTGCGCATCGTCGACCTCGACGCCGGCGGCGACGAGGTCTCGGGGCGCAGCCTGCTGGCCCTCATGGCGCTGGGCGTGCGGCAGGGGGCTCGGGTACGCGTGAGCGCGTCCGGTCCGCAGGCGCAGCAGGCGCTCGACGAGCTCCGCACGCTCATCGACGACGGGTTCGGCGAGCGCTGAGGTCGGGCGACCGCCGCACCCCGGGCGGCGAGCGCGATCAGCGCGTGACGCTGAGCAGGCGTCGCGCGAGGGCCTCCTCGACGACGAGCTCGGTGACCAGCCCCGCCGCCAGCGCGCCGCGCAGCCCGTCGAGCTTCGACAGGCTCGACACGACGCAGAACCGCCGCGGGATGCGACGGACCGTGTCGAGGTCGGGTCCGCTGGAGCGCGCGTTGAGCTCGGGGATGTCGCTCGAGCCGTCGGCGCGGTAGAACACCGTCGCGCAGTCGCCGACGACTCCCTCGCGTTCGATGACGGACCGGTCGCGCTCGTCGAAGTAGTCGCCGCTGTAGACGTGCGAGGGCACGTCGGCGTGCGGCGAGCCGAGGCCGAAGACGAATAGTCCCACGCGCTGCTGGATCTCCAGCACCGAGCGCACGGAACGCTCCCGCCACATCGCCTGCTTCGTGCGCGGATCGTCGAACAGCGCGGGCACCGGGAATTGGTGCACCGACGACGACCACGCCGCCCCGAACTTCGACAGGATCTCCCCGGCATACGGGATGCCGGAGGTGCGGACGTTCGCGGCACCGTTCATCTGCACGATGTGGGTGTCGTGCACGTCCTTCAGCGGCACGTGACGCGCCATGGCCGAGAGGGTGGATCCCCACGCGACGCCGACGGTCATCGACGACTCGACCCGTTCGGCGAGGATCCGCGCCGCCGTCAGGGCGGTCCGCTCCAGGCGCTCGGCCTCGGAGGTGCGCGCCGGCGTGGGCACGATGTGCGCCGTGATGCCGAAGCGGTCCGCGATGCGCTGCGCCATCTGCCCGCGCGCGTCGTCGGGCGGGCTGATCGAGATCGTCACCAGTCCCACGTCGCGCGCGTGCTGCAGCAGGCGCGACACCGAGGAGCGCGAGACGCGCATCTCGTGCGCGATGGCGTCCATGGTGAGGTCCTGCATGTAGTAGAGCTGCGCGGCGCGAAGCGCGTCGCGGGAGCGCTCCTCCGCCTGTGTCGTCACCGTCCGGCCACCTTCATGGATACCATTCTGCACGTTTGTTCAAGGGGCTTGCAACAACGTGCAGACGGGCGCATCCTGATCGTCGTACCAACAACGAAAGGTCGCAGTCGACATGTCGTCCCCTACTTCTTCGCTCCGCGCCGACGTCCAGGCGCTCCGTGACGCCGAGGACCTCGACGTCCTGATCATCGGCGGGGGCATCAACGGCCTCGCCACTCTGCGCGACCTGGCCCTCCAGGGTGTCAGCGTCGCCCTCGTCGAGCGCGGCGACTTCGTGTCCGGCGCCTCCTCGGCTTCCAGCCACATGGTGCACGGCGGCATCCGCTACCTCGAGAACGGCGAGTTCCGTCTCGTGAAGGAGGCGGTCACCGAGCGCAACGACCTGCTCAAGACGGCCCCCCACTACGTCAAGCCGCTCGAGACCACCATCCCGATCTACAAGACGTTCTCCGGCATCCTGTCCGCCCCGTTCCGCCTGCTGGTGACGCACGGTCGCGGAAAGCCCAACGAGCGCGGCGCCCTGCTGATCAAGGTCGGCCTCATCATGTACGACACCTTCTCCCGCGACGGCGGCAGCGTCCCCCGTCACAAGTTCCTGGGCAAGAAGAAGTCGCTCGCGGAGCTGCCGAAGCTCAACAACGACCTCGCCTACACCGCGACGTACTTCGACGCGTCGATGCACGACCCCGAGCGCATCGCGCTCGACGTGCTGCGCGACGGCATCGAGGCCGGCGGCGGGCGCACCCAGGCGGTCAACTACGTCTCGGCGGTCGGCGCCGACGCCAACGGCGTGCGCGTGCGCGACGAGGTCTCCGGCGAGGAGTTCAGCGTCAAGGCCAAGGTCATCCTGAACACCGCCGGTCCCTGGACCGACCTGGCGAACGAGGCCATGGGTCTCAAGACCCAGTTCATGGGCGGCACCAAGGGCTCGCACATCGTGCTCGACAACCCCGAGCTGCTGGCCGCGACCGGTGGGCGCGAGATCTTCTTCGAGCACTCCGACGGCCGCATCGTCCTCATCTACCCGCTCAAGGACCGCGTCCTGGTCGGCACCACCGACATCGACGCCGACCCCTCGAAGCCGGTCGTGTGCACCGACGACGAAATCGCGTACTTCTTCGACCTCATCGGCCACGTCTTCCCCACCGTCGGCGTCGACCGCTCGCAGATCGTCTACACGTTCTCGGGCATCCGGCCGCTCCCCCGCCACGACGACACCGCTCCCGGCTTCGTCTCGCGCGACTACCGCATCGTCGAAGACGAGATCGCCGGCGTCCCCGCGATGAGCCTCGTCGGCGGCAAGTGGACCACCTTCCGCGCGCTCGCCGAGCACCTCAGCATGAAGACGCTGCAGAAGCTGCGCCGCCCCCACCGCGTCAGCACGCAGGGACTGTCGATCGGCGGCGGAGCGGGCTTCCCCGCGACGCCCGAACAGCGTCGGCGCTGGGTCTCCGCGCGCACGAATGCTCACCCCGCCGAGCTCGTGGATGCCATGCTCGAGCGCTACGGCACGCGTGCCGACGCGGTCCTCGCCGCGCTGCCGAGCGAGCCGACCCCGGTGCCCGACGCCGAGGGCTACTACCGCGAAGAGCTGGAGTTCATCGCGCAGAACGAGCAGGTCGTGCACCTCATCGACGTGCTGCTGCGCCGCACGCACCTCGCCTTCGTCGGCGGCATGACCGAGCGGACGCTCCGCGAGGTCGCCGAGGCCGTCGCCGGTCCTCTGGGCTGGGATGCCGAGCGCGTCGACGACGAGATCGCCCGTACCACCGAGATCCTGCGCTCCGCGCACCGGGTCGACCTGGCGCAGGCCGGAGTCGCGCGAATCTGAGAGAACGTGCGGGCGTGCCGTCTGTCGCACGCCCGCACCTCGCGCATAGGTTCGGAACACCGAGCCGCATCACCACCCGAGCCGAAGGTGTCCGGGTGACAGAAGAAAGGTCGATGACGACATGCAAGAAGTGAACCTGGGGCTGTACTTCCTCTCGGAGGTGGTCGGCACCGCGATGCTCATCCTGCTGGGCTGTGGCGTGGTCGCCAACGTGGCCCTGGCCAAGACCAAGGGCAACGCCGGTGGCTTCCTGATGGTGAACTGGGGGTGGGGCCTCGCCGTGTTCGCCGGTGTGATCGTCTCCGCCTACTCCGGTGCGCAGCTGAACCCCGCCGTCTCGATCGGTCTGCTCGTCGCGGGCAAGATCGGTTTCGTCCAGTTCCTCGTGGCCGTGGCCGCCCAGCTCGTCGGTGCCATCATCGGTGCGGTGCTCGCGTGGGCGTCGTACAAGCAGCACTTCGACGACGAGCCCGACCCCGCCAACAAGCTGGGCGTGTTCTCGACCGGCCCCGCGATCCGCTCCTACGGCTTCAACTTCCTCACCGAGGTCATCGCGACCTTCGTGCTGGTCTTCGTCATCTTCGGCTTCAGCGATTACGGCGTGGCCGACATCGGCGTCCCCGGTGGCATCGGCGGTCTCGCCGCGGTCCCGGTGGCCCTGCTCGTGGTCGGTATCGGCGCCTCGCTCGGTGGTCCCACCGGCTACGCGATCAACCCGGCCCGTGACCTCGGCCCCCGCATCGCCCACGCCATCCTGCCCATCAAGGGCAAGGGCTCCAGCGACTGGGGCTATGCGTGGGTCCCGGTCGCCGGCCCGCTCGTCGGTGGTCTGCTCGCGGGCCTGCTGGCCCCCGTGCTCCTCAGCCTCGGCAACTGAGCCCGTCGCGGGGGCGTCCTCCGACGCCCCCGCCTCCTCTTCCCTCTTCACCCGTTCACCGAACAAGACATTCACCGAACCAGACAAAGGAGTCCTCCATGGCCGACTACGTCCTCGCCATCGACCAGGGCACGACCTCGACGCGCGCGATGATCTTCGACAAGTCCGGGAGCGTCGTCTCCGTCGGACAGAAGGAGCACGAGCAGATCTTCCCCCGCGCGGGGTGGGTCGAGCACGACCCGCTCGAGATCTGGCGCAACACCCAGGAGGTGATCGGCCTGGCCCTCAGCCGCGCCGACATCACCCGCCACGACATCGCCGCCGTCGGCATCACCAACCAGCGCGAGACCGCGGTGGTTTGGGACAAGAACACGGGCAAGCCCGTCTACAACGCGATCGTGTGGCAGGACACCCGCACGCAGTCGATCGTCGACCGCCTCGCCGACGGTGACCCCGAGCGCTACAAGAGCATCGTGGGCCTGCCGCTGGCGACCTACTTCTCGGGCACGAAGATCGTCTGGATCCTCGAGAACGTCGACGGAGCCCGCGAGAAGGCCGACGCCGGCGACCTCATCTTCGGCACGACCGACACCTGGGTGCTGTGGAACCTGACCGGCGGCATCGACGGCGGCGTGCACGCGACCGACGTCACCAACGCCAGCCGCACGCTGTTCATGGACCTCGAGACCCTCGAGTGGCGCGACGACATCCTCTCCGACTTCGGCGTGCCGCGCTCGATGATGCCCGAGATCCGCTCCTCGTCCGAGGTCTACGGCGCCGTCGAGTCGTCGTCGCTGCTGCGCGAGACCCCGATCGCCGGCATCCTGGGCGACCAGCAGGCCGCGACCTTCGGCCAGGCCGCCTTCGACCCGGGCGAGAGCAAGAACACCTACGGCACCGGCAACTTCCTCATCTTCCAGACGGGCGAGGAGATCGTCCGCTCGAAGAACGGTCTGCTCACCACGCTCGGGTACAAGCTCGGCGACCAGCCCGCGCACTACGCGCTCGAGGGATCGATCGCCGTGACCGGCTCGCTCATCCAGTGGCTGCGCGACCAGCTCGGCATCATCTCCTCGGCCCCCGAGGTCGAGGCCCTGGCCCGCACGGTCGACGACAACGGCGGGGTGTACTTCGTCCCCGCGTTCTCGGGTCTGTTCGCGCCGTACTGGCGTCCCGACGCCCGCGGTGCGATCGTCGGCATGACGCGCTTCGTCAACAAGGGCCACATCGCCCGCGCGGCGCTGGAGGCCACGGCCTTCCAGACCCGCGAGGTGCTTGAGGCCGTCAACGCCGACTCCGGCGTCGACCTGACCGAGCTCAAGGTCGACGGCGGCATGACCGCCAACGACGAGCTCATGCAGTTCCAGGCCGACATCCTGGGCGTCCCGGTCGTCCGCCCGGTCGTCGCCGAGACGACCGCGCTCGGCGCCGCGTACGCCGCGGGCCTGGCGGTCGGATTCTGGGACAACCTCGACGACCTGCGCGCCAACTGGCAGGAAGACAAGCGCTGGGAGCCCGACATGGACTCCGACGAGCGCGAGCGCGAACTGCGCCTGTGGAAGAAGGCCGTCACCAAGTCGATGGACTGGATCGACGACGACGTGCGCTGATCCTACGCCTCACGAACGGAACCCCGTCGGCCCCGCGCCGGCGGGGTTCCGTCATCCCCGCCCGCACCCCGCAGCACCCCGAGCCCACACCCCGCCGCCCCCGAGCGCACACCCGCAGATCCCCGAACGCACACCCCGCAGGTCCCCGAGCCCACACCCCGCAGGTCCCCGAGCCCACAGCCCGCAGGTCCCTGAGCTTGTCGAAGGGACCGGTCCCCCTCACGCCGGCCGGGCCACCGGCATCCGGATGCCGAGCGCTCAGCGCCGGGGCTTGGGATACGCCGCGCGCATCGCGTCGGACTGCAGGTAGTCCGACACCCCGATGAGCAGCAGGGCGAAGAGGATCTGCTCCGTGACCACCCAGAACGGGTACAGCCCGGGGATAGCCGCGAGGACGAGGGCCACCACGGGGAAGATGCGGCTGAACAGCTGCAGGCGCCGGAAGGCCCAGTACCACCCCGCGTGAGCACGCCACAGGAAGTAGAAGAGGGTCGTGGTGATGCCCAGCACGACCAGACACCGCATCCACACCGCGAATCCGACGTCCTGGCCGGTCGCGCTCATCCACAGGGCGACGACGACCGTCGCGACCCCGAGCACGAATCCGACGGCGAGCAGCACCGTCATCGCGCGGAACGCCCGCCGGACTTTCGGATCGTCGGAGGCCGCGACACGGTGATCGGCCTGGCGACCTCCCGCGATCCGGTCGAGTCGGCGCAGGGCGGGTTCGAGCTGCATGCGCTCACTGTACGACGAGACGCCGGGCCCCCGTCCGCGTCGCCGCTCAGCCGACGGTGACCACCGGTTCGTGCCGCACGGGGAAATTGACCGAGTTGGCGATGAAGCACCACTCGCGCGCCTGTCGATGGGCGGCGGTGGCGGCTTCGATCATCGCCTCCTCGGCGACCGTCACGCGCGGTCGCAGCACCACCTCGGTGAACGCGCCCCCGCTGTTGCCGTCCTCCTTCATCGTCCCCGCGGCGTCGTCCTCGTACGAGGTGACGACCACCCCGGTCGTGACGCACGCGTGCAGGTACGACAGCAGGTGGCATTCGCTGAGCGCGGCCAGCAGCAGCTCCTCGGGGTTCCACTTCGCCGGGTCGCCTCGGAAGGGGGTGTCGGCGGATGCCGCGATCGCGGGCTTGCCGTCGACCTCGACGGTGACGGACCGGTCGTAATCGCGGTAACCGCTCGTGCCGGTTCCCCGGTCTCCGGTCCAGGTCGAGCGCAGGCGGTAGTGGTGCTCTCCGTACATGCCCCCAGTCTGCCCCGTCCCTACGCGTGAGTCGCCGAAATCCGTCGCTTCGGGAGCTCCGTGAGCGACGAATCCTGGCGACTCGCACGGGCCGCCCGCCCGGGGCGGGGCGAGGGTGGCGGGATACGATGAAGGGATGCCCACCACGCCTCCCGCCTCCGTCGAACTCGCCGTCGTCGACCGCAACGGCTTCGTCGAATCACGCCACGTCGGCGTCGCCGTCGTCCTCGCTCCCGACGGCACCGAGAAGCTCACCCTGGGCGACGCGTCGGCGGCGTTCCTCCCCCGCTCGAGCATGAAGCCCCTGCAGGCCCTCGCGTGCCTGTCAGCCGGAGCGGACCTCGCGGGCGAGCGCCTCGCGATCTCCATGGCGAGCCACTGCGGCACCGACCGTCACGCCGAGCTGGCACGCGACATCCTGCAGTCCGCCGGGCTCACCGAAGACGACCTGGGCTGCCCCGCCGCCTGGCCCACCGACACCGCGTCACGCGACGAGCTCGTGCGCGATCACGGTGCCCCCTCCCCGCTGCGCATGAACTGCTCGGGCAAGCACGCGGCGATGCTGCTCACGTGCGTGGCCAACGGCTGGTCGACGGCCGACTACCTCGACCCGCAGCACCCCCTGCAGGTGCACATCCGCGAGGTGCTCGAGCGTCTCGTCGGCGAGCGCATGACGACGACGGCGATCGACGGCTGCGGCGCCCCCGTCTACGCGATGAGCCTGGTCGGTCTCGCGCGGGCCATCCAGCGCATCGCCACCTCGTCGGAGCGTTCGCCCTTCGCCCTCCACCGCAGCGCGGGTGCTCTCGTCCGTGCCGTCAAGGAGCACCCGTGGACCATCGACGGCCCCGGCCGTCCCGACACGATCGTGATCGAACGCCTCGGCGTCTTCTCGAAGATGGGCGCCGAGGGCGTTCAGGTCATGACGGCACCCGACGGCACGACCGTGGCCCTGAAAATGCTCGACGGCTCCAACCGCGCAGGGTGGGCGGTCGCCCTGCGCCTGCTCGAGCGTGCCGGGGCCCTCACCGCCGAGGCCGTCGACGACACGCTCGCCCTGCTGCCCCTCACGGTGTCGGGTGGCGGAGCCGTCGTCGGCTCGATCCGCGCCGTGGTTTGACCGTCGGCGCACCCGACGTCCTCGGCGCGATCCTCGCCTGCGCGGGCCTCGCGTTGCCCGTACGACCGGGTGCCGTGCCTCAGATGCCGCCGTCGACCGACCGCGGGTAGGCGATCGGCTCGTCGGGCACGAGCACCTCGGTCTCGCGGTTCAGGCTCTCGCCGCGGAAGAACGGCTTCGAGCCCGGGAACGCGAACCACACCACCATGAGCACCACGCCGACGGCGAGGGCTCCGATGCCCACGACGAACGTGCCGCCGACGCCCAGCAGCACCGTGTAGCCGTACTCGGGGTCGTACATGTCGATGGCCGACTGGACGAAGGCGTACGTCAGCATGAGCGCCCCGAGTAGCGGCAGGATGCCGCGGTATACGAGGTTCTTCCCCGACGAGAACAGCTCACGGCGGTAGTACCAGACGCAGGCGTACCCCGTCATGGCGTAGTAGAACGCGATCGCCAGACCCAGCGACAGGATCGAGTCCTGCAGGATGTTGTCGCTGATGAGCGTCATCCCCACGTAGTAGACGCTCGCGACGATCCCCATCACCAGTGTCGAGAACGACGGCGTCTTGTAGCGGGGGTGCACGGAGCGGAACCGCGCCGGCAGTGCCTTGTAGGCCGCCATCGCGAGCGTGCCGCGGGCGGTGGGCAGGATGGTCGTCTGCGTCGACGACACCGCCGAGATGAGCACGGCGACGATGAGCACCCACCCGAACGGCCCGAACAGGCCGTCCTTCAACGCCAGGAAGACGTCATCCGCGTTCTCGGGGTTGGCCAGGCCCGCGCCGTCCTCCCCCACTCCGGCGTACATCATCGCGGCGACGGTCACCGTCACGTAGGTGCCGAGCAGGATGACGGTGGTCAGCAGCGCGGCGCGACCGGGGATGCGCTTGGGGTCCTTCGTCTCCTCGTTGAGCGCGAGGCAGGTGTCCCAGCCCCAGTAGATGAACAGCGCCAGCAGCACCGCCTCGGTGAATCCGCTCCAGTCGGTGAAGCCGAGCGGGTTGAACCACGCGAAATCGAAGGGGGTGGGGTTCGGCGCCGTGCCGTCGAAGAACTTCCACAGGGCGAGCACCACGAACAGCACGAGCACGAGGTACTGCACGCCCAACAGAATGTTCTGGATCCGCTCGCCGATCTCGACGCCCCGGTAGCTGATGTAGGTCATCGCGGCGATGAAGGCGACACCCGTCGCGGTCACGAGCGGCACGTTCTCGGCGAGCGAGCCGTCGCCGATGAGCGACCACAGGTAGATGCCGGCGATCTGCGAGAGGTTGGCGAGCACGACCATGCCGGCCACGGCCACGCCCCAGCCGCCCATCCACCCGATCCACGGGCCGAAGGCCTTGGTCCCCCACGTGAAGGTGGTTCCGCAGTCCGGGATCTCGTTGTTCAGCTCGCGGTACGCGAAGGCGATGAACAGCATCGGCACGAACGCGATGACGAAAGCGATGGGCGCTTGCGCGCCGACCGCCAGGACGACGAAACCGAGGGTGGCGACGAGGGAATAGACGGGGGCGGTGGATGCCAGACCGATGACGGTCGAGCCCCACAGGCCCAGCGTTCCAGAGGCGAGGCCCTTACCGGCCGTCCGTTCGGGTGCGGAGGTCATATGCCGAACGTAGAATCCGCGTCAGCCGCGGTCAAGAGGAGATTCTCAGGCGATGCGGCGCGCGACGTCGAGCACGACGATGGTGACGTTGTCGCGCCCACCGTTCTCGAGCGCCGCCGCCATCATCGCGTCCACCGCCGCAGCGGGGTCGGGATTCGCGGCCAGGAAGTGCCGGATGCCGAAATCGGTGAGTTCTTTCGTCAGCCCGTCGGAGCACACGACGAACCGGTCGCCGTCGAGCACGTCGAGGCGCAGGTAGTCGGGCTTGACACTGTCGCTGGGTCCGACGGCGCGCGTGATGACGTTTCCGTACGGGTGGTTCTCCGCCTCTTCGGGGCTGAGGCGCCCCGCGGCGATGAGCTCCTGGACCACGGAGTGATCGGTCGTCACCTGCACGATCTCCTCGTCGCGCAGCAGATACACGCGGGAGTCCCCGATGTTGAGGGTGACCCAGTGCGGCTCCTCGGTGTGCGTCTCGAGGTAGAGCCCGGTGAGGGTGGTTCCCGTGCCCTCGTCGGTCGTCTCGGGGTGCGCGATGATGTCCTTCACCGCGCGCGACAGGGCCTTCTCGATGTTCTTCGTCGACACGGAGCCCGAGTCGACGACGGTGCGCAGACGGTCGACGGTGCTCGCGCTGGCGATCTCGCCGCCGAGGTGACCGCCCATGCCGTCGGCGACGACGAAGAGGGGGTATTCGGCGAGGAACGCGTCTTGATTGACCTCGCGGCGGCGTCCCGTGTCGGTGCTCGCCGCCCACCGCAGATCGAGGGATCCGTCGCCGAGCGGGACGGTACGCGTGTGGGTGGTCACCTCGGGCACGAACGATCCTCCGGTTGGCCGACAGCTGCGCCGGCGGAACCGCGCGGCCCTGTCATCCTAGTCGACACGCGCATGCCGTCCGCGGACGCGCCGCAGCGACGGCACGGATGCGCCGCGTTCATCCCGCCGCCGGGTCGGCCGGCAACCCCAGGATGCCGTCGATCTCGGCGAGATCGTCGGCACTCGGCGACCACGCCGTGGCAGCGGCGGCGTTCGATCGCACCTGGGCCGCGCTCGTGGCTCCGGCGATCACGCTGGAGACGAGCGGGTTCGCCAGGAACCATCCGAAGGTGGCCTCGAGCATCGAGATGCCGCGCTCGTCGCAGAAGCCCTGGTATCGCTCGAGGGCGTCCCACGGCGCATCGCGCCAGAGGTGCGGGCGCTGGCGCATGATGCGGCTGTCGTCGGGGCCGCCCTCGCGCGTGAACTTCCCGGTGAGCAGGCCGTTGTGCAGGGGGAAGAAGGGGAGGAAGCCGAGGCCGAAGCGTTCGGCGGCCGGCAGGACCTCCCGCTCCGCGGCGCGCGCGAGGAGGCTGTACTGGTTCTGCGCCGACACGAACCGTACGCCGGAGGCCGCGGCATCCGCTTCGGCGATCTGCCACCCCGAGAAGTTCGAGTGCCCGATGTAGCGGACCTTGCCCTCGCGGACGAGGTCCGCGAGCGCATCGAGCGTCTCGTCGATGGGGGTCTCGGCGTCGGGCGTGTGCAGCTGGTACAGGTCGATCCAGTCGGTGCGCAGACGTCGGAGCGACTCCTCGACCGCCCGCCGGATGTGGGCTCGCGAGCCCTTCGCGCCCCCGACCACGGCCGGGGCGAAGTCGGAATGACCGAACTTGGTCGCGAGCACGACCCGTTCCCGGCGGCCCTCGAGGGCTTCACCCATGAGCGTTTCCGACATCCCGAAGGAGCGGCCGTAGATGTCGGCCGTGTCGAGGAACGTCACCCCCGCGTCGAGGGCGGCGTCGAGGACCTGTCGCGTTCCCTCGAGCGTCTCGGTCGGCGTGCCCGCGCGACCGAAGTTGTTGCACCCGAGACCGACGGCGGACACCCGCAGTCCCGAGCGGCCGACGGGACGAAGGGGCAGATCTGTGGGGGTCATACTCCCACGCTATCCCCGCGACGCAAGAGGGGCTCCCCGCTCGAAGCGGAGAGCCCCTCGACGATCCCGTCGGAGATCAGACCTGCGGACCGGCCGGGGGCGCCGGCGGCGGCGGCGTGCTGCCCGAAGCGGGCGGCGTCTGCGGCGGGGTGTACCCGGGAGCCGCCGGCGGGGCGTAACCCTGCGCGGGCGGGGCGACGGGAGCACCGTATCCGCCGCCGTTCTGGCCCTGCACGTTCTGCGCGGGCTGCGCGGGGATGCCGTTCCAGAACGTCTTGTCGGCGAGGAACGACGAGCCCCACGGCGACGGCGAGGCGGCTGCGGGGTTCCAGCGGTTGCTGCTGAAGCCCAGGATGCCGAGGAAGATCCACTGACCGAGGGGGCCGAGGATGAACAGCAGCAGGATGGGCCAGTCGCGTCCGAACTTGGCGGCCACGCGGTACGAGATCATGATCAGCGCGACGACGATCGCGATACCGGCGAGGAAGTTCAGGATCGGAATGGCCGAGGCCACGGCGAGACCGAGCAGAACCCACGGCGAGAAGTCGCCCAGCTTGGCGTAGACGAGGTAGTTGTAGACCGGGACCCACGCGCGCCACTTGCCCTGCACGCCGGCCTTTTCGAAGACCTTCATCAGCAGGAAGGAGCTGATGAGGTATCCGGCGATGGCGAACAGGAAGATGAAGAGGTAGGCGACGGCCAGGAACGCCGCCTCGCCGGCACTGGTCGTCCCGTAGTCGGAGTAAGCGAGATTGATGATGTTCACGTCGATCCTCTCGAGCGGCTCACGCGATCACGCGAACCGGCGGGTGTCTCCCGCGGGAGTCATGGTAGCGAACCTGAGTGTTCGCTGACATCCCCCGCTCGCGGAACGTCTCACACTGCTAGGAACAGCTCGCTTTCGCCCGAGGGGCGGACCACCCATCCCTTGCCGTTCGCCCAGCGCAGGAACTCCTCCGCACCGGACACCTCGGCACCGCTCGTCGCCATCGCGCGCACCAGCTCGCCCTTGGCGTGCTTGTTGAAATGGTTGAGCGCGCGAACGGCCCCTCCCTCCCCCTCGGTGACCACTCGCACGTACGCCGACGACACCGTGGCGGGGACGGGCCCGAGCGCCACATAGGCCTCCGAGCGCAGATCGAGGACGAACGATGCCCCAGTGCCCGCCAGTGCCTCGGTGACCGCGTCGGCCCACACGCGACGGAGCGCCGGCAGCGCGGGAATCGACGTGCCCGCCGCCAGACGATAGGCCGGGATGCCATCGAGCGCCGCCACCGGACCGAGAGGTGCCGAATGGATAACGACGTGCTCCGCGAGCCAGCCGCGGGCGTCGTCGTCGAGGCTGCCCCCATCCAGGGCGTCGTAGAGGACGCCGGTATAGCGGTCGACAGCGGGCATGGTCGGGGCGGACCGCAGAGCGGCGTTGTCGGCGATCTCGTGCCGGCGCTTCGCGCTCAGCTTGAGCACGCGTGCCGCCGTCTCCTCGTCGGCGCTCAGCGCGACGAGCGCGTCGACCACGGCCTCGCGCTGCGGGAGGAGCGACGGCGCCCACAGCGATGCGAGTGACAACGGGGCACCGTCACCGCCCGGCTTCTTGGTCTCGGATGGCGGCAGCAGGACGAGCATGGGTTCTCCGGGAAAAGGCGACGCGCGCCGCCCGGAATCGGGCGACGCGCGTCAGCGATGAAGCGGTGTCAGGAGACGAGGGCTGCGTTCCCGGCGACGATCGTGAGCTCGTCGTTCGCCATCGAGAGGAAGCCGTCCTCGGCGTTGGCCAGGATCTTCGTGCCGTCGGTTCGGGTGATGCGAACCTCGCCCTGGGCGAGGATCGCGAGCACCGGCTCATGCCCCTGCATGAAACCGATCTCACCCTCGACGGTCTTGGCCACGACGAGCGAGGCCTCCCCCGTCCACACCTCGGCGTCCGCCGACACCAGGCTCACGCGCAACGACATGTCAGCCGTTCTCCTTCTGGATCTGCGCCCACTTGGCCTCGACGTCGGAGATGCCGCCGACGTTGAAGAACGCCTGCTCGGCGACGTGGTCGAAGTCACCCTTGACGATCGCGTCGAACGACTCGATGGTCTCCTTGATCGGGACCGTGGAGCCCTCGACACCGGTGAACTTCTTGGCCATGTAGGTGTTCTGCGAGAGGAACTGCTGGATGCGGCGTGCGCGCGACACGACGATCTTGTCTTCCTCGGAGAGCTCGTCGACACCGAGGATGGCGATGATCTCCTGCAGTTCCTTGTTCTTCTGGAGGATCTGCTTGACGTTGGTGGCGACGCGGTAGTGGTCGGCACCGATGTAGCGCGGGTCGAGGATACGGCTGGTCGACGTCAGCGGGTCGATGGCCGGGTAGAGACCCTTCGACGCGATCTCACGCGAGAGCTCGGTCGTGGCGTCGAGGTGCGCGAACGTCGTCGCGGGAGCCGGGTCGGTGTAGTCGTCGGCGGGCACGTAGATGGCCTGGAGCGACGTGATCGAGTGACCGCGGGTCGAGGTGATGCGCTCCTGGAGCACACCCATCTCGTCGGCGAGGTTCGGCTGGTATCCCACGGCCGAGGGCATGCGGCCCAGCAGCGTCGAGACCTCGGAACCGGCCTGCGTGAAGCGGAAGATGTTGTCGATGAACAACAGCACGTCCTGCTTCTGCACGTCGCGGAAGTACTCCGCCATCGTCAGGGCCGACAGGGCGACGCGAAGACGCGTCCCCGGCGGCTCGTCCATCTGGCCGAACACGAGGGCGGTCTTGTCGAAGACGCCCGCCTCCTCCATCTCGCCGATGAGGTCGTTGCCCTCACGGGTGCGCTCGCCGACACCGGCGAACACCGACACACCACCGTGGTCCTGCGCCACGCGCTGGATCATCTCCTGGATGAGGACCGTCTTGCCGACGCCCGCGCCACCGAAGAGGCCGATCTTCCCGCCCTGCACGTAGGGGGTCAGGAGGTCGATCGACTTGATGCCGGTCTCGAACATCTCGGTCTTGGACTCGAGCTGGTCGAAGCTGGGCGCCTTGCGGTGGATGCCCCAGCGCTCGGTGACCTCGATGGTCTCGCCGGGAGCGGCGTTCAGCACCTCACCGGTGACGTCGAACACCTTGCCCTTGGTCACGTCGCCGACGGGCACCGAGATGGGGCCGCCGGTGTCGCGCACGTCCTGACCGCGGACGATGCCGTCGGTGGGCTTGAGGGCGATGGCGCGGACGAGGTCGTCACCGAGGTGCTGAGCGACCTCGAGGGTGATCTCGGTCGACTCGTCATCGATGGTGATCGTGGTCTTCAGCGCGTTGTAGATCTCGGGGATCGCGTCATGCGGGAACTCGATGTCGACGACCGGGCCGGTGACGCGCGCGACGCGTCCGACGACGGCCGCGTCGGTCTTCTCGGCGGTGAGGCTCATGGCTTCTTCTCTCCTTGGGGACTTACTTGCCGGATGCCAGGGCATCGGCGCCGCCGACGATCTCGGCGATCTGCTGCGTGATCTCCGCCTGGCGCGCGTTGTTGCGCAGGCGGGTGTAGTCGGTGATGAGCTTGTCGGCGTTGTCGCTGGCCGACTTCATGGCCTTCTGGGTCGCGGCGTGCTTGGCGGCCGACGACTGCAGCAGGGCGTTGAAGATGCGGCTCTGGACGTACGTCGGCAGGAGCGCGTCGAGAACGGTCTCGGCGTCCGGCTCGAACTCGTAGAGCGGGTAGACCTCGGACTGCGCGGGTGCCTCGTCGGCCTCGAGCACTTCGAGCGGGAGCAGGCGCACGGACTCCGGCGACTGCGTCATCATGCTGACGAAACGGTTGTACACGAGGTGGATCTCGTCGACGCCGCCCTCGTTTTCGCCGCCCGCGCGGTACGCCTCGATCACGGCATCCGAGATCTCCTCCGCGGTGGAGAACTGCGGGGTGTCGGTGTCGCCCACCCACTGCGCGACGCTCGGCATGCGACGGAACTGGAAGTATCCGACGGCCTTGCGCCCGACCAGGTAGTAGACGACCTCCTTGCCCTGCGATCGCAGGAGCTCGGCCAGCTCGAGACCCTCACGGAGGATCTGCGAGTTGAACGCGCCCGCGAGACCGCGGTCGGACGTGAAGATGACGACGGCCGACCGACGGATGTTCTCGCGCTCGGTCGTCAGAGGATGGTCGACGGAGGAGTGCGTGGCGACCGCCGAGACGGCGCTCGTGACGGCCCGCGCGAAGGGAGACGCCGCGCGCACACGCGCCATCGCCTTCTGGATGCGCGAGGCCGCGATGAGCTCCATCGCCTTGGTGATCTTCTTGGTCGTCTGAGCAGAACTGATCTTCTGCTTGTAGACCCGCAGTTGTGCGCCCATGATTTACGTTCTCGTGTCGTCGCTGTCAGCGACGGCCCTTGACGATCCGCTCCTGGTTGACGTCTTCCGCCTCGGCCGCGTCGACCTTCTCGGCGCCGACGACGCTCTGGTCCTTTCCGGGCTGGAATTCCTTCGCGAACGCGTCGATCTTCTGCTCGAGCTCGGCGAGCGTGTCGTCACCGAGCACGTTCGTCTCGCGCAGCGTGTCGAGCACGGTCGAGTTGCGGCGCAGGTAGTCGAGCAGTTCGCGCTCGAAACGCAGCACATCGGAGACCTCGACCGTGTCGAGCTTGCCGTTGGTACCGGCCCAGATCGAGACGACCTGCTCCTCGACGGGGTACGGCGAGTACTGCGGCTGCTTGAGCAGCTCGGTCAGGCGCGCACCACGGGCGAGCTGACGACGCGAGGCCGCGTCGAGGTCGCTCGCGAACATGGCGAACGCTTCGAGCGAACGGTACTGCGCGAGCTCGAGCTTCAGCGTTCCGGAGACCTTCTTGATCGACTTGACCTGAGCGTCACCACCGACGCGCGAGACCGAGATACCCACGTCGACCGCGGGGCGCTGGTTGGCGTTGAAGAGATCGGACTGCAGGAAGATCTGGCCGTCGGTGATGGAGATCACGTTGGTCGGGATGTACGCCGAGACGTCGTTGGCCTTGGTCTCGATGATCGGCAGGCCCGTCATCGATCCGGCGCCGAGCTCGTCGGACAGCTTCGCGCAACGCTCGAGCAGACGCGAGTGCAGGTAGAACACGTCACCGGGGTACGCCTCGCGGCCCGGCGGGCGACGCAGGAGGAGCGACACGGCGCGGTAGGCCTCGGCCTGCTTCGACAGGTCGTCGAAGATGATCAGGACGTGCTTGCCGCCGTACATCCAGTGCTGGCCGATGGCCGAACCGGTGTAAGGGGCGAGGTACTTGAAGCCGGCGGGGTCGGACGCGGGGGCCGCGACGATGGTGGTGTACTCCATCGCACCGGCGTCCTCGAGGGCGCCCTTCACCGAAGCGATGGTCGAGCCCTTCTGACCGATGGCGACGTAGATGCAACGCACCTGCTTGTTGACGTCGCCGGACTCCCAGTTGGCCTTCTGGTTGATGATCGTGTCGATCGCGATGGCCGTCTTACCGGTCTGGCGGTCGCCGATGATGAGCTGGCGCTGGCCGCGGCCGACGGGGATCATGGCGTCGATGGCCTTGATGCCGGTCTGCAGGGGCTCGTGCACGCTCTTGCGCTGCATGACGCCGGGCGCCTGCAGCTCGAGCGCGCGGCGACCCTCGGTCGCGATCTCGCCGAGACCGTCGATCGGGTTTCCGAGCGGGTCGACGACGCGACCCAGGTAGCCGTCGCCGACGCCGACCGAGAGCACCTCGCCCGTACGGGTGACGCTCTGGCCCTCTTCGATGCCGGAGAACTCGCCGAGCACGACGACACCGACCTCGTTCTCGTCGAGGTTCTGGGCGAGGCCGAGCGTGCCGTCCGCGAAGCGGATGAGCTCGTTGGCCATGACGCCGGGAAGGCCCTCGACGTGAGCGATGCCATCGGCCGCGTCGACGACGGCGCCGACCTCGGTCGCCGCGGCGCCGGTGGGCTCGTAGGCGGTGACGAAGTCCTTCAGCGCGTCACGAATGACGTCGGGGCTGATAGAGAGATCTGCCATTGTCTTCCTTCGTTCGTGGGGCCCTCGGCCCCCAAGATCACGCCCGCTCGGGCGGAAAGTCTTCAGCCGGCGATCCGCTGGCGGAGGTCGGCGAGACGTGCGGACACGCTCGCGTCGATGACATCGTCGGCGACCTGCACGCGCAGACCACCGAGAACGGTGGGGTCGATCACGGTGTTCAGCGTGACAGCCGAGCCGTAACGTGCGCTGAGAGCGTTCTGCAGACGGGTCTGCTGGTCGGCGCTCAGCGGTGCCGCGGCGGAGACGGTGGCCACGATGCGCGAGCGCTGGTCGGCCACGATGCTCTCCGCGCGGCGGAGCAGGGCGCGCACCCGACGACCGCGTGCGTGCTCGACGAGCGACGACACGATCAACGCGGTACCGGCGCTCGCACGCCCGTCGAGAAGGGTCGAGACGAGCGTGCCCTTCGCCGACGCGTCGCCGAGGCGACCGCCCAGCGCGAGTTCGAGCTCGCCGTTCGAGGCGACCGTCCGCGAGAACGAGAAGAGCTCGGCCTCGATGTCACCGGTCTCGGCGACAGCGGTGGCCCGCACCGCGAGCTCCTCGAGTCCCTCGACGAACTGCGCGGCGCTGGACCAGCGCTGCTGGGAGGCGCTCGAGAGCAGCCCCACCGTGGCAGGCCGGTACGACGGACCGAACACGGCGGAGACGAGTCCCGCCCGAGCGTCCGCTGGCACCGACGAGTCGGACAGCGCGCCGCTCAGCTGCGCCGATCCGCTCACGGCGGCCACGGCAGCGAACAGCTCGCGCGCGACGTCGAGATCGACACCCGACGCGGAGGCCAGGGCCTCCGACGTCGCGGTCCGGGCCTGAGTGGTCGCGCTGCCCATTACTTGGCCGCCTTCTCGGAAGCTTCGAGCTCGGCGAGGAAGCGGTCGACGACGGCGTTGGCGCGCGCGTCGTCCGACAGGGTCTCACCGATCACGTTGCCGGCGAGGTCGACCGCGAGGGTACCGACCTCGGAGCGCAGCTGCACGAGGGCCGTCTGACGCTCGGCCTCGATCTGGGCGTGGGCGCTGGCGGTGATGCGAGCTGCCTCCGACGCGGCCGTCTCCTTGGCCTCGGCGACGATCTTGCGACCGTCCTGGGTGGCGGACTCGCGGATCTCACCGGCTTCGCGGCGCGCCTCGGCGAGCTGCGCGGTGTACTCCTCGAGAGCGGCCTCGGCCTGTCGCTGGGCCTCGTCGGCCTTGGCGATGTTGCCCTCGATGGCAGCACTGCGCTCGTCGAGCAGCTTCGCCATGCGAGGCAGAGCGACGCGCCACACCACGACGGCGATGATGATGAAGCACACCAACGACCAGACGATGTCGTACGTAGCCGGAAGCAGCGGGTTCTGCGCTTCCTCCCCCGCGGGCTCCGCGGCGAGTGTGACAAGAGCGTTCAGCATCCTGTCTCCTTACAGTGAGTCGAGAGCGGCCGGATCAGGTGAAGATGAAGCCGGTCGCGATACCGATGAAGGCGAGCGCCTCGGTGAAGGCGATACCGATGAACATCAGGACCTGCAGGCGGCCCGCGAGCTCGGGCTGACGGGCGACGCCCTCGATCGTCTTGCCGACGACGATGCCCACGCCGATGGCGGGGCCGATGGCCGCGAGGCCGTAGCCGATCGTGGCGACGTTACCGGTGACCTGGGCGAGAACCGTAGTTGCGTCCACGGGTTTTTTCCTTTCGGTTGGGTGGCTCGGCGTGCGCCGGGCCGCTCAGTGCTCTTCTGCGACCGCGAGCTGGATGTAGACCGCGGTGAGGATCGCGAAGACGTACGCCTGGAGGAAGGCGACGAAGATTTCGAACAGGGTGAAGGCGAGGCCGAAGGCGAGCGAGCCGGCGCCGAGGGCGATCCATCCGCCGCTCAGGCCGAACACGAAGAACTGCGTCGCCGAGAAGAACAGCACCAGCATGAGGTGCCCGACGACCATGTTCATCAGAAGTCGCAGCGTCAGGGTGACGGGGCGGATGATGAAGGTCGAGAGGAACTCGAGCGGGACGATGATGATGTACAGCGGCCACGGCACGCCCGAGGGCAGCAGCGCGTTCTTGAAGAAGCCGCCGGGGCTCTTCTTGATGCCCGCGTAGATGAAGGTCACGTAGGCGACGATCGCGAGCAGCATGGGCACGGCGATGACGCTCGTTCCGGCGATGTTCAGACCGGGGATGACACCCGTGATGTTCATGAACAGCACCATGAAGAAGATCGTGGTGAGGATCGGCAGGAACCGCTTGCCGTCCTTGCGACCCAGGATGTCTTCCGCGATGTTCACGCGGACGAAGTCCAGGCCCATCTCCACGACGCTCTGGAAGCGGCCGGGAACGACCTTCATGCGACGGGTGCCGACGATCAGCAGGATCACGAGGACCGCGGTCGCGAGGAACTGGACCAGGTTGATCCGGGTGATCTCGAACGGCGCGCCGAAGATGTACAGCCCCGGGAAGGTGATGACCGCGTCGGGGAAGAACTCGGAGATCGAGGGCGGGTGGAATTCCGCACCCGCGGACGCGAAGTTCGTGATCAGGGTCGCAGCTTGAGTAGTCAGCGCTGGCTCCAGCTTCGGGGCATCGGTGTGAACCGTTGCGACGATGGTCGGTGATCGTACCCGAAGTGCGAACGTGGAGAAGAGTTCTCGTCGCGGGTGGGTACTTATGTAACCCTATCAAACTCCCGGCGGATCCATGAGTCCGGGGCGGGTGAACCTCTCGCCGCCGGAGTATCGCGCGCGAAGCGGCGGCCGGGTGGGTTATGGGTCCGTCAGGCCCGACGATCGCCCGCGTCGGGGTCGGTCGGCAGGGTCACGTCGCTCACGCTGGGGATGCGCAGGCGCAGCAGGACCACGACGTCGACCGCGAGCGACGCGATGACGCTCACCACGAGTGCGACGTAGAACACGACCGGATCGACCCATCCCTGTCCGCGCAGCACGACGATCGCGACGATGAAGAGCACGAGCTTCAGCAGCCACCCGCCCAGCACGATGCCGAAGAAGATGGGCACGTAGAGCGGGTCGCCGTACCACCGGTTGGCCACCAGGATGCTGATCGCCGTCACCGCCAGGAAGAACGCGCTCACCGCGACGCCCGAGAGGGCGCTGCCCAGTCCGCCGGCTCCCCCGACCGCGAAGCCCGCCACCGCGCCGATCACCAGGAGCACGGCGGTGACGATGCCGCCCCACACCAATGCGGTGCGCAGCACCGGGGTACTGGACAGGGGGCTGCGGGGGGCGGGAGAGACGCTGCTCATGAGGGGGACTCCGGTCGGGTGGGGCGGACGCGACGGGAGAGCCGTCGCAGACGGTGCGATGAGGGAAGGAGGGTCAGGACGGCGCAGGCGATGACACCGGTCACGCCGAAGGCGATCCCGATGGCGTAGTCGCCGGGCCAGCTCTGCTGGGTGCCGATGTACATGAGCAGGAACGCGAGGCTCACCACCGCGGTCCAGCTGTAGAAGATCAGGACGGCATCCCGGTCGGTGTGGCCCATGTCGAGCATGCGGTGGTGCAGGTGCTTGCGGTCGGGAGAGAAGGGCGACCGGCCGGCCCACTGCCGCCGCGCGACCGCGAGACCGAAGTCCAGCAGCGGCAGCAGAACGATGACGACGGGCAGGAGGATCGGGATGAACGCACCCAGGAGCTGCGAGCGACCGATCTTCTCGGGGTCGAGCACCGCCGGGTCGAGCTGTCCCGTGATGGCGACGGCCGAGCTCGCCATCAGCAGGCCGAGCATGAGGGCACCGGCGTCGCCCATGAAGAGCTTGGCGGGCGTCCAGTTCATCGGCAGGAAGCCGAGGCAGGCGCCGACCAGGACCGCCGCGATGAACGAGGCGAGGTTGAAGTACGTGCTGGCTCCGGTGTCGCGCACCAGCAGATAGGAGTAGGCGAAGAAGACGCCGTTGGCGATGAGGCAGACCCCGGCGACGAGGCCGTTGAGCCCGTCGATGAAGTTCACGGCGTTCATCACGACGACGAGCGCGAACACGGTGAGCAGGAAGCTCACCCAGCTCGAGCCGACCGTCAACGCACCGATGGGGAGCGAGAGGATCTGCAGCTGCCCGAACCAGGCGATGATCCCCGCAGCGACGAACTGCGCGCCGAGCTTGATCATCCAGTCGAGGTCCCACAGGTCGTCGGCCACTCCGACCAGCACGATGAGCAGGACCGCACCCAGGAGCGAGAGCACCGGGACCGGATCGGTCCAGAAGATCGAGAAGTAGGGATTCCGGCTCGACAGCGCGAAGGCCGCGACCACCCCGAGGAACATCGCCACTCCGCCCAAGCGGGGCGTCGGCGTCTTGTGCACATCGCGATCCCGGATGCCGGGATACAGCTTGAAGCGCAGGGCGAGCTTCCACACCACCCACGACAGCGCGAGCGTGACCGCCGCCGTGAAGAGGATGGTGAGGAGGTACTGGGTCACGGACCCGGAGCCTCGTCATCCGGGGCTGCGCCGGAGGGCGCGTCCGCCGGGGTCGGGGCGTCGCGGTCGTCGACCGGGTCGGGCTCGAGCAGATCGCCGAGCACCTCGCGCAGGCGTTCGCGCGAGACGGCACCCTCACGGAGGACGCGCACCACGGGCTCGGCCCCGCCGACGAGCAGTGTGGCGTCGACGATGGTCGAGGCGACCCCCGTCTCGCTGACTCCGGCGTCGAGGTAGGCCGAGACGCTGTCGCCGAGCATGTCGCGCGCGGCGTCGATGTCGACGGCGGCGGGCATCCCGGTCAGGTTGGCGCTCGACACCGCGAGGGGGCCGGTCTCCTCGAGCAGTTCGAGGGTGAGCTTCTGCGCCGGCATGCGCACCGCGACCGTGCCGTGCGTGTCGCCGAGGTCCCACGAGAGCGAGGGCTGCGCGGGAAGCACGATCGTGAGCCCGCCGGGCCAGAATTCGCGGACCAGGTCGTCGACCGCGGGAGGGATCTCCGCGACCAGGGCGCGCAGCGTGCTCACGCCCGCGACCAGGACGGGCGGCGGCTGCTGGCGCCCGCGCCCCTTCGCTTCGAGGAGCCCCGCGACGGCGCGCGTGTTGAACGCGTCGGCGGCGATTCCGTAGACGGTGTCGGTGGGGAGCACGACGAGTTCGCCTCGGCCGATCGCCTGACGCGCGTGGCGCATCCCGGACAGCAGCTGCGACTCGTCACGGCAGTCGTAGACGGGTGACATGTCGCGCGCCAGTCTAGTCGCGCCGTGCGCGATGCGCTGTCACCCGGTGCGTCAGGGACGGATCGCGGTCGTGGCGCGGTCGCGCATCGTGAGGTCGGGATGGGTGGAGGCCGAGCGCCACCCGTCGGCGGTGAGAATCCCGCGGATCGCCTCCCCCTGCCACTCCCCGTGCTCGATCACGATCGTGCCGCCGGGATGGGCGAGTCGCAGGCCCACCCGGCTCAGCACCCGAACGGTGTCCAGGCCGTCGGGCCCGCCGTAGAGGGCGGCGGGCGGGTCGAACAGGCGCACCTCGGGATCGCGCGGGATGGCGTCGTCGGGCACGTAGGGCGGGTTGGATGCCACGACCGAGACCGTTCCATCCAGCTCGGGGAAGGCGTGGGCGAGGTCGATGAACGCGAGGGTGAGATTGTCGGCGCCGATGAGGGCGTGGTTCTGCTTCGTCCAGATGAAGGCGTCGACGCTGTTCTCCGCGGCGAAGACCCGCGCGTGCGGCACCTCGGTCGCCATCGAGAGCGCGATCGCACCGCTGCCCGTTCCGAGGTCGACGGCGATGGGGGCGTCGGCGACGACGGCCCGGAGAGCGTCGATCGCGAGCTGGGCGACCATCTCGGTCTCGGGGCGCGGGACGAAGACGCCGGGGCCGACGGCGAGTTCCATCGACCGGAAGGGGGCGCGTCCGGTGAGGTGTTGCAGGGGCTCGCGCGCGCAGCGGCGGTCGACGAGGGGCGCGAGGGCGAGGGATGTCGACTCGGGCATGCGGTCTCCGCGGATCGACGCGGCCTGCACACCGCCCCGCGAGGAATCCATCACGTGGGCGATGAGCAGTTCGGCATCCACCTGGGGGTCGGCGACGCCCGCGCCGCGGAGGCGGGCGACGGTCTCGCGGACGACGTCGGCGACCGAGGCGGCGAGGGGGGCGGGGGGCGTGACGGTCTCAGGCATGACGGGAGCCCAGCCTACTCGGGCGCGGTGCCCGCGCGGGGCGAGCGTGCGCCCGACGCACACGCCGGTGCGGGCCGTGTCGTCAAGCGGCGTCACACGGGCCGCCGTATCGGGGGGCTCGCCTAAAATGATCGCGTCCCGACCGACGGCGAAAGGCGAGCCATGCCCGGCATCCACTCCGACATCACCTCTGCATTCGGCGACACGCCGCTCGTGCGGCTGAACCGCGTGGCGGAGGGCGCCGGGGGGCAGATCCTCGCGAAGCTCGAGTTCTACAACCCCGCCTCCAGCGTCAAGGACCGCCTGGGCATCGCGATCGTCGACGCGGCGGAGGCGTCGGGCGAGTTGAAGCCCGGCGGGACGCTCGTCGAGTCGACGAGCGGCAATACCGGCATCGCTCTGGCGATGGTCGGCGCCGCGCGCGGCTATAAGGTCATCCTCACGATGCCCGCCTCGATGTCGAAGGAGCGCCGCATCCTGCTGAAGGCGTTCGGTGCCGAGCTCGTGCTGACCGACCCCACCAAGGGCATGTCGCACGCGGTCGACGAGGCCAAGCGCATCGTGGCCGAGACGCCGGGCGCGGTGTGGGCCCGCCAGTTCGAGAACGAGGCCAACCCGGCGATCCACCGCAAGACCACGGCGGAAGAGATCCTGCGCGACACCGACGGCAAGGTCGACTACTTCGTCGCCGGCATCGGCACGGGCGGAACGATCACGGGTGTCGGACAGGTGCTGAAGGAGCGCAACCCCGACGTCAAGATCGTCGCCGTCGAGCCGTCCGACTCCCCCGTGCTGACCAAGGGCCACCCGGGGCCCCACAAGATCCAGGGCATCGGTCCGAACTTCGTGCCCGCGATCCTCGATCGCGACATCATCGACGAGGTCATCGACGTCGAGTTCGACGACGCTATCCGCCTGGCGCGCGAGACGGCCGCGAAAGACGGCATCCTGGTCGGCATGTCGTCGGGTGCCGCCATCTGGGCGGCGCTCGAGGTCGCGCGGCGCCCCGAGGCCGCCGGCAGGAACATCGTCGTGATCATCCCCTCGTACGGCGAGCGCTACCTCTCGACCGCTCTCTACGAGCACCTGCGCGAAGACTGACGTGGGGGTCCTCTCCCGCCTCCGCGAAGACATCTCCTCGGCCAAGCTCCGCGATCCCGCGGCGCGCGGCGGTCTCGAGATCGCCCTCCTGTACCCCGGCCTTCACGCCGTGTGGTCGTACCGCATCGCGAACCGGCTCTGGCGACGGGGGCTGCGCTTCCCGGCGCGGGCCCTGTCTCAGGTGACCCGCTGGCTGACCGGCGTCGAGATCCATCCGGGAGCGACGATCGGTCGGCGCTTCTTCATCGACCACGGGATGGGTGTCGTCGTGGGCGAAACAGCGGAGGTGGGCGACGACGTCATGCTGTACCACGGCGTCACGCTCGGCGGTCGACAGCGCGAGGGCGGCAAGCGGCATCCGACGCTGCACGACGGGGTCGCCATCGGCGCGGGGGCCAAGATCCTGGGGCCCATCACCCTCGGTGCGCGCTCCGTCGTGGGGGCGAACGCCGTGGTCACCCGCGATGCCCCGGCCGACAGCGTGCTGGTCGGTGTCCCGGCCAAGGCGCGCACGCGCCGCAGCGGCGAAGACACCCGCGCGCTGTTGACCACGCCGGAGTACTGGATCTGACCGCTCCGGGGGCTCTCCCCCGCTCCGTCGCGGGGCCGTAGGCTCGGACGATGCCCCGTCTGCACGACCTCTCACTCGTGGCCCAGATCGACGGACTGCGCAGCGGCGACCTCTCGCCCCCTGATCTGACGACCCACTATCTCGACCGCATCCACCGCCACCGCGGTCTCGGCGCGTTCGTCGAGGTGACTCCGGATGCCGCGCTCCGGCGGGCCGCCGACCTCTCGCGACCGGCCGAGGGGGCGCTGTGGGGCGTTCCCCTGGCCGACAAAGACCTCGTCGCCCGGGCCGGAGTGCCCACGCGCTACGGCTCGCGCTCGCGGGCCGATCACGTGCCCACGGCATCCGATCCCCTCGCGGCGGCGCTCGACGCCGCCGGAGCGATCAACGTCGGCAAGACCAGTACGTCGGAATTCGGCCTCACGGGCTTCACCGAACCGCTGATCCACGACCCGGCGCGCGACCCGTGGCGCCCCACCGCGGGCGCGGGCGGATCGAGCGGTGGAGCGGCGGTGGCCGTCGCCGCGGGGCTCCTCCCCGCGGCCGTCGGTTCGGACGGCGGCGGCTCGATTCGCATCCCCTCCGCGACCGTGGGCGTGGTGGGGCTGAAACCCTCGCGCGGACGGCTGCCGATCGGCTCAGGTTTCGACTCCCCCGACGGCCTCTCGGTCACCGGACCGATCGCTCGCTCGGCGGAGGACGCGGGCCTCCTGCTCGACGCCCTCGTCGGCCTCGCTCCGTTCTCGTACGCGACCGCCGCGCCCGGATCGGGCCCCTTCGGCGACGCCGCGCGACGCGACCCCGGTCGGCTGCGCCTCGGCGCGACGACCGTCTCGCCGTGGGATGACGACGAGGACATCGTCCTCGACGCCGACGCGCGCGCCGCCTTCGACATGGCCATCGCCTGGCTCGACGACGCCGGTCACGCCGTGACGGATGCCGACTGGCATCCGTTCGGCTATCCGGAGCTCTTCCGCGTGCTCTGGCGTGCGAGCGCCGCGCGCATCCCGTTGAGCGGTGCCGACGCCGAGCTCGTCGAGCCGCTCACCGCGTGGCTCGTGGAGGAGGGGCGTCGCCTGTCTGCCCTCGAGCTGCTCGGCGGGCTCGCGGCCGCCCGGGCCTTCGAGCGGCGCACCATCGCCGACTTCTCGGCCTTCGACGCCGTGCTCACCCCGGCGCTCGCACAGTCTCCTCAACCGGTCGGGTCCTACGCCGGGCACGGCCCCGAGCGCACCTTCGCGATGCAGGTCGAGTACGCGCCGTACTCCAGCTTCGTCAACGTCGCGGGTCTGCCCGCGGTCACGATTCCGGTCACCACGGATGCCGAGGGGCACCCCGTATCGGTGCAGCTCGTCGGCCGGCCCGGGGGCGAAGCGACGCTGCTGTCGCTCGCCGCGCAGCTCGAGGACCGTCGCGGTCCCCTCCCCCACCCGCCCGCGTGGCACCGCTGACGCACGCGGCGTGACGCGACGCAGGAGATCTCGCGGAAATCGACCGGTGTCGCCGCTTCGCGTGGGTGAGGGCCAGGGGCTCCTGCACCGTGGCCGTCGCGATCCCGGACGCCCGGAGCGTCAGGGCAGAAGGCCGGCCGCGGCGAAGGCGCGCGCGTAGATCTCGCGGATCACGCCCTCCTTGCGGGCGTTGTAGGCGCTCATCAGACCGTCGGCCGCGACCGCGCGCTTGACCTCGGCGTAGCGCTCCCGATCCGTCTCGTCGACGCGCAGCCAGTCGCGGAAGATACGGTGCCGCGCGGCCTCCGGGCTGTCGGGAGGCCACACGTGCAGATTCACGGCGGGCTCCGCCGAGACCAGGCAGCGGTGACCGAGCCACCACGGCTCGCGTACGCGGAGCACGAAGCCGAGCGCCTCGAGGGCTGGGACGTAGGCGTCCTCGTCGTCGGTATCGGCGACAGTGAGGTCGATGTCGATCACGGGTTTGGCGGCCAAGCCGGGAACCGCCGTGGAGCCCACGTGGTCGACGACGAGGGCGCGTTCCCCCAGGACCGCGACGATGCGGTCGCGCACCGCGGCGAAGGTCGCCGGCCAGGCGGCATCCGGTTCGACGATCGCGATGGCGCGTGGCTGCTCCCGCTCCCCCACCCACGGGGAGAGGCCCGGCGGGGGCGGAGTGTCGTCGAACGTGGTGATCTGAGCGGGGGTGAGCACCACCCGAGCCTAGGAGTCGGCGAGGGCCGCGAGGCGCGCCTCTTCGTCGGCGCTGATCGCCGACTCGATGATCGGGCCGAGGGCGCCGTCCATCACCTGATCGAGGTTGTACGCCTTGTAGCCGGTGCGATGGTCGGCGATGCGGTTCTCGGGGAAGTTGTAGGTGCGGATGCGCTCCGAGCGGTCCATGCCGCGGATCTGCGACCGGCGGGCGTCGGCGGCGACGGCGTCGCGCTCCTCCTGCTGCTTCGCGAGCAGTCGGGCGCGGAGCACGCGCATTCCGGCTTCGCGGTTCTGCAGCTGCGACTTCTCGTTCTGCATCGACACGACGATGCCCGTGGGCACGTGCGTGATGCGCACCGCGGAGTCGGTGGTGTTCACCGACTGGCCGCCGGGCCCGGAGGAGCGGAACACGTCGATCTTCAGGTCGTTGGGATCGATCGCGACCTCTTCGGGCTCGTCGACCTCGGGGAAGACGAGCACACCCGTCGTCGAGGTGTGGATGCGCCCCTGCGACTCCGTCGCGGGCACGCGCTGCACCCGGTGCACGCCGCCCTCGTACTTCAGGTGCGCCCACACGCCCTGGGCCGGGTCGCTCGAAGAGCCCTTGATCGCGACCTGGACGTCTTTGTAGCCGCCGAGGTCGGATTCGGTGCGTTCGAGCAACTCCGTCTTCCACCCCATGGATGCCGCGTACTGCAGGTACATGCGCAGCAGATCGGCTGCGAAGAGGGCGCTCTCAGCGCCGCCCTCGCCGCCCTTGATCTCCATGATCACGTCGCGCGCGTCGTCGGGGTCGCGTGGGATGAGCAGGCGTCGCAGGCGCTCCTGCGTTTCGGAGACGCGCCCTTCGAGCGCGGGGACCTCTTCGGCGAAGGCGTCGTCTTCGCGGGCGAGCTCTCGCGCCGCCTCGAGATCATCGGATGCCGCCGTCCACGCGTCGTACGCGTGCACGATGCGGTTGAGTTCGGCGTACCGCCGATTCACCCGCTTCGCGCGCGCCGCATCCGCGTGGACGGCCGGGTCGTTGAGCTCGAGCTCGATCTGCCGGTGCTCATCGAGCAGCCCGCGGACGGACTCGAAGATGCCGGACGTCTCGGCAGGCTCAGCGGCCACGGGTCAGCGGATGCTGTTGTCGTCACCGCCGCGCGCGGGCGCCGGGATCGACTTCTGCATCTGCACGAGGAACTCGACGTTGGACTGCGTCTCCTTGAGCTTGCCGAGCACGACCTCGAGGGCCTGCTGGGGCTCGAGACCGGCCAGGGCCCGGCGCAGCTTCCAGGTGATCTTGACCTCGTCGGGCGACAGCAGCATCTCTTCGCGACGGGTGCTCGACGCGTTGACGTCGACGGCCGGGAAGATGCGCTTGTCGGCGAGCTGGCGGTTCAGGCGCAGCTCGCTATTGCCCGTGCCTTTGAACTCCTCGAAGATCACGTCATCCATCTTGGAGCCGGTCTCGACCAGCGCCGTGGCGAGGATGGTGAGCGATCCGCCGTTCTCGATGTTGCGCGCCGCGCCGAAGAAGCGCTTGGGCGGGTACAGCGCCGAGGCGTCGACACCGCCGGAGAGCACGCGACCCGAGGTGGGGGCGGCGAGGTTGTACGCGCGGCCGAGACGAGTGATCGAGTCGAGCAGCACGACGACGTCGCGACCGAGCTCCACGAGACGCTTCGCGCGCTCGATCGCCAGCTCGGCGACCGTCGTGTGGTCTTCCGCGGGGCGGTCGAACGTCGAGGCGATGACCTCGCCGCGGACGGTGCGCTGCATGTCGGTGACCTCTTCGGGGCGCTCGTCGACGAGCACGACCATGAGGTGGACCTCGGGGTTGTTCGTGGCGATCGCGTTGGCGATCTGCTGCAGCACGATCGTCTTGCCGGCCTTCGGGGGCGCGACGATGAGGCCGCGCTGGCCCTTGCCGACCGGGGCGACCAGGTCGATGATGCGCTGCGTGAGCTTCTCGGGGCCGGTCTCCAGGCGCAGGCGCTCCTGGGGGTACAGGGGGGTGAGGTTGTTGAACTCCACGCGGGCGGCGGCGTCGTCCACCGACAGGCCGTTGATGGAGTCGACCTGCACGAGCGCGTTGTACTTCTGGCGCCCCTGCTGCTCGCCCTCGCGGGGCTGCTTGATGGCGCCGACGACGGCGTCGCCCTTGCGCAGGTTGTACTTCTTCACCTGGCCGAGCGAGACGTACACGTCGCTCGGGCCGGGCAGGTAGCCGGTGGTGCGGACGAACGCGTAGTTGTCGAGCACGTCGAGCACACCGGCGATGGGGACGAGCACGTCGTCCTCGCCGATCTCGGTCTCGAACTCGTCGCCCGTCGTGTTCTGGCCGCGGCGCTTGTTGCGCTGACGGTTGCGGCTGTTGGCCGCACCGCCCTGCTGCTGCTGGGCCTGCTGGCCGTTCTGGCCGGCGTTGTCGCGCTGGCCGGAGTTGTCGCGCTGGGCGTTCTGCGCGGGGGCCTCGGCCTCGTCGGCGGAGCCGGTAGCCGTCGCCGCGTCGTTCTTCTCGGCGCCGTCGGCCTTGTTGCGGTTGCGGTTGCGCGACCGGCTCCGGCCACGGCCGCGGGCCGGGGTCTCGTCGGTCTGCTCAGCGGAGTCGTTCGCGTCGGCGGTCTGCTCGGACTGCTCGGTGGCGGTCTCGGCAGAGGCGTCTGCGGGGGCCTCGGGGGCGGCGTCGGCCGCGACGTCGGCCGCGGTGGTGACGGGGGTGGTGGGCTCCTCGGCCGTGACGTCGGCGGCCGGGGCGTCGGATGCCACGGCATCGGCGGCGTTCGCGTCGGAGGCCACGGCGTCGGCGGGGGCCTCCGCGGTCTCGGCGGAGGCAGCCTCGGCGGCAGCGGCCTCAGCGGCAGCGGCGTCGGCGGCGGCCTCCTCCTCGGCGGTGGCGCTCTTGGCACGACGCGGAGCGCGCTTGCGAGGAGCGCGAGCGGGCTTCTCGGCCGGGGCCGACTCCTCCGCGGCGGGCGCCTCGACGGCGTCGGCAGCCGGAGCTTCGGCAGCGGCCGGGGCCTCGGCGGCAGCGGCGGGCGCCGGCTCCTCGGCCGGCGTCTCGACGGCCTCGGCCGGGAACAGCGCCTCGGGCTGCGCCTCGGTGGCGGCCTCGGCGGCCGGGGCGTCAGTGCCCTCGCCGTCGGTGGCCTCCGCCTCAGTGTCGGCGGCGGACGTGGCGTCCGTCGCGGGGTCGGTACCCTCCGCCGCAGCCGTGGGCTGCTCTTCGGTGGGGTTCTCCGCGCTCTCGGGCGCGTCGACGGACTGGGTCTCGGAGATGGACTCCACGAGTGCTCCTCAGAAATGAAACGTGATCAGATCGCGCTTCGCCATGCAGAACGCAGACGAAGAGACACCAGCGGTTCGGGAGACTGCAGCCGATACCGGGTTCGCGATGTGTTGCGGATTTCGCAGGTGCAGAGGCTCAGATTCGCGAATTTACGCGGAACCCTCTGCGTTTTTCACTGTACCACCCTTGACGTCGACGGCGAGCATGAGCGCCTGCCACGGGGTGTCGACCACGGATGCCATAAGATCCGCCGCCGCCAGTCGCTGTCCCGGCCCGTCGGCGAGCACGAGCACGCTGGGGCCGGCGCCCGACACGACCGCCGCATATCCCTCGGCGCGAAGGGCGCGCACGAGCCGATCGGTCTCGGGCATGGCCTGGGCCCGGTAGTTCTGATGCAGTTTGTCTTCGGTCGCCGCCATCAGCAGCTCGGGGCTCTGCGTCATCGCCGCGATCAGCAACGCCGACCGCGACACGTTGAACACCGCGTCTTCACGGGGCACCTGGAGCGGCTGCAGGCTGCGCGCCACGGCGGTCGACATCGTGAAGCTCGGGACGAACACGAGAGGCGAGACACCGCGGTGCACGATGAGCTGCTTGTGCTGCGGGCCCTCGGCATCCATCCACGCGATCGTCAGTCCGCCGAACAGACCGGGGGCGACGTTGTCGGGGTGCCCTTCCATCTCGGTGGCCAGGCGCAGCAGATCGACGTCGCTGAAGACGACCTCGCCCTCGAGCAGGCCCTTCGCGGCCAGGATGCCGGCCACCACCGCCGCGCCCGACGAGCCCATGCCGCGCCCGTGCGGGATGACGTTGTGCGCGGTCAACCGCAACCCGGGAAGGGTGCGACCGACCGAGGCGTAGGTGTGCGCGATGGCGCGGACGACGAGGTGCGAGGCGTCGCGAGGGACGTCGGCCGTCCCCTCCCCCGCGACCTCGATCTCGAGGCGATCGCCGTCGAGCTGCTCGACGACGAGCTCGTCGTAGACGCTGAGGGCGAGACCCAGGGTGTCGAAGCCGGGACCGAGATTCGCGCTGGTGGCGGGAACGCGGACGGCGACCCGGCGACCGGGGCCTGAGCTCACGCGGTCACCGGCTGCAGGTCGAGCACGGAGGCGACCTCCGAGGTGGTGGCGTCGACGACGGTGGGCTCGACCGTCGTGCCGTCGGCCTTGCGCAGGGCCCACTGCGGGTCCTTCAGACCGTGACCGGTGACGGTCAGCACGACCTTCGCCCCGGCCGGGACGACGCCCGCCTCGGCGCGGCTGAGCAGACCCGCCACGCTGATCGCCGACGCGGGCTCGACGAAGACGCCGACCTCGCCCGCGAGGATCTTCTGCGCCTCGAGGATGCCCTCGTCGTCGATCGCGCCGAACCAGCCGTCGGTGGCCTCGCGCGCCTCGAGAGCGAGGTCCCACGACGCGGGGTTGCCGATGCGGATCGCGCTCGCGATCGTCTCGGGGTTCTTCACGACCTCGCCGCGCACGAGAGGCGCAGAGCCGGCCGCCTGCAGACCGAACATGCGGGGAACCTTCGTCGCGACCCCGCGCGCGGCCTCTTCGCGGTACCCGCGCGAGTAGGCGGTGTAGTTGCCGGCGTTGCCGACGGGGATGAAGTGGAAATCGGGGGCGTCGCCCAGCTGCTCGACGACCTCGTAGGCGGCGGTCTTCTGGCCCTCGATGCGGTCGGGGTTGACCGAGTTGACCAGGTGCACCGGATAGTGGTCGGCGAGCTCGCGCGCGATCTCGAGGCAGTCGTCGAAGTTGCCGCGGATCTGGATGAGGCGCCCGTTGTGCGCCACCGCCTGGCTCAGCTTGCCCATGGCGATCTTGCCCTCAGGAACGAGCACCGCGGCGGTGATGCCGGCGTGCGCGGCGTAGGCCGCGGCCGAGGCCGAGGTGTTGCCGGTGGAGGCGCAGATGACGGCCTTGGCGCCGTGCTCGACGGCGCGCGAGAGCGCCACCGTCATTCCGCGGTCCTTGAACGAACCGGTGGGGTTCATGCCCTCGAACTTCACCCACACGTCGGCGCCGGTGCGGCGCGAGAGTGCGGGCGCCGGGATGAGGGGCGTGCCTCCCTCGCCCAGGGTGACGACGGTGGAGGCGTCGGTGACACCCAGACGGTCGGCGTATTCGCGGAGGACTCCGCGCCAGAGGTGTGCCATGTCAGTTCCCTTCCACGCGCAGCACGGAGACCACGCGCTCGACGACGCCGCTCGCGGCGAGACGCTCGACGGTCTCGCTCAGGTCCTGCTCGCGGGCCTTGTGTGTTCCGATGACCAGGCGGGCGGAACCGCCGGTCCGGGTGTTCTCGTCCGCCTCGATGACGGTCTGCTCGACGGTCGCGATCGACACGCGGCCTTCGCTCAGGATGCCGGCGACCGTGGCCAGCACGCCCGGCTGGTCGTCGACCTCGAGCGTGATCTGGTAGCGCGTGATGACGCGTCCGATCGGCACCGCGGGCAGGTTGGCGCGCGTGGACTCACCCACGCCGACGCCTCCGGCGATGTGGCGGCGCGCGGCCGAGACGACGTCGCCGAGCACGGCGGAGGCCGTCTGCACGCCGCCGGCACCGGCGCCGTAGAACATGAGGTCACCCGCGGCCTCGGCCTGGACGAACACGGCGTTGTTCGCGCCGTGCACGCTGGCGAGCGGGTGCGTGCGCTCGACGAGCGCCGGGTAGACGCGGACCGAGATCGACTCGGTGCCGCCGTCTTCGGCCGCCAGGCGCTCGCACACGGCGAGCAGCTTGATGACGTACCCGGCGTGACGGGCGGACTCGATCATCGCGGCGTCGACCGAGGTGATGCCCTCGCGGTGCACGGCATCCAGCGGGACGGTCGTGTGGAAGGCGAGGCTCGCGAGGATCGCGGCCTTCTGCGCGGCGTCGTATCCCTCGACGTCGGCCGTCGGGTCGGCCTCGGCGTAGCCGAGGGCCTGCGCCTGGGCGAGCACGTCGGCGAAGTCGGCACCCTCGGTGTCCATGCGGTCGAGGATGTAGTTCGTCGTGCCGTTGACGATGCCCATGATCCGCACGACGCGGTCGCCGGCGAGCGAGTCGCGAAGCGGCCGGATGATCGGGATGGCGCCGGCAGCCGCGGCTTCGTAGTACACCTCGGCGCCGACCTGGTCGGCCGCCTCGAAGACCTCGGATCCGTGGGTGGCCAGCAGGGCCTTGTTGGCCGTGACGACGTCGGCACCCGACGCGATCGCGTGCAGCACCTGCGTGCGGGCCGGCTCGATACCGCCCATGAGTTCGATCACGATGTCGGAGCCGACGATGAGGGTCTCGGCATCCGTGGTGAACAGCTCGCGGGGCAGGTCGGCGTCGCGCTTGGCGTCGACGTCGCGCACGGCGATGCCGGCGAGTTCGAGCTTGGCGCCCGCGCGGTCGGCGAGCTCGTCGCCGTGCTTGAGCAGCAGGTCGGCGACCTGCGAGCCGACGGCGCCGGCGCCGAGGAGCGCCACGCGGAGCGTGCGGTAGTCGGTCATTCGGTGTCTCCGTGGGGTGTTGCGGTGGGGGCGGATGCCGGGATCCCGGCGTCGCGCAAGAGCAGATCGTCGATGGTCTCGCCGCGGACGATCACACGGGCCTGTCCGTCGCGCACGGCGACGACCGGCGGGCGCGGCGTGTAGTTGTAGTTGCTCGCGAGCGAGAAGCAGTAGGCGCCGGTCGCGGGAACGGCCAGCAGGTCGCCGGGCGTGACGTCGGCCGGGAGGTACTCGGCATCCACGACGATGTCGCCGGACTCGCAGTGATGACCCACCACGCGAGAGAGCGCCGGCGTCTCGGAGCTCGTGCGCGAGACGATGCGGGCCGAGAAGTCGGCGCCGTAGAGGGCGGGGCGGGCGTTGTCGCTCATTCCGCCGTCGACGCTGACGTAGGTGCGCTCGAGGCCCTCGGCCGCGGCGACCGTCTTGACCGTCCCGACCTCGTACAGCGTCACCCCGGCCTGACCGACGATGACGCGGCCGGGCTCGGTGGCGACGTCGGGCATCGGGATGCCGCGCACCGCGCACTCGTCGGCGATGGCATCCAAGATGCCGTCGGCGATCTCCTCGATCGGCTTCGGGTCGTCGACCGACGTGTAGGAGATGCCGAAGCCACCGCCCACGTTCATGAGCGGGATCTCTCCCCCGGCCAGCAGGTCGGCGTGCAGGTCGACCAGGCGCGCGGCCGACTCGCGGAAGCCCGAGGAGTCGAAGATCTGGGAGCCGATGTGCGCGTGCAGGCCGACGAAGCGCAAGCTGGGGAGCTCGCGGATGCGCGAGACCGCCTCGGCCGCCCCCTCGAGGGAGAAGCCGAACTTCTGGTCTTCATGAGCGGTTGCCAGGAACGCGTGGGTCTCGGCGTGCACGCCCGTACGCACGCGCACGAGCACGGACTGCACCGCCCCGCGGCGATCGGCGATCGCGGCGAGGCGCTCGATCTCGATCGGGCTGTCGACGACGACCGAGCCGATGCCCACCTCGACCGCGCGTTCGAGCTCGGACACGCTCTTGTTGTTGCCGTGGAACCCCAGACGCTCGGGCGCAGCGCCCGCAGCGAGGGCGACCTCGAGCTCACCGCGGGTGCAGACGTCGACGGCGAGCCCCTCGTCGGTCACCCAGCGCACGACCTCGGTCGACAGGAACGCCTTGCCCGCGTAGTACACCCGAGCCCGGATGCCGTGGCGCCCGGCAGCGGCCTCGAAGGCCTCCCGCGCTCGACGGGCGTGGGCCCGCACTTCGTCCTCGTCGAGGACGTATAGCGGGGTACCGAAGCGGTCGCGCAGGTCGAAGACGGAGACGCCGCCGATCTCGACGGACCCGTCGACCGCACGGCGGGTCGAGGTGGGCCACACGGCGGGGACGAGCTCGTTCGCTTCGGCCGGGGCGGTGAGCCACTCGGGCACGAGCGCGGAGTGCGAGGCGGACACAGGGGGACCAATCGGGTTTTGCGGCGACGCGACGGCCGCGGATCACGGCTCCCACCCCCGCGGAGAGTCACGCGGCGGGCAGTCCTTGCAGTCTAGGGCACCGCATATGCCGCTCCCGTCCCGCGCGCCCCGGGCGCCTGCGGCGGGGCTCCTCGGCCCCGTCGACGCGGGCTCGATCCGCCCCGCATCACCGGTATTCGCAAGACGGTCTCGTCCGGCGAACCGGCCTGTCATGGGGCTGTCCCGGAACCCCCGTGCGGGCGGCCCGTTATCTGGCCGCTCCATCGATGTCGATCGACCTCACTGTCGGACGAGGAGACCATGCTCGACGAGCTCGTCCGCCACCCGGCGCAGGGTCTCATCGTTGAGCGTCACCGCGTCGACTGCCGTCCGCCAGACGGCCGCCGCGTGGGGGGCGAGCACGAGCACCTGCGCGGGGTCCCCGTCGATCGCGCGCAGGAGGGCGATTTGACCGTTTTCGACGGTCACGGCGTCGACGAACGGCGATTGCGTGTAGGTCGGCCCCCGATCGTCGCGCTCGCTTCGGACAGGCTGCGGCGCGGCGAGGATCCCCGTCGAGTCGTGGTCCGTCTCCGCTTCCTCGGCACGTGGCGGATCGGACAGGAGGCGGGCGACCACGTCCGGAAGGTCTCCCGCGTCGTCGTACGAGAGGCGACGAACGCCGCCGACCCGCCGCAGGTGGGTGGACACCGTTCGAAGCGGCGACGGCATCGCGGTGAGAAAGCTGGACTGTTCCGCGAGCGTAGCGATCGCCACGCTGTCCGGCACCGGCGTCAGCGTGGGGTGACGAATCGGCCCTGCGGGGTCACGACGACGGTCCAGCACGATCAGAGAACTCACCGTCAGAGGCTTGTCGGGCAGGGGCTTCAGTCCCAGGTCCGACGGAGCCACCTGCTCCTTCACCGACTCCCCTGCGCGCACGATCGACAGCGGCTTGCGGTAGGCGAGCACCCCTCCGGATGCCGTGATCCCGATGCTCTCGTCGGATACGTAACCGAACTCCCGACCGAGAACCGCGGCAGCCGTCGTCTTGCCCGCCCCCGACGGCCCGACGAGCACCGCCACTCTCCCCTGTTCATCGGCGACGCCGCACGCGTGCAGCATCCAGACCTCGCCCCGCCGGGCGCCGAGCGCCGCGACCGTCACCCGAGTGGACAGGTCGGCTAGCACCGACGAGAACTCGAACGCGGTGCCGAGCTCGACCGGAACGACCGTGCCGCCCGATCGGGCGAGACCGACAGAAGCGTCCGCCCACAATGCGGCGACGGTGGAACGGTCCCCCGGGGGAAGGCCCGTCAGATCGATCGCCACGCGCGCGCCGATGGCGTCGACGACGACCTGGTTCATCGTCCCTCCTTCGTAGCTCTCTTCCCCGCGACGCCACCAGTTGCGCCAGAGCCGAGCCGCGGAGGTCGGCGCAGCGCGAGGCATCAGAGGGCAGCCGCATCGCCCTCGCGATATCGAAACCGATTGAGGTGGCACGCCTTTGGCTGTGCACGCAGCGAGTCGGCCGCCGACCCCAACCCTCCCCCGGGTCCGCCCTTGTGGCGGGCGGGCCCGGGGGTTGAGGCCCGCCTACTGCGTGATGATGTACATGCGGCTGGACGACGGCGAGTTCTGCATGAGATCCACCGGGGTCTGCTGTCCCCACGCGCGCGTCCCATTGGGGCGGTTGCCGACCGTCACAGGAACGAGCGCGTTCGTCGTAGTCCCGACTCCCAACTGCCCGTACTGGTTGTCGCCCCAGGCGTTCACCGAGTTGTCCGTCCGAAGCACGTACGCTGACGAACCGCTCGCCGCGATCTTGGCCACTCCCCCGGCCAAGTTCGAAACCGGGGTCGCGCTGGATCGCGAAGTCGTGGTGCCGTCACCCACCGCTCCCGCGGTGTTGTCCCCCCAGGCGCGCACGGAGCCGTCCGACAACAGGACCACGCCGCCAGCACGGTTACCCGCGACCTGCGTGACTCGGACGCCGCTCAGGCCCGCGACCTGGACGGGCGTGGAGTGCGCCGGCGTCGCTTGACCGGAAACCCACGGCCCCGGCACGGGGTTCGTCCCATCGCCGAGACGACCAAGGTCGTTCGCGCCCCAGGCCCACACGGTGCCGTCCGACTTCAATGCGTACCCGCACTGGTGTCCGCCCGCGATCTGAGTCACACCGGAGAGATTCGACACCGTCACGGGGGTCGCGGACTTCTCAACGGACGAGCCGTTGCCCAGTGCAGCCGAGAACGTGTTCCGCCCGATCGCGCGAACCGTCCCGTCCTTGAGCAGGAAGAATCCCTGCTGAGTTCCCGCGCTGATTTGGACGACGTTCGAGAGACCGGTGACGGTGACAGGCGTGGACGAGGCGTCTGCCGAGACCGCCGCGCCCAGCATGCCCGACGAGTTGTCGCCCCACGCCTTGACTGTGCCATCCGCCAGCAACGCGTACACGTGATAGTTGCCAGCGGAAAGTTGTGTCACACCCGCCAGCCCGGTGACTTGAGCCCACCTGCTCCGAGAATTGCCAGTCGTTCCCAACTGTCCGAAGCCGTTCCCGCCGACGGACCACACGGTGCCGTCTTTCAGCAAGACGATCGTCGTCTGGTTCGAGCCACCCCCGTCTCCCACGCCGCAGGAGACCACCTGCGCGATGGGCGACGGGAACACGCGAACGAATTGCGACGGTGTGCTCCGGAGAGATCCGGTCCCTTGGTTGTCGCCGCCGGGCGCCCCGTCATCGCCCATCTCGTACCAGGAGTTGTAACCGAAACCCAGGGCATTGGCGCCGAGAACCGTGAAGGTGTCGGATCCAGTGCTCGGACCACTCGATGCGCTCACTCGCACGATGGTGCCCGGCCGCGTCCATGCATCCGGCACGGAGACGGTCGTGAGGTACTCACCGTTTCCGTCTGTCTGTCCCGACGTGGCACCGAGGGTGGCCCCGGACGAGACGGACAGCGACACGGTCGCCCCCATTGCGGCCTTGGACCCCGCTCCGACACGGGCCTTCACCGTGGCGGATCCCATCGCCGCCGCGAGCTGCGATTCCACGACGTCGACCGAGACCGTCGTGTCGCCAGTGATGACGTACATCCGATCGCTGCTCGGCGAGAACGACGCCAGTCCGACCACGTTGAGCGAGCCGGGAACCCTGACCTGCACCGCCTGCGAGCGGTTGGTGGTGGATCCATCGGCGAGCTGACCGCCGGAGTTGTCGCCCCACCCGACGATGGCTCCGGTTCCCAGCAGTGCATAGGCGGCGTTTCCGCTCGCGGCGAGACGCGCCGCTCCGGTGACGCTGGTGACCGTCACGGGTGCCGTGCTGTTCGAGCCGGACCCGTTGCCCAACTGACCCGACGAGTTCCTCCCCCACGCGCGGATGGTCTTGTCCGCCAGCAACGCATACGCGGCATCGAGGTTCGCGACGACCTGTGTGACCCCGCTCAGACCCGACACCGACACGGGGACCGCGCTGGACGTCGTGGAGTTGTTGCCGAGCTGGCCCGAGGCGTTGTTCCCCCACGCCTTCACCGTGCCGTCCGAGAGCAAGGCGAAACCGCTCGCCGACCCCGCAGCGATCTGCGTCACGCCGGCCAGATTGGACACCGTCACCGGGGTCGCGGAGAGGTCACTGGTGGTGCTACCGGATCCCAACGCGCCCCGCCCGCCGGGGGTGGCTTCCGACCCCCAGGCGTTGCGGCCGATGGCTCGCACCGTTCCATCCGAGAGCAGGAAGAAGGCCTGCTGCGTCCCGGCGGCGATCTGGGTCACACCGGACACCCCCGGCACGGTGATCGGAGTGAAAGCCGCGCTCTGCAGGGCCACCCCCGTACCGATCTCTCCGAACCAGTTGTCACCCCACGCCTTGACCGTCCCATCCGAGAGCAGCGCGTAGACGGACTCCGCCCCGGCCGAGATCTGCGTCACACCGGACAGGCCGCTGACCTGAGCCCAGGTCGTGCGTGAATTGCCGCCCGTCCCGAGCTGCCCGAATCCATTGCCGCCGACCGACCAGACCGTTCCGTCCTTGAGCAGAACGATCGTCGCGTGATTCGACCCGCCCCCCGTGCCCGTTCCGCACGAAACCACCTGCACGATCGGAGAGGGGAACGACCGTAGGAACTGCGTCGGAATCGTCCGGGCAACGCCGGTCCCCGGGTTGTCGCCCCCACCCTGACCGCCATCCCCGAGCTCGTACCAGGAGTTATAGCCGAACCCGAGGGCGTTCGCCCCCAGCACGGTGAAAGAGTCGGAGGCCGCGTTCGTGTCCGTCGTGGCCTCGACCCGGACCACCGTACCCGGCTTGGTCCAGACGTCAGACGTCACGGTCGTCTGCACCTGACCGGAGGAATCCGTCTGGGCGGTCGTAGCGCCAAGGGCAGCGTTCGAGGTGGCGCTCAACGTCACGCTGATACCGGCGACACCCTTCGCGCCGGTCGCCACCTTGGCCTTCACGGTTGCGGCAGTACCCGCGGAAACCTGCGTTTCGACGACATCAACGGAGAGGGTGGTCTCCCCGGTAATGAGGAAGGAGCGCCCCTGACTCGAGGTCGAGGCGACGGCGAGGGATGTGACAGAGCGTCCTGCCGGTACCTGCACCGTCACCGGGGACAAACGTGTTGTCGTCGTGCCGTCGCCGAGCTGGCCGTAGGTGTTCTGCCCCCACGCCTTCACCGTGCCATCGGACAGAAGAGCGTATGCGGCCTTCTGCGCCGTCGAGATTTGGACGACGCCGGAGAGTCCGGAGACCGTCGTCGGAGTCAATCGCATCGTCGAGGTGCCGTCACCGACCATGCCCTCGTCATTGTTGCCCCACGCCTTGACCGACCCGTCGGTCAGAAGGGCGTATCCGGCGGTAGACCCCCCAGCGATGGCGGCGACGCCGGACAGGTTCGGGATCGCGGTCGGAGTGGCGCTATTCGTCTTCGTGCCGTTACCCAGCTGGCCGAGATTGTTCAAACCCCAACTGAGCACCGTGCCATTCGACAACAGCACCAGCGTGCTGGCATACGAGATCGAAGCGACATCCACGACATCCGAGACGTTCGGCACCGTGAACGGCGTCGTACGATTCGTCTGCGTCCCGTCGCCCAGCTGCCCCCACCCGTTGTCGCCCCACACCTTGAGCGTTCGATCCGACATCACGACGAAGACGTTGCTGTATCCGGCCACGAGCTTGGTGGCGCCGGAGCTGATCACCTTGACCGGCGCCGTGCGGTACGTCGTCGTCCCATCACCAATCTGCCCCGAGGAATTGTCTCCCCACGCCCACACTTCACCGGCCGTGGTCAGTGCGTATCCATTGACGTTGCCCATGCCGATCTGCTTCACGCCCGACAAACCGGGGACGATCTTCCACACATCGTGACCCGTGCTGTCGCCCGTACCATCACCCAACTGCCCGTACGCGTTACCGCCGATACCCCACACGGTTCCATCTCGCAGCAACGCCAGCGTGGCTCGCGCCGCGCCGCTGTCAGTCGCCCCGCCCGAGGCGATCTGCACCACGGGCGACGGAAACGCACGGTACGTCTGCGTGGGAGAAGACGCGGCGGCGCCAAGGCCCAACTCCGCCCAGACGTTGCGACCGAAGGCCAACACGTTGGACCCCAGCACCGTGAAAGGCTGGCTGGCCGACTGACCGCCGGACACCGCGGTGATGGAAATGGTGGATCCCGGGGTGGCCCAGGGCTTGCCGAGGTCGAATGACGTCGTATACGCGCCGGCACCGTCGGTGACGCCGTCCGCGCCCCCGAACGTGGAGCCCAGCGGGCCGCTGAGCGAGACGGGTGCGCCCGCGACGGGAGCGCCCTGCGCGTCGCGGACCACGGTGGTCAGCTGAACCGGACCCGACGAGGGGATGCCCGATGTCGGCACCGAAAGCGTGAGGGCCTGCTGCCCCGATGCTGCCGCGAAGGCCGGCGCCGAGGACGCCATCGCCAGGACAGGTGCGCTCCACAGGCCCGCACCGACCACGGTGCGGCGTGACAGACCCTGCGCGAGAGGCGGGGCGTCGGGGGCAGGCAAGACGGGCGTCGAAGACATGTGCACTCCAGGCGTCGAGAAACGGTCCAGACCTCCATCCGGGTGAGGATGGTGTGTCTGCTCGCGAGTAGACACCACCCCGACAACCCGCTCTACGGACGCGCACGTATTCCTGCGCTTCACGCCGACGGATTCATCCGCCGGGTCACTCCCATGTGAACCATGGGTCGCCAACGCCCCGCTGCGGCATGGCCTGAAGTGGCCTAAAGGACGAAACGCCCACCGCTGATCCGGACCGTCGTCGGATTGGACGTCAACGTCCCCACGCGGTTGCTGTCCTGATAGACCCGCACGCGCGTCGGCTCGGCTGCACGGATGACGAATTCGTCTCCCTCCCCGCACGGCACACCGTGAAGGGCGTCGGCGACCGCCTGCGCCGTATCCTCGCCTTTCACCGACACGGTTGTGCGCGTCACCCCCGCGGCATCCCGGAGCTCGACCTCGTAGTACACCTGGCCGGCGAAGTAGATCTGGTGCGCCTGGTTGCCGCTCGAGGTCGCGACGAGACGGCTGCCGTCGGCGCTGATCCCGATCGAGCCGATCATCACGTCGTAGAAACCGACGAACTCGAGCGCCGACACCACTGTGACCGAGACCGGCCGTTGCAGCACCTCCTGGGTACCCTCCTCGGATTCCAGCACCGCATACACGCGGCCCGTGCCCGAGCCCACCTGAACCGCGAGCGCGCCGCGAGCCACGACCACGCTCCGGGAGCCCCGCACGCTCCCGAGATCGCTCACCTCGGCAGTGCTGCCCGCGGTGTCACCCAGATAGACGGCATCCGTCGGGGTCCAGAGCGTGCCCGTCGGGGGGTTGTACGGGACCACCCGTTCGAGCGGAGCGTCGGCGGTCGTGATCGCCGTCCAGAACCCATGCTGGAGCGGTGGATGCTGCGCCATCACGGCGAGGACCTCTTCCGACACCGTGACGCCCCACGCGCGGAAGAACGGGCCGAGGTCACGATCGGCCACCTCCGAGGTGAGCAGCGCGAAGGAATCGATCTTCTGTCGGTCCGACCCCTCCGATGGACGTCCCAGCGCCCGCCGGACGCGGTACTTCTGGCTGAGCGCCGCGTAGAAGTCGTCTCCGAAAGAACGCCGGAGTTGGTCGAACAGGAAGAGGGGGTAGAACGGGCCCTCGTCCGTGAGGTTTTCGAAGTGGCGCTTGTCGACGGGATCGGCGAAGTACCTCGAGATCCTCTGCTGCAGTCCCGGAGAGTCGTCGAGCATGTTGCCGCCGGTGGTCCGCTTCTCGGCGGCCAGAGAGGAGATGTTGACGGTCACCTCCCCCAGGCCCGACCACGTGTACTGCGGGGTCTGATAGGTGTGCCCGATCTCGTGCCACATCGTCCACCAGTCGGTGCTCCTCGCCAAGGCGCGACTGGCCCCCGAACTCACATGGAACGAGAGCCATTGATAGGTCGCGAACGCGTAGGCGCCGCCGGAGTCGGGACCGGACACGTAGACGCGACCACCGTGCTTGCGTGCGACCCCGACCGCGTCGTAACTCAGCCCGTAGATCGCATCGGTGTGTTCCCGCGCCAGATCGAGGCGGGAGGTGACGAGGTCGGGGTCGTAGACGGTGGACACGTCGGGGGCGTCGATGACGGACCGCTGGATGTCGGCGAAGATGCGATCGCCCACGTGCGTCACGATCGGAGCATCGGAGAACGAGCGCATCTGGGCGTCGAAGTCATCCTTGGTCGACGCACCCTTCACCCAGACGGGTTGCGGGTGACCACCGCTGATGACGAGCGGCACGGCCGACCACTCGCTGTGATTGGTGACGAAGACGATGCCGCTGCGATCGGCCGTGATCGTGTTGGTGCCGCCCGTCAAGACCGTCGAGGCCATCCCCTCACTGCCGTCGGCGCCGAACACCTGCATCGGCCCGCGCGTGCCGATGTTCAGCTCGAGCCACCATGACGGGGAGCCGTCGACCTCGACGGTCAGCACTTCTCCCGACCGCACGTAACGGCCGGTCGGTTGCAGGTCGCTGTGCGGCATCCCCCGGTTCTCCGCCGCCGCCGACTCGTCCTGACTGCCGTGCGGGAGCGCGAGCACCCGAGTCGAGCGTCCATCCGCGTCGTGTTCGATCACCGCGGTCTTGCGGACGGTGAACGACGCACTCGAGCTGGATCCGCCGATCGACGCCGTCACCAAGCCGGCCGCGGACGACTGCAGGTCTCGAACGCGCAGGATGGTCGAGAACGTCCCCCAGGCGTCGGTCACCCCCGTCGAGCGCTCCAGGAACGCGCTCGCCCCGCTCACAGATAAGGCCACGGCGGCGCCCGCCACGCCTCTTCCGCTTTCGTCGCGCACCGTGACCTCCACAGCGGAGACCTCCCCCGGATGCAGCACGGGATGCCACACCGCGATCGCGACCGACTGCGTCGCGCTCACCGCGTAGGCCGGGCTCGTCGTGCTGAGCACGACGACGGGGGCGGCCCAGGCAGACGCCGTCAGGACGCGGCGCCGGGGTAGTTCGAAGGAGGAGAGCATGTCGGTCCGTTCGTCTGGCTGTCAGCGCGCGACCCGAGCAACACGATCACACACGGAGCCCACGAGCGGCATCACGGAGAGGCAGTTGCGACGGCCGCCCTCCGAGCACGGTAACCGCGACGGAAGAACCCTTCGCCCCGCACCCGCTGACACCCGGCCCGGAGGATGTGTCGGCTGCCCCGGGTGATTCAAAGGGTGAGGGACCGGCATCCCGTTTATGTGACGGGTCGGGGCCTTCGGAGAAGGTGCGAGTCCGGCGGAGCCCGACTGCACGACCGATGGAGGTCGCCTAGCCGCAGGAGCCGTCGGCCTGCAGGGCGGGGTCGACGAGCACTCCGCCGTCGATGTCGAAGGCGGCGACGAGACTCTGCCCCTGGATCGTGGCGGAGGTCAACGTCAGGGCGGCGGGGAGACGGTCGGCGATGCACAGGTTCCGCGTGCCAAGGACCGTGTCGGCGACTCCGCCGAGCTGGCTGCGCAGGGTGTCGGCATCCACCGCGTTGCCGCCGAGCTGGAAGGCGCTGGGGGTCAGCGTGAGGTCGCCGGCGGACGCCCCGGGGGTGACCGAGACTCCGACCGGGATAGCGACGCCGAACAGCGACAGCTCACTGGTGAAGGCGAGATCGGGCGCGGCGAGCGTCACGGTGCCGGAGGGGAAGTCGGGAATCTGCGAGAGGAGCGCACGGAGCTGCTCCTCGTCGAGCCGCACGGACGCGGTCCCCTCGTCGGCGGCCGCGTCGCCTGCCACGGGGACACCGCGCAGCTCCACTCGCACGTCGCCGGTGAGCGGGCCGAGGGTGACGTCGTCGGACGATGCGGTGACGTCGTCGAGACGGCCGGTCACCAGCTGAGGCAGGACGAGTCCCCCGACGGAGACATCCACCTTCTGGTCGTCGGGGAGACCGACGTTCTGCACGACGAGGGAGCGCACCGTGTTGGTGACCACGGAGCGCGCGATGAACTCGGCGGCGACCGCCAGCCCCGCGACGAGGACCACCGCGATCACCGCGACGGCGATCCAGCGGCCGGTGCGACGGCGGGGGCGGGCGGCATCCGTCATGACTACATCCGTTCCGGGGCGCTGACGCCGAGCAGAGCGAGGCCGTTGCGCAGCACCTGGCCGGTGGCGTCGTTGAGCCACAGGCGCGTGCGGTGCACCGGTTCGACGGGGGCGTCGCCGAGCGGGATGACGCGGCAGTTGTCGTACCAGCGGTGGTAGAGGCCGGCAAGCTCCTCGAGGTAGCGGGCGACGCGGTGGGGCTCGCGCACCTCGGCGGCGAACGCCACGACGCGGGGGTACTCCTGCAGAGCACCGAGCAGCGCCGACTCCGTCTCGTGGGCGAGCAGTTCGGGGGCGAATTCCGACCGGTCGACGCCGGAATCGGCGGCGTTGCGCGCGACGTTGAAGGTGCGCGCGTGCGCGTACTGCACGTAGAACACGGGGTTGTCGTTCGTGCGCTTCTGCAGGATCTCGGGATCGAGCGTCAGCGGCGAGTCGGCGGGGTACCGCGCAAGGGAGTAGCGCAGCGCGTCGGTGCCCAGCCACTGCTGCAGGTCGTCGAGCTCGATGATGTTGCCCGCGCGCTTGGACAGCTTGGCGCCGTTGATCGACACGAGCTGCCCGATGAGCACCTCGATGTCTTTCTCGGGGTCGTCTCCGGCGGCGCCCGCGAGGGCCTTGAGGCGGTGGACGTAGCCGTGGTGGTCCGCACCGAGGAGGTAGATCTTGTGCGCGAAGCCGCGGTCGCCCTTGTTCAGGTAGTAGGCGGCATCCGCGGCGAAGTACGTGTATTCGCCGTTCGAGCGGCGGATGACGCGGTCTTTGTCGTCGCCGAAGTCGGTGGTGCGCACCCAGACGGCGTCATCCTGGTCGAAGACGTGACCCTGTTCGCGCAGACGGTCGACGGCATCGTCGACGAGGCTCGGCTGTCCGTCGACGTGCGCGTGCAGGTCGCGCTCGGAGAACCACACGTCGAAGTGCACGTTGAAGCGCTCGAGCGACGCCTGGATCTCACCCAGCTGGAAGCGGTACGCGAGCTCGGTGGCGACGGCGATCTGCTCGTCGCGGTCGAGCTCGAGCAGATCGGGCCGCTCGGCCACGACGCGCTCGGCCAGGGCTGCGATGTACGCCCCGCCGTAGCCGTCGTCGGGGGTCGGCTCGCCGTGCGCCGCGGCCACGACGGAGCGACCGAAGCGCTCCATCTGGGCACCGGCGTCGTTGATGTAGAACTCGCGCACGAGCGTCGCGCCACTGGCGAGCAACACGCGGGCGATCGCATCGCCGAGGGCCGCCCACCGCGTGTGGCCGATGTGCAGCGGCCCCGTGGGGTTGGCGCTGACGAACTCGAGGTTGATGGTGTTGCCGCGCTGGGAGTCGTTCGTGCCGAAGGCTGCGCCCTGGTCGACGATCGTCTTCGCGAGGGCGCCTGCCGCCGCGGCATCCAGGCGGATGTTGATGAAGCCGGGACCGGCGACCTCGACACTGGCGATGCCCTCGACCGACTCGAGACCGGCCGCGATCTCGGCGGCGAACTCGCGCGGGTTGGCGCCGACCACCTTCGACAGCTTCATCGCCGCGTTGGATGCCCAGTCGCCGTGGTCACGGTTCTTGGGACGCTCCAGCGGGAGGTCGGCGGCGGTGATCCCCGCCGAAGAGCCCTCGCGTCGCGCCTCGGCGAGCGGGGCGATGACGGCGAGCAGGGCGGCGGAGAGGGCTGCGGGATCCATGACCCTGCAATTCTAGGCGGAGAGCGGTGAGCCACCCTGCGAGCCGGCGGAACGCGGGGTGACGGATGCCGCGGCGCCGGGCGGGTCGGCATCCGCTCGTCGTCGACTGGCGCACGGTGCGACGGCCGTCTCAGCCGATCTGCACCAGGGCTTCGTGGTCGTCGGGGGTCGCAGCCGCATCCGGAACCTCGCCGTCGAGCACCGCGTCGACGTGCATGCGCTCCAGCCCGACGTATCCCCCGTGGTAGCTGAGGAACGCGCAGTCGGCGGCGTCGCGCCCCGTGGCGATGCGCACGAGCGAGCGACGATCGGCGAGCCGCGTGGCGTCGACGACGTACCAGGCGCCGTCGATGTAGGCCTCGGCGACGGCGTGGAAATCCATCGGCTCGAGCCCGGGGGCGAAACACGCGGCGTAGCGCGCGGGCATGTCCATCGCGCGGAGGAGGGCGATGACCACGTGCGCGTAGTCGCGGCAGACGCCCTGCCCGGTCATGAGCGTCGTGACGGCACTGTCGGTGCCCAGGCTCAGGCCCGGCGTGTACGTCACTGTGGATGCCACGAACGACGACACCGCGGTCAGCAGCTCCTCGCCCGCGAGCCCACGGAACTGACGGCGCGCCTGTGCGAACACCTCGTCGGACTGGCAGTACCGGCTCGGGCGCAGGTACGTGATGGTCTCGAGGTCGCTCGTGCGCGGTGTCTGCGCCGACCCGGCGACGACCGCGTCGTAGCGCACCGCGAGGGGTCCCGGTTCGCCGAGGACCCGGTGCAGGCGGCTGCCGGACTGGTCCACGATCTCGGTGGGCGTGTAGACGCGATCACCCTGCGAGAACGTCAGATTCTCGCTCAGCAGGGGCACCCCCTGCGCGGCGGAGATCTGGAAGATGAGATCGACGGAAGCCCCGAGGTCGAGGTCCAGTTCGGCGGTCACGCGGCGCGGCACCGGGCAATCCTCGCACGGTGCGCGCGCACGAGGGCCATTGCCGGCCGCCCGATCCGCGACACGCCGTCGGGCGGGTGCTCAGCCGTCTTTCTTGCCCGGGCCCTTGCCGTTTCCCGGGCCCTTCTCGTCGTCGGGCTTCTTGTCGGACGGGCCCCCGCCGTTTCCGTTCCCGCCCGTGTCATCGCCTCCGTCGTCGACGACGTTCTGCTGATCGTCGGGCGCGGGCTCGGTGGTCTGGACGGGCTCGGTCGTCTGGACGGGTTCGGGAGTCGGGGTCGGCACGAGGCCGCTGAGGTCGGCGCGAACCGTCGCGATGCGGGTCAGGATGCCGTCGGCCTCCTCCGCCGTGATCTCCCCCGCGTCGCGGCGGGCGACGACCTCGGCCTCCAGAGCGTCGAGGCTCGACAGAGCGGAGGCGTAGTCGCCGGCCGACGCCTGCTCCGCGATGGTCTGCACGCTCTGCTGCCACGCCGTGGGCGAGGCGGCCGGCGGGGTGCAGCCGGCGAGCGAGAGGGAGAGGGCGACGGCGAGCGCGCCGACGAGGGCGGTGCGGCGGATCACTGACCGACCTCCTTCCACAGGTCGTCGACGTGCTGGTCGAGGGGCTGCGGCAACGAGGGCAGGTCGGGTTCGGCGACTCCCCCGCCGCCCGCGGCCACGGCGGCGGTGACCCCTCCCGCGGCGATGACCGCCGCGACGACGGATGCCACGATCACGGTGCGCCGCGACGGGCGTCGACGCGCGGTGGACGCCGGGGTCGGGTGCGCGCCGGACGCCCCGAGCACGCGGGTCGGCGCCGTGGAGGTGCGAGCAGACGGGAGCCGTGCCGTGGCCTCGGCTCCGGTTGCGGCGACGGGGACGTTGGACAGGGTGCGCATCGCGACGATCAGGCCCGTGGCATCCGGTCTCTCGGCGGGGTCGACGGCCGTCATCCGCTCGAGGACCTCGCGCCACGCGGCGGGGATGTGAGCGGGGATCTCGGGCGCCGACACGAGTCGTGCGGCGAGGGCCTCGTGCGGGGTGCGCGAGCCGAACGGGCGCGATCCGGTGAGGGCCTCCAGCAGCACGAGCCCGAGGGAGTAGACGTCGCTCGCCGGCGCGGCCGGCATGCCGCGGGCCTGCTCGGGACTGAGGTAGGCGGCGGTTCCGATGACGGTGTCGGCGCGCGTGACCCGGGTCGCTCCGACCAGAGAGGCGATGCCGAAGTCGGCGAGGGTCGCCCTCGAGGTCTCGCCGGTGTGGGCGGCGGGGCGCAGGAGGATGTTCGACGGCTTGACGTCGCGGTGCACGATCCCCCGCCCGTGGATGACGGCGAACGCCTCGGCGATCTCCCGGCCCACGCGCGCCGCCTCGGGGCCGGCGACGCGCCCGCGTGCGATCACGTCGGTCAACGTCGGCCCGGCGATGAGCTCCATCGCGAGGTACGCGGGCGTGGCGTCGAGGCGCGCGTCGTACAGGGTGACGAGTGAGGGATGCGAGAGCGAGGCGAGGAGGCGGATCTCCGACCGGACGCGGGCCACGTCGGAGGGGTCGGCACCGTCTCCGTCGATGACCTTGATCGCGAGGGTGCGCTCCAGGGCCGTGTCGACCGCCTCGTAGACGCGCGCGTAACCGCCCCGGCCGAGCAGTCGGCCGAGGCGGTAGCGGCCGTCGAACAGCTCGTCGGCGGACGAGTCGTAGGCGACGGTGGGCGTGGGTTCGGTCATGGGTGCACCTCCGGGGTGTCGACCCCGGGAGGACTCAGACGAGGTCGTCGTTGGACGAGCGCGTGGTCGAGCGGGTGACCTGGGCGCCCCCCACTCCTTCGGTGCGGGTGACCGTGTCGGTTTGCCGGCGACGCACGAGCAGCACGACGCCGATGAGGAACACGACGACGCCGGCTCCCATCATGATGTAGCCGATCATGCTCAGACTGACGTAGTCGTTGGGCAGGTTGACGGCGAAGGCGAGGATGGCGCCGATGACGAACAGCGCGATGCCGGCTCCGATGCTCATGGCAGGTCCTTTCGAGAGGGATTACAGCATCCCAACCGGACACCAAAAGGACCGATGGTCTTGACACGGGGACCCCGGGACGGATGATGTCGCCGTCGTCGCTCTGCTCGGGAAGGCTTCACCGCGCGTTTCTCGTCGAGCCCGTTTCATCGACCTCGTCCACCGAGCTCGGTTCGTGACGGAAGACAACTCGCGCGAGCATCGCGGCTCCACCGAGTACGCAGAGCCACGCGACTCCCCATGCCACGAAGCCGAGTGATGGATTCGGATCGATCCACGCTTGAACCGTGCTGGTTCCTTTCACAAGCATCCAGGCGAGAAAAAGCCCGATGAGAATGATGCCGCCGATGGCGAGTCCCAGCTTTTTTCCCATAACTCGAGGGTACCCGCACGGTCCCCCACTGCCCCGGAGAGATACGTCCTCATCGTCTGCTCATGCTCGGAGTCCGTTCTCGATGATGCGTGTGCACCCCAGGGAGAGGGACGCGACGAGTTGCTCGTCGCCGAGGATCTGCACGCCGTCGCAACCGCCCTCGATCAGGCACGCCGCTCGGCGAATGCTGCCCGTTCGTTGCAATGAAGAAAGGGACCGCGAGTCTCAATGACCCGCGATCCCTTGTCTCTTCTGGTGCCCCCGACAGGAATCGAACCTGCGACCTTTGGTACCGGAAACCAACGCTCTATCCCCTGAGCTACGGAGGCGGACCGGTCCAGGCTACCACCGGAGCGGCGGCCGACCCGACGGCCGGACCCGGCCGCCGGCGCCGCGCCACGGACCGACGGCGCAGGCTGCGGCGGCGGTCCGTGGCATCCGGATCACTCGTCGCCGATGACGCCGATGCCGCTCGCCTGGTGGTCGGCATTCGGGTCGTCTTTCGACGGCGCCTTCGAGGCCTCGTCGACCTCGTTCTCCTGGCTCGGCTTGACCGTGGGGTCGTCGGCCAGGTTGGAGCCCTCGTCGGACGAGGTGTTCTGCGGGTCGCTCATGGTGTTCCCTTCGTCGAGACCACCAGCGTCGCAACCCGCTCCGGCCCGACGCACCGGGTTGACCGGGATCGCAGCTCGACCTAATGGCGGAACATCCCCCGGACCCGTCGTGCGAGGGGAAGGTGCAGGAGCACCTCGCGTCCGTCGACGTCGACCGTGACCACCGACCCGCCGAGGCCGCGACCCGGCGCGGGGACGACGTCGGAGCGCACGTAGGCCTCCGCCACATCGACGTAGACGGCCAGCAGCTGCGCGCTCTGGTCTTTCGACGACGACGCGTCGACGAGCTGCATGCGATGACCCGTATCGGTCTCGACCGAGAACCAGCGCGAACCGGGGGTGGACACGAGCGCCCACCGCTCCCCGCGCGAGAAGCGGGCCCACGCGGCACCGTCGCGCAGCTCGGTCATGACGTCGAGATCCGCTTGCGCCACGACGAGCACCTCGAGCATGGCGAGCGCTTCGGCGGCCGTGACGTAGTCGGCGCGGTCGGCGCTCAGACCGCCCCACTCGAATTTGCGCTCGCCCATGTCGCGGCCTCCTCGTTGAGAGCGTAAACCCGGCCGCTCGAGAGGCGCCTCGTCGCGGCGTAACCTGAGCGTCGGCTGGGAGAACCCCTACGATGAGCGCATGCTGACCTCTTCGCCCTCGTCGATCACCGAGCAGACCTCGATCTTCGCGCTGAGCGCGACCAACTCGCTGATCGCCCTCGCGGTCTACGTGCTGATGGTCGTCGCCCTGTGGCGCGTGTTCACCAAGGCCGGACACGCCGGCTGGCTCGCGATCATCCCGATCGTCAACCTCGTCGTCATGGTGCGCATCGCCGGTTTCTCGGGGTGGCTGACCCTGCTGTACATCGTGCCGATCGTGAACCTCGTGTTCCACATCATCGTGCACATCCGTGTGGGCCGTGCGTTCGGCCACGGGTGGGTGTTCTCGCTGCTCCTGCTGGTGATCTTCTACGTCATCGGCTATCTCGTCATCGGTTTCAGCGACGACAAGTACCGCCCCGAACGACTGGCCTGAGCGGACGGGGCCCGCGCGGACGGGCCGATGCGGCGGCTGCGGCTCAGGCGAAGCGGAGGCGATCGTCGGGGTGAAGGCTGCGCAGCGGCACCGACCCGTCGAAGATCGCACGGAGGGCCCGCGGGCTGACCTCCAGCTCCGCCGACACGCGCTCCACCCCCGCACCCGACGACAGAGCGCCGCGCAACGCCGCCTCCGCGGCGTGGGCGGCCTCGGCGACGTCGTCTGCTGAACTGCGGACGAACGCGGCGAGCTGCGCCTGCGCGTGTCGGATGCTGCGGCGCTGACGTTCGCGGCCGTCCGCGGGCTCGGCGGTGGGGGCGATTCGCTGCGTGTCGGGCGACATGATCTCCACTCCGGGGGAAGCGTTCGGCTCGCGCGGCTGCGAGCACTTCTCCAGCCTTTCCGACGGCCGGGCGTCCCACATCATCCCTGAGGACGATTTCCGGGCCGTGAACGACGGATGCCACGATCGCGCGGTCGCGATCGTGGCATCCGGTTCAGTCCCCCTTCACGTTGACGATCTGGCGGAGCGTGTGACGCACGGTCACCAGGTCGGCGGCATCCGCCATCACCCGGTCGATCGGCTTGTACGCCTGCGGGATCTCGTCGATGAAGGCGTCGGTGTCGCGGTACTCGATTCCGGTCATCGCTTCACGCAGCTGCTCGTGCGTGAAGGTCTTCCGGGCGGCCGACCGGGAGTACTCCCGGCCCGCACCGTGCGGGGACGAGTTGAGGGCGACGGGGTTGCCGCGGCCCTCGACCACGTAGGAGGCGGTGCCCATCGACCCGGGGATGAGTCCGGGTCGACCGGCGTCGGCCATGATCGCGCCCTTGCGCGACACCCACACCTGCTTGCCGAAGTGCCTCTCGGACTCCGTGAAGTTGTGGTGGCAGTTGATCCGCTCCCGTTCCTCGACGGGGGTGTCGAGGAACCGACCGAGCTGGTTCGCGACCCGGTCCATCATCTCCTCGCGGTTGAGCAGGGCGAAGTGCTGGGCCCACCGCAGTTCCCGGATGTACCGCGTGAACTCGGGCGTCCCCTCGACCAGGTAGGCCAGGTCGGGGTGCGGAAGCTCGATCCACCACTGCTTCGCGAGGCGCTGCGCGACCTTGATGTGGTGCTGCGCGATGCGGTTGCCGACCCCGCGGGATCCGGAGTGCAGGAACATCCACACGTCGTCGTTCTCGTCGAGCGAGATCTCGATGAAGTGGTTGCCGCTGCCCAGCGACCCGAGCTGGTGCCGCCAATGGCCGGCGTAGGACGCGGGGTCGAACTCCGCCTTCTCGGCCAGCGCTTCGAGCTCGGTGACGCGTGGCTCGGCCGTGGCGACGATCTTCCGGTTGTCGCGACCGGCCGAGAGCGGAATGGCGCGCTCGATCTGCTGCCGCAGCTCGGCGAGCTCGCGCCCGTCCAGGTCGGAGGCGTGGAACTGCGTCTTGACGGCGATCATGCCGCAACCGATGTCGACGCCGACGGCGGCCGGCATGATCGCGCCGAGCGTCGGGATGACCGAACCGACCGTTGCACCCAAGCCCAGGTGGGCGTCGGGCATGAGGGCCAGGTGGGGGTGGATGAACGGCATGGTCGAGGAGGTACGGGCCTGCTCGATGGTCTTCTCATCGATCAGGCTCGCCCACGACACCAGTCGTTCGGTGAGCTTCTGCATGGATCCTTTCCTTCTTGTGGAGGCGAGCGCACAACGAGGTGCGGTGCTCGCGCGGGGAGTGAGCCTCAGGTACGGGCGCACTTCCCCCTCCAGGGAAAGGGAAACGCCCCGACCTGACGGTGCGGGGCGTGAGAAGACGGGTGTCTAGACGACCGGCGCCGGAGGGTACGACGAGGGGAGGAACGGCAGGTACTGCTGCTGCTTCCCCTGCTGCTCAGCGCGGCGATCGCGGTTCGCGGTCATCGTCTCGTCTTTCCTCGGCTGTCGTGCCGGTCGGCACGGACTTGCGAACATAACGGATGCCGCCGACTCGGCGCAAGAGTCGCGGCATCCATCCTTCGTCTTCACCCGGACTCCGCCGGGCGGAGGTCAGGCCTGCGTGGGTTGGTCGAAATCCCAGTCGATCGGCTCGTCGTCGTCCTCGCCGGACGTCGGCTCGACCGCGCGCAGGTGCGGCCGCGGGAACAGACGGTGATTCTTCAACTCCGCCGCTGCGTGGGCGAAGTCGGGCTCCTCGTCGTGCCAGTCCATGGGCGCGGACAACACGTCGTTGCCGACGCCGATCACCAGCTCGGCCTGCGCGACCCGCTTGTCGTCGGTGACGATGGGGATGCTGACCGCTTCGGCCTGCCCCTCCTTCGCCACCGCCGCGGTCAACTCGACGAGCGACGCGGCGACGTCGTCGGTGGTCATCACGGTCTCGCCGGCATATGTCACGCATCGCATGGGTTCCACCCTGCGGTCCCCGAATCGACGCGCGGGGTGGGTTGCCTGGACCGCGCGCGTGGGATACGCGTCAGTCCCGGCGCTGCGTGGAACGGAACATCGACTCGTCGAGCTCGAACCAGACCGCGCGGACGGTGTCGAACTCGGCGAACTGTTCCGGCTGGGGATCGGTGAGGGAGAGGCGGTAACCGCGAGGAAGATCATCCACGTGCTGTCCGTCGCGCGGGCCGCCGACGAGCACGTAGATCACGGAGAATCGACCGCCTGCTTGTCGACCGCCACGCCGTCGACGGCGTCGCTCATGCGGTGCAGGAACGCGACCACCGCCGCGGACTCCTCGGGCGTCATGTCGATGACGGCCGCGAGCATGCGGTCGTGCATGTTGCCCAGGGTCTGACGCACCTCGGCATCGGCGCGCGGCGTGGCCTGGATGAAGATGCTGCGGCGGTCGTCGGGGTTGGCGACACGCGTGATGTGGCCGGAGCGCTCGAGACGGTCGAGGATCGCCGTGGTCGACGCGGTCGAGAGCCCGAGGTATCGCGTCAGCTCGCCCGGGCGCACCCGGCGGGTGGCGTCGCGCAGCAGGTAGCGCAGGACGAGGAGCTCGTTCTCTCCCATCGACATGGAATCGCGCGTGCGCCGACGCATGGCGACCTCGGCCGCGCGATAGATGCGCAGGGCTTCGAGAACGGCTTTACTGCGTCGTCGGCGGTCGGTCGGCTCGTCGCCGTACCAGTAGGTGACTTCTTCGGTTGGTCCCGTGGTGGTGAGTCCGCGGGACGTGGTTTCGACGTCTGTCATGACACACTCCTCCCCGCTCGTGCCACGACTATACCGCGTTAAGAATAGTTAGACAAACTAGTTACTAAGCGAGTATGTTCTACACGCAGCTAATCGCTCACGAAGGGAGTTCCCATGGGCCACTTGTTCTACGGCACCGCGACCGAACCGATCCGCATCCCGGACCGCCTTCTCTCGCACCTCAAGGTCGTCATGACGACCAAGCTCCGCCGCAGCGAGAGCTTCACCCTGAGCTGGACCCACGTCGACGGCACCCCCGGCCGCTCCACCCTCTGGCTGCAGCCGGCGATCCCGCTGCGCTTCGTCTTCGACTCGGCAGAACCCGAGACCCTCGACGCATCGACGCTCAGGAGCATGGCGGACATGGCCAACTCCTCCGCGGGCCTCATCGTCGATCTGCAGGTCGAGATCCCCGAGGCGTCGTCGACCCGTGTCGCTCCCGCGCGCACCGCGGCTCCCGCCCGCCGTCGTTCCTTCTCGGTCGCCGCCTGACATGAGCGCTCCCGTCATCCCCGCTCCCCCGACGCCGACCTCGGCCCGCGTTTTGTGGGCGAAAGTCGACACCGGCTTCTGGGTCGCCCATCGCGGCGGCGAGTACGACGGCTGCGTCGACGCGGTCGCCGGTGGATTCGTGTCGCGCGACGCGCACGGCGTCCCGATCGGCCGCTACGACAGCCTCGACGCCGCGAAAGCATCCCTGCGGTCGACGACGCATCCCGCGAACGCGTGGCGCCGACACAAGCTGGAGCGTGCCTCGTTGATCGCCGCGACCTCCGTCGGGGGCACCGCGCTCGCGTTCGCCCTCACCGCGGGCGCCCTGGCGCCCCTGCTGTGAACGACGTGACCGACGTCGAGCTGCGCGACGCCGCCGACGATTTCGAGGACGCCGCGAGCGCGGAGTTCGCCGCCCGGTACGGCGTCACGCCGCTCTGACCGTCGACACGGCGCGGTGACCCTCGTCGACCCCCTGGACGCCGCACCGTCGACGTGAGATCGTCGCCGTCCACCAATGGATGGAGACCCCATGACGATCGACAACGGACGAACGGATGACGCTCCCGACGAGCAGTCGAACGGCTCCGGCAGCGAGTCCCCCGAAGAGGGCGCCGCAGCGCAGCGCGACGCCGACGAGGCCGCGACGACGGACGGCTCCCCCACGGGCGACATCGGCTGAGTGCACGACGACGGCCGACGCGGCTCCCTCTCGGGACGGCGTCGGCCGTTTCGTCTGCCCGGTCAGAACGCGTAGCGCACCCGGCAGTACGGCAGCTTCCGGGCGATGAGTTCGGTGAGCGTCGCGACGCTCTGCGCCTTGAGCGGATGCCGATAGCGCACGTTCACCGCACCGTTCTGCGATCGCTTCTCCTCCTGCACGGACGGCGTCCACAACAGCTCCTCGCCCTTGGGGTGCCACCCGAGGTTGACCTCGTGCAAGCCCCCGTTGTGGGTCAGGAAGATCACCTCGCACGCGAGCTGGGCCTTGGCGCGCGGATGCAGGGCCGCATCGAGCTGGTCGAAGAGCTCGCTCCAGTCCGCGAGCCATGTCGGCGTGAGGATGACCGGCGAGAAATTGACGTGCACCTCGAATCCGGCGTCGACGAAGTCGTTGATCGCGGCGATACGCTCCGCCATCGGCGAGGTGCGGAGATCGGTGACCCGCGCGGTGCCGGCCGGCATGAGCGAGAACCGGATGCGGGTGCGACCCGCCGGGTCCCACTCGAGCAGATCGCGGTTCACGAACTTCGTCGCGAACGACGCCTTCGCCGTCGGTGTCATGCGGAACAGGTCGCACACGTCGCGGACGTTCTCGCTGATGAGCGCATCGACCGAGCAGTCGCCGTTCTCGCCGATGTCGTACACCCAGGCGTCGGGATCGCACTGATTGGGCTCGGTCTTGGGCCCTCTCGCCGCGATGTGGCGCGCGAGGTGTCGGGTGGTCTGATCGATGTTCGCGAACACGGTGATCGGGTTGCTGTAACCCTTGCGGCGGGGCACGTAGCAGTAGGCGCACGCCATCGCGCAGCCGTTGGAGAGCGAGGGGGCGATGAAGTCGGCGGAGCGGCCGTTCACGCGCGTGGCGACGCTCTTCTTCACCCCCAGCACGAGGGCCTCGGTCTTGATGCGCACCCAGCGGGCGACGTTGGTCTCATCGCCGTGAACCTCGGGGATCTGCCAATGCGAGGCGATCGGAACGATGTCGGCGTCGGGCCAGCGCGCGACGATCTCCCGCCCGCGCTCGAGCTCGAGGGCGGCGTCCTCCGCGTAGATGCGCGTGACGCGCAGCAGGTTCTCCCGTTCGACGGCCATCGTCCCGTTCTACCCCGGGGTTCCGACATCGCCGCCCGTCGGCATCGGCTGGCACCGCGGACACCACCACGTGCGGCGTCGCTCCGGGTCGTTCGCCACCTCGTCGCGCACCCGGATGCGCGTTCCGCACCGCAGACACGGACGCCCCGCGCGGCCGACCACCCAGTGCGACGCGCCTCGGCGACGATCCCCGGTGGTGACCTGGTACATCCCCGCCACCGTCGCCGACACGCGCAGGCACCGCGCGGCGAGCGCCACCAGGGCGTCGAGGTCGGTCGCCCCGATCGGAGCGAAGGGATGGATGCCGCGCAGGAACGCGAGCTCGTTCACCCACAGGTTGCCGAGCCCGGCCATCCGGCGCTGGTCGAGCAGCGTCGCCACGAAGGGACGATCGGGGCGCGCGGCCAACCGACGCACCGCCTCGGCGGCATCCCAGTCCTCGCGGAGCGGATCGGGACCGAGGTGTCCGACGACGTCGCGTTCGCGCGCGGTCGGCACGAGCTCGACGACCGGCAGATCGAGCCCCCATACGTCGCGGCCGTCGTCGAGCCGCAGGCGCACGCGGGCCTTCTCTCGGACCGCGGTCGGCAGGGACCTCCCGGGCCTGGTGATGGTCCACGACCCCTGCATGCGCAGGTGCGTGTGCAGCGTGTCGCCGCCGTCGAATCGCGTGAGCAGGTGCTTGCCGTGCGTGTCGTAGCCGACGATCGTACGGCCGGCGAGGGACAGACCGGCGGCGTTGCCGGCACGCAGCTCCCCCTCGGCCACGTGAGCACCCGTCGTCGCCGCCGCCAACCGTTGACGGAGGCGGAAGACGCTGTCGCCCTCCGGCACGGTTAGCGCGCCGCGGGGATGAGCTGATCGCCGCGCGGGGCGAGATCGGGGCGCAGGCGCGTTCCGAACTCGTGGCGAAGGGCGCTCAACGCGGCCTGCCACCCGGCCAGGCCGTGGACTCCGGGCCCCGGGCTCGTCGATGAGGAGCACAGGTAGACGCCCGTCATCGGGGTGCGCCAGGGGTCGGGGCTGTAGACCGGCCGACCGAGCAGCTGGGTGAGGGTGGGGGCTCCCGCGGAGATGTCGCCGCCCGGGAAGTTGGGGTTCCACGCCGCGATGTCGACCGCGGTGCGCGAGCTCGACGCGAGCACCGTGTCGCGGAAGCCGGGCGCGAAACGCTCGATCTGCCGCACGACCGCCTGCTCGCGATCGGCGGGGCTGCCGGACGGGACGTGGGTGTACGCCCAGAGCACGTGCTTGCCCTCGGGCGCGCGGGTGGGGTCGAACAGCGTCGGCTGCGCGGCCAGGACGTAGGGCGCATCGGGGAGCTCTCCCCGCGCCACGGCGTTCTCGGCGTCGGCGATCTCGGCCCGTGTGCCGCCGAGGTGGACGGTCCCGGAGCGGGCGACGTCGAGGGCGGCCCACGGCACCGGCTCGCTCAGCGCGAAATCGACCTTCGCCACTCCCCCGCCGTAGCGGAACCGTTGCAGCGCTCGACGGTACGCCACCGGCATCCGGTCTCCGGCGAGGCGGATGAGGGCTCGCGGCGTGGTGTCGAGGAGCACGGCGCGCGCCGGGGGGAGCTCGTCGAGCGAGGTCACCTCGACACCGGCGTGCAGCACGCCGCCGTGGGCCCGGATGTCGGCGATCATCGCGTCGGCGATGGACTGGCTGCCGCCGACCGGGATCGGCCATCCGCGACCGTGCCCGTAAGTGGCCAGCACGAGACCCGCCCCACCGGCCGCGAGACTCGGCTGGTGCAGGATCGTGTGGGCGGAGACGCCCGTCATCATGCTCGGCACGACCTCATCGCGGAACCGCGCGTTCCACCACGGACCGCCCTGCTCGAGGGCCCGGATGCCGAAGAAGAACGCCGCGAGCGGATCGCCGGGGATGCGCAGCAGCGCGTTCCCGGTGAAGTCGGCGACGCCGCGCAGGTGATCGACGAGCGGGCGCATCAGCCGCTCGTAGGCGGGACCGTCCACGCCCAGGCCGTCGGCCGCGCGCGCGAGATCGCGGAACGCCAGGGCGGCGCGGCCTCCGTCGAGAGGGTGGGCGTACGAGACCTCGGGCACGACGAACGGCACTCGGCGGTCGAGCCCGAACTCGCGGAAGAACCACGACTCGAGGGCGAGAGGATGCACCGCCGAGCCCACGTCGTGGTGGAAACCCGGGAGGGTCAGTTCGGCGGTGGACGCCGCTCCGCCGAACGTCGGCGACTTCTCGTAGACCGCGACCGACAGCCCGGCGCGCGCGAGGGTGACCGCGGCGGCCAGGCCGTTGGGACCGGAGCCGACGATGATCGCGTCGTACTGCTCGCTCATCGCTGGATCGGCTCCTTTTCGGCGGTGGATTCGCGCCCGACCGCCGCGGCTCCGCCGTCGGTGCCGGGAGCGCCGCCCTCGGCGAGGTAGGCGAGACGGTGCAGCGTCTCGGCGTTGCGCCAGCGGGTGATGGCGTCGAAGACGGTGTCGGGGAGAAGCCGGGCGGGTCCGGTGACGGGCTCCTCCTGGATGCGCACGACGCACCCCGCTCCTCGCCTCTTGACGTCGATCGCGACGCGCGCGACACCGATCGGACCGCCGTGCGGTTCGAGGACGGCGCGATGAGGCGGATCCCAGACACGCATGACCGTGATGTCGTTCGTCACCAGGGGCCACGACCCGAACGAGTGGTGCAGTGTCGCGCCCTCGGCGGGCCACGACTCCCCCACGTCGCGCATGCGCGAGGTCCCCACCACCCACAGCGGATAGAGCCAGCCGTTCGCGAGCACCCGGAACACGTCTTCCGGGGTGCAGTGCAGCAGACGGACGTTGCGGGCCATGGATCGCTCCTCATCGTCGTCGCGGAACGGGCGGATGCCGGGGAGGGTGTCCGACAACGCTCAGGCTACGACCCGCCCTCGACATCGGTCGCGGTGGTTGCGCCTCGGCGCGGTGGCCGATATCGAGACCGCCGTCGGCTCACGCGGCCGCGGGCAGGACGAACCACGCCCGCGTCCCGCCGGCCGGGGAGGCGTCGAGGCCGATCGTCCCGCCGTGCGCCTCGACGATGCGTCGACACGTCGCCAGACCGATGCCGATGCCCTGCACGTCGGCGCCGTGCCCGCGCTGCATGGGCTCGAAGACGCGCTCGCGCAACTCCACCGGCACCGTGTCGCCGTTGTCGTCGACGCTGATCCGCCAGCCGTCGGGCAGTGTCTCGACGCTCACGCGGACGTCGGGCACCTTCTCGGCCGCGACGGTGAACTTGACGGCGTTCGCGATGAGGTTCTGCAGCAGAACGCGCAGCAGGGTGTCATCGCCCCGGACGAACGTCGAGGCCTCCACCGTGACTTCGGCGCCCGTGCGGACGAGTGCACCGTCGAGGTCTTCGAGCACGGCATCGACGGTCTCGGCCACGTCGACCCGCGTGATGTGGGGGCGGGCACCGCCCATCCGCGCGAAATCGAGCAGGTCGGTGACCATCGAGGTCATCCGGCCGGCCGCCGCCTCGGCGCGGGCGAGCGACTGCGCCGCGCGGGGAGCGCCGGCCATCTCCGGACTGTCCGCGGCGAGCTCGAGGAAGCCCGTGAGCGCCGTGAGCGGGTTGCGCAGGTCATGGCTGACCTGCGTGGCGAAGCTCTCCAACTGCTCGTTCGACTCGAGGAGGTCGCGCTGGACGCGGCGCAGCTCCAGCACGTCGATCACCTGGTGGGCGAGCAGGTCGAGCGCGCGGCTGCTGGCATCCGAGAGCTCCCCCACCTCGTCGTCGAAGACGCAGAGCGTGCCGATCGCCACACCCGAGGGCGTGATGAGCGGGCTCGATGCGTAGAAACGCACGTTCGCGATCTCTCCCGTGACGAACGCGTTCTGCGCGAAGCGGCCATCGAGCCGGGCGTCGGGGACCACGACGCGACCCGGCTGGGAGATGACCGCCGCGCACATGGAGTCCTCGCGCTCGCAGGACGCCGCCTGGATGCCGACCGCGGCGACCTGATGCTGCATGCGGTCGTCGATGATGTTGATGACCGCGGTGGGCACGCCGCACACGGTCGCGGCGAGCTCGACGAGTCCCTGGAGGTCGGGCTCGGACGGCTCGCCCACGAGACGGTACTGAGCGATCGCGTCTCGCCTGGTCACATCGTGCGCAGTCGACACGGCATCCCCCTGGTGGTCTCGCCGACGAGCCTAGCGGCTGCCGGCTACACCGAGACGGCCGGGAGAGGAAGGGGCTCGCATGCGCTGGCCGTTCGGCGCAGAGTCGCCCCATGAGCACTCCGGCCTTCCCCCAGACTCCGTCCGAGCCCACCACACCGACCCCCGCCGAGCCGACCACGCCGGCGCCGTCCGAGCCGACCGTCCCCCTCCCGCCCGAGACGCAGCCCGCCCCGGCGGGCGAGGCCGGATCCGACGCGGCCGGTGCGTTCGCGCAGGAGCCCGACGAGGCCATCGGCTCGGCCGACACCGTCGCCGACAACGAGGTCGAGCAGGCCGTGGTCGACGCGGTTGACCCGGGCGGTAGCCCCGACTGACCCCGCTGAGACGAACGAAGGGGGTGGCGCCGAACCGGCACCGCCCCCTTCGCACAGTCAGGCTCCGTCGCCCCGAGCACGGATCACGGGTTGCCGCGCGTCCACAGCAGGAGGATCGCGACGGCCTGCAGCACGAGGCATCCGACGAGGATGGCGGTCCGCCGGCGCGGCGTCGAAGACCACCGCTCATCGCCCATGAGCGGCGCCATGGGCATGAGCAGGCGGAACGTGCTCTGCTGCGGGAGGAACACCGCGAAGATGTAGACGCCGTAGCTGAACCCGTACGCGACGACCATGAGGCCGAGCTTGCGGACGGGACGCGACCACATCAGTGCGAGGAAGGCCACGATCAGCGCGATCACGAGCACGATGCCCACGACGCCCAGGTGCGTGCCGGCCTGACGGAACCACGGGGTGAACGGCGTGAACTCGTCGTTGCCGACGTAGTCGAGCCACCATCCGAGCTCGGTGCGGATGTAGGCGTTGTGCGTGCCCGTGACGAACTGGGCGATGTGGTTCCACGACAGGCCCGCGACCGCGATGACCAGACCGGATGCCATCAGCGACGCCCACTCGCGCACCGGGAACGGGTCGACACGGCGGCGGAAGAAACGCACGAGGAAGACGATGCCCAGGGCCAGGCCGAGCGCCAAGACGCCCGGACGCGTGTACGCCGTGATCAGCCCGATGGGCAGGATCCAGAGATAGCGCCGCTTGATCGCCAGCAGCATGCCGGCGAACATCAGCAGCATGAACAGGCCCTCGCTGTAGCCGATCACGAAGAGGAACGACATCGGCGCGAAGGAGAAGAACACCACCGCCCACCAGGCGGGCTGGGGCTTGGTGACGGTGCGCAGCAGGACGAAGAGCAGCCACGTGGCACCGAGGCTCGCCCCGAGGCTGAGCAGAACGGCGACGGGCTGCCACCCGAGACCCGTCGCCCCCGAGATCACCCGCACCATCGTGGGGAACACCGGCAGGAACGCCCAGTTGTTGGGGAGGATGTCTCCCGAGACGTTCATCGGCAGCGACATCGGGTAGCCCTGCGCCGCGATCTGGCCGTAGCGATCGGCATCCCAGCCCGTGAGGTAGTCGAAGAACGTGCCGAGGCGCTCGCTGTCGGGCCCGAAGCCCCAGCGTGCGGCCTTGGCGATCGAGTAGAAGCCCCAAAGGAGGCCGAAGTTCACGGTGCGGGCGATCGCCCACAGGATCAGGACGCGGGTGAAGGCCCCGCGTTCGATGGGGACGATGCCCTCGGGCGTGCGCAGCACATCGCTGCCGTACTGCCGCAACGCGCGCCCGATCCGCGAATCGCGGAGGCGATCGAGGCGTCGCGACGGACGCCCGATGACCCTCGACGGTTGGGTCGGGGTGACAAGCTCGCTCGGCGGTGCGCTCACTCGGAACCTTTCACAGGGGAGGCTGAGGGCGAGTGACGACGGTGTCTGGCCCGGGGAAGTGCAGTGAGGCCAGATGGTACCGGATGAAACTGACCGTTCACTACCGTTGACTTCCAGGGAAATCCCTGGTCAGTGGGTGTCGCCCACGAGTTTCAGGCCGATCACGCAGCCGACCAGGCCGAGCACCAGGAGCACCTTCACCACCGAGATCGCCTCGGTGCCGGTGATCATGGCGACGACGACCGTGAGCGCGGCTCCGATGCCGACCCAGACCGCGTAGGCCGTGCCGGTGGGGATCTCGCGCATCGCGACGGCGAGTCCCCCCATGGATGCCACGAGGGCCACACCGAAGATCACGCTCGGCCAGAGCTTGGTGAAGCCCTCCGATCGACCGAGGGCGGTGGCCCAGACGGCCTCGAGGACGCCGGAGAGGATGAGGATGATCCACGACATGACGGTGCAGCTCCTTGGCCAGTCTTGTCGCTGTCCGGGTACTGATCCCTCGTCCGGGGACGCGGTGGGCGTCCGGTGTCCAGGGTAGCGACCGCGCCTGTGCAGTGCCCGTGCAGTCGATCCGCTGCCGCTCCCGCTCCCGCGCCCGCGCCCGCGATAAACGCTCTCCCTGCCGAGACACGCCGTCACGCCGCGTGTCTCGCACGCATCGGCGTTTATCGCGGACCACGCGGAGCACCCGGACGTCGAGGGGAAGCGAGACACTGGACACCGTGGCATCCGGGATCAGATCAGGAAGATGGATGCCGCGCCGGGATTGTGGGCGTGGACGAGCACGCCGAAGACGACGGCGTCGAACAGCAGGTGCACTGTCACGATGTACCAGAGCGAGCGCGTCTTCAGGAACAGGAACCCCTGCACGATCGCGAACGGGATCGTGAGGAAGGGGCCCCAGGCCTGGTAGCCGAGCTCCCACAGGAACGACACGAAGACCACGGCCTGGAGGAGGTTCGCGGTGAGGTCGGGGAGGTGTCGCCGCAGCAGCACGAAGACCGTGCAGATGAAGAAGAGCTCGTCCCAGATGCCGACCGCGCCGACGCCGACGAACAGGCGCGCGATGAGATCGGGAGTGGTCACGGCGGGCCAGTTCAGGTAGACGCCGCTGGTGATGAAGTAGAACGGCAGGATCAGGTAGCCCAGCACGATGACCCCGCCGAGCCACGCCCACTGCCACCACGTCCACCGTCCGCCGCCGCGCCAGGGGAAGCGGATCGCGTGATCGCGGTAGACGAAGCGCGAGACGACGTAGGGCACCACCACCGCCCCACCGAGGGCGAGGGTGAAGCGCACGAAGGCGGCGTCGTCGAGCTCGGCGTGCAGCGGGATGAGGCTGACGATGAACTGGCCGATCGCGATCAGCGACACGTCGCGCGCGATGCTCGGCTCCTCGCCGCGCGCGAGGGCCACGCCGTTGCGACGGTCGACGAGAACGGCGGATGCCACGGCGAGAGCGAGCAGGATCCAGCCGAGCCACACGATCTGCGCGACGAACAGCGCCGGGGCGGCGAGGCACACCGCGAGCGCCGGAACGAGCTTCGGCGTCCACGTGGAACGCTCGCGGACCGGCACCGCGGTGTGCGCGGTCACGGCGAGACCCGCGTGTAGGTCAGGTCGCGGATGTCGCGGCCCACGCGCAGGCCCTTGCGCTCGAACGCGGTGAGGACGCGACCCTCGAAGCGGTCGGCCCACTCCCCCGCGAAGGCCCGATCGAAGCCCGGGGCGTCGTCGAGCACGTCGCGCATCTGATCGGCGTAGTCCTGCCAGTCGGTCGCCAGACGCAGGGTGCCGCCCGGACGCAGGGCCAGCGCGGCGATCCGCGCGAAGTCGGGGGCGACGAGACGGCGCTTGGTGTGCTTGTTCTTGTGCCAGGGGTCGGGGAAGAACACCCACAGCTCGTCGACGGATGCCGCCGGCAGCAGGTGCTCGAGCGCCTCGGGCGCGTTGGCCTCGACGAGGCGCAGGTTCTTCACGCCCTCGCGGTCGGCATCGAGCATGGTCCGGGCGAGACCCGCGGTGAAGACCTCGACGGCGAGGAAGTCCGTGTCGGGGTCGGCGGACGCGGCCGACACGATCTGGTGGCCCTGGCCGGAGCCGATCTCCACGACCAACCGGCCACGGCGACCGTAGACCTGCTCGAGGTCGACGGCGGTCCCCGCCCTGACGCTGGTCGCGGCCGCGGCCCGCTCGACGGGGAGCAGGTAGAACGGCGAGAGCTCGGCCCACGCGCGGTCCTGGGCCTCCGACATGCGGCCGCTGCGGCGCACGAACGACACCGGCTTGTCGCGGAACACGGGGGCGGCGGCATCCATGTCATCCAGGCTATCCGCCGCGTGACTCGCCATCATTCGTCGCTTCTCCGCCGCGGAAGCGACGGATTCCGACGACTCGCGCGAGAGCGCGCGCTTGCGGCCGCTCACGGGACGGTCACGAAATCGATGAGCTCCTCGACGCGGCCGAGCAGGGCCGGCTCGAGGTCGCGGAACGTGGTGACCTTCGACAGGATGTGCTGCCACGCCCGCGCGGTGTCGGCCTGCTCCTCGGCGGGCCAGCCGAGGGCTCGGCACACGCCCACCTTCCACTCGATGCCGCGCGGCACCTCGGGCCACGCGGCGATGCCGAGGGCGCGCGGGGTCACGCACTGCCAGACGTCGACGAACGGGTGGCCCACGATGCGCACGTGCGCGCCGTGGCGGCCGCGCGCGATCTTCTCGGCGATGCGCGATTCCTTGGAGTTCGGCACGAGGTGGTCCACCAGCACGCCGTAGCGTCGCTCGGCCGTGGGGGGCTCGGCATCCAGTCTCTCTTCGAGCAGGTCGACGCCCTCGAGGAACTCGACCACGACGCCCTCGGCGCGCAGGTCTGCACCCCAGACCTTCTCGACGAGCTCGGCGTCGTGCTTGCCCTCGACGAAGATGCGGCTGGCGCGAGCGGTGCGGGCGCGCTGGTCGGCGACCGCGAAGGACCCGGATGCCGTGCGCGTGCGCCCCGTGGGGGCCGCAGTCGGAGCGGTGAGCACCACCGGCTTGCCCTCGACGAGGAACCCGCCGCCGAGGGGGAACAGCCGGCGCTTGCCGAAGCGGTCTTCGAGCTCGACGTTCATGCCGTCGATGCGGGTCACCGCGCCGACGTACCCGTCGCCGGCGACCTCGACCACCAGATCGGCGGCGGCCGCGACCTGGGCGGGCTTGACCCGCCCGGCGTCGCGCCAGCCGCGCGCGAGCACGTCGGTGCCGTAGCGATCGTCCATGGTGCTGTACCTCCGAGCGTTCGAGCCTAGGCGTCGCGCCGGTGCGCCGAGAGCGGACGCGCCGCTCCTACCCCGGTGTCGGTGGTCGTTTATAGGGTGGATCCGTTGCGCACCGAAGGGGGATGCATGCGGATGCCGAGAGTGGCGCGGGCGGTCGTCGCCGTCTTCCTGGCGATCGTCGCGGTCCTGGGGACGCCGCTGGCCGCGGCCGCGGTCCCCCCGCCGTCGCTCGGCTCGAGCTACGTCGTCGATCGCATCGACGCGCTCACCGACGCGCAGGAGGCCGAGGTGCAGTCGCGCCTGGTGACGTTGTCGCAGCAGACCGGCCTCGATCTGTGGGTCGTCTACGTCGACGCCTTCACCGACCCCTCCGATGCGCAGGACTGGGCGAACGACACGGCCAACCAGAACAAGCTCGGCCCGCATCAGTACGTCCTCGCGATCGCGATCGACGGCGACACCTTCTCGTTCTACCTCTCCGGCGACGTCGACGACGGGGAGCTGTCGGCCGCGCAGCTGTCGTCCATCGAGCAGGATCGCATCCAGCCGGCGCTCGAGGCCGGCGACGACGCGGGCGCCGCGATCGCCGCCGCCGACGGCATCCGCACCGCGCACGCGCAGGCCGGGGGCAACCTGCCCGTCCCTCCGCCGACGCCGGCGACCGACAGCGGTCCCGCCCTCGGACCGATCGTCCTCGTCGCGGTGCTCCTGCTGGCCATCGCGGGCGTGCTCCTGTGGCTGTTCTTCCGACGCCGGAGGGCGACGGCGACCGCGACGGCGCCCGCGGAGAACGTCGACGACCTCGCCCGGCGCGCAGGCTCCGCGCTCGTCGCCACCGACGACGCCATCAGGACCAGCGAGCAGGAGCTCGGGTTCGCGCGCGCCCAGTTCGGTGACGACGCCGCTGCCCCCTTCGCCGATGCCCTCGCGCAGGCCAAGGCCGACCTCGACCGGGCCTTCGCCCTGCAGCAGCAGCTCGACGACGACGTGGCCGAGACCCCCGAGCAGCGACGAGACGGCTACACCGAGATCCTGCGCCTGTGCCAGGCGGCCGACGAGGCCCTGGATGCCAAGGCCGCGGCCTTCGACGAGCTCCGCGCCCTCGAAGCCGACGCTCCCGCCGCGTTGCGGACGGCGCGCACCCGACGGGAGACCGTCGCCGCAGCGCTGGCCGCCGCGGACGACGACCTCCAGCGACTGCGCTCCCGCTACGCCGGCGACGAGCTGAGCCCCGTCGCCGACAATCCCGCCCAGGCCCGATCGCGTCTGGATCTCGCCGCGGCGCAGGAGGCGGAGGCCGAAGCCGCGCTGTCGGCCGGGCGCACCGGCGAAGCGGCCGTCGCCATCCGTGCGGCCCAGACCGCCGTCGCCCAGGCGGACACGCTCGAACAGGCGATCGCCACGCTCGGCTCGACCCTCGACGCCGCAGCGCAGCGTGCGGGTGCCCTCGTCGCCGAGATCGAAGGCGATCTGGCCGCCGCCGCGAGCCTGCCCGATCCCGACGGACGGGTCGCCGCCGCGATCGCGTCGACGCGCGCGCAGCTCGACGCCGCGCGTGCGCTCCTCTCGGCCGAGCGTCCGAGCCCCCTGCGTACCGTCGACGTGCTCCAGCAGGCGAACGCGACCATCGACGGCGTGCTGGACGCGGCCCGCGACGCCGAGGAGCGCCGCCGACGCGCCGAAGGGCAGCTCGACACCGTGCTCGCCCAGGCCCGCGCCCAGGTGACCGCGACCGAGGACTTCATCGCGGCGCGCCGAGGCGCCGTGGGGCCGACGGCCCGCACCCGTCTGGCCGAGGCGGGAGCCGCGCTGGTGCAGGCCGAGCAGCTCCGGGCGAGCGATCCAACCACGGCGTTGACCACGGCGCAGCGCGCGGCGCAGCTGGCCGGCGACGCCGCCTCGCTGGCGCAGAACGACGTCGGATCGTTCGGCGGCGGCGCGGGAGGCGGCGGCGGAGACCTCATGGGCGCGATCCTCGGCGGTATCGCCATCAACGCGCTCTCCGGCGGCGGACGACGCCGTGGCGGCTTCGGGGGTGGCGGTCTCGGCCCGCTCGGCGGGCTGGGCGGCCTCGGCGGACTCAGCGGCGGCGGGTTCGGCGGGCGCTCGCGATCGGGCGGCGGCGGCGGGTTCTCGGGCGGCGGCCGGTCGCGAAGCGGTGGCGGTCGCGGGTTCTCGAGCGGCGGCGGTCGCAGCCGCGCCGGGGGCGGAGGAGGCCGACGTCGCTGACCCCCTCGCGGCGCAGCGCCCGATCACAGAGAATTCGTAGCATTCGACACCAGACTCGACATCGTCGCCCTCAGGAAGGAACACCCCGCATGGCCAAGCAGTCCATCTTCGGTCGCATCTCGACCCTCGTCCGCGCGAACATCAACGCGCTCCTCGATCAGGCCGAGGATCCGCAGAAGATGATCGACCAGCTCGTGCGCGACTACTCGAACTCCATCGCCGACGCCGAGTCCGCCATCGCCGAGACCATCGGCAACCTGCGCCTGCTCGAGCGCGACCACCAGGAAGACGTCCAGGCCGCGGCCGAGTGGGGCAACAAGGCCCTCGCCGCGAGCCGCAAGGGCGACGAGCTGCGCGCGGCGGGCAATGTCGGCGAGGCCGACAAGTTCGACAACCTCGCCAAGATCGCCCTGCAGCGTCAGATCACGGCCGAGGGCGAGGCCAAGGCCGCCGCTCCCACGATCGCCGCGCAGACCGAGGTCGTCGACAAGCTCAAAGACGGCCTGAACGGCATGAAGACCAAGCTCGATCAGCTCAAGGCGAAGCGCAACGAGCTCACCGCCCGCGCCAAGGTCGCCGAGGCGCAGAACAAGGTGCACGACGCCGTCAAGTCGATCGACGTGCTCGACCCGACCAGCGAGCTCGGGCGCTTCGAAGACAAGATCCGCCGCGAAGAGGCCCTCGCGGCCGGCAAGCAGGAGCTGGCCGCCTCGAGCATCGACGCGCAGTTCAACGCTCTCGAAGACGTGGGTGAGCTGACCGAGGTCGAGGCACGCCTGGCCGCCCTGAAGGTCGGCGGCCCGCAGCGCGCGGCGATCGACGCCCCCAGTCCCGACCAGCTCTGATCGACTCCGAGCGCGCCGTCCGAGCACCGGGCGGCGCGCTCCCCTCTCCCGTCGAGGACACCCATGGCCCGATTCATCGTCGCCCCGCAGTGGCAGGGCTCGTCGTCGTCGCGCGCGATGCAGCTGATCGACGGGGCCGAGGCGATCGCGGGTGATCTCCCGCGCGGCTCGACGACGGTCCTCGATGCAGTGACCGAGGCCGGCGACGCGCAGGGCACGCGCGTGCACCGGCTCAGCGCCCTCGTGCGCATGCGCGAGCGCATCGAAGACGCCGTCCGCGGTGCAGACGGACCCGCGGTCGTGATCGGAGGCGACTGCGGAGTCGCCCTGGGCGCCGTGGCGGCCGTGGCGGGCGACGACCTCGCCGTGGTGTGGATCGACGCCCACGCCGACCTCAACACCCCCGACTCCTCCCCCAGCGGAGCGTTCCACGGCATGGTGCTGCGCGCCATCGCGGGCGAAGGAGAGTCACCGCACCGCCTCGAACCCGGGATCTCCCCCTCCCGCCTCGTCCTCGCCGGCACCCGCTCTCTCGATGCCGAGGAGCAGCGCTTCATCGACGAGCACGCCGTCCCGGTCATCGCTCCGGCCGACCTCGCCGACCCCGACGCCCTCGCCGACGCGGTCATCGCGACCGGTGCCGCGCGAGTCCACGTGCACATCGACCTCGACGTGCTCGACCCGGCGGAGATGACGGGGGTCGCCCTGCCCGAGCCTTTCGGGGCGCGCGCGGCCGACGTCGTGGCATCCGTCCGCCGTCTGCGCGAGCGCCTGCCACTCGCCGGGGCCACTCTGACCGAGTTCTCCCCGTCCAGTCCCGCGGCTGCCGTCGACGACCTGGGCACCATCCTCCGACTGATCGGTGCGCTCGCATGAGCCCCCTCCCCCGCCCGCCGGCCGGGTGGCGCGAGCGCGCCGAGCGCGCCGTCGCTCGCGGTCGCCGGCTCGACCGGTTCATCCCCGGCGTGCTGCTCGACTCCCCGATCAGCCGCGTCGGCTATTGGTACGGATGCACCGTGGGGTGGGTCTGGGGCTCGATCTGGAGCACCGGGCGGATCGAGAAGCGCCACGGCCTGTGGGTGTTCCGCGGCCTGCCCGCGTGGGCGTTCCCCCGCGGGGGCGTCTGCGTCGGCGGCTGCTTCCTGACCGGCGACGACACGCCCACCGACGCCGTCCTCGGGCACGAGGCCGTGCACCGGCGGCAGTGGCGACGCTACGGCTTCCTCATGCCCGTTCTGTACGCCCTCGCGGGGCGTGATCCGCTGCGCAACCGCTTCGAGATCGAGGCCGGGCTCATCGAGGGCAACTACGTGCCCCGCGGGAGCTGACTCGGCGCGCGACTGATCCCCCGCGACTCACCCCGCGCGGCCGCGTCCGTGACCGTTTCGCACGTCCATGACGCGCCGCACGGCGCGGCGAGCTCACGGAGTGCCCCGCGGGAGCTGACTCAGCGCGCGGTGGCGAGGCCGAAACGCTCGGGCGTGTGGATGGAGAGCGGCTCGACACCGTGACGCGTGACGAGCTCGTCGACGATCTCGGCGGTGCCGAGGTATCCGCCGAGCAGCACGACGCGAGTCGCGTCGTCGTCGCAGCAGAGCATCTCGCCCGCCCAGGCCGAGACGGCGCGGGCAAGGGCCTGACCCGGGGCGCAGGCACGGCCGGTGCCGGGGGCACCGCCGCGGCGCGAGCGGTCGAGCCACGCGATGGTCATGCGGGCGGGGGCGGCGACGCGGCCGATCCACGACGCGTCGGGGACCTCGATGAACACGCGCCCGGTCGAGCAGATCGGCAGCGTCGCCAGCAGCGCCTCGAGCTCGGCGAGAGAGGTCTCGTCGGCGGTCACGAGGTGCTGGACGCGGGTGTGCCGCGACGCGCGGCAGGCCGCGTCGTTGTGCTCGGAGGAGGTGGACATGATGAGGTCGAGTATACCCCCGACGAAGGGTTGCCTAACCTGTGTTCCTCCTGGTGGTCCACGCGTGGATCACTCCACGAGCACCTCGCGCAGGCGGCCGATCTCGGCATCCGTCATCCCGTGTGCGCGCAGGTAGCCGGCGGCGGAGCCGTACGTGCCGTCGAGGTGCGCCAGCAGCGCGCGCATGGCCCGCGCGGGCGAGCGGGTCGCCAGATCCTCGGCGTGCACGTTCTCGGGGTGCAGCGCCCGGATCGCCGAGAGCACCCGGGCGTTGCGACCGGCGGGCAGCAGGGCTTCGGTGCGCGCATAGTCCGCGACGACCGCCTCGGGGTCGACGCCCGCCGCGGCGAGCGCGATACCGACCGTCACCCCGGTGCGGTCCTTCCCGATCGTGCAGTGGACCAGCACCGGCTGATCGGCCAGGATGCCGCGGACGGCGGCGACGACCCGGTCGGCGGACGCGTCGGCGATCTCGGTGTAGAGCTGTTCGAGGCTGAGGTCGCGCGCGAAGAACGAGGCGACCGACCCCAGGAAGAGGGGTTCGTGCTGCACCTCGACGGGCAGGTCGTCGAGGCGGCTGGGGTCGACCGCGAGCTCGCTCTCGTCGCGGAGGTCGACGACGCGGCGCAGGCCGATCGAACGCAGCGTGTCGATGCCGTCGTCGTCGACCGCGACGAGGTTGCCCGAGCGGAACAGCACGCCGTCGCGCGTGCGGCCCTCGCCCGCCGGGAGACCGCCGACGTCGCGGAAGTTGACCGCCCCGGAGACCAGCGACCCGCTCACGCGGTGCCGTCCGCGTGCACGTGCGGAGCGCGGGGCGCCGCCGCCGCGGCGGCTCCCGTCGTCGGGCCCGCGGCAGCCGGTGCACGGGGCGGGACGGGGTACCGGCCGGCGATCGCGACCCGGTTGAAGGCGTTGATGGCCACGAGCACCCAGCTGAGGGCGACGTACTCGGCTTCGCTCAGGATGCCGCCCGCCTGGTCGTACACCTCGTCGGGGATGCCGTCCTCGTGGATGAAGGTGAAGGACTCCGTCAGTTCGAGCGCCGCCCGCTCGCGCTCGTCGAACACCCCGGACTCGCGCCACGTCGCGATCTGGGCGATGACGTCGGCGTCGAGTCCCGCCTTCACGGCGCCGTCGACGTGCACGCGCACGCAGTACGCGCAGCCGTTCAACTGCGAGGCGTGGATCTGGACGATCTCGCGCAACCGGGCATCGATGCCCGCGTCGGCGGCGATCCGGCCCACCGTCGTCGAGAACGCGCGCAGCGCCGCGTACGCCTCGGGAGCCGACCTCGACAGGTGCACACGTCGTTCCTCGCCCATGGCGACAGCCTAGGACGGCCGCGGCCGACCGGCGCGAGAACGACGGCGACGCCCCGGCATCGCTCTCCCACCCTCGGGATCCGACACCTCGTGACGCCGCGCGGCACCGTGGTGGCGGCATCCGGTCGACGGATGACAGGCTGAACCCCATGCCCGAGCTCGACGAGTTCTCGTTCCTCCCCGCCCAGGCCGCCGATCTCGGCGCCGTCGTCCCCGCCGTCTCGCGCGTCGACCTCGCGCTCGCGGACGGGCGTCGGCTGAGCGGGTTGCGGTGGGGCGCCGCTCCCCCGGCAGTGACGCTGCTGCACGGTGCCGGGCTGAACGCGCACACGTGGGACACGACCCTGCTGCACCTCGGACTCCCCGCCCTCGCGCTCGACCTCCCGGGGCACGGCGACTCCTCCTGGCGCGACGACGCCGCCTACGTCGCGCGTGTCCTCGCGCCCGACGTGGTGCGCGCGCTCGAGACGTGGACCGACGGGCCGCAGGTGCTGGTCGGCCACTCGCTCGGCGGTCTCACGGCGGCGGCCGTGGCGGCATCCCGTCCCGATCTGGTGTCGCGGCTGGTCGTCGTCGACATCACCCCCGGCGTCGACCCGAGTGCGGGCCCCGCGCAGATCCGCGCGTTCTTCGCGGGTCCGACCGACTGGGCGTCGCGAGAGGAGCTGGTCGAGCGGGCGCTGTCGTTCGGGCTCGGGGGGTCGCCCGAGGCGGCCGCGCGGGGGGTCTTCCTCAACTCCCGCGTCCGCGACGACGGGCGCGTGGAGTGGAAGCACCACTTCGCCCACCTCGCCGCCGCGGCCGCGAACGCGGGCACCGACGCCACGACCCCGGATGCCGTGCGCGCGGTGCTGGCGGAAACGGGCTGGGACGACCTGGCGCAGGTCGACGCGCCGCTGACCCTCGTCCGCGGAGAGCGCGGTTTCGTCACGGCGGCGGACGCCGAGGAGCTCCGGCTTCGGGTGCCCGCAGCCGAGGTCCGGGTGCTCCCCACCGGTCACAACGCTCAAGAGGAGGACCCCGCCGCCCTCTCCGCGCTGATCCACCAGGTCGTGCTCGACGCCGCGCACTGAGCCGCTCCACCCCCCTGAACGACACGTCACAAACGGCCGCGCACCGTCACACACGACGGTAAGGGAATGCGGGTGAAAGTAGGCTGTTCCCACTCCTGCACGGCATCCACAGCACTCGGATGCCATCGGCCTGCGAAAGGACACCCCGCAATGCTGCGCCGCACCGCCCTCGCCACGAGCGCGCTCCTGATCGGAGCGCTTCTGCTCACCTCCTGCACCGGCACCACCACCTCGCCGGGACCGACCGGCGACCCCGACCCGAACGCGACCCTCACGGTGCGTCTGTCGCTCGAGCCGTCGAACCTCGACATCCGCCGCACCAGTGGCGCGTCGCTGGAGCAGGCGCTCATCGACAACGTCTACCAGGGCCTCGTCACCCGCGACAGCGACCAGGACAACGCCGTCGTCCCCGCCCTCGCCACGGAGTGGGAGGTCTCTCCCGACGGCCTCACCTACACCTTCACTCTGCGCGAGGGTGTGACCTTCCACGACGGCAGCGCGCTCACGGCCGACGACGTCGTGACCTCGTTGCAGACGGCCAAGGACGACGCGACGATCCAGAACAGCTCCGATCTCGCCGGCGTGAGCTCGATCGCCGCTCCCGACGCGACGACGGTGGTGATCACCCTGGCGCAGCCGAACATCGACTTCCTCTTCGCGATGACCGGCCGCGCCGGGCTGATCTTCAAGAACGGCGACACGACGAACTTCCAGACCGCGGCCAACGGCACCGGCCCGTTCCGCGTCGAGAGCTGGAGCACCGGTCAGAGCCTGACGCTCGCCCGCTTCGACGAGTACTGGGGCGACAAGGCCGGCGTGGCGGAGGTCGTGCTGGATTACATCCCCGACCAGAGCGCGGCCACGAACGCCGCCGTCAGCGGCGACGTCGACGTCGCCCTCGAGATCGACCCCGAGCTGCAGAGCCAGATCGAGGGCACCGGTAACTTCACGATCGAGTCGAGCCTGACCACCGACAAGGGGACGCTCGCCTTCAACAACGCGAAAGCACCGCTGAGCGATCAGCGCGTCCGCGAGGCCCTGCGGCTCGCGATCGACCACGACGCCCTCGCCGAGACGCTCGTCACGGCGCAGCCCCTGAACGGGCCGATCCCCCCGCTCGACCCGGGCTATGAAGACCTCACCGGCAGCATCTCGTACAACCCCGACCGCGCGCGCGAACTGCTCGCCGAGGCCGGCGCCGAGAACCTGAACCTGACGTTGACCATCCCCAACGTCTACCCCGGCACCCTCGCGACCTTCCTGGTGTCGTCGTTCGCCGACGTGGGCGTGACCCTCAAGGTCGACCAGGTGGACTTCTCGACCTGGCTGACCGACGTGTACACGAACCACGACTACGACCTGAGCTTCGTGCGTCACGTCGAGGCGCGCGACTTCGGCAACTGGGCCAACCCCTCGTACTACTTCGGTTACGACAACCCCGAGGTGCAGAGCCTGTACGCCCAGGCGCTCGCGACCACCGACGAGCAGCAGTCGTCCGACCTGCTCTCCGAGGCCGCCCGCATCGTGGACGACGAGGATGCCGCCGACTGGCTGTTCCTGTCGACCCCGCGCACCGCGGTGTCCACCGCCGTGGCGAACTTCCCGAAGAACTCCCTCAACGTGCGTCTGCCGCTGGCGGGCGTGACGGTCGCGGCGGAGTGATCCGCTACACGCTGACACGGCTGGGCCTGCTCGTGCTGGGCCTGGCCGTGGCCAGCGTGCTGATCTTCCTCTCGCTCCGGGTGCTCCCCGGCGATGTCGCGCAGCTGGTCGGGGGCACGCAGGCGAGCCCCGATCAGATCGCGGCGCTGCGCGAGAGCCTGGGCCTGAACGCACCGCTGTGGCAGCAGTACGCGGCGTGGATCGGCGGCCTGTTCCGCGGCGATCTGGGGACCTCGCTGCTGACCGGGACACCCGTGGCGACCGAGCTGCTCGACAAGGCGCAGGTCACCGTGCCGCTCGCGGCGATGTCGTTGACCGTTGCCGTGGTGGTCGGCATCCCGTTCGGGGTCCTCTCGGCGCTCGGGCGTCGCCGGGCCGGGGGCACGGCGCTCAGCGTCGGGGCGCAGGCCCTCGCGGCGGTCCCGGTGGTGTGGGCCGGCATGATGCTCGTCGTCGTGTTCGCGGTGTGGCTGGGGTGGCTGCCTCCCCAGGGCTTCCCGCGCGCCGGGTGGAGTGATCCGGGTGCCGCCGTGCGCGCCCTGATCCTGCCCGCTCTCACGATCGGCGTGGTCGAGGGGGCGATGCTGCTGCGCTTCGTGCGGAGCGCGACCCTGCAGGCGCTCGGCGAGGACTACGTGCGCACGGCCGCGGCGAAGGGCCTCACCCGCACCCGCGCGCTGCTGCGACACGGCCTGCCCAACGTCGGCCTCTCGGTCATCACCGTGCTGGGTCTGCAGATCGCGGGCATCATCGTGGGCGCCGTCGTGATCGAGCAGCTGTTCACGCTGCCCGGGGTGGGCCGCATGCTCGTCTCCGACGTCGCCGCGCGCGACCTGCCGAAGGTCCAGGGCGAACTGCTCGCCCTGACCGGCGTCGTCCTGATCGTCGGCGCGGTCGTCGACCTCGTGCACCGCCTGATCGATCCCCGCCAGCGGGAGGCCGCATGAGCACCCTGAGACGCCTCCTCGCGCTGGGCACCGGCCGTTTCGGCATCCTGGTGGCGGGTCTGGTCGTGCTGATCGCGCTGATCTCGCTCGTGTGGACGCCGTTCGACCCGGGAGTGGTCGACGTGCGCAACCGCTGGGCCGATCCGTCGTGGCCGCACGTGCTCGGCACCGACAACAGCGGACGCGACATCGCCAGTCTCCTGATGGCGGGGGCGCGCACGACGGTGGTCGTGGCGGTCGGGGCGGGGATCGTGGCATCCCTCCTCGGCATCGCCCTCGCGGCCCTCGGGGCGCTCACCGCCCGGTGGGTCCGCGAGAGCGTCGCGGTGCTCGTCGACATCCTCGTGGCGTTCCCCGTGCTGATCATCGCGATGATGATCTCCGCGGTCTGGGGCGGGTCGCTCGCGGTGGTGATCTGGTCGGTGGGCATCGGGTTCGGCGTGAACGTCGCCCGCGTCACGCGGCCCGAACTGCGGCGGGTGCTGCACAGCGACTTCGTGCTCGCCGGTCGGGCCGGCGGCCTGTCGACGTGGCAGAACCTCACCCGGCATCTCCTGCCGAACGTCGCGCCGGTCTTCATCGTGCAGCTGTCGTGGGCGATGGCGGTGGCCGTGCTGGCCGAGGCCGGCCTGTCGTACCTCGGCTTCGGCGCCCCGGTCACCCAGCCGTCGTGGGGCGTGCTGCTGAGCGATCTGCAGGCGTACATCGCCGTGCACCCCCTCACGGTCGTGTGGCCGGGATTGGCGATCACCCTCACTGTGCTCGGACTCAACCTGCTCGGCGACGCTCTGCGCGAGGCCGCCGACCCCACCCTCGCCGAACGCACCCCCTCGGCGCGGACGCCCGTTCCGGGAGTGGTCGCATGAGCCTCGCGGTGAGAGACCTCCGCGTCGAGATCGGCGGGCACCCGGTCGTGGACGGCGTGTCTTTCGACGTGCCCGACGGCGCCCGGGTGGGGCTCATCGGCGAATCCGGTTCGGGCAAGTCGCTCACCGCTCTCGCGATCCTGGGCCTGCTGCCCGAGGGCGCGCGCGCCACGGGCAGCGTGCGCTGGAACGACCGCGAGATCCTGGGCCTACCCGACGCCCAGCTCGCGACCCTGCGCGGCGACGACATCGGCATCGTGTTCCAGGAGCCGCGCACGGCCCTCAACCCGATCCGCACCGTCGGCCGCCAGATCGGCGAGTCCGTGCGGATCCACGAGGGCGTCTCCCGCCGCGAGGCCCTGCGCCGAGCGGTCGTCGAGGCCGAGCGGGTCGCCCTCCCGGATCCGGAGCGACTCGTCTCGCGCTACCCGCACCAGCTGTCGGGAGGGCAGCGTCAGCGCGTCGCGATCGCCATGGCGCTCGCCTGCCGCCCGCGCCTGCTGATCGCCGACGAGCCGACGACCGCGCTCGACGTGACGATCCAGGCCGGCATCCTGTCGCTGCTGCGGACCCTGGTCGAGGACGCCGGGATGTCGCTCGTGTTCATCACGCACGATCTCGCGGTGCTGGCCCAGGTCGCGACCCACGCCGTCGTGCTCGAGCACGGCCGGGTGGTCGAGGACGGCGCCGTCGACGATCTGCTGCGCGCGCCGTCGTCGCCGGTCACCCAGGCGCTGCTGCGCGATGCGACGGCGACCCTGTGGCATCCGGAGCGCTCGGCCTCCCGCGCTCCGGCGTCGGAGGGGACGGATGCCGGCACCCCGGCGGCGACGGCGGACCGCACCGACGGCGAGGAGGAACGGTGAGCGACACGGTGATCCGCGCGCGCGGGCTCTCGCGCGACTACCTCACGCCGCGGACCCGCGGCTTCGGCCGGGCCGAGCGGACCGCCGGGCTCACGGACGTCGACCTGTCGGTCACGGCGGGCTCCTCGGTGGGGATCATCGGCGAGTCGGGCTCGGGCAAGTCGACCCTGGTCCGTCTGCTCCTCGGGCTCGACGTTCCGAGCGCCGGCAGCGTCGAGGTCGAGGGGCGCGCCGTCGACGGCCGCGGGTCGGCCCGCTCGCTGCACTGGCTCCGCCGCGCGACGGGCATCGTCTTCCAGGATCCGTACGCCTCGCTCGACCCGCGCATGAACGTGGGGCGCATCGTGGGCGAACCGCTCTGGGCGCTCGGCATCGAGGGCGACCGCCGGGCGCGCGTGCGCGAGGTGCTCGAGCAGGTGGGGCTCGACGCCGACATGGCGGCGCGCTTCCCGCACGAGTTCTCGGGCGGACAGCGCCAGCGCATCGCCCTCGCGCGGGCGATCGTGCACCGCCCGCGCATCCTCGTGGGCGACGAGCCGCTCTCGGCCCTCGACGTCACCGTGCGGGCGCAGATCCTGCGCCTGATCGCGCGGTTGCGCGCCGAGGAGCAGCTCACGCTCGTGCTCGTCTCGCACGACATCGGCGTGGTGCAGAGCATCTGCGACCAGGTGGTCGTGATGAAGGACGGGCGCATCGTCGAGCAGGGGCCCACCGAGAAGGTGCTGTTGCAGCCGCAGGCGGCCTACACCCGCCAACTGCTCGCGTCGATCCCGACGCTGCCCGCCTGAGACCCAGTCCCGCCGGGACTCGCGGCGTCCGGGGTCGCACCCTGTGCGGCCTCACACCGTCTCCCATCGCGGCTCCTCCCCCGCCCGCGAGGATGAGAATCCCCCACAGGTCGCGATCAAGGGATGCCGCGATGTCGGGGGTCGGCGTTAGCCTCGCCCCATGACCCCCGGTATCGTCCCTCCGTTCCTGCTCGACCGCCTCGCGCAGACCGACGACCCCCGCCTCGCGCGGGCGGCGGCCGCCGCGCGGAAGACCCTCGCTCTGCCGCGTCCGCCGCGGCCCACGCGCACGCGCCTGCGCCTGTCGATCGAGGGCGACGCCCTGGTCGCGGAGGCCGGTCCCGCCCCCGACCGCATCATCTCCGACGCCGCGAACACCGAGAACCTGCCGGGGCGCCGCGTCCGCAGCGAAGACGACGCCCCCACGGGCGACAGCGCGGTCGACGAGGCCTACGACGGCCTCGGCGAGACGTACGACTTCTTCTGGGACGCCTTCGCCCGCGACGGCATCGACGCGGCGGGCGGGTCGCTCCTGGCGACGGTGCACTACGGCGACGACTACGACAACGCGTTCTGGAACGGGGAGCGCATGGTCTTCGGCGACGGCGACGGCGACGTGTTCGTCGGGTTCACCCGTTCGCTCAGCGTCATCGCCCACGAACTGGGTCACGGCGTCACGGAGGCCGCCGGAGGGCTGGAGTACGAGGGGCAGTCGGGTGCGCTCAACGAGTCGCTGTCCGACGTGTTCGGCGCCCTCGCCGAGCAGCATCACCGGCGGCAGCGCGCCGACGAGGCCTCGTGGCTGATCGGTGCCGGGATCTTCGCCGCCGCCGTGCAGGGCGAGGCCCTGCGGTCGATGAAGGCTCCGGGCACGGCGTACGACGACGACGTCCTGGGTAAGGACCCACAGCCCGCCCACATGCGGGACTACGTCGAGACCGAAGACGACAACGGGGGCGTGCACATCAACTCCGGCATCCCGAACCACGCGTTCTACCTCGCGGCGACGGCCCTCGGCGGGTTCGCCTGGGAGCGCGCCGGGCTGATCTGGTACCGCACCCTCACCGGCGGAGAGCTGACGCCCACGGCCGACTTCGTCGCCTTCGCCTCGGCGACACTGCGCACCGCCGCCACGGAGTACGGTGAGGAGTCCGAGGAGGTCGCCGCCGTCCGGGCCGCATGGGCCGGGGTCGGCGTCGTGAAGGATGCCGCAGCCTGACACCGAGACCGTCGAGCCCGAGCGTCTCGTCGTCGTGGTCGTGCGCTCGGGCGGCATCGCGGGACTGTCGAAGCAGTGGCGCGCCGAGCCCGAACCCGCACGGGTGCCGCACTGGCGGGAGCTCGTCGAGCGTTGTCCGTGGGATGCCGCGGAGGCGCCGTCGACGGGTGCCGACCGGTATCAGTGGCGCATCGAGGTGCATCGCGGCGATGACGCGGTTCACCAGGCCCGCCTCGGCGACGGCCAGATCGAGGGACCGTGGCGAGTGCTGGTCGACGAGGTGCGGCAGGCCGCGTCGCCGTCGTCACGCGGCCGCTGAGGCTCTGCCGACCGCGGTCGATCAGCCGAACAGCTTCCGCCGCTTCTTCTTCGACGGGATGCTCTTCTGCAGGTAGACGACCCCGAGCCAGCGTCCGAACTTGAAGCCCACGCGTCCCATCCGACCGACCTCGGTGAAACCGAGCTTCTCGTGCAGCGCGATCGAGGCGTCGGCGCCCTTGTCGCTGATCGCGGCGACCATCTCGCGGATGCCGAGCTCCTGGCAGGCGGCGATCAACGCCTCGAGCAGCGCCCGACCGAGGCCTTTACCCGCGGCCGCCTGTCCCAGGTAGATCGAGTTCTCGACCGTGTAGCGGTACGCCGACTTGGACTGCCACGGCTGCACGAGCGCATAGCCGAGGATCTGGCCGCTGGGCGACTGGGCCACGAGGAAGGGAAGGCCGAGCTTGTGCAGGGTGGCGAACTTGTCGCGCCACTTGGCGATCGACCAGGCCTTCTCATCGAAGGTCACCACGGAATTGCGCACGTAGTAGTTGTAGATCTCGCGGATGTCGGGGATGTCGGCCTCGGTGGCCGGGCGTATCTCGAACGAGAAGGGCCGCTCGGGTTCGGGTGCGCGCCGCAGATGTGCGGGCAATCGCCGACGACTCTTCTCGTACTCCTCTTCCAGCACCCCGCCACTCTACGGGCGCGGCGGTTTCGGGCGTGTGTCCGCCGCCCGTGGCGGCGACGCCGCGGGCCTCAGGCCGGGATGCGCCAATCCACGGCGTCGGCGCCCTGCTCCTGCAGCAGAGCGTTCACCCGCGAGAAGGGGCGTGAGCCGAAGAAGCCGCGGCTGGCCGACAGCGGCGACGGGTGCGGCGACGACACGGTCGCCGTCGAGCCCAGCAGGGGCGCGAGGTTCATGGCATCCCTCCCCCAGAGCACGGCGACCAACGGCTGATCGCGCGCGACGAGCACCCGGATGGCGTGCTCGGTCACCCGCTCCCAGCCCCACCCGCGGTGGGACGCCGGCTGCCCGGGGGCCACGGTGAGCACCCTGTTCAACAGCATCACGCCCTGCGAGGACCAGGCCGAGAGGTCGCCGTGCGGGGCGGGGGTGATGCCGAGGTCGTCGTGCAACTCGCGGTAGATGTTCGCCAGGCTCCGCGGGAGCGGGCGCACGTGCGGGTCGACCGCGAACGACAGACCGATCGGATGCCCGGGCGTGGGGTACGGATCCTGACCCACGATGAGCACGCGCACCGCGTCGAGGGGAGTGCGGAAGGCCCGCAGCACGAGATCTCCGGCCGGGAGATAGGGCGCGCCCTCGGCGCGCAGACGCTCACCCAGGGCCGCGATGTCGTCGGCGACCGGGGCGAGGGGCTGCACCCACGAGGCGTCGATCAGCCCGGCATCCGCCAGTTCGGCGAGCAACTTCGCGGTCACGCCGCGTCTTCTTCGTGCACCGACCCCTGATGCGACCACGGGAAGTCGATCCAGAGCGAAGTGTCCTTCCAGGCGTAGTCGGGCTGCACCACGGTGGTCGGCTTGGTGTAGATGACGGCCGAACGCGCCTCGGCGCCGTGGCGGTCGAGCAGTTTGATGGCCAGGTCGAGGGTGCGACCGCTGTCGGCGACGTCGTCGACGAGCAGCACGCGACGCCCCGAGAGGTAGGACAGATCCAGCGCCGGAGGCAGCACCTCGGGGGCGTCCAGCACCGTGCCGATGCCGGTGTAGAACTCCACGTTCAGCGCGCCGCAGTTCTTCACGCCGAGACCGTAGGCGATCGCCCCGCCGGGCAGCAGACCGCCGCGCGCGATGGCCACGACCACCTCGGGGTGGAATCCGTCGGCGACGATGGCGCGGGAGATCTCCCTCGTCGCGATCCCGAAGTCGTCCCAGCTCAACCGTTCGCGTTCGTCAGCCACTCGAAGGCCCCTCTCATCGTCTCCCCTCACCCTAGAGCGCGCGGGATGCCGCGCCCGCCCGAGGACGACGGGGCGGGGCGCTCCTCACGGCCGCGAGCCCACGGGCAGCAGCATCGCCGCGGTACCGGGGATGTCGACGAAGCCGATGCTCGCCCAGTGGGCGCGACGCTCGGCGACGTCGGCGGGATCGACCACCGGCCCGCCCGCCGAGGGAGGGAACGCCCCCGCGAGGAGGATGGCGATCGTGTCGCCGTCGAAGACGCGGGCGATGCCGCGGACGAGGGTGTGGCTGACGAGCGAGCCGATCGCGGCGTCGTCGACATCGACGGAGGAGATCACGCACAGGCTGTCGGTGAACAGCGACGACTCGTCGATCATCGAGATCAGCTCGCGATCGGTGAAGGCGGATCCGATCGACGACAGGTCGGGCACGGCTTCGAGCAGTTGCTCGGCCCAGGACGGGTCCGCGTAGTGGACGCGGTGGAGTGTCGCCGCCGTCAGGACACGCGTGGCCGCATCCGCCTCGTCGCCCGAGTGGATGACCGCGCGCCAGACCTCCGGCTCGATGCGTCGCGCGTCGATCCGGACGGTGAGGCGGAGCGCCATCGCCCCGATATCGGTGTCATCCTGCATGGGCCCCCCAGAGGTGGTCGCGCGTCACCCGTGCGCCTCCTCTCGTCATTCGCTCCATCGTTTTCCGTTCGTCGTCGAAAAGCGCACCGGAGGATTCCGCGAAAGTCGCGCATCGTCGGCCACGGTGTGCGGCCCGATGACGGCGCCTTCGCGTTTCCTCTCCTTTTCGAGTCGTTTCGCGCCCCCCGACGCTCCGCCGTCCCGACAGCGCACCGCTCGTCATTGCTTTACCTCAAATGGTGTTGCGGCACGCCTTCCGGGGCTTACATTAGAAAGTACTCATCTCATTCTTAGGGTATTGACAGCCCTTTCGGAACGCCCCTTCCCCCCTAGAGGAGCACGACCACGTGAGCAGCACCTACATCGAGACCGGCGGCCAGGTCCGGGTCTACGATTCCGCCGTGAAGGCTCACGACTCCCTGCCTCTCGGCACCTATCGCGTGCGCTTCAGCAGCAAAGAGGGCTTCAGCCTCGTGCGCACCGCGGATCTCGCCGTCGGCGCAGAGAAGGTGTACGGGCAGCGCGAGGCGAAGGTCGACAAGATCTTCCGCACCTACGCCCGGCTCGACCGCAACCTGGGCGTGATGCTGTCGGGCAACAAGGGGCAGGGCAAGTCGATGTTCCTCCGCATGGTGGCGGAACGCGCGATCGCGCAGGAACTCCCGGTGGTCCTGGTCACCGAGGATGCCGACGGCATCGTGGACTTCCTCGACACCCTCGACGAATGCCTCGTCATCTTCGACGAGTTCGAGAAGGTCTTCGCATCCGGCCGCGGTCACCTCGCGGAGCCGAACCGCCAGAACCAGTTCCTCACCCTCTTCGACGGCATGTCGTCGGTGCGACGCATCTACTGCGTGACGGTCAACGACGTGCAGGACGTCAGCCACTACATCGTCAACCGGCCGGGCCGCTTCCACTACCACATGCGCTTCGACTACCCGGGCCCGGACGAGGTGCGGGAGTATCTCGCCGACCAGGCGCCGCACGCTGCGGCATCGGAGGTCGAGAACGCGGCTCTGTTCTCGCGTCGTGTGAACCTCACCTACGATCATCTGCGCGCGATCGCGTTCGAGATGAACCATCCCGAGGCGAAGTTCTCGGAGATCGTCGAGGACCTCAACATCAAGGCGATCGAGCCGAGCACCTATCGCGTCGAGGCGAAGTACCTCGACGGGACGATCCTGGCCGACGAATCGGTGCTCAACCTGCACGAACGCGGCGACGTGCGGCGCACGATCGAACTCCGCAGCACGCAGCGTGCGCTGTTCTTCTCCTTCGCCCCACGCGATGTCGTGTTCGAGGACGACGGGAGCATCTCGATCCCCGTCCACACGATCGATGCGATGGACGAGGACGAGGAGATGCCCGACGAGCTCCCCGCGCGGATCACCCTCACCCTCGTCGGCCAGACCAGCTACTCGTTCGATCGCTGACCCCCGCGGCCCCGCGCGGGCCGGGACTACGTGTCGTCGCGGGAGCGGGGCGGAACCGTCACCTTCTTGTTGACTTCCCGGGTCGCGGAGAACTTCAGCACCGCGTAGTCGTCGACCTGCCCGCGGGCGTGCGCGTCGTCGCGGATGTTCAGGACGACGTTGTGCCCCTTGTGCGGCTGGGCGTAGAACTTGCCGAACCCGGTCAGGGTGACGCGGTTGCCCGCGTTCACCAGGTCGAGGATCTCCTCGAAGATCGCGTCGTAGGCGAGCTGGGTCGTCCGCAGGGACAGACCCGCGCGCTTGGACACCCGCTGGACGAACTCGCGCTTGCTCACCTTGGGCTCATCGGACCTCGTGACAGGCATATCTCACCATCCATTGCTCTTGCTCGTGAACGAGCGTATGTGTCGCCCCTGTGACCGGCGTCGGGGTTGCCAATCGGGGACGACAGGTGGACCGTGCTGCGACGCGGACTCGGATCCTTCGGGTGAAGACGCCGGCGGTACGCGTCGTCGCCCGCCGACGCGGCCCGTCTCCATGAGCGCGACGGTCGATCCGGCGGCGCGTGCGCGACGCCGAGCTCGCCGCCGTCGCCCCTCGGATCGAGGTCACGTACCGCGGGCTGACTCCGCCCCGCGCCCCTTCGGGAGGGCGCACACCGCATTCGGGTCGCGGTGCTGGGTCGGTTTCTGCTCGTTTTCGTGATGATCCTAGCGCCTCGGAGCTCGTCCCGGGCGATTTTTTCGGCGACGAGGACACGCCGCCGGGCACGCGGCCCGCGGACGGACGACCGCTAAGCCGCCCCCAGCTGCGCGCGCAGCGGGTAGGACGTGTCCTCGAAGATGATCTGCGCCGCCGCGCCCGTGCGCTCGTTGAGCAGGACGGGCGCGCGCAGGTTCACGAACACCCCCTCGTCCGAGGGGTTCGCCACGACGAAGACGCGGACGGCATCCTCGTCGGAGCCGATCTCGTCGCGCATCCCGGCGGTGATACGGGGGTGATACCCAGAGACCACCGTCGCGGGGTCGACGAGGAACAGCCGTACCTCGTCACCCGTCGAGCGCAGGGTGTACAGCCCCCGTGCCCCCTCGATGCGCGTCAGCCGGAAGGACGTGAGCGGGCCGAGCCCGGGAGGGGACGACGCGAACTCGACGTCGAGATCGCTGATCTCGGCGGGGGTCCCGGTGGCGGGGGTCCCGGTGGCGGTCGTCGTAGCGGTGGTCATCGCAAGAACTCCAGGAGATTGGTCTGCAGGCTCTTGGCCGTCACCTGCAGGGCGGATTGGTATACGAGCTCGGCGGACTGCAGCGCGATGTAGACCTCGAGGGTGTCGACGTTCTCGACCTCGGCGCGGCGGGCCTCGAGGTCGACCCCGAGACCGGTGTTGGCGGCCGACGCCCGCTCGATCTGGGCCTGCCGCGCCCCGGCGACGCCGCGGGCGGTCGTGAGGTCTTCCAGGTGCGCATCGATCGTCGCCAGTCGCGGTCCGACCTCCGCGCCCGCGCGCAGGTCGGCCGCGATCCCCCGCAGAGCCGCGAAGACGCTGTCGGCGCCCTGCCCGAAGACCTGCGCGCCGTCGAGGTCGACGCGCACCTTCTCGCCGTCGGAGACGCGCCGCTCGACCCCCGCGCCGCCCGCCCCCGAGAACGCGAAGGTCGTCGGATCGAAGGCCGACCCGCTGTCGCCGGTTCCGGCGAAGACGGTGCGTCCGAGCACCGTCGTGTTCGCCTGCGACAACAGCTCGGTGCTCAGGCTGTCGAGCTCGGCGGCGATCGACTCGCGGGCCGACGCGCTCAACGCCCCCGAGTTGGCCCCCTGCGCGGTGAGGTCGCGCGCGCGATTGAGCAGGTCGATGCTCGCTCCCAGCGCCGTGTCGGCGGTGGTGACCCAGGCGAGGCCGTCGGTGATGTTGCGGGCGTACTGCGACACGCGGGCCTGCTCGCCGTGCACCCCGAGGATCGCGGCCGCGACCGCCGGATCGTCGCTGGAGGTGCGGATGGCGCGTTGCGAGGTCGCCTGGTCCTGCAGCCGCGCCCGGTCGGCGAGACCCGCCTGCAGGGTGCGCAGCGCCTGCTGGTTGACGGTGCTGCTGGTGATGCGTCCGATCATGGCCACTCCGGGGTCAGCGGCCGACGAGGCCGACGCGGTTGATGAGCAGGTCGAGGGCTTCGTCGACCGCGGTCAGCACCCGGGCCGCCGCCTGATAGGCGGTCTGGTACTTCAGGAGGTTGATCGTCTCCTCGTCGCCGTCGACCGACGCCTGCGACTGCTGACCGCTGATCGCCGCGATCGCGCTGCGATCCGCCGTGTCGGCGCGCTGGACGTCTCCCCCGACCGCCACGCCGAAACCCGTGACGAAGCTCGACCACGTCGCCGACGGACCGGTCGACGACGACCCGAGCACCGAGATGCGGTCGGCGATCGAGGTGTCCAGCGCCCCCGCTCCCGGCGCGGCCAAAGCGAGCTGATCGAGCCCGGTGGGCACGACCCGCAACCCGCGCGAAGCCGGGCCCGTGGCATCCACCGAGAAGAAATCCCCACCGGCGGCGCCCGTCGCGGTCTGGCCGGACCGATGGATGTCGTTGACGGCGGCGGCGAGCGCGGTCGCGACGGCGTTGTAGGCGTCGGCCACCGCCGCCAGCGTGCCCCCCTCGGATGCCGGTGCGAGAACGCTCAGCGCACCCCCCACCGACCCGCCGGTGATCGCGACCGCGACGTCGGGGCGGTCGGTCCAGGAGACCGTGATGCGGGCCGGGTCGGTCAGCTCGCGCGGCCCCGTCACCGCCAGGGTGCGGCTGGCGTCGCCGGCGACCAGCGCATTGCCATCGAGGCGGAGGGTCATCGTGCCGTCGTCCTCGAGGCGTCCGGTCGCCCCCACGACGGTGGACAGCTGCTGCGCCAGGGTGTTGCGCTGGTCGATGAGCTCGTTGGCCGAGCGCCCCGACTGGAGCGCCGTGCGGATCTGCCCGTTGAGGGTCGCGACCTGGGCCGCCGTGGCGTTGACGTCGGCGACCTGGCGGTCGATCTGGGCGCGCAGGTCGGTCCACTGCCCCACCACGCTGTCGTAGCCCGAGGAGATCTGCGCGGCCAGCACCGTGGCGTTGGTGAGCACCACCTGCGCCGCCGCGGGCTCGGGGGTGTTGGCCAGGTCGGACCAGCCCGCCCAGAAGCGATTGAGGTTCGCGGCCAGACCGTCTTTCGTCGGCTCGGCGAGCACGGCCTCCGCGCTGCCCGCGGCCGCGGCGCGCGTCGACCAGAACCCGGATGCCGACAGCGCATCGCGCACGCGCGCGTCCAGCACCTCGTCGCCGAGCCGTGCGATGCCCGTCACCGTGACGCCGCCGCCGACGCCCAGGCCCGATCCCCACGCGGCGACGGTTCCGGGAGCTGCGACCGAGGTCTGATCGATGCGTTGGCGGGTGTATCCGGGCGTGGTCTCGTTGGCGATGTTCTGCCCGGTGACGGTCATCCCGGCGCGCGCCGCCGCCAGGCCCGACGCGGCCACCTGGAGCCCTGCGAAAGTCGACATGCCTCAGACCTGCACGTCGAGCAGACGCGATCCGGCACCACCGACGAGCGCCCCGCTCGCGGCGTACTCCCCGGTGGGCTCCCCCAGTCCGGCGATCGTCTCCTGCGTCACGCGCAGTGCCGTGCGCAGGTGCTGGTTGACGGCGTTCCTCTTCTGCGCGATCTCCTCGGCCAGACCGGTCATGACCGCGTGGTGCGAGCCCATGACCTCGCGCCAGGCCTCGGTCGGGGCGATCTCGACGAGCTCGCGCAGCGTGGTGGCCTCCGGAGCGCCCCACTGCGTCGCGACGTCGACGAACATCGTGTCGCGCAGGATCGCCCCCGAGGCGAGGGCCTTCGCGACCCGCTCGACCTCGGACGTGGCGTGCTGGACCCAGCGCGTGCGCCCGGTCGTCACGAGCATCTCGAGCTCCTCGAGCTTGAACAGCATCAGCTCGAGCAGTTCGCGCTGACGCAGCAGCTGCATGCTCAGGTCGGTGGCGGCCACGGAGTCTCCTCGTTCGGGTCGAGTCCTCGTGACAGGTGCACCCGTCACGACAGCCACTATCGCGACGACGCGGGGCACCAGTAACCCGCGGCGCCTCCGGCCCGCGCCGCGTCGGGGCGACCGCCGCGCGCCCTACTCGGTCGGCGTCGACGCGCGCAGCGCGCTCAGCAGCGCGCCCTGCGCCTCGTCGGAACGGGCCGCCGTCAGGGCGTCGTGGTTCTCGGAACCGACGGCGACCACGATCTCGCTGCGATGGATGCGGGTGTCGCGGGGCGCGTCGATGCCGATGCGCACGCCCGTCGCCGTCACCCCCAGCACCGTGACGGTGACGTCGTCGCCGATCATGATGCTCTCGTTGGGGCGTCGTGTGAGTACGAGCATGTCGGAGTGACCGCCTTCCCTGGCTTCTGCGCGGAGCGCCGTCCTGCCGACGAATATACCTTTTCCGCTCGATCACGAGCGGATTCCGCGCCTTACGGGGAACCGATGGCGACCTGCTCGAGGCGCACCACGCCGACGACGTCGGTCGCGAACCCGCCGATCGCGGCTTCGTCGTACGACAGGATCGGCATCCCCGCGACCTGCCCCGACACCAGGGCGCGTACTCCCTGGCGCAGCGAGGGCGCGCACACGAGGATCGGCTCGGCGCCGGCCGGGTCGAGTTCGCCGACGGTGCGGCGGATGCCCTCGAGCAGCTGCATCGTCGCCTCGGCGCTCAGCACGATCTGCGGGCGCCCCTCCACCTGACGCAATCCCTCGAGCATCTGCTGCTCGAGCACCGGGTCGAACATGACCACCCGCAGACGACCGTCGCGGGCGAACCGCGCCGCGATGGCCGGGCCGAGTGCGCTGCGCGCGGCCTCGACGAGCGAGGGGATCTCGGTCGACGACTTCGCACGGAGGGCGAGGGCCTCGTAGATGCGTCCGAGGTCGTTGATCGACACCCTCTCGGCCAGCAGGCTGGCCAGCACCCGCTGCACCACGGCCAGAGGCAGCAGGGTCGGGGTGAGCTCGTCGACGGCCGCGGGATTGGACTGTTTCAGGTGCTCGGTGAGCTGACGCACGTCTTCGAGCGAGAGCAGCCGGTGCGCGTGCGCGTGGACGATGTCGGAGAGGTGGGTGATGATCACGCTCGACCGGTCGATGACCGTCGCTCCGGCCAGGTCGGCCGCGTGCGACATCTCGGTGCGCACCCATTTGCCCTCGAGACCGAACACCGGGTCGACGACCGGCGTCCCGGGGAGGCTCTCGAGACCCGTCCCGAGCGCCAGCACGTGCCCGCGCGGGACGATCCCCCGTCCCGCCTCGACCCCGGCGACGAGGATGGCGTACGTCTCGGCGGGCAGTTCGACGTTGTCGCGCGTGCGCACCGGGGGCATGAGGGCGCCGAGTTCGAGGGCGACCTTGCGCCGCAGCGCCTTCACCCGGGTGAGCAGGTCGCCCTGCCCTCCCGCCGCCAGGTCGACGATGTCGGGGGCGAGCGAGATCTCCAGCGCGTGCACGCGCATCGTGTCCATGAGGTCGTCCGGCCGCTCCGCCGCGGCCTCGACGGCGAGCTGCGCCTGCGCGTCGGCCTCGTCGGCCGCGGCGCGATCCGCGTTCGCCTTCACGCGCGACGCCGCGAACAGCAGGACGGCGCCGATCGCGAGGAAGGCCAGGAACGGCATCCCCGGAATGAGCCCCATCCCCAGGGCGGCCATGGCCGTGATGATGAGCGCGTTGCGCGACTGGAGCAGCTGGCGCCCGGCGGCGCGGCCGAGCTCGGCCTCGGCGTTCTCGCGCGTGACGATCATGCCCGTCGACACGGCCATCAGCAGCGCCGGGACCTGGGTGACGAGCCCGTCGCCGATCGTCAGCAGGCTGTAGGTCTCGAGCGCCTTGTCGATGCTCATGCCGTGCATCGTCATGCCGATGACGATGCCGCCGGCGAAGTTGATGACCAGGATGACGATGCCGGCGATCGCGTCGCCCTTGACGAACTTGCTCGCTCCGTCCATCGCGCCGTAGAAGTCCGACTCCGCGGCGACTTCGGCGCGCCGTCGACGGGCCTCCTCGTCGGTGATGAGGCCCGCGTTCAGGTCGGCGTCGATGGCCATCTGCTTGCCCGGCATGGCATCCAGGGTGAAGCGGGCCCCGACCTCCGCGACGCGTTCCGCTCCCTTCGTGACGACGACGAACTGGATGACGGCCAGGATGAGGAAGATCACGGCACCGATGACCAGCGACCCGCTGATGGTGATCTGACCGAACGCCGCGATGACCTGGCCGGCGTGCGCCTCGCTGAGGATCAACCGCGTGGATGCCACGTTCAGACCGAGGCGGAAGAGGGTCGCCACCAGCAGCAGGCTCGGGAAGACGGAGAAGTCGAGCGGCTTCTTCACGAACATCGCCGTGAGCAGGATCAGCAGCGCGAAGGCGATGTTCGACACGATGAGCACGTCGAGCAGCGGCGCCGGGATCGGCACGATCAACAGCAGGATGATCCCCACGACGCCGAGGGGCACGGCGCCCTTCGACAGCACTGCACCGATCATGATCTCCGCTCTCTCCTGGTGTTGCGATATCCGAATCGGTCCGTCACGGGTCGCGCCCTCACAGGTCGCGCCCGACGAGGGCCGCGGGGGGCATCGTGTGCGTCCCCGCGCGCGAGCCCCTCTTGTTCAGCTGCTGGACGAACGCGAGCACCTGCGCGACCGCGGTGTAGAGGTGCTCGGGGATCTCGTGCCCCACCTCCACCGCCGCGTGCAGGGCCCGCGCGAGCGCGACGTCGCGCACCATGGGCACCTTCTCGCTCTCCGCGCGCTCGCGGATCTTCTGCGCGATGACTCCGGCGCCCTTCGCGACCACGCGCGGGGCGGCCTTGCCCGGCTCGTAGCGCAGGGCCACGGCGATGTGCGTCGGGTTCAGCAGGACGACGTCGCTGTCGGCGACCGCCGCGATCATGCGATTGCGGCTGACCGCCATCTGGCGCGCCCGGCGCTGCGACTTGATGAGCGGGTCGCCCTCGCTCTTCTTGTGCTCGTCGCGCGCCTCCTGCTTCGTCATGCGCGTGTGCTGACGGTTCCGTTTCATCACCACGAACACGTCGATCGCGGCGAGCAGCAGGCCCACCGCCACCGCCACCTGCAGCAGGGTCGCCACTCCCCCGCCCGCGAGCTCCAGGAGCCAGGCGACGGTGTGCCGCCCGCTGCCCATCAGCACGGGGACGAGGCCCGCGACCACGATCCAGAGGGCCGCCCCGATGGCGGCCGTCTTCAGCAGTGCCTTCACGCCCTCCCACAGCGCCGCCTTCCCCACGGTGCGCTTCAGCCCCGCGAGGATGTCGAACTGCTCGATGCGCATCGGGATGCCGCGCAGGCGGATGCCGCCCTGCGCGATCGCCGTGGCGGTCGTGGCGACCAGCACGACGGCGAGCAGCGGGGCGAGCACTTCGCCGACCGTGCCGACCGCGGCGCCGATCGCCTCGACCGCCCGCGCGGGATCGGGGTCGCGTGCCACCGCCGTCAGAGCCGCGAGGGGGTGCGACACGGCTCGGGACGCGGCATCCACCGTGGACGGGATCATCACGCCCGCAGCACCGATGCACACCCACGCCGTGAAGTCCTGACTGCGACCGATCTGGCCCTTGCGGATGGCGGTGCGCAGGCGCTCCGGCGTCGCCTTCTCGGTGCGTTCCCCGGTGTCGGTGCCGCTCACCGCGTCACCCCGATCAGCACCTGCGCGGCCTCGCCGGCGAGCGAGGAGACGATGGCGGGAAGGGCGGTGAAGACGAACCCGACCAGCAGCAGGGTCAGCGCGATCTTGATGGGGAAGCCGAGCGCGAAGGCGTTCAGTGCGGGCGCGACGCGGGAGACGAGCCCGAGACCCACGTCGGCGAGGAACAGCACGATCAGCAGCGGACCGGCGATCTGCACGGCGCTCACGAGCATCTGCCCCACCGCGTCGGTGAGCACCTCGGCGGGTCGGCCGAGGTCGATCGTCCCGGCGACGGAGACGGCGTCGAACGAGCGGAAGAGACCGCCCAGCACGAGCTGGTAGCCGTTGGAGGCGAAGAGCAGCAGGATCGCCGTCATCTGGAACAGGCGCGTGAACTGGGCGCCGTTGACGTTCATCCCGGGGTCGTAGGCCTGGGCGAGTTGGAAGCCGCCGAAGGTGTCGACGAGGAAGCCGGCGCTCTGCACCGCGCTGAAGAGCACCAGCACGAGGAAGCCGAGGAGGCTCCCCACCAGCACCTGACCGGCCAGCGCGAGCAGGAACCCGCCGGTGTCGAGGCGTTGGTAGCCCGCCACGACGACGGGCGACACGGCAAGGCCCAGACCGACGCCGAGCAGGGCGCGGATCCGCATCGGGATCGCCCCGTGGCTGAAGGGCGGGGCGATGACCAGGAACGCCGTGATGCGCACGATCGCCAAGGCCGTGGCCTCGAGCCAGACGAAGTCGACGGGGATGTTCATCCGCCGCCGTTCAACAGCGACGGGATGCGCGCGAACAGCTCGTTCGTGAACGCGATGCTCTCGGCGATCATCCAGTTGCCGCACACCAGCAGCGCGATGCCCACGGCGATGAGCTTCGGCACGAACGACATCGTCATCTCCTGCACCTGCGTGATCGACTGCAGCAGCGAGATCGCGAAGCCGACCACCAGCGCCGTGATGAGCAGCGGCGCACTGAGCTTGGCCGCCAGCATCAGCGCGCTCAGACCGATGTCCATGACCGCTTCGGGCTTCATCCGGCACCCCGATACGACTGCACGAGAGAGGTGATGACGAGCCCCCACCCGTCGACGAGGAGGAACAGCAGGATCTTGAAGGGAAGCGAGATCATGACCGGCGGCAGCATCATCATGCCCATCGACATCAGCGCGCTCGAGACGACGAGATCGATGATGAGGAACGGGATGAAGACGATGAAGCCGATCACGAACGCCGCCCGCAGCTCGCTGAGCATGAACGCGGGGATGAGCGTGTACAGCGGGATGCTGTCGGGCGCGGTCGGGTTGTCCATCTGCGCCGCGCGGTGCATGAGCGCGATGTCCTCCTCGCGCGTGAAATGCAGCATCCAGGTGCGCAGCGGCTGCTGGGCCGCGTCGAAGGCCTGGCCGAAGTCGATCTGCCCCGAGGTGAAGGGCGTCACGGCCACCTGATTGATGTCGGCGAGGACGGGCCACATGATGAACAGCGTCAGGAAGAGGCTGAGTCCCGCGAGCACCTGGTTCGGCGGGATGGACGGCAGCGACAGCGCGTTGCGGGTGAGCGCGAGCACCACGAAGATCTTCGTGAAGCTCGTCATCATCAGCAGCAGCGCGGGGGCGACGCTGAGCACCGTGATGCCGAGAAGGGTCGTGATGCTGTCGGAGGGCGACCCGTTGATCCCGTTGATGCTGATGCCGCCGGGCTCCCCCGTCGCCGCGGAAGCCGCGTGCGCCGTGAGCAGGTCGAGCACGCCGGCCGACGCGATCACCCCGACGCCCAGGAACGCCCCCCGCACGACGGGCGGGAGCCGCCTGGGATCGTCGCGCGCCGCGACGACACGGGAGACGGGTGCGGGCACGACGGCACTTTCGCGAGGGTGTCGAGGCCGATCCGTAGCCAGGGGTGCGAGCGATCCGTGCTCGCGACCGACTATCGCGACGGTGGCGGCGTGCGTAACCGGCGACGCCGCCCCGGTCACGCCGCGGTGCTGGCCCCGGCATCCTCTCCGCGGCTGCCGCCGGCCTCGGCGAGCGGGATGACGTTCTCGGACCCGTCGACCTCGGCCGTCGGAGCCTCCTGCGTGTCGACGACGTCGATGCCCTTCTCGCTCACGCCCAGGACGTACCGGATGCCGCCGAACTCGGCGACGACGAGCTGGGCCTTGGCGCCGAGGGTGGTGCGGGCCACGAGCGTGATCTTCTCGGTCTTGCCGCGCGGCGCGGCGGCGACGCGCGCGCCCGCGAACTCGCGCAGCCGCCCCAGTCGACGCGGCACGAGAGCCGCGAACGGGCTGCCGCCTGCCGCTTGGCCCTTCTGCAGCCGCCGGCCGAGGAACAGCAGCAGCCCGATGACGGCCGCGAGCGAGACGATCGTGCGCAGCGCCAGGAGCAGCTCGTCGCCGCTCATGCGCTCTCGGCCTGGTCGATGATGCGCTCGACGCGCACGGCGTAGTCGCCGTCGGCCACCACGACGGTGCCGTGACCGATGAGACGCCCGTTGAGGGTGATGTCGGCGGGTGAACCGGCGGCGCGGTCGAGCTCGACCACCCGGCCGGGCTCGAGCGAGAGCACGTCGCGCACCGCCATGCGCGTGCGGCCGATCTCGACGACGAGCTCCATCTCGACCCCGGCGATGCGGCTGATGCGCGTGGGGGCCGCCGGGGCCGCCGCCGCGGCGTCGTCGATGCGGACGGCCGCGCGCGCGACGACCGAGCCGTCTTCGCGCACGAGGTCGAAGACCTGAGCGCCGGCGAGAGTGAACACCCCCGCCGCGTCGACCTCCTCGCCGTCGCCGAGAGTGCCGGTGCCCAGCACGGCGACCGCCGCTTCGAAGACCGGGTGCAGGCGGTCGGCGAGGGCGCTTCCGGTGGACCCGTCGTCGAGCGTCGCGACGTCGGCGACCTGGATGGCGACGGTGGCCCCCGGGGCTCCGGTGAAGGCGACGGCCACGGCGCGGCCGGTGGCCCCCGGGTCGGTCGAGGGGGCGGGGAGCACCGGGAACGCGAACGGGAGCTTCGCCGCGATCGCGGCGGCCATGGCGGCGGCGTGGAAGGTGCTCATCGGGTCTTCTCCTCGTGGATGGTGGTGATGGTGCAGGCGAGGCGCGAGCCCTGCGCCCCCGGGACCGCGCGGGCGATCGGGGTGTCGCCCACGACGAGTTCGAACGGCTTCGTCTCGGGATGGGCGAAGCGCAGCAGGTCGCCGGGGGCGAGATCGAGCACCTCGCCGGCGGCGATCACCCGGGGCGTGACGCGCAGTGACACCTCGAGCGGCGTGTCGTTCACCTGATCGCGCATCGCGCCGTCGCGGTGGGCGGTCGCGGCGTGGCGGTCGCTCTCGGCGAGCTGGTCCACGACGATCGCGGCCGGGAGCATCACCGTCGCCGTGCTGCGCGCCTCGCCCGCGCTCATCGCGAAGCGCGCCACGATGACCGCTTCACCGGGTGAGATGACCTGCATGTACTGCGGGTTGTAGTGCAGGCCCGAGAACGTGACCGCCCCCGGCAGCAGCGGACCCATGCACGCGCTGAGCAGCTCGAAGGTGCCGTCCATCAGCTGCAGGATCAGCGCCGTCTCGATCGGGGTGAGGGTGCGCGGTTCGATGTCCCCCGCGGGTTTGCCGCCCAGCATCTGCACGACCCACGTCAGCGCGCTGTCGAGACCGAACTGCACGACGCAGGGCTCCTCGCGCCCGGCCGTGGAGCCGGCCACCATCGCCGTGGTCGTCGGCAGGGTGTCGGCGTACTCCTGGTACGACACCAGTTCGAGCCCCTCCGGGACGAGATGGGTGCGCAGGCGCACCTTGGCGGTGAGCTGAGAGGCCCACTGGCGTGCGAACGTCTCGAACGCGGCCTCGAGCTGACGGGTGTGCTCGCGGCCCAGCTGCGCGGGGCGGCTGAAGTCGTACGCGGGATAGCGACGAAGGGGGTCGTCGCGAACGGCCGCTGTCGTCATGGCGTGTCCTCCAGGGATCTTCACGGGTCAGCTCTGCGCTGCGGCCTGCACGAGACCGGGGATGAGGGAGCGCACCTGCTCGTCGGCGGTGGACAGCACGACGATGTCGACGCGGCGGTTGGCGGCGAGGTCTTCCGCGCTGTCGCCGGCGGCGATCGGTCGCTGGTCGGAGAAGGCCACCGCCTGCACGCGCGTGCCGGCGATGCTCTTCTGCTCGACGAGGAAGCGCGCCACCTTCGTCGATCGTCCGCTGCTCAGCTCCCAGTTGCTCTCGAACGGCGGGACGGCCGCGCGGTGGTCGGCGTGGCCCTCGATGCTGATCTGATTGTCGGTGGCCGCGAGCACGTCGGCGATGAGGGCGAGGACGCGATCGGCCTTCTCGCTCAGATCCGCCCGGTTGTCGGCGAAGAACGTCTCGGCCCCCACGAGCCCGATCTTCAAGCCGCGCTCGTCGATGACGAAGTCGACCGTGTCCTGCAGACCCTGGGATGCCAGGGCGTCGGTGATCTGCTGACGCATCTTCTCGAGGCCGTCCAGCTCCTGAGCGGCCCGTGTCGCGACGTCGCGCACCCCGTTGTCGTCGAGCAGCTCCGGCGGGATCACCAGACCCTCGGTGAGATCGCCGCCGCCCTCCACCTGCGACTGCCCGAACGCGGCCGCGAGACCGTTCTTGAGCTGGTCGTACTTGGTCTCGTCGACGACCGACACGGCGTACAGGACGATGAACAGGCACATCAGCACGGTCACCATGTCGGCGTACGACACGGCCCATCGCTCGTCGGGTTCGTCGTGCCCGGCATCCTCGTGTCCGCGTCCGCCCGCGCGTCGGGCGCTCGTCACGCCGCGTCCTCGACCGCGGGGGCGGCGTCGGCGCGCGGGGGCTTCTTCTTCGCGGGCGCGGAGGTCGTCATGGCGAGCAGCCGCTCCTCGAGCAGCCGGGGCGGACTCCCCGCCTGGATGGCGAGGATGCCCTCGCACACCAGCGTCATCCGCTCCTGCTCGAGGGTGGCCATGCGGTTCAGGCGCCCCGCGATGGGGTTCCAGATGAAGTTGGCCGAGAGCAGGCCCCAGAGGGTCGCGACGAAGGCCGCGGCGATCATGTGCCCGAGCTCGTCGGGCTTGCTCAGGTTCTCGAGCACGTGCGTGAGCGAGACGACGGTGCCGACGATGCCGATCGTGGGGGCGTACCCGCCGAGCGAGGCGAAGAATTTGGCAGAGACGCGGTTGCGCGCCGACTCCGAGTCGATCTCGTCGAGCATGAGGGTGCGCAGGTCTTCGGCATCCACGCCGTCGGCGAGGGCCTGCACGGCGCGACGGGTGTAATCATCGGGAGCGGTGCCGAGCTCCTCCTCCAGGCGCAGCAGCCCGTCGGTGCGGGCCTTCTCGGCGTAGCCGACGAGGACCGGGATGACGGCGGCGGGGGTGGACCGCGGGCCGCGCACCATGCGACCGAGAGAGCCGAACGCGGCGATCGCATCGCGCAGGGTGTGGCTGGCGATGCCGACGCCGATGGTCGACCCCAGCACGAGGATCATCGGGGCGGGCAGGAAGAGCGCGCTCAGCGACGCACCCTCCATGGTGATCATCGCGTAGAGGGCGCCGAAGGCGGCGACCACGCCGATGATGAATGCGATGTCCACGTCGGTCAGTCCTGGGCGGCGGATGCCGTGAGCGCGGACGCCGCCGCGAGCACGCGCGCCCGGTAGGCCACGATCCGCGCGATCAGCTCGTCGAGGCTCTCCTCGACGTTGTAGACCCGACCGTCGACCATATGCAGGGTCGTGTCAGGGGATTCGTGCACGCGCTCGATGAGATCGGGGTTCACCGCGAACCGTGTGTGGTCGAGGCGGGTGAGCGTGATCATCGGGGACGGTCTCGGCTTTCGCTGCGGAAGGGGACGGGGCGGACTATCGCGACG
>NZ_JAWDIT010000001.1:276436-961289 GCF_032464935.1 Microbacterium phycohabitans
GTGCACGCGCTCGATGAGATCGGGGTTCACCGCGAACCGTGTGTGGTCGAGGCGGGTGAGCGTGATCATCGGGGACGGTCTCGGCTTTCGCTGCGGAAGGGGACGGGGCGGACTATCGCGACGCGGCCCGCCCGGGGTAACTCGGGCGGGCCGCGTCGGTCGCGATCGCGACGGTCATCGCTTGAGGTTGGTCAGCTCCTGCAGCACTTCGTCGCTCGTGGTGATGACGCGTGCGCTCGCCTGGAAACCGCGCTGCGCGACGATGAGGTTGGTGAACTCCTGCGACAGGTCGACGTTGCTCATCTCGAGGGCGCCCGACAGCAGGGAGCCGACTCCGGCCTGCCCGGCCTCGCCGATCTGCGCCTGGCCGCTGTTGACGCTCGCGCGGTAGGTCGTGCCGCCGGCCTTCTCGAGCCCCTCGGCGTTGGCGAAGGTCGCCATGGCGATCTTCGCGAGGGTCTCGGTGCGCCCGTTGCTGAAGGTGCCCACGATCGAGCCGTCGGCCGTGATGGCGTACGACTTCAGGGTGCCGGCGGCGGCGCCGTTCTGACCGGTGAGGGCGACGGTGCTCATGTCGGCGAAGCCCGTCACCGCGCTGAGGTCCACGGCGATCCCGCCGGCGGTGAGCGTGAGGCCGGCGGTCTGGCGTCCGTCGGTGAAGGCGAGGGCACCGGTGGCCCCGCTGACGGGCTCGGCGACGTCCCAGCCGGCCGCCGTGCGCGTGAACGTCAGGCTCAGCGAGGTCTTCGTGCCCTGGGCGTCGTAGACCGCGATGTCGCGCACGAGCTGGGTGCCGACCGCGGCGGTGGAGGGGAGGTTGCCCGTCGCGGTCGAGGTCGTGGTCGCGCGGGCGGCCGAGACCAGGTCCTGCGGGATCGAGATGGTGCCGGGCGCCTGGCCGGTGTCGACCGCGCCGTTCTGCGCCGACCAGCCCTGCACGAGCGCACCGTCGGCGGTGACCATCTTGCCCTGACCGTCGAACGAGAAGCCGCCCGCGCGAGTGTAGAGCGTCTCGCCGCCCGCGCGCACCGCGAAGAACCCGTCGCCCTGGATCATGAGGTCGCCGCCGCGGCCGGTCGTCTGCGCCGCGCCCTGGGCGAAGTTGGTGCGGATGCCGCCGACCTGCACGCCGAGGCCCACCTGCGCGGGGTTCTGCCCCCCGGTCGCGGCGTCCGGGATGCCGGCTTCGCCGACGACCTGCGAGAGCGAGTCCTCGAAGAGGACCGAGGAGCCCTTGAAGCCCGCGGTGTTGACGTTGGCGATGTTGTTGCCGGTGGTGTCGAGCATCGTCTGGTGCGAGCGGAGTCCGGAGATCCCGGAGAAGAGCGAACGGAGCATGAGGGTCTCTTTCGTGTGGGTGGTCGAGCGGTGGAGGTCAGGCGGAGGCAGGGGTGACGGAGGTGATGGCGTCGAGGGCGACCGTGACGTCGCCGATCGTCACCCGCGGGATGGATCCCTCGAACGACACCTTCGAGACGATCCCCGAGGCGGGGGCGCCGGCGGCGTCGAGATAACCGGCCCGCTGACCGATGAGGGCGGTGGCCGCCTGACGCATGTTCAGGGCGAACGCCTCGGAGCTGTTGCGGCTCATCGCGGTGAGCTGCTCCATCATGGCCAGCTGCGTCGTCTGCGAGATCATCTGGTTGGTGTCCATCGGGGTGGACGGATCCTGGTTCGTCAGCTGCGTGACCAGCAGCTTCATGAACACCTCGCTGTCGAGCTCCTTCTTGGGGGCGGCGGCGGTGGTCGAAGCGGCGGTCGCGGAGGTGGTCGCGGTCGCAAACGGGGTCGCTGTCGCGGCGACGGCGTCGATGGTCATGGGGGTCCTCTCAGGCGAAGATGTCGAGCCCGCCGCCGAGGTCGGCGCGGGGGACGTCGAGCGACGCGGCCGCGCCGATCAGGGGGATTCGGAGGGCGGAGTCGGGGCTCGCGTACGAAGCGGCGCGGTCGCGCCGATCGGGGTGGGCATCGGCGGACGCACCGCCCGACCCGCCGGACGCACCGCGGTCGGAGGCCCCGCCGTCGCTCGCCCCCACCGCGAGGTGCGCGTGCGGCGCGATCGCGGCGAGGTCGCGGCGCAGGTCGGAGACCATCGTGCGCAGGATCTCGCGCGCCGCCTCGGTCGCTCCCGAGAGCTCGACGCGCACGTCTCCACCCGCGCCGATGCGCGCGCGGACCGTGACCGGGCCGAGGGCATCGGGCCGGACGGTGAGGACGAGCTCGTGCACCCCCGCGGGACGCTGGGCGAGATGCACGATCGCGGGCGCGATCTGCGCGGCGACCACGCGCGGGGTCGCAGCCTCGGCCGGTGCCGGTGGGGTGGTGGCGGGGGGTGCGGCGGCAGGGGCGACCGTCGATACGGCCGTGGCGCCCGCGGCCTCGACGACACCGACGGCCGGCGGGCGCGGTGCCGGGGCGGCGGAGCGCGGAGGGGTCGGTGCGGTCTCGAGGGAGACGGTCGGTGCGGGAACGGGGGTGGCCGTCTCCGCGAGGACTCCCGCGGCAGCGGGTACCGACGGGGCCGGAGGTGCGGCCAACGGAGCACCGCCGACGGAAGCGCCGTCGACGCGCGCGCCGGCGCCTGCGGAGGGGCTCCGTGGGGCCGCGGCATCCACCCCGGCATCGGGGCTTCCGGTGAGCGTCGCCTCGGCCGGCATGATGCGCAGGACGGGGCGGGGTCGCTCCCCTTCCGTCGACGCATCGTCGCGCAGCGCGCCCTCGATGCGGCCCGGCATCGTCGAGAGGACCGGCGGCACCGAGGCGTCCGCGGCCGACGCGGGACGGGCCGGCGTCGTTCCGCCCCGCGCGGGGACGGACCCGCCCGGGGCCACCCCGCCGGGTGTCGTCGCGGGGGGAGTTCCCCCGCCCGCCGTCGCCTCGACGGGGGCGGTCGCGGCCGGTTCCGTTTCGGACGGTGAGGTCTCGGCGCGCGGGGTCCCGGCGGGCACGGCGTCCGCGGACACCAGCGCGGACGATTCCGTCTCGGCGGGTGAGGTTTCGGCGGGTGAGGTTCGGGGTGACGTCTCGGCGCGCGGAGTCGCCGCGGGCACGGCCTCCCCGGGCACCAGCGCGGAAGGCTCAGTCTCGGCGGGTGAGGCCTCGGCGGGTGAGGCCTCGGCGAGTGAGGTCGCGGCGGGTGAGGTCCCGACGGGCGAGGTCTCGGCGCGCGCGATCCCGGCGGGCACGGCCTCCCCGGGCATCATCGCGGAGGGGAGCGCCCCGGCGGACACCGCTTCCGCAACCGGCATGACCCAGACCGCCGGCATGGTCCGCAGCACCGGACGCCCGTTCGCGCGTCCTGCCGCGCCCGCGTCGCCCGACGCCCGCCCGCCGTCGGCAGCCGGAGCCCCCGCGGAGGCGGATGCCGGACCCGGGACGGATGCCGCCACTCCCCCCTCGGATGCCGGTTCCCCCGACGCCACCGTCGTCCGGACGCCGCCGGGCGTCTCCCCCGACGCCGGTGCTCCGGCATCCGTCGAGGGCGACCGCACCACCCCGGACGAGCCCGTCCACGCGGGTGCTCCGCCATCCGTCGAGGGCACCCGCGCCACCGCGAACACGCCCTCGGACGCCGTCGTTCCGGCATCCATCGATGACCCCGGCGCGAGCCCGTCGGCGAGCACGCCGACCGCACGGCTGAGCGCCTCGTCGAAAGCAGCCCCGCCCGCGGTTCCGCAGCCCGCGTCGATCGACGCCGCCGCTCCCCCGGTCGGGGCGGGCGCCGACGCGGAAGTCGCCGCGACGAAGAGCGTCACGTGCTGCGTCCGGTCAGTGCCGAGAGGGCGCCGAGACCGCCGGTTCCGGCCGTGCCCGCGGTGAACAGCGTCTGCAGCGCCGACGCGAGCTCCCCCTGACCCGCGGCGCGAGGAGCGGCGGTACTCGTCGCGGCCGGCGTCGTCGGCGTCGCCAGCTCCCGCGCGGCCGTCGCGGCCTCCTCGAGGAGGTCGGCGAACCGCGTCGCCGCGCTCGACGATGTCGTGGACGTCGCCGTGACCGCCCCGGCGTTGCCGACAGCGGACGTCGTCGCGGCGGAGGTGCTCTGCGCCGGGGTGGTCTTCGCGGCGGCCGCCGAGGGATGCAGCGACGAGATCTGCCCCGTGATCGCCTCGATGCGGCCCAGGACGGCGTCGACGCTCACGCGGCACTCCCCTCGCCGCGGCCGGCGCGCGTGGTCGCGATCTCGTCGAGAGCGTCCTGCTCGGTACGCGCCTCGGTCTCGAGCTCCCGAGCCCGGTGCGTGCCCTCGAGCCGCTCGAGTCCCTTGAGCTCGCGGCGGGCCTCGACGTGCGCGGCCTCCGCGGTCGCCGCTTCGTCCCGCCGCAGGCGCGCGAGCGTCTGCAGGTCGGCCAGTGACGCCTGCCCGGCCGCGCGCGCAGCGGCCATGGCCCGCAATGTCGCGGGGTCGTCGATCTGCGTCGAAACGGCGCTCAGGCTCGACACCGCGTGCTGGGCGGCGGCTTCGGCCGCCCGCGCTTCGGTCCGCGCGCGGGCCGCGTCCTCCGCCGCGACGCGCTCCTGGACGCCGCGCACGCGCAGCAGGCCGGCCAAGGGAAACGTCATGCGTTCAAGCCTCCGAAGGTCTCGGTGAGGGCGGTCAGCTGCCGCCAGGATTCATCGGTCGTCGAGTGCTCGTCGATCGACTGCGTCAGGAACGCGTCGATCGCGCGCTGGTGCACCAGAGCGGCATCCACCAGGGGATTCGCCCCCCGCGTGTACGCCCCGATGTCGATCAGGTCGTTCGCCTGCCGTCGCGCCGCGAGGACGCTGCGCAGGGTCACCGCCCGCTGCCGCTGGTCGGGCGTGGTCACCTTGCCCACCACGCGCGAGACCGAACCGAGCACGTCGACCGCGGGGAAGTGCCCGCGCACCGCGAGGCCGCGATCCAGCACCACGTGACCGTCCAGGATGCCGCGGGCGGCGTCCGCGATCGGTTCGTTGTGGTCGTCTCCGTCGACGAGCACCGTGTACAGCCCCGTGATGGATCCGGCGGGGCCCGTCCCGGCGCGCTCGAGCAGGGCCGCGAGCACCGAGAACGTCGAGGGCGGATAGCCCCGCGTCGCCGGAGGCTCCCCCGCCGACAGACCGATCTCGCGCTGGGCCATCGCCACGCGCGTGAGCGAGTCCATCATCAGCACCACCTCGCGACCGTCGTCGCGGAACGCCTCGGCGATGCGCGTGGCCAGGAACGCCGACCGCAGGCGGGCCATCGCCGGCTGATCCGAGGTGGCCACGACCACGACCGAGCGGGCGAGGCCCTCGGGTCCGAGGTCGTCCTCGAGGAACTCGCGCACCTCGCGACCGCGCTCTCCCACGAGCGCGATGACGGTGACGTCGGCGGTCGATCCGCGCGCGATCATCGACAGCAGCGAGGACTTCCCCACGCCCGAGCCCGCGAACAGGCCGAGACGCTGTCCCACCCCGACCGGTGTCATGGTGTCGAGCACGCGCACGCCGAGGCCGAGCTGGGAGTCGATGCGCCGACGTCCGAGCACGCTGGGGGCGTCGTTGCCGAGCGCGACCCGCTGCGCCGCGACGAGCGGGCCCCGATCGTCGATGGGTCGTCCGAGACCGTCGAGCACCCGCCCGAGCAGCGCCGATCCGGTGGGCACGAGTGCGGCCGCGCCGACGTGGTGCACCGCCGATCCCGCCGTGATGCCGGTGAGCGGCGCCAGGGGCATGCAGTGCGAGGTCGCCCCCTCCACGGCGACGACCTCCGCTTCCACGCGTCGACCGCTCGCCGTGGCGATGCGCACGCGATCGCCGACGGCGGCCCGGATGCCGAGCACCTCGACCCCGAGCCCCACCACCGCCGTGACCGTGCCGGCGCGCTCCGGTCGCGCGGCGGTCAGCACGCGGCGCCACGACGCGGTGGCCGTGCTCATGCGGACGCACCCCCGTCATCGATGCGCAGCGCCTCGCGGGCGCGGGCGAACGCCGACGAGAGGCGGGTGTCGACGCGGGCGTCCGCGAGCTCCACGACGGCGCCGCCCGCATCGACGTCCGTCGAGACGACGATCTCCGCCTCCGTCATGACCGACGCCCCGCCGTCGCGCAGAGTCTGCGCGTCGCGCTCGGCGAGGTGCACGCGCACCCACGTCGAGACGGGGGCCTCCGCCACGGCGCGTCGCACGGCGTGAGCGGCCGAGCGCGCGGCATCCGAGAGCTCCACGTCGAGGATCGCCTCGGCGAGATCGATCGCCAACTCCTCCACCCGCTCCGCGTCGGCGGCCACGAGGCCCGCGACACGCGCGTGCAGGTCGGAACGCACCGCGTCCACCGCGGCGAGCGCCGTGCGCAGCGCCTCGCGCGCGTCGGCGTCGTGCTGCGCGGTGCGCGCGGCGAGTTCGGCGCGGGCGTGCGCGAGCTCCTGCTCGGCGCGTCGGCGCCCCTCGGAGAACCCGTCGGCGTACCCGCGCACGCGCGCCTTCTCGGTGATGGCGCGGGCATCCGGCGCCGGCGCACTCCCGCCGAGGCGCGGCGGCACCAGCGGTGTGAAGGCTGCATCGGTCACGGCGGTCACCCTGCGGGTTGTGGCGGAGCCGATCCGTGGCCACGTCGTCGAGCGATCCCTGCTCGCCCGCGACTATCGCGACGCACACGGGCCTCGGTAACCGGCGTCGGCGCGCCGACGATCGTCGACGGTGTCACTCGATCAGCTCGTCGTCGTCTTCGCGCGAGATCGTGATCTCCTCGGCGGCCTCGAGCTCGCGGATGATGCGCACCACCTCGGCGCGCGCCTCGTCGACCTGCCGCATGCGCACCGGTCCGAGAGCCGACGCCTCCTCGGCGAGATTCTCGCGATTGCGTTCGGTCATGTTGCGCCGGATGACCTCGCCGACCTGCTCGTCGGCGCCCTTCAACGCCAGGGCGAGCACGCGCAGGTCGATGCCGCGGAGCACGCGCTGGGCGTCGCGGTCCTCGAGCCGGGCGATGTCGGCGAAGGTCACCATGCGACTGCGCACCTCCTCGGCGAGGTCGTGGTCGCGGTCCTCGAGGCTGGCCAGCAGGGCCTTCTCGAGCACGGTGTCGGAGCGGTTGATGATGTCGACGAGGGGTTGGACGCCCCCGGTCGCCTCGTGGGCCTCGCGCATGCCGAAGATGCCGGTGCGTGCGCGCAGCGACTCGGCGACGACCGCGATCGCCTCCTGCGATGCCGCCCCCAGGGTCGCGATCGCCTGGGCGACGTCGGTGCGCAGCGGGTCCTGCAGCGCCGCCAGCACCGCGGCGGCGCGGTCGGCGCGCAGGTTCGCCAGCACGACGGCGACCGTGGTGGGCATCTCCCCGTCGAGGATCGTCGCGAGCTGGGTCGGGTCGGCGCTGTTCAGGAACTCGAACGACACGACGCCCTGCGACATGACCCGCCCGACCATGCCGACGGCCTTCTCCCGGCCGAACGCGGTCTCGAGCAGCCCGGTGGCGAACTCCTGGCCTCCGCGGCTGACGGCGGACCCGCCGGAAGCGATGCGACGGAAGTCGGCGAGGGCGGCGGCGATGGCGGCGGTGTCGATGCCGCCCACCTGCGCCAGCTCGGCAGCGAGGAGTTCCGCGCGGGCCTCGCCGAGGTGCCGCAGCACCTCGGCACTGACCTCGCGGTCCATGTTGAGCATGACGATCGCGGCCTTGCGCACCCCCGACATCGCCGGGACGACGGGAGCCGTCGGCATGACCTCGGTCGCCGCCGTGGGACTGACCGCGGGCCCGTCGGCGTCCGCGGACGAACGCGTCTGCAGCAGGCTCATGCCATCGCCTCGTCCATCATGCTCGCCAGCGCCTTGGCGGCGTTCTGCGGGTCGCTCTTGGCGAGCTGCTCGACGTCCCGCCGTCGCTGCTCCACGAGCACCTGCGTGGCCTCGGGCTCCTCCTCGATGTCGAGCAGGGTCGGGAGCACCTTCGTGGGCGGGGTGGCCGCGGGCAGGGCGATCGGTTCGGCGAGACCCTTCAGGCTCTTGAGCTTCTGCTCCTCGGTCTCGGTGATCGTCGAGAAGTACTCGATGGGTCCTTCGTCGGTGTAGAGCGTGCGCCGCTTCATCTTGCGCCGCACCAGCAGGGCGACGACGAGGATGATCGCCGCGAGCACGATCGAGCCGCCGATGATCGCCGCGCGCAGCAGGTCGGCCTGCATCTGCGCGGCCTTCTCCGCCTCGGCCGCGTCGAGGGCCGCCTGCGCCGCCGCCGCACCGGTCTGGCTGAACTCCACCATCTCGACCGTGACGGTGTCTCCGCGCTGGGCGTCGATCCCCGCCGCGGTGGACACCAGCGCCTGCACCTGCTCCGCGGTCACGCCGTTCACCGCGCCCCGGTCCAGGGCGACGCTGATGGTCTGGCGGGTGACCTCGCCGGCGGGCGTCGTGGTCTTCTCGGTGCTCTTGTTGACGGCGTTGCTGCGCGTGGACTCCTCGGCCTGGTAGTTGCCGCCGCCCGCCGCGTTCGGGACCGCGATGTTGTCGGGACCGAGGACGCCTGTCCCCGTCCCCTGGCCGCCCGTGTAGGTCTCGGTCTTGGTCTGCTCGTTCGACATCACGCCGCCCTCCGGGGCGGTGTAGGTCTCGTCCATCCGCTCCGAGGTCGAGTTCGCGACGTCCGCGGCGACGCTGACGGTGGCGTTGCCGGGACCGACGATGGTCTCGAGCATCCTCGTCACCGTCGAGGCGACCTTGGCCTCGTACTCGGTCGCCTGCGTGTTCGCCGAGCCGGTGAGTCCGGTCCCCACGGCGGCGAGCACTTTGCCCGACTGGTCGGTGACCGCGACGTCCTCGGGCGTCATCCCCGGGATCGAGGCGCTCGTGAGGTGCACGATCGCCGCCACCTGATCCTCGGTCAGCGATCCCCCGCCCTGCGTCTTGACGAACACCGAGGCCGTGGGATGCCGTTCCTCGGCGACGAACACGCTCTGCTCGGGGATCGCGAGCTGCACGGATGCCGCCGTGACCCCCGACATCGCACCGATCGTGCGGGCGAGTTCCCCCTCGATGGCGCGCTTGTAGGTGACGGACTGCTGGAACTCGCTCGCCGTCACCCCCATCTTGTCGAGCAGGGTGTAGCCGCCGCTGGTGTCGCTGGGCAGCCCGGCGGCCGCCGCGGTGAGCCGCTGCGGGTAGACCTGCGCGTCGGGGACGAGGATCGTGGCCCCGCCCTCGGTGAGCTCGTAGGGCACGCCCGCCGACTTGAGCTGCTCGACCACGGCCGAGGCGTCGGTGGCGCTCAATCCCGTGAACAGCGGACTCATCTGCGGCTTCGACAGCCAGCTGCCCAGCGCGATGACGCCCATCACCAGCAGGGCCGCGCCGATGACGGCGATGGTGCGCTGCGCGACCGTGAAGCCGCCCGCGATCTGCTTCGCGCGGCCGATGGTCGTCGCAAGGAACGGGGGCATGTCAGGCCTGCATCCTCATGATGTCGTTGAAGGCGGCGACGCCGCGGTCGCGTACCGCCACCATCAGGTCGAGGGTCACTCCCGCGCGCGACGAGGCCAGCGTGGCCTTGTGGATGTCGTCGAGGTCGCCCGTGACCGCCTGGACGGCGAGTTCGTTCGAGGTGGACTGCAGCTGCTGGAGGTTCTCGACCGCCGCCGTCAGCGAGGCCGCGAACGGCTGCGCCCCCGCGGTGGCGTCCACCCCCGACGGCGCCGGGGTCGTCTCGAAGCTGAGGGGTGCGAGCGGACTCACGCCCCACGCGGCGACGGGCTCGATCGGGGTGCTCATCACGACCGACCGATCTGCAGCGCGGACTCGTACGTCGTCTTCGCGCGGTCGACCACGGCGGCGTTGGCCTGGTATCCACGCTGCGCGAGAATCAGCATGCTCATCTGGTCGCCGAGGTCGACGTTGGGGTACTGCACGTAGCCGTCCTCGTTCGCGTACGGGTGGTCGGGCTCGTAGACCAGGCGCCCCTCGGCCGTCGACTCCTGCACGCCCGTGACGTAGACGCCCGGGCTCCGGGTGCCCTCGGCGACGGTGACGTACTTCTCGCGGAACATGTCCTGCCCCGCCGGGGTGGCGGTGTTGACGTTGGCGATGTTGTCGCTGAGCGCGTCCATCCACTTGCGGTGCGCGGTCAGTCCGGTACCGGCGATGCCGATGGTGTCGAAGGTCATGCCGACGCCTGCCCGATCGCCTTGGTGAGGGAGGCCGCCTGACCGCTCAGCGCCTGGGCCGCGAACTGGTACCGCAGAACGGTGTCGATGTTCGACAGCGTCTCGGTGTCGAGGTTGACGTTGTTGCCGTTGCGCCGGGTGGGCTCGAGCGAGCGCTCGACCGTCGGGGAGACCGCACCCGCTCCGCTCTCGACGGCGCTGCGCAGGCGGTCTTCGAAGAGCACGCGCTTGGCCTGGTAGTCGGGGGTGTTGACGTTGGCGATGTTCTCCGCGATCGTGCGCTGGCGCAGAGCGAGGCCGTCCAGCGCGCTGGACAGGGCGGTAGAGGTGACGGAATCGAGCACGCGGCACTCCGGTCGAAGGAACGAGCCGATCCGTGGCTGTCTGGTCGAGCGATCCGTGCTCTGCCGCGACTATCGCGACGCGGCGGCGTCGGCGTAACCGGCGGTCACCCTTCGACGTCGAGATAGACCGGCGCGTCGGGGTGGACCGAGGGGATCCGCCGAATCGCGGCGAGTTCGCGGGCGACGTTCTCTCGCGCGGCCATCAGGCCGCTGATGCTCGCGCGCTGGCGCTCCAGCACGAGACGGGCGCGGTCGACGACCTCGGGCGGCGGCGGCCCGGGCGGCTCCTCGACAGGACCGTCAGCGGGGTCGTCGGGAGCGTCGAGCGATCGTTCGAAGGCGTCGAGAAGCCGGTTCCACGCCGCGAGATTCGTCGTCACGGGGGCGTCAGACGGGCGAGACGGCGTCGGCCGCCGCGTGCCACGCGTCGCGGAGCGGTGCGATGAGATCGCGGCACTCGCGCGTGGCATCCGCGTCGTGCGCGACGTTGGCGACGATGAGGCGGCCGGTGATGTACGTGTAGAGCGCCCGCAGCCCGTCCGAGCCGTCCCACGTGTCGTCGAGCGATCCGCTCAGCTCGGCGATGATGGCCTGCGCGTGCGTGAGATAGGTGCCGGCGGATGCCGTGTCTCCCCCGGCCTGCGCCGCGGCGGCCCGCTCGACGTCGACCAGCAGCCGGTCGTAGAGCATGGTCACCAGTCGCTCCGGGGTCGCGGCGTTCACCTGCTGCTCCAGGTACTCCTGCTTGGCGCGTTCGAGGGCGGTGGGCATGAGGCGTTCTCCTTCTCGGGGGCGGATGCGAGGACTACTTCGACGACGGCGTCAACGCCGACAGCTGCGAGGTGAGCCAGTCCGACCGCGACTGCAGGCCCGACAGGCGCACCTCCATGGCGGCGTAGGTGCGCTCGAGGGTCGCCCGCCGCATGTCCAGGCGCAGGTCCATCCGCTCGACCTGCTTCTCCAGGGTCTTGACCTCGCCCTGCTGGCCCGTGATGCGCTGCGTCACGAGGCCGTTGTACTTGTCGGAGTACTGCGTCGTCGTGGCCTGCACGCGGGCCGAGACCGCGGCGAAGACCGACTGCACCGCCTCCGGATCGTCGGCCATGGCCGCCGCGAACCGGTCGGCGTCGAACGAGAGCACGCCGGCCTTGTCGACGGTGATGCCGATGGTCGAGGGCGAGACCCCGTCGACCGGGCTCTGCACGGCCGAGGCGAGCGCCGCGCGCAGCGAGCGCACCGTGCTGTCGCCGGTGAACACCCCGAGCGTCGTCGTCTTGCCGGGCGCGGCGACCGTCGCCTTCGAGCCGTTGTCGATGCGGGTCAGCAGCGTCGCGATCTCCTTCACGAAGGCCGAGGCGGCATCCGACTGCGCCTTCGCATCCGGGGTCACGGTCACGGTGACGGGATCGGCCGAGACCGCCCCCACCGTGATGTCGATGCCCTCGCCGACGTCGGTGAAGGTGTTCGACGCACTCGTCACCACCTGCTCGGCGGCGGTCCCGGCGAACAGTCGGATGACGGCATCCGTCCCCTGCGCGAGCACGGCGGCGCCCGGCGCGGTGGCGACGTCGACCGACGTGGATGCCGCGACCTCGGCCGCGGTGCCACGGTGCAGCGAGAACGCCCCCTCCGCGCCGGTCCGGGTCGAGGTGATCTGGATGCGCGAGAGCGCCGCCCCTTGCGCGTCGCGCCCGCCGGGCACGACCGTCGCGGTCACCCCGGCCTTCGCGGCGTTGATCGCCGCGGCGAGCTCGGCGGCCGATCCGCTTCCCGTGACCTCGGTGACGCTGCCGTCCGCGGCGACCAGCGAGAAGGTGCCGCCGAACGCCGTCGCATCTCCGGCGGCGGTGACCACCGCGTGCGCCCGCGCGAGGGTGTCGACGACGATGTCGGTCGAGAACGCCCGCGCCGTCTCGCCCGCGACGACGGTGACCGCCTCCGACGAGCTCGACGCGGTGTAGCGGGCGAGGGAGGTGGAGGATGCCGCGGCCTTCGCCTTGTCGGTCAGGGCCTGCAGCGCGGTGTTCAGGGACTGGAGGTTGGAGATGACGCTGTTGCGATCGGTGATCCGATTCGTCACGAGGGTCTTGGGGATCGCCGCGACGTTGATGAGGGCGTCGATGACGTCCTTGGTCTTGATGCCCGAGGCGAGGCCGTCGATCTGCATGGTCCTGCGTCTCCCTTCTCTCCGAATCGTGGGGGGTCATGCGAAGACGCCCGGGCGGGAGACCTCCCCCGCCCGGGCGCCCGAGGGCAGCAGTGCTGCGACTCAGCGCAGGAGCTGGAGAACGCCCTGGCCCGACTGGTTCGCCTGCGCGAGCATGGCGGTACCGGCCTGCTGCAGGATGTTCGAGGCGGTGTACTTGACCATCTCGGACGCCATGTCGGTGTCGACGATGCGGCTCTTGGCGGCGGAGAGGTTCTCGGCCGAGACCTGCAGCGAGTTGATGGTCGACTCGAAGCGGTTCTGCACGGCACCGTAGCCCGAGCGAGCGGTCGAGACGTTCACGATCTCGGTGTCGATGGCGGCGATCGAGGTCAGCGCGTTGGCCGCGGTGTCGACGTCGAGGGCCTTGATCGATGCACCGAGGCCCGAGAAGTCGGTCAGGGCGACCGCGATCTGGTCCTCGGCGGCCGTGGAGCCGGCGCCGACCTGGAACGTCAGGGTGTCGCCGCCCGAGAGCAGCTTGATGCCGTTGAAGTTCGTGCTGGCCGCGACACGGGTGAGCTCGTCGCCCAGCGTGTCGATCTCCGTCTTGATCGAGGTGCGCGAGTCGGCGTTGTTCGAGTCGTTGCCCGCCTGCACCGCGAGGTCGCGGACGCGCTGCAGGATCGAATGCACCTCGGTCAGGGCGCCTTCCGCGGTCTGGATGACCGAGATGCCGTCCTGGGCGTTGCGCGCGGCGACGTTGAGGCCGTTGACCTGCGCGCGCAGGCCCTCGGAGATGGCGAGACCGGCGGCGTCGTCCGCGGCCCGGTTGATGCGCAGACCGCTCGAGAGCTTCTCGAGCGACTTCGAGACGTCGGCCTGGTTGGCCGACAGGTTGCGGTACGCGTTGAGGGCACCGACGTTGGTTGCGATCTGAAGACCCATGTTGTTCCTCCGTGGATGGGATTACCGTGCGGGGGCCGTCCGTGGCCCTCCATCCCCCACCTTCGCGACGGGTCGGTCCCGCCGTAACCGGCGCCGCGGTTTTTTCCGCGCGCGAGGCGAGCCCGTCCGGATCCGCGCGGTCGCTTCCGCTTCAGGCGGGGACGGCGAGGGAGGTGGCGGCGACGGGACCGAACACACCGTCGAAGAACGCGGCCTTGACCTTGGTCGAACGGTCGGGTTCGGTGCCGTTCTCCCAGGCGTCGAGCGCCTCGCGCATGAGGGTCAGCCCGATGCGGCGCAGCTTCGAGACGTAGGCATGGCTGACGTCGAGGTCGTGGGCGACGTCTTTGACCATGCGCTCCTCGAGGTACACGCCGCGGATCACCTGGCGCATCTGATCGGGAAGGGCCGCCACGATGCGCTCCAGCATGTCCCGGGTCTCCGCCTGCTCGACCGCGTGCTCGGGCAGGATCACGCTGTCGGTGAGGTCGACCGCCTGCCGTCCGTCGTCGCCGTCGAACCGCGCCTCGAAGCTCGTCGCCGTGCGCACCATCTCGTCGAGCAGCTGCATGCGGGTGACGGTCTCGGCATCCAGTCCCGATTCGGCGGCCACCTCCGCGAGGGTGGCGGGTCGTCCCGTGCGCACGCGCACGAGTTCGGTCGCCACGCGGACCCGCCCGATCTTGTCGCGGCTGCGCTCCCCCGCGGGGTCGGCGGCGCGCATCTCGCTGAGGATGGCCCACGTGATCTTCGTCCGCGCGTAGGCCCCGAAGGGCACTCCCCGCGCGGGGTCGTATTCGAGGGATGCCACGGCCAGGCCGAGGTAGGCCGCGGACAGCAGGTCGTCGAGGTCGACGTGCAGCGCGGTCCGGGCCTTCTCGACGGCCAGGTACTTCGCGAGGGGGAGGTTCTCCCGTGCGAGTCGTTCGGCCGAGGCGGGCACGTCGGAAACGGCGGGAAGGACGGTGCTCGACATCACGACTCCTGCTGTTTTTGCTTGTTTATGAGCAGAAACTAACACAGAAAGATGCCCCGGACGCATCGCGGTCTCGAAAGCCCCGACGTCGCATCCCGAGGCCCCGCGAGCACCCCGTCCCCGGCGCGGCGGGATCCGTCAGGGCCGACCCACCACGCGCAGCTCGACCGCGGCCGTCGTCGCCCCCACGAGGGGCATCGACGTCGCGGTGGGGTTCCAGATCACGATCGGCGTACCCGGCGTGACGGCGACCTGGTCTTCTTCGAGCCCGAACCGCGCGCGCAGACCGTGCCGATGCAGCAGCACCGCGAACCGCTCCCACTCGATCCAGCGCCACGGCCGCGCCGCGCTCACGTGCACACCCGCCTGCTGCCACGGCCGCGCGGGATGCGAGAAACCGCGCAGACCATCCCGTCGCGCGCTCGATGCACTGCCCGACAGCAGATCGAGACCGAGCGCCGCGCAGCCGCGTCGCAGGTCCTCGTCGAGCCGCACGAGCTCGGTGCGGGTGCGCAGGCGTGCGATCGAGGCCAGGGTCAGGACGATCGGATGATGGCCCAGCGTCCGCACGCGCGCCCACGCCACGCCGCGATGGGCGATGAACCCCCGAGCCGCCAGCCACCGGTCGAAGAACGGATCGGCGAGCGCGGCGTCGAAGGCGCGACCGGGCGCGCCGCTCTCGGCCGCGAGACGGTCGGCCACGAGGCGAGCGCGCAGATAGGGGGAGGGCGAGGTCGCGTCGGCGATATGCTGCATCGCGTCGCGCGGATCGAGGGCGTTGAGCCGCGCGAATCGCTCGAGCATCTCGGCGGTGCTCATTCCGGCCCGCAGGCCCGCCTCACCGTTGCGGATCGAGGGTCGTCGCGCGTCGAACGTCACGAAGCCTCCCTCGAATCTGCACGTTTACGAGTGAAAATAGCACGCCGATGAGGGCAGTGCGCACCGCCGACCAATGCGCTCGCGGGCCCGGTGCTACTCTCGCGCCATGTCGCGCGTCTCCGGCGCGGTCGCGAGGGTGCGTTCGTCCGCCCTCGGCGTGACCGCGGGCCTCATCGGGTGGTTCGTACTGGTCGAGCTGGCCAGCGGCATCCTGCAGGGGTTCTACGTGCCCCTGCTCCCCGACATCGTCGTGCACCTGGGCATCCGCGACGCCGACGTCAACTGGTTCGAGGCCGCGCAATTGCTGCTCTCGGCGCTCGTGCTGCCCGTGCTCGCCAAGCTCGGCGACATGTTCGGGCACAAGCGCATCCTGCTGTTCTCCGCGCTCGCGACGGCCGCCGCGAGCTGGTGGCTCGTGTTCGCCGACTCCTTCGGCACGTTCCTGGCCGCGTGGGCGCTGCAGGGCTTCTACGTCGTGTGGCTGCCGCTCGAGATCGCCCTCATCTTCGATCGCGGCCGACGCGGCGCCCACGGCGTGTCACGGACGCGGCGCGCGGCCGGCCTCCTCGTGGTGGGGCTCCAGGTCGGCGCGATCCTCGGCGCTCTCGCGGCCGGGCGCCTGTTCGCCGCCACCGGGGGCGACCTGCGCCTCTCGCTCGCGATCCCCGCGATCGTGGTCACCCTGATCTGCGTCGTCATCTGGCTCGGCGTGCCCGAGTCCGAGCGAACCGGCGGACAGCGCCGGCTCGACGTGGGTGGTTTCGCGATCCTCGCCGGAGCGCTCCTGTGCGTCACGGGCGCCCTGTCGTTCGTGCGACTGCCGGAAGGGCCGGGACCCGTCGTCATCGTGGGGCTCCTGGTGGCCGGAGCGGTGCTGGGCACGGTGTTCGTGCGCTTCGAGCTGCGCCGGAGCGACCCCGCGATCGACATCCGCGTGCTGCGCCGCCCCGAGATGTGGCCGGTGCAGGCCACCGCGTTCCTCGTCGGCATCAGCCTGCTGGGCGCGCAGGGTCCGCTGGCCACCTATGCCGGAACCGATCCGTCGCTCGGGTACGGGCTCGGGCTGGATGCCACCGACCGCTCCAACGTGATCGGGGTGTACCTCGTCTCGCTCATCGTGGGTGCGATCCTCTTCGCCGCCACCTCTCGCCGCGCGAGCCCGCGGGTGGTGCTGATCGGGGCGGCGGCCCTCGTCGGCATCGGGTACGCCCTCTTCCTCCCACTTCACACCACGCTGTGGCAGGTGCTGCTGTGCCTCGGGATCGCGGGCCTCGGCTCGGGCGCCCTGGTCGCGGCCATGCCCGCCGCCGCGGCCGCCGCCGCCCCGCGCGGCCAGACGGGCGTGGCATCCGCCCTCACCAACACCACGAAGACGGTGGGCGGAACGATGTCGTCGGCCGTCTTCGGCGTGGTGCTCGCGGGCGGGGCGGGAGCGGCGATCGGCACGGCCGCCCCGTTCGCCGGTTATGTCACGGTCTGGGTCATCTGCAGCGCGGGCGGTTTCCTCGCCGCGATCCTGCTGTTCTTCGTGCCGAAGGTGGCGTTCGCCGACGGCGACGCCGAGGCGCGGGCGACCGCCGCGCGCGGCGACGTCGTCTGACGGAGCGCCCGCCCGCACCGACTCGGCCGGCACCGCCGGGACTCGACCTCAGCGGGTCGTGAGCGGACCGCGCGCGAGCAGGTGCTGCGCCGACTGCGCGACCGGGCGCACCGTCACCAGATCGAGGTTGACGTGCCCCGGGGCGTCGAGGGCGTAGGCGATCACGTCGGCCACGTCGTCGGCGACCAGCGGCGCCTCGACGCCCTCGTACAGCTTGTCGGCGGCATCCTGATCTCCGCCCAGACGGTTCAGCGTGAACTCCTCGGTGCGCACCATGCCCGGGGCGATCTCGATCACGCGCAGCGGTTCGCCGTTCAGCTCCTGCCGCAGGGCGTGCACCAGCATCGCCTCGCCGGCCTTGGCCGCGTTGTACCCGCCGCCGCCGGGATACGCCGTCTGCGCGGCGGTGGACGTGACGAACAGCAGGTCGGCGTGCCCCTCCGCATCGGCCGCGCGCCGCAGGGCGGGAAGGAGGGATGCCACCAGCCGCTGTCCCGACAGGACGTTGGCCTCGAACATCCAGCGCCAGTCCCCGGCGTCGCCGTCTTCGACGCGGTCGCTGCCCCGCGCCCCTCCGGCCACGTGCACGAGCGCATCGACGCCGCCGGTCTCGTCGAGCCACGCGGCGAGCGCCGCGACCGCGTCGGGGTCGGTCACATCGGCGGCGTGCGCGACCACGCCCGTCTCGGCCTCGAGGGCCGCGAGGCGCTCGGCCCGGCGGGCGACGCCGACGACGTCCCACCCCCGCGCGCGGAGCAGTCGCGCCGTCGCCTCCCCGATCCCCGAACTGGCCCCGGTCACCACTGCACGTCGCGTCATGGCATCCACGCTACTGCTCCCCTCCGACACCGGCCGCGTCGGAGGGAGTCCCTGTGTGACGGCGAGTTTCCTCCGTGGTTGTCGGGGATTTCACCCGTGTCTACGCTCGCAGCAGGCCAGGGCGACCGCTCGGCCTCTCAGAATTTGAGGAGCAGCCATGTCGGCACCCGAGAACTGGCGTTTCGAGACCAAGCAGATCCACACGGGCGCTCAACCCGATCCGGTCACCAAGGCGCGCGCCACGCCGATCTACCAGACGACCTCGTACGTGTTCGACAACGCCGACCACGCCGCGAACCTGTTCGCGCTCGCCGAGTTCGGCAACATCTACACGCGCATCCAGAACCCCACGCAAGACGTCGTCGAGCAGCGCGTCGCCGGCCTCGAGGGCGGCACCGGCGCCCTCCTCGTCGCCAGCGGCCAGGCGGCCGAGACCTTCGCCGTGCTCAACATCGCCCAGGCCGGCGACCACATCGTGTCGTCGAGCTCGATCTACGGCGGCACGTACAACCTCTTCAAGTACACCCTCGCCAAGCTCGGCATCGAGACGACCTTCGTCGAGAACCAGGACGACCCCGAGGCGTGGCGCGCGGCGGTGCGCCCGAACACCAAGCTGTTCTTCGCCGAGACCATCGGCAACCCCAAGATCAACGTCCTCGACATCCGCTCCGTCGCCGACGTCGCTCACGAGGCGGGCGTGCCGCTCATCGTCGACAACACGATCGCCACCCCGTACCTGATCCGCCCCTTCGAGCACGGCGCCGACATCATCGTCCACTCGGCGACCAAGTTCCTCGGCGGTCACGGCACGACGATCGGCGGGGTCATCGTCGACGGCGGGACGTTCGCGTGGTCCGAGCACTCCGACCGCTTCCCGGGCCTGACCACCCCCGACCCCTCGTACCACGGCGCCGTGTACACGCAGGCGGTGGGCGACGGTCTCGCGTACATCATCAAGGCCCGCGTGCAGCTGCTGCGCGACCTCGGCGCCTCGATCGCCCCGCAGAGCGCCTGGCAGCTCATCCAGGGCATCGAGACCCTGTCGCTGCGCATCGAGCGCCACGTCCAGAACGCGCAGGAGATCGCGGAGTGGCTCGAGTCGCACCCCGACGTCGCGACCGTGAACTACTCGGGCCTTCCCACCTCGCCCTGGTACGCCGCCGCCAACAACTACGCCCCCAAGGGCGTCGGCGCGGTGCTGTCGTTCGAGCTCAAGGGCGGCGTCGAGGCGGGCCGCGAGTTCGTCAACGCGCTGTCGCTGTTCAGCCACCTCGCCAACATCGGCGACGTGCGCTCCCTCGTCATCCACCCGGCATCCACCACCCACTCGCAGCTCACGCCCGAGCAGCAGCTGACCGCCGGGGTCACCCCCGGGCTGGTGCGCCTGTCGGTGGGTCTGGAGAACATCGACGACCTCAAGGCCGACCTCGACCAGGCCCTCGCCGCGGCGCGTCGCCTGTCGGAGGCCGCGCGCGCCTGACCCGTGCCCGCACGGAAGCGCCCCGCCCCGGTTCCCTCGGGGCGGGGCGCTTCCTCGTCCCTCCCGCGTGAGTCGCCAGTTTTCGTCGCTTTCGGCTACCGGAAAGCGAAAAAACTCGGCGACTCGCGCCGCGGCGGTCAGATCTTCTGCCGCGGACGCAGACTGCCGAGGCCGCCGTCGACGCCGAGGACCTGCCCCGTCATCCACGCGTTCTCCGGGGCGAGCAGGAACTCCACCGCGCGCGCCACGTCGTCGGGCTCGCCGAGCCGGCCGAGAGGGTGCATCGCCTCCGACACCTTGCGCGACATGTCGCTCGAGGTGAGCTTCTCGGTCAGCCGCGTCTGCACGAGCCCCGGGGCGACCGCGTTCACGCGCAGCCCGTGTGCGGCGTAGCTCGCGGCGGCCGACAGGGTCAGCCCGATCACGCCGGCCTTGGCCGCCGCGATCCCGTCGTGGTTCGGCAGGCCCGCCAGCGCCGCCGCCGACGACACCAGCACCACCGCTCCCCCGTCGCGCATGTGAGCGCCGGCCGCCCGCACCGCGGCGAACGCGGTCGTGAGCGAGGCCGCGATGAGCTCGTCGTACTGCGCGCGCGAGGTCAGGTGCGCGGGCTTGAGCAGCATCGACCCCGCGAAGACCGCGATGCCGTCGAGCTCCCCCGCCTCCGCGACGACCTTGTCGACCGCGTCGAAGTCGGTGGCGTCGAGAGTGAAATCGGGGTCGATGCGCGAGGAGTCCCGCGCGGTGGTCACGACGTGGTGTCCCGCGTCGCTCAGTCGTGTCGCCGTCGCCTGGCCGATGTCGCTCGAGGCCGCGATGAGAAGGAAGTTCGCCATGCCGGGATCATGACCATCCCACCCGGGCGCAGACGGGGGCTGGACAATCGGCATCCGAGTCCTCCGGCGTCGTAACAGACCGCGTCCGCCCGCGGACACCGGAGAGAATGGATGCCATGGACTGGCAGATCTCCGAAGACACCGTGCCCTCGGCACCGGTGACGGAGGCCGACGCGCGGTCTCTGCTCGGTCGCCCCCCGGCGACCGGCGCGTGGCGCGACGGAGATCCGGTCGGCGATCGACGATTCGTCTCGTTCGGCCCCTTCACGACCGAGAACGGCGAATCGCTCCCGCACGTGCGTCTCGCCTACGAGACGTGGGGCGAGCTGTCACCCGAGCGCGACAACGCCGTCCTGATCCTGCACGCCCTCACCGGCGACAGCCACGTCCGCGGCGCCGCGGGCCCCGGCCACGCCACGGCGGGCTGGTGGAGCGATCTCGTGGGCCCGGGAGCCGCGATCGACACCGACCGGTGGTTCGTCGTCGCCCCCAACATGCTGGGCGGATGCCAGGGCTCGACGGGTCCGGCCAGCATCGCGCCCGACGGGTACGAGTGGGCCTCGCGCTTCCCGTACCTCACCATCCGCGACCAGGTCGCCGCTCAGGCGGCCCTCGCCGATGCGCTCGGCATCGACCGTTGGTTCGCCGTCGTGGGCGGGTCGATGGGCGGCATGCACGCCCTGGAATGGGCGGTGGGGCACCCCGACCGCGTCGCGCGCGCGGCGATCCTGTCGGCCCCGCCGATCACGACGGCCGACCAGATCGCCCTGAACTCCGTGCAGCTGGACGCCGTCCGCGTCGACCCCCGCTTCGCCGGTGGCGAGTACTACGACGCCGGCGACGGCGACGGCCCCCATCGCGGCCTCGCCCTCGCGCGGCGGATGGCGCTGCTGAACTACCGCAGCCCCACCGAGCTCAACCAGCGCTTCCAGCGATCGTGGCAGTCGGGGGTCAGCCCGCTCGGGCGCGGCGGACGCTTCGCGGTGGAGTCGTACCTCGACTTCCACGGCAACAAGTTCACCCGCCGCTTCGACGCGAACAGCTACCTGACCCTCGTCGAGGCCATGAACTCGCACGACGTCGGACGCGATCGCGACGGGGTCGAAGACGCCCTCGGTCGCGTCACCGCCACGACCCTCGTCCTGGGCATCGACAGCGACCGCCTGTTCCCCATCGACGGGCAGCACCGCATCGCGCGGGGCGTGGCGAACACCCTCGACGGCGACCGGTCGATCGTGCTCGCCAGCGACTTCGGGCACGACGGCTTCCTCATCGAGACCGCCGCCGTCGCCACGCACCTGCGCCGCCTCCTCGCGACCTGACGATCCCGGATGCCGGTCGGCCCGGCATCCGTTTCCGCCGGCACCCGCCCCTGCACGTGACCGTCCCGGACACGGCGTTCCCGGCCGGGCCGTCGGCGGCGTGTCCGGGACGCTCGATCGCCGATCGGGCAGACGCGCACGCCGGCCCCGCCGTGGGCGCTCAGCGCTGCGTCGGGATCGATCCCGTGATCGCGGTCTGCGCGGCCTCGGCCGCCGGCATCCGGTGCGCGGGATGGCGGCCGGAGCGGTCTTCGACCCGGTACGACACGAACGCCACCGCGAGCCCGCCCAGGGCCAGTACCGCACCGACCCACGCCGGGGCGACCAACCCGAGTCCCGCGGCGATCGCGAGCCCGCCGAGGAATGCGCCGAGGCTGTTGCCGATGTTCAGCGCGGAGTGGTTGAGGGCTGCGGCGATGGACTGGTTGTCTTCGGCGACGTCCATGAGGCGGGTCTGGATCGACGGACTCAGGGCCGATCCGCAGAAGGCGACGAGGAAGGCGAAGAAGACGAGGCTCACGATCCACGTCGCCGTCAGCGCCAGACCGACGGATGCCGCGCCCAGGGCGATCAGCCCCACGTACAGCCAGAAGCGCAGGTCTTTGTCGGCCAGCGCGCCGCCGACGATGTTGCCGACCGTCATCCCCACGCCCACGAGGACCAGCACGAGCGAGACCGCCCACTCGGGCTGACCCGCGACGTCGGTGATCATGGGCGCGATGTAGCTGTACATCGCGAAGAAGCCGCCGAAGCCGACCGCCCCGATACCGAGCGCGAACCAGACCTGACCGATCCGGAACACGCGCAGCTCGTCGCGCAGGCGCCTCCCCGGGGAGCCCGGATGCGACGGCACGAACAGGGCGATGCAGACCGCCGCCAGGGCGAAGATCGCGGTCACCACGGCGAACGCCGCGCGCCAGCCGACCTGCTGCCCGAGCAGCGTGCCCAGCGGCACGCCCACGACGTTGGCGATCGTCAGGCCGGTCAGCACGAACGCGACGCCCTTGGCGCGATTGCCCGGTCCGAGCGCGTCGGCGGCCACGAGGGCGCCGATCCCGAAGTAGGCGCCGTGGGGCAGTCCCGCGAGGAACCGGGATGCCGCGACGAGCTCGAACGTCGGGGCGATCACGGTCAGCAGCGTGAAGAACGCCAGCGCCACCGCCAGCACGATCATCACGCGGTGGCGCGGGAAGCGCGCGACCGACCCCGCGATGGTGGGCGCGCCCACGACGACCCCGAGGGCGTAGAGCGAGATGAGCCACCCGGCCTGAGCGATCGCGTCGTCGGGAGACGCCGCCCAGGCGCCGGGCAGGAGTTCGCGCGCGATGTTGGGCAGCAGGCCCATCACGACGAACTCGGTCATGCCGATGCCGAAACTGCCGATGGCGAGGGAAAGGAGCGCCCGCATCGCCGCACCTCTCGAGGGAGTCGAAGAGGTCACCCGTCGATGTTAGCCGCGTTCAGACGTCCGGTCGAATCGTTTCGAGGCGACGACGGCACGGGCCTTCGCGCGTTTCGCTCCCGGGCTCACCTCCTCCCCAGATGGCCGATCGGCCGATCTCTCCCCCTTCCCGATGACCGCCGGATTTCACCCGCTCACCCCGTGGCACTCTCGAACCCTCCCCCGCACAATGAAGGGATGCCGGAGATGACCGAACCCCAGGTCTGGGTCCTGATCGGGACCTTCGCCGCCGCCGTCTTGGGCGGCATGACCTTCAGCACGAACCTCATCATGGGCTCGCTCACGAAGGTGATCACCGCGAACACCGACCGCCTCGAGGCGCGCATCGATTCCCTGCGCGCCGAGTCGATGGCCGAGAGTCGCGTCACCCGCATGGAGCTGCACAGCGTCGAAGCCGGACTCAACGCCAAGATCGACAGCGTCGAAGCCGGACTCAACGCCAAGATCGACAGCGTCGAGGCGGGGCTGAAGGCGACCATCGACAGCGTCGAGAGCCGCCTGCGCGGCGACCTCGCGCGCATCGACGCCGACGTCGCCGCCATCACCAAGCGCGTCTGGACCGACCCACCCGCGACCTGACGCGATCTCAGTCCGCGCGGCCCTCGCGACGCTCCAGCGCCTCCTCGAGCCGCTCGACTTTGCCGTCGATCTCGCCCGTGTGCCCGGGGCGGATGTCGGCTTTCAGCATCAGGGAGACGCGCGATCCGTAGGGCATCACGGCATCCGTCGCCGCCTTGACGACGGCGAAGACCTCGTCCCACTCCCCCTCGACCTCGGTGAACATCGAGGTCGTGCGGTGCGGCAGACCGGACGCGCGCACGACGGCGACCGCGGCCGCCACGGCGTCGTGCACCGAGGCGTCGGGGTTCTCGGCGGCGGCGGTGCCGACGCCGGAGGGGGCGACGGAGAAAGCGATGAGCATGCGTCGAGACTACGGGGCGGCCCAGTGTGGCGGAACCGGCGGAGCACGGCCCGCGCTCCCCCGTCACCCGCCGGTCAGCGGCCCGAGGGCACCCGCGGGGGAAGGGGGCGGCGTCCCGTCACGATCTCCCGCAGGCCCGCGGGCGGTCGCACGCGCCCCACCGGGACCCGGACGACGCGCACGATCGCCCACACCAGCAGGACCAGCGCGAGGAGGTTGCGCACCTCGAGCACCACCACGGGGAAGGGATTCGGATGGGTCGCCATGAGGCCGTCGTAGAGCAGCGGATACATCCACTGCGTCAGACCCGAGATCACGAGGGTGAGGGCCGCGAAGCCGAACCAACGGCGACGGTCGAGCAGGAGCCCCAGCACCACCGGCGCGAACAGCCAGACGTAGTACTGCGGCGAGCCGACCTTGTTCAGGGCGATGAAGGCCGTGACCAATGCCAACGACAGCGGCGGGAAGAGCGAGAGGAAGGTCGCCCCGTGGCGCAGCTTCCACACGCCGACGGCCGCGACCGCCACCATGGTCAGGAGCATGATCGGGGTCATCGCGGCGATAACCGCGTCGGCCCCCGGTCCGGTCACCTGGAAGGTGAGCACGTCGCCGTCGTAGTACACCTCGCTCCCGGGAACGTAGAACGCCGCGAGGAACATGTAGAGCCCGCCGACGGGCGCCTCCATCTGGATGCCCCGCGAGGTCTGATCCCCTACGAACCCGAAGACGAAGGGCGCTCCGCCGAGCGCGACCACCGGGATGATGGTCGCCAGCGACACGGCGACGGCACCCCAGACGAGGGCCAGACGACGGCGCACCACCACGAGCCCCGCAGCGAGGATGGCCGCCGGCCACACCTTCATCCACACCGACACCGACAGCAGGACGGATGCCAGGAACGGGCGACGCAGCATCCAGATCCCGCCGAGGATGGCGAAGGGCACGGTGATGCCGTCGATGCGGTAGATACCGACCGGGCCGATGAGCAGGATCGCCGCCAGCCAGAACCAGGCGGCCAGCACGCGACCGCGCGAGCGGCCCGCGCCGACGAGGACCACGAAGGCGATGAGGTTGAAGAGGGCGACGGTGATCGCCCAGGCCGGGGTGTAGCCGACCGCCCAGGCGAAGAGCCACGCGAAGGTCATCGGCAGGAAAGCGAGCTGCGGGTAGATCCACTTCTCGGTGATCCCGGGCCACTGCCACGTGTCGCTGCGCGTGCACGAGGTCACGTCGATGCCGCCGAACAGCGCGCAGCGCGACCACGGCTCGTACACCAGGTACACGTCGCCCATGGGTTCGTTGGGCTGCTGGTAGCCCAGGACCCCCACCACGACGTGCACGGCGACGAACGCGATCAACAGGGGAACGACACGCCTCAGCACCCCCCGATCCTAAGCGGGTCACCCCGCGCGCCTCGGACGCGCTCCCCCGACCCCGCGTCGCCGGCGGGACAACCGTTATGCGATCGAGTCCCGCATCAGCTCCGCCACGACCCGCGGCAGAGCCTCGGCGACGTCGAGTGCGGTGATCGGACCGCCCTCGCCACCGGCCGCGAGGGACGCGACGACGCCGGCGCGCCCGTGCACCCACGCGGCGGTCGCCGCGCACGCGGCGAGGTCGTCGACGCCGGTGCGTCCGGCCGCCACGGCGGACGCGGTGAGGGCGCCCAGGACACCGCCCAGCACGTCGCCGGTGCCCGCGGTCGCGAGCCAGGGCGTCCCCGCCGCTACGCGGCGGACCCATCCGCCCGCCGCCGCCACCACGGTGACGGCGCCCTTCGACAGCACCACCCCGCCGAACGCGTCCGCGGTCTCCCGGGCGACGCGCTCGCGGTCGTCGGTCGAGGCCTGCGGCAGCCCCAGCGCCTGGCGCAGCCGGTCGAGTTCGCGCGCGTGCGGTGTCACGATGACCGGGGCGGACGCCCCCGGAACGAGATCGAGGGCGCCCGCGTCGACGACGACCGGGAGCTCTCCCCGCAGGATGCTGCGCAGCGCCGCGGTCTCGGCGGCGTCGCGCTCCGCGGCATCCGTCCCCGATCCGATCACCCACGCCTGCACGCGACCGTCGGCGGTCACGGTCTCGGCGCGACGCTGGAGCACGAGGTCCTGCGCGCGCTGCGGGCCGAGGTAGCGCACCATCCCGGTGCCCGTGCGCCAGGCGGCCTCGACACCCAGCACCGCTGCGCCGGGGTAGCGCGCCGACCCCGTGCGCACGCCCACGACCCCGCGGGAATACTTGTCGTCGTCCGCCGTTGGCCTCCGCAGTACGCGGGCGGCATCGCGTCCGCCCCAGTCCTTCGCCGTCATGGCGTCACCCTAGAACGCAAAGGTCCCCCATGAGCGCCCTCTTCACTCCCCTGTCCATTCGCGGTATCGAGCTGCGCAACCGCCTCTGGGTGTCGCCGATGTGCCAATACAGCGCGGTCGAGGGCGTCCCCAACGACTGGCACCACGTGCACCTCGCGCAGTTCGCCGCGGGAGGGGCGGGCCTGGTGATCGCCGAGGCCACCGCCGTCTCACCCGAGGGCCGGATCTCTCCCCAGGATGCCGGCCTCTGGACCGATGCGCAGGCCGAGGCGTGGCGGCCCGTCGTCGCGGCCATCCGTGCCCGCGGAGCCGTCGCCGGCGTGCAGCTCGGTCACGCCGGCCGCAAGGCGTCGACCTCGGCGCCGCTCTCCGGCGCGCGCGGCTCCGTCGCCGTCGCCGACGGCGGATGGCGCACCGTCGCTCCCTCGGCCATCGCCTACGCCGACTTCGCCGAGCCCGCCGCGCTCGACGCCGACGGGATCGAGAAGGTCGTCACCGACTTCGCGGATGCCGCCCGCCGGGCCGTCGACGCCGGATTCCAGGTGCTCGAGCTGCACGCGGCCCACGGCTACCTGCTGCACCAGTTCCTCTCCCCCCTGACCAACCACCGCGACGACGCCTACGGGGGTTCGTTCGAGAACCGCACGCGCCTGCTCGTACGCGTGACCGAGGCCGTGCGCGCCGCCGCGCCCGAGGCCGCCGTGTTCGTGCGCTTCTCCGCGACCGACGCCGCCGAGGGCGGATGGAGCGTCGACGACACGGTCGCCGCGTCCCGACTCGTCGCCGAAGCCGGTGCCGACCTCATCGATGTGTCCAGCGGCGGGCTCGTCCCCCAGCAGCGCATCGTGCCCGGACCCGGCTACCAGGTCGAGTACGCCGCGACCGTTCGCCGCGAGACGGGGCTGCTCGTCAGCGCCGTCGGCATGATCGACGACCCGGCGCTCGCCGAGAACGTGATCGCCGACGGGCGCGCCGACGCCGTGATGTCGGCTCGGGAGTGGCTGCGCGACCCGCACTACGCCCTGCGCGCCGCCGCCGCCCTCGGCGCGGACTCCCCCGCCCCCGCGCAGTACCTGCGCGCGTACTGAGGCCCGCTCCCGCCGTTGCCCGCATCGACGCCGAGATCGCACGATCCTGCCGCGATCACGGGAGAGGCGCGGCGCGGCGCGTGACCTCGAGCGGTTCGTGCGGCCTCGAGCGCCGTCGCCCGCGGAACGCAGAACAGCGGATGCCACGCGGCCGAGGGCCCGTGGCATCCGCTGTCCCGGAAGGAAGCGTCAGACGAAGCGACGACGCTCGGTGGCGTCCTGCACCTCGCCGACGAGTTCTTCGATGACGTCCTCGAGGAAGAGGATCGCCCGTACGTCGCCGGCCTCGTCGCGCACCTGCGCGAGATGGCGCCCGGAGCGGCGCATGAGCGCCAGGGCGTCCTCGAGGTCGGTGGTCTCCAGCACCGACACCATGTGGTGGATGCGCTTGCCCGGGATCGGCCGTGCCATGTCGGCATCCGACCCCTCCGCTGCGCGCAGCACGTCTTTCAGGTGCACGTAGCCGGTGGGAAGACCGGCCGCGTCGACGATGACGTATCGCGAGTATCCGTGCTGGGCGACGGCGCGCTCGATCTCGGCCGGGGTCGTCGTCTCGGGCAGGGTCACCAGATCGGCCATCGGCACCGCGATGTCGGCGGCCTTCTTTTCGGTGAACTCGACCACCGCCGTCACCGTTCCGGCGGCGTCGTCGAGAACCCCCTCACGACGCGACTGCGTCACGATCGTCGCGACCTCGTCGAGGGTGTAGGTCGAGGCGGCCTCGTCCTTGGGCTCCACGCGGAACAGCCGCAGCACGTGGTTGGCCGTCCAGTTCAGCGCCACGATGATCGGATGAAACGCCTTCGACACCGCCACCAGCGGCGGGGCGAGCATCAGCACGGCGCGATCGGGCAGCGAGAAAGCCAGGTTCTTCGGGACCATCTCGCCGAACACGACGTGCAGGTACGACACCAGCAGGAGCGCGACGACGAAGCCGATCACCCCGACCGCGGCCTCGGGCAGGCCCGTGAGCCCCAGCGGACCCTCGAGCAGGTGGTGGATCGCCGGTTCCGACACGTTCAGGATCAGCAGCGAGCAGATCGTGATGCCGAGCTGGCAGGTCGCCAGCATCATCGTCGCGTGCTCCATCGCGTACAGCGCGGTCTTGGCCGCGCGCGACCCGCGATCGGCGTGCGGCTCGATCTGCGAGCGTCGTGCCGAGATGACGGCGAACTCCGCGCCGACGAAGAAGGCATTGGCCGCCAGCAGCACGACCAGCCAGGCGATTCCGGCCCAGTCGCTCATCACTGGTCACCCCCCTTCGCCGCGCGGACGAGGTCGTTCACGCCCTGCTCCTCGGGGGTGGGGGTGAACTGCACGCGGTCCACGCGACGTCCGTCCATGCGCTGCACGGCCAGGACGCCGTCGTCGAGGGCGACGGTGTCGCCGACCGCGGGGATGCGCTCGAGAGCCGCCATGATGAACCCGCCCACGGTGTCGTAGACCTCCCCCTCCGGGACGCGGACGCCCGCGCGATCGAGCACCTCGTCGGGGCGCAGGTCGCCGGGGAAGGTGACCGAGGCGGCCGAGCGCACGACGCCGGCGCGCGAGCGGTCGTGCTCGTCGAGCACCTCGCCCACGATCTCCTCCACGAGGTCTTCGAGGGTCACGACCCCGGCCGTCCCGCCGTACTCGTCGACGACGATCGCCATCTGGTAGCCGCGCGAGCGCAGCTCCGACACGAGCGTGTCGAGGTGCACGGTCTCGGGCACCCGCAGGGGCTCGGTGGCGAGAGCGGCCACCGGCACGTCGGCGCGGCGGTCGCGCGGCACGCCGATCGCCGCCTTGAGGTGCACGACGCCGAGGATGTCGTCCATCGACTCGCCGTAAACCGGGAAGCGGCTGTGTCCCGTGCGTCGCGCGAGCTGCACGACGTCGTCGGCGGGATCGCCCGCGGCGAGCGCGTGCACGCTCGGCCGCGGCGTCATCACGTCGGCGGCGCTGAGGCGCGCGAAGGTGAGGCTGCGATCGAGCAGCGAGGCGGTGTCCTTCTCGAGCATCCCGGCGCTGGCGGAACGCTTCACGAGGCTCGACAGCTCCTCGGCCGAACGCGCTCCCGACAGCTCCTCCTTGGGCTCGACGCCCATCGCGCGCAGCACGCCGTTCGCGCTGCCGTTGAGCACGAGGATGGCCGGCTTGAACACCGCGGTGAAGGCGACCTGGAACGGGATGACGAGCTTCGCCGTCTGCCGCGGGATCGCCAGGGCGAAGTTCTTCGGGACGAGCTCGCCCAGGATCATCGAGAGGACGGTCGCGAAGCCCACGCCGATGACGGCGGCGAGGCCGACGACGAGCGCTTCGGGCAGGCCCCACGCCTGGAAGGCCGGTCGGAGCAGGTTCGAGATCGCCGGTTCCATCGTGTAACCGGTGAGCAGCGTCGTCAGGGTGATGCCCAGCTGGGCACTCGAGAGGTGCGTCGAGGTGATGCGCAGGGCGTCGATCGTGAGCGACAGACGGGTCTCCCCGGCTGCGCGACGGGCCTCGAGGTCGGCGCGGTCGAGATTGACGAGGGCGAACTCGCTCGCGACGAAAAGTCCGGTTCCCACGGTGAGCACGAGCCCCACGGCCAGCATGACGTAATCCATCAGGCATCACCCCCGCTCGGGCATGCGGCGGGAGAGGGTCGTCGGGGCCTGGGTCTACAACTGGGAGGGTCGTCCATCGTGCCGTCGATTCTATGGCAGCACGGGGCGGGCGGTACCCGTCTGCGCGAGCGGCCGACCTGGGGAGGATGGGAGCCATGGATGCCACCTCCCCGGCGCAGACGCGCGCCATGGCGGCCGAGTCCGCCGTCGTCCGCCGCTATGTCCACCGCCACGGTCCGGTCGCCTGGGCGCACGCCGCGACGCCGGGGGCTCCCGGTGCCCGCACGTGGCATTACTGGTGGCACGCGCACCTCCTGCACGTCCTGCGCGACGCGCAGGAGCACCGCCCCGACCCGCGCCGCGCTCGACTGCTGCGGGGACTGCACCGCGGCATCACCCTGCGGACGCTCGGGCGCTGGACGACGCCCTTCCACGACGACGTGGCGTGGATGACCCTGGCCCTGCAGCGGTACGACCTGCACGACCGCCGCCTCGAGCGCCTGACCCGGCGGCTCGACGACGCGGTCGATCCCGCTGTCGGGGCCCTGCCCTGGGCCGTGGACAGCACGCTCTACAACGCCCCCGCGAACGGTCCCGCGGCGATCGCGCTGGCGTGGTCCGCGCACCGCGGCGCGGCGGTCGATCTCGACGCCTGGGTCGCGGCGACCCTCGACGACCCCGCGACGGGACTGGTGCGCGACGGCATCGAGCACGGCGTCGTCCGTCCCGAGCTGTGGACCTACAACCAGGGCGTGGCGATCGGATCCGCGCTCGCCCTGGCCGAGGGGGCGCCCGACGCCGACGCCCGGGAGGCGCACGAAGCCCGGGCGGCGCGCCTCGTCGAGGCCGTGCAGCGGTGGTGCGCGGCGGACGACGGCCTGTTCCCCGCGGCCGGCGGAGGCGACGGGGGCCTGTTCGCCGGCATCCTGGCCCGCTATCTGGCCGAGGCCGCGGTGTGGTTCGCGGACGATGCGGCCGGCGAGACGCATCGCCCCGTGGCCTCCGTCGCGCGCGAGCTGGTGCAGCGCAACGCGGATGCCCTGTGGGCGAATCGCCGCGAGGGGTTCTTCCCCACCGACCCCCGCCGCACCGCTCGCGCGAAGGGCGACGACCTCGATCTGTCGGTCCAGGTCGGCGCGTGGATCACGCTCGAGGCCGCGGTCGACCTCGAGCCGGCGTTCACCAGCTGACCGGGAGCGCCTTGCCCTCTTCGTATCCGGCTGCCGACTGCAGGCCCACCCGGGCGCGCTCGTGGAACTCGGCGACCGTGGCCGCGCCCGCGTAGGTGAACGAGGAGCGCACACCCGAGGTGATCATGTCGAGCAGGTCCTCCAGCCCCGGCCGCTGCGGGTCGAGGTAGATGCGCGACGACGAGATGCCCTCGGCGAAGAGCTCCTTCCGCGCCCGCTCGAACGGGTCGAGCCGACCGAAGCGTCCCTGGACCGCCTTCGTGGATGCCATGCCCCACGATTCCTTGTAGAGCAGGCCCGCGTCGTCGGTGCGGAGCAGTCCCGGGGCCTCGATCGTGCCGGCGAACCACGAGCCGATCATGACCGACGCGGCTCCCGCGGCCAGCGCGAGAGCGACGTCGCGGGGGTAGCGCACGCCACCGTCGGCCCACACGTGCGCGCCCGCGCTGCGGGCCGCCTCCGCGGTCTCGAGCACGGCGGAGAACTGGGGGCGACCGACCGCGGTCATCATGCGGGTCGTGCACATCGCCCCGGGTCCGACCCCGACCTTGAGGATGGTGGCACCCGCGTCGGTCAGGTCGCGGACGCCCTCGGCGGTCACGACGTTGCCGGCGGCGATCGGGATGCCGAGTTCCAGCGCCGCGACCTCGCGCAGCGCGCGCAGCATCTGCGCCTGGTGGCCGTGGGCGGTGTCGACCACGAGGACGTCGACGCCGGCGGCGGCCAGTGCCCGCGCCTTCCCGGCCACGTCGCCGTTGACCCCGACGGCGGCCGCGACGATCAGGCGGCCGTCCGCGTCGACCGCCGGTCGGTAGACCGAATCGCGGAGGGCGCTGCGCCCCGACAGCGTGCCGACGACCCGGTCGCCGTCCACGACGGGCACGATGTCGGCGCCGGCCTCCTCGATCAGGGCGAAGACCTCGCGCGGGTCGCCGATGCGCTCGACCTCGATGACGGGGGCGTCGCTGCGGGCGATGTCGCCGAGGGTGGCATCCGGGAGCGCGGTCGCCAGACGTCGAGCAGGGACGATCCCCCGGAAGGCGGCGACGTCGACGCTGCCGTCCTCGCGCGCGTCGGCGACGACGATGCCCCGACCGGCGACCGGGGGCAGCACGAGACGCGCATCGGCGACGGTCGCGGTCGGCGGCAGCACCAGAGGCGCGTCCCAGGCGACCGGCTGCGACTTGACCCAGGAGACCGCCTCGATTAGCTGCGGCAGAGCGAGGTCCTGCGGGAGGACGCCGAGACCGCCGCGACGCGCCAGGGTCGCCGCGAGGCGCGTCCCCGTCACCGAGTTCATGTTGGCCGACACCAGCGGGATCGTCGCCCCGCTGCCGTCGCCGGGGGCGAGGTCGACGTCGAGGCGACTGCGCACCTCCGAATGGCGGGGGACGAGGAACACGTCCGAGTACGTCAGGTCGACATCGGGCTGCGCGCCGGAGAACTCCATGGCATCCACTCCATCACACGATCCGAAAGTAAAGGCCTCACCCGGGCCGTGGTCGTCCGTCGAACCTCGGCTAGGCTGGAAGACGCGTTGGACGCTCGGCGTCTTCGACGGCGACGTCGGCGCATCCACAGGAATCTTCATCGAGGAAAGCAGGCGATCGACTGTGTCGAGCCAGGTGACGGGCGTCGGTACTTCGAGCGAGGGCGAGTTCGGCGCGAACGAGTGGCTCGTAGACGAACTCTACGAACAGTTCAAAGTCGACAAGCACTCCGTAGACAAGGCCTGGTGGCCGATCCTGGAGGCGTACCACCCGGTCGTCGACGGATCCTCGGCCGCCGCTCCCCCGCCCGCCGCACCGCCCGCGGCGACGGCATCCGAGCCCAAGCCGGTGACGGCCCCCATCCCGGTGGTGGGCCAGGCGCCCGTCGCCCGCACCACGGCCAAGCCGGCGGCGCCGCAGCCCATCCCGGCGCAGGCGCCGAACGCCGTCCCCTCGGCGGGCTCCGAGAGCACCGAAGAAGACCGCGTGACGGTCCTGAAGGGGATGCCGAAGGCCCTGGCATCCAACATGGACGACTCGCTCACGGTCCCCACCGCGACGAGCGTGCGCACCATCCCCGCGAAGCTGATGATCGACAACCGCATCGTCATCAACAACCACATGTCGCGCACGCGCGGCGGCAAGGTCAGCTTCACGCACCTCATCGGCTGGGCGCTCATCCAGGCGCTCAAGGAGTTCCCGAGCCAGAACGTCTACTACGCCGAGATCGACGGCAAGCCCTCGGTCGTGGCCCCCGCGCACGTCAACCTCGGCATCGCCATCGACATGCCCAAGCCCGACGGGTCGCGCGCTCTCCTGGTCCCGAGCATCAAGCGCGCCGACACCCTGACGTTCGGCGAGTTCCTCGCCTCCTATGAAGACCTGGTGCGTCGCGCCCGCGGCAACAAGCTCACCCCGGCCGACTTCCAGGGCACCACGGTCTCGCTGACGAACCCCGGCGGCATCGGCACGGTCCACTCCGTCCCGCGTCTCATGCGCGGACAGGGCGCGATCATCGGCGCCGGAGCCCTCGACTACCCCGCGGAGTTCCAGGGCGCGAGCGAGAAGACGCTCAACGAGCTGGCGATCGGCAAGACGATCACCCTCACCAGCACCTATGACCACCGTGTCATCCAGGGTGCGGGCTCGGGCGAGTTCCTCAAGAAGGTGCACGAGCTGCTGATCGGCCAGCGCGGCTTCTACGACGACATCTTCGCCGCCCTGCGCATCCCCTACGCGCCCATCCACTGGGCCGCCGACATCAGCGTCGACCTCTCCGAGCGCATCGACAAGAGCGCCCGCGTGCAGGAGCTCATTAACTCCTACCGCGTGCGCGGCCACCTGATGGCCGACATCGACCCGCTCGAGTACGTCCAGCGCACCCACCCCGACCTCGAGATCGAGTCGCACGGGCTCACCTTCTGGGACCTCGATCGCGAGTTCGTCACCGGCGGTCTCGGCAACAAGCGCGTCGCGAAGCTGCGCGACATCCTCGGCGTGCTGCGCGACTCGTACTGCCGCACCATGGGCGTGGAGTACATGCACATCCAGGACCCGGCGCAGCGCCGCTGGTTCCAGAGCAACCTCGAGGTCAAGTACACCAAGCCCGGCCACGACGAGCAGCTGCGCATCCTGTCGAAGCTCAACCAGGCCGAGGCCTTCGAGACCTTCCTGCAGACCAAGTACGTCGGCCAGAAGCGCTTCAGCCTCGAGGGCGGCGAGTCGCTCATCCCGCTGCTCGACCAGATCCTCCAGGGTGCCGCATCGGCCGGTCTCGACGGCGCCGCCATCGGCATGGCCCACCGCGGTCGTCTGAACGTGCTCACCAATATCGCGGGCAAGACCTACGGTCACGTGTTCCGCGAGTTCGAGGGCGCCGTCGCCGTGGGCAGCAAGCGCGGCTCGGGAGACGTGAAGTACCACCTCGGCACCGAGGGCACGTTCGTCGGAGACGCCGGCGACGAGCTCCCCGTGTACCTGGCCGCCAACCCCTCGCACCTCGAGACCGTCGACGGCGTGCTCGAGGGCATCGTCCGCGCCAAGCAGGACCGCAAGCCCATCGGCACGTTCTCGTGGCTGCCGATCCTCGTGCACGGCGACGCCGCGTTCGCGGGTCAGGGCGTCGTGGTCGAGACGCTGCAGATGTCGCAGCTGCGCGGGTACCGCACGGGCGGCACGATCCACGTGGTGGTCAACAACCAGGTCGGCTTCACCACCACGCCCACCGATGCCCGCACCTCCGTGTACGCCACCGACGTCGCCAAGACCATCCAGGCTCCGATCCTGCACGTCAACGGCGACGACCCCGAGGCCGTCGTGCGCGCCGCGGAACTCGCGTTCCTGTACCGCGAGGAGTTCCACCGCGACATCGTCATCGACCTCGTCTGCTACCGCCGTCGTGGCCACAACGAGGGCGACGACCCCTCGATGACCCAGCCGCTGATGACCAACCTCATCGAGGCGAAGCGGTCGGTGCGCCGTCTGTACACCGAGTCGCTCGTCGGCCGCGGCGACATCACCGAAGACGAGTACGAGCAGGCGAAGCAGGACTTCCAGAGCCGCCTCGAGGTCGCCTTCGCCGACACGCACGAAGCCGAGACCGGGACCAACCCGGTCGTCACCACCGACGCCGCCGACGAGCCGGCGGTCGGCGCTCCCGAGACCACCGGCGTCTCGCGCGAGGTCGTGCAGCACATCGGCGACGCGTTCGTGAACAAGCCCGACGGCTTCACGGTGCACACCAAGCTCCAGCAGCTGCTCGACAAGCGTCTCGACATGAGCCGCAACGGCAACATCGACTGGGCCTTTGGCGAGCTGCTCGCCTTCGGCTCGGTCCTGATGGAGGGCACCCCCGTGCGCCTCGCCGGCCAGGACTCGCGCCGCGGCACGTTCGTCCAGCGCCACTCGGTGCTGCACGACCGCGACAACGGTCAGGAATGGCTGCCGCTGGCCAACCTGAGCGAGAACCAGGGTCGTTTCTGGGTCTACGACTCGCTGCTGAGCGAGTACGCCGCGATGGCGTTCGAATACGGCTACTCGGTCGAGCGCTCGGACGCGCTCGTGCTGTGGGAGGCGCAGTTCGGCGACTTCGCCAACGGCGCCCAGTCGGTTATCGACGAGTTCATCTCCTCGGCCGACCAGAAGTGGGCGCAGCAGTCGAGCGTCGTGCTGCTCCTCCCCCACGGCTACGAGGGACAGGGCCCCGATCACTCGTCGGCTCGCATCGAGCGGTACCTGCAGATGTGCGCGCAGGACAACATGATCGTCGCGCGCCCCTCGACCCCGGCGTCGTACTTCCACCTGCTGCGTCGACAGGCGTACCAGCGTCCGCGCCGCCCGCTCGTCGTGTTCACGCCCAAGGCGATGCTGCGTCTGCGCGGAGCGACCAGCCCGGTCGAGGACTTCCTCGAGGGACGCTTCGAGCCCGTGCTCGACGACGACCGCGGCATCGACCGCGCCGCCGTGAAGCGCGTGCTCCTGCACGCCGGCAAGATCCACTGGGATCTGCGCGCCGAGCTCGACAAGAACCCCAACCCCGAGATCGCCCTCGTGCGTCTCGAGCAGTACTACCCGGCGCCGATCGAGGAGCTGACGCGTGTGATCGCGCAGTACCCGGATGCCGAGTTGGTCTGGGTGCAGGACGAGCCCGAGAACCAGGGCGCGTGGCCCTTCATCGCCCTCGAGGTGGCCGACCAGCTCGACCGTCCCGTGCGTCGCATCTCGCGCGCTGCTGCCGCCTCCACGGCGACCGGGTCGCCCAAGGTGCACGCCAACGAGCACGCGGCGATCATGAAGGACGCGCTCGCGCGCTGACATCCCCGCCGAGAAGGGGCCCGATCGACCAGAGTCGATCGGGCCCCTTCCGCGTCTCGCCCCCGATGCCGCACCGGCTCCACGAGGGCCGCACGGCCGTCAGGATCCCGGTGCCGCGAGCCCCAGAGTCGGTGCCATGGCCGGGATGGCGTAGGCCAGACTGCCGTCGAGCGCTTCGCCGGTGTGTCCGGCCCCCTCGACGATGTGCGTCAGCACCGTGAACCCGGCGGCCTTCGCCGCGTCGGCGTTCGCCTGCTGACCGGGGCCGTAGGTGGTGTCGGCGCTGCCCCACGTGAACACGGCGAGGTGGCCCGTGTAGGTGCCGGCGGGCGCCGCCGCCATAATCACCGAGGGCTTGTTCGCCTGGAAGGCGGCGGCGTCGCCGCCGTAGACGTCCGCAACGGTCTGCGCGACGTGCTCCGACCCCGGGAACTCGTTGCCCATGACGTCGAGCAGGTGTCCCCAGGTGTCGGGGTGTTTCGTGCCGTAGAGCGCCGCACACGACCCGCCGTTGGAGAACCCGCCGATCGTCCAGTAGCGATGGTCCGTGACGATGTTCAGATTCTGCTCGGCCCACTTCGGCACGAGCTCGTTGATGTAGGTCGACACCGCGCCGAACTTCGCCGAGTCCACGCAGGCGGGGTCGTCGTCGGGCGCGGTCAGCTGATCGACGACGATCGCGATGGGCGCGAGCCCCTTGTTCGCCGCGGCGAAGGAGTCGAGCGCCTTCGCGAGAGCGGTGGGGTCGGGCGAACCGGGTTGGCCCATCATGAACACGAGCAACGGGAGCGCAGGAGGGTTCGCGACCTGCGCGGCGGGCGGGAGGTACAGCGAGGCGTCCCGCGCGGCGTATTGTCCGGTCGGTATCTTGCTGCTGCCCGTCAGCGCGCTCACGGAGCCTTTCGCCGGCATCCCGGCGGGCGGCTCCCACGTCTGATACAGCGTCGCCGGATCGCTGGCGGTGTCGCCGCGCTGCGGCAGGGATGCCGGATCGAGGGCCTGCACGCCCAGGATCGCGGCGAGGTTGTGCGTGACGCCGTAGGAGGCGTTGACGCCCAGGGCGCCGGCGAGAAGCGCGGCGATGACCGTGACCGCTCCGATGACCCGGCGGGGCCACGGGCGGCGGAAAATGCCGACGACGCCGACGGCGGCGGCCGCCGCAGCTCCCGTCGCCCACCAGATCGCCCCCGACGGCAGCGGTCCTTGGAAGGCGCCCATCGCCTCGAGGATCTTCCCGACGACGAACATGACCACCGCCGCGGCGGCCGCGATGACGCCGGTCAGCACGAGACGGCGCGGAGGCCACAGCAGTACGGCCACGACGCCGAGTCCCGCGATCACCGCAGCGACGGGGAGCAGCGGTGAGTCGATCAGCTCGAACGACAGGATGAATCTGTTCATCGACGCCCCTCCCACGCGGTCCTCGCCAGAGCGACCATCTCACGGCGAGAGGCGTCCGGCAGGTATGCGCGGCCGACGGCCGCGCCGATCGCGGGAAGCTGCAGGGGGTCGCGGTACGCGAGGGCCAGCGGACGGTAGCGCGGACGGAACTTGCCCTTGAACCGGAACAGGGAGGCGAACCCGTAGGCCGGCTCGAGCACCTCGGCGAGCCAGCGCAGCAGGGATCGCAGCGGCGCGGGGTCGCCGTCCACGGGTTCGTCGGGATCGTCGGCGAGAGGGGCGCCGGACAGGCTCAGCACCACGGCACCCTCCGCCTGCAGTTCCAGGGCCGCCTTGGCGATGAGGAACTCCATCATGCCGTTGGGGCCATCGGTGCGCCGACGCATGAAGTCGAGGGTCCACCCGGTGATCTCACCGTCGGTCCAGCTCGGCATCCAGCTGGTGACCGCCTCGATGCGGTCGTCGGGCCCGACGGCGAGGAGCAGACGGACGTCGCGGTCGCGCAACTCGTCGAGGGAGCCGAGCGTGAAGCCCATCTCGGGCAGGGCGCGGTCGGCGACCCACTCCTCGTCGATCGCCACGACCTGCGACGCCTGCGCGACGGTGAGCTCGTGCCACCGCGACCAGACGGCGGTGTAGCCCTCGCGCTCGGCGCGGGTGAGCGGCTGGCGCACCTTCTGCCACGTCTTCCCCGCGAAGGTGAGGCCGGGCAGATCCATCACGGTCTCGACCCCGACGGGCACGTGCCGCCATCCCAGCTCCACCAGGTCGTCCAGCGTCTCGGAGTGCACGCTGTAGAACGCGGGCGTCCACCCGTGCTCGACGCAGTAGTCGGAGAAGCCCCTCACCGCCTCCGGGCGCCGCCCCGCCGGGGCGAGCGGGTCCGCGACGGCGAGGGCGACGTCTCCGGCGAGGCGGTAGGCCACGGCGCACTCCGCGTCGTCGGAATACCAGTGCCGGTTGCCCTCCCACGTGCCGAGGAACCCCAGCGTGTCGCTCCCGCGGCGCAGCAGGTCGCGGTAGCGCGCCCCGTCACCGGCATCCGGTCGCCGGACACGGCGATAGAGCCACAGGATCGCGCCCACCACGATCGCCCAGAACAGCACGCCGATCCACTGATAGGCGAACAGAGCCGGACCGTGGTGCGGGAAGGCCGTCCCGCCACCGGGGTTGGTGAAGGCCGGAGGGAAGAAGCGGCGCAGCGTGAGCCCGAGCAGGTCGAGCACCGACAGCTCCCGGTCGAAACTGCGTCGTCCGACGGCCTCGACGACGAAGAGGGTCGTCGCGCACGCGAGGAACGCGAGCCCGATCACCGCGGCGACCGTGCGCGCCGCGGCCCGCGTCGCCCTCACGGTGAAGCGGGCCCGCGCCACCACGAGAGCTGCGGCGAGCGCGAGCGGGATGACGATGGATGCCAGAGCCCACAGCACGTACTCCGCCCCGCTGCCGTCGACCCAGGGATCGATGCGCAGTCGGCCGTCGAGCAGCGACACGATCGGCAGGAGCGCGGAGGAGACGAGCACGAACAGCGCGACGATCCACGCCGAGCGGCGTCCTTGGCGCAGACCCCACGCCGAGACCAGCAGCAGCACGAGCGGGGTGATCGCGAGCAGAGCGGGCCCGGCCCCGCGGGTCATGAGCAGTGCGACCTGCTCGTCGCACACCGACTGCGCCACCGAGCCGCACCGGCTCAACAGCTCGTCGTCGTACTGCGTGTACGCGTCGACGACGAGCGACAGCGGACCGCGTCCCCCGCCGCTGACGAGGGCGACGATCGGGCCGCTGCCGACCACGGCGACGAGCAGGGCGAGCAGCGTGCGCGTCTCGCGCGTGGAGCTGCGGTGCCACGAACGGCGCTCGCGACCACGCGCGAGGACCGACCCCACGGCGAGGCCGATGACCGCGGCGGTCAGGCGGTACCAGGAGTCGGCGTCGCCGGCGTACAGGGCGAAGAGGGCGAGCAGGGCGAAGCCGACCAGCCGCAGACGACGACGCCACAGCGTCGGTGCGAGAGCGGATGCCGCCATCACGACTCCCGCGATGGGCGTCGTCGGATCGAGCACCGGGACCTCCGCGGCCACCACGGGGCGCAGGTCGGTCAACGTCCAGGCCGCCGCGTGCAGTCCGATGCCCACCGTCAGTCCGGCGATGCCCAGCACCACGAGCAGCACGCCCGTGCGCCGGGAGCCGAGGAGGCGTTCCGCGTACGCGAGCACGGTGAGGGCCAGCAACAGCGACGACACCGCATCCACCGTGGAATCCGGGATCGCCAGAGCGGTCAGCAGGGTCCACCACCGCCCACTCGCGAACGTGGCGAGCGGTCCGGCGCCCCACGCGGAGGCATCCTCACCCCACAAGGAGCCCGTCGCCGCCGCCGACGCGACGATGAGCACGCTCACGATGAGCGCGACGGGGTTCTCGCGTGCGTAGCGGCGCACGATCGCGCGCACCGCGTCGAGCCGGGTCGACGCGCGCTCGACCGGCGGGGAGGGAGGGGCTTCGGACATCGGCGGAATCGTACGGCGCGATTCTATGAACGACCGTCAGTACCAGATGTCCAGCAGCGGGGTCGCTGCCGGAGCGAACGCCGCGTCGAGCGCGGCGAGCGTGCGGGCGTCGCCGCGGACGAGACCGGCGGACGCCAGCTCGGTGGCCCGGACCCCGCCCAGCAGCAGCGAGCCCAGGGCTCCGACGGTGAGGTCGACGTCGACCGCGGAGTCCGCGGACGCCGCGTCGACGGCGGCCTCCCCCGCGTCGTCGATGCGCACGGCCCAGGTGCCCTCGGCGAATCCGAGCGGGTCGTCGACCCGCACGATCAGCTCGAGCGGCGCCGCATACGCCCGCGACGTCAAGGCGCCAGCCACGTCGAGCACGCGCAACCAGTGGTGGTCGGTGAGCGTGGCGGTCACCGCCCGGCGGTCGGCCACCATCCACTGCACCGGCGGAACGGGAGCCTGCAGCCACGCCTTGACCCGGCCGACGAGATCGTGCTCGATCGCGAACCGCCACAGCGCGGCGTACGCGTCGTCGCCGTCGGCGAAGAGCGCCCGCACGGACAGGTCGTGGGCGGAGTAGTCGTCGGTCTCGTCGAGGGTGTACACCAGGATGCCGCGCTCCGCGCCGTCGACGTCGCGATAGACCACGGCCCGGACCTTCTCGGCCTCCTTGTCGCCGGGTGCCACCCCGGCCACCCCCCGCCAGCGGCCGTCCCATCCGGGCACGGAACCCGGGCGCCGGACGCGGACGCGCTCGTGGATCGCGTGCAGGCGCTCCGCGATGCCGTCGCGCGGGATGAAATCGAGCCGCCCGGGAGCCGTGGGCCCCGTCCACCGGGCGCGGCGTGCGTCGACGACGACGTCGGAGGCCCAGGCCGCGGGCGAGAAGCCCCACCGGCCGTAGATCGTCGCCTCGGTGACGGTCAGTCCGGCGAGCGCGAATCCGGCCGCGGCCGCTGTGCGCAGCTCGCCGCCGATCATCGCGCGGGCGATCCCCCGGCGCCGATGGGTGGGGGCCACCGTCACCGCGCTGATCGACCACAGGTCGGTCGTGCGTCCGGGCGAGGTGGTCAGCGTCGACGCCCACGAGTCGATCGTGCCGACGGGGACCTCGGGCTCGCTGCCGGCACGGTCGAACACCCCGGTCAGCCGGCGCGTGCGCAGCGTCTTCCTGGAGTTCGCCGCCTCGTCGTCGGTCGACTCCCCGCCGAGGAATCCTCGGGCGACCGCGCGCTGGAAGGGGCGGAACCCGTCGCCGTCGGCGTCGACCCGGGCGTACTCGAGACCGACGGCCGCCACCTCGGCGGCGGAGGTCTGGTCGAGGGGCAGCGTCAGGGTGTCGATGGATGCCATGACTCCAGCCTAGGGACCCCCTCCGACACGCGTCGGGTGGTTGCGGGCGGCGGTCAGTGGGTCGACTGGATCGCGCGCAGTCGCGAGAGCACCTGGTCGCGGAGCTCTTCGGGAGCCGTCTCCTTGCACGCCCGCGCCACCACCTCGGTCAGCGTCCGGGCGACGTGCGCCTCGTCCTGGCATCCGGGGCAGTTCTCCAGGTGCTCGCGGATGTCCTTCGCCTCGGTCTTGCAGACCTCGTTGCGCAGGTACTCCTCGAGGTCACGTCGCGCCTTGTCGCAGCCGCAGTCGCTCATTTCGTCTCTCCCGTCGCGGCCTGGATGCCGCGCTCCTTGGCGTAGTCCGACAGCAGGTCACGCAGAAGGCGTCGTCCGCGGTGCAGACGGCTCATGACCGTGCCGATCGGGGTTTTCATGATGTCGGCGATCTCCTGGTAGGCGAAGCCCTCGACGTCGGCGAGGTACACCGCCATCCGGAAATCCTCGGGGATCGACTGCAACGCGTCTTTGACGACGGATGCCGGCATGTGATCGATCGCCTCGGCCTCGGCCGAGCGGGCACTGCTGGCCGTGGTCGACTCGGCGCCGCCGAGCTGCCAGTCCTCCAGGTCGTCGATCGCGCTCTGGTAGGGCTCGCGCTGCTTCTTGCGATACGTGTTGATGTACGTGTTCGTCAGGATGCGGTAGAGCCACGCTTTGAGGTTGGTGCCCTGCGTGAAGCTGGCCCACGAGCCGAATGCCTTCACGAAGGTCTCCTGCACGAGGTCGGCAGCGTCCGCCGGGTTGCGCGTCATGCGCATGGCCGCGGCGTACAGCTGATCCATGAAGGGCAGGGCCTGCTCCTCGAACTGTGCGCGGGGCTCCACCTCGAGCGGGCCGGCGTCTGCGGTGTCGTTCATCGCGCGCCAGTCTACGTCGCGCGCCCCGACAGCCACCGGGGTGGTCGTTGCGGTGCGGTCGCGCTCCAGAAGTGCGGTCACGTGTCGTCCCCTTTCAGTAAGGTTGGAACCGATGACTCCCCTCGGGTATTCCCCTTCCGCCGCCACTCCCCGCGGTGCGTGGGACGCGCCCGTCGCCGACCGCCCCGTGGATGCCATGGTGACGGTGCCGGGCTCGAAGTCGTTGACCAACCGCGAACTCGTGCTCGCCGCGATCGCCGACGGTCCCGGCACGCTTCACGCCCCGCTGCATTCCGACGACTCCGCCCGCATGGTCGATGCGCTCCGCGCCCTGGGCGTGGCGATCGAGGAGATCGACACGGGCTCCCCCTTCGGTCCCGACCTGCTCGTCACCCCGCCCTCGAGCTTCCGGGGCGAGAGCGAGATCGACTGCGGCCAGGCCGGCACGGTCATGCGCTTCGTCGCCCCGCTCGCCGGCCTCGCCCGCGGCGACGTGCACGTCACGGCGCACGAGAGCGCCCTGCACCGCCCGATGGGGGCCATGATCCACGCGCTGCGGGCCGTCGGCGTCGACATCGACGACGGCGGGCACTGGGCCCTGCCGTTCTCGGTGCGCGGTCACGGTCACGTGCGCGGCGGCGAGGTCGAGATCGACGCCAGCCAGTCCAGCCAGTTCGTCTCGGGACTCCTCCTCGCGGCGCCGCGCTTCGACGTGGGCCTGCACCTGCGTCACGTGGGATCGCGCCTGCCGAGCATCCCCCACATCGACATGACCGTCGAATCCCTCGCCCATCGCGCGGTGCACGTCGAGCGTCCCGCCCCGGGAGAGTGGATCGTGCCGGCCGGCCCCGTGCGCGCCAAAGACGTCCACATCGAACCCGACCTCTCCAACGCGTCGCCCTTCCTCGCGGCGGCCATGGTCACGGGCGGATCGGTCACGATGTCGGGCTGGCCCCTGCACAGCACGCAGCCGGGCGCCCTCCTGGTCGACATCCTCGCCGAGATGGGGGCGCGCGTCAGTCGACGCGGCGGTGCCCTGACCGTGGCGGCCGGTGACGACGGCATCCTGGGGGTCGAGCTCGACCTCTCGGCCGCGGGAGAGCTCGCGCCCACCCTCTTCGGACTGGCGGCGTTCGCCGACGGCCCGACCACCCTGCACGGCATCGGGCACATCCGCGGGCACGAGACCGACCGCATCGCCGCCCTCGTGGGCAACTTCCGCTCCCTCGGCGGCGAGGCCCACGAACTCGACGACGGCATCCGCATCGTCCCCCGTCCCCTGCGCGGCGGCGTGTGGCGGGCCCATCACGACCACCGCATGGCGACCACCGGGGCCCTCATCGGACTCCGGGTCCCGGGCGTGCAGATCGACGACATCGGCACGACGGCCAAGACGCTCCCCCAGTTCGCGGGCCTCTGGCACGCGATGCTCGGCACGGACGCGGACGTCCGGGGCTGACGCGTGAGCTGGCTCGACGGCGCCGACGACGACGAGGACCTCGAGTTCGACGAGTCGTCGATCCGGGTGCGCCCCAACCCCAAGGCGAACCGGCCGCGCACGAAGCGCCGGCCCGCGCACGCCGACGCGCAGATCGCCCGCGTGATGGGCGTCGACCGCGGCCGGTACACCGTGCTCGTCGACGAGGACGGCCCCGATGAGCGACGCGTGCTCGCGACGCGCGCCCGCGAGCTGCGCAAGCAGCCCATCGTCAACGGCGACCGCGCCCGCGTCGTGGGCGACCTGTCGGGAGACGAGGGGTCGCTCGGGCGCATCGTCGGCATCGAGGAGCGCACCTCCCTGCTGCGCCGCAGCGCGGACGACACCGACCAGGTCGAGCGCGTCATCGTCGCCAACGCCGACCAGATGCTCATCGTGGTCGCCGCCGCCGATCCCGAGCCGCGCGAACGCCTGGTCGACCGGTACCTCGTCGCGGCGCTGGACGCCGGCATCCGTCCCCTGCTCGTGGTGACCAAGACCGACCTGGCCGATCCGACGGCGTTCCTCGCCCACTTCGACGGGATCGACCTGCGCGTCTTCACGAGCGCGCAGGCGGACATGCCGCTCGACGCGATCGGCGAGGCGCTCGCCGGCCACGTGACGGTGTTCGTGGGGCACTCGGGCGTGGGCAAATCGACCCTCGTGAACGCCCTCACCGGCTCCGAGCGCGCCACCGGACACGTCAACACCGTCACCGGTCGCGGCCGCCACACGTCGTCGTCGACGGTGTCGCTGCGCTACCGCGGCCCCGCCGGGTCGGGATGGGTCATCGACACCCCCGGGGTCCGCTCGTTCGGGCTGGGACACGTCGACCCGGCTCACGTGCTCGGCGCGTTCACCGACCTCGCCGAGGTCGCCGAGGAATGCCCCCGCGGGTGCACCCACCTGCCCGACGCCCCCGACTGCGCGATCATCGAGGCGGTCGAGTCTGGGCGGCTGGGGCCGGGCGCCGCGGCGAGACTCGACTCCCTGCAGCGCCTGCTGACGACGTTCCAGAGCATCGAGCGCTCTAGGCTGGACGGGTGACGAACCTCGACAAGGGCGACACCGCGCCCGACTTCACCCTTCTCGACCAGGACGAGCACCCCGTCTCGCTGAGCGACTTCCGCGGACGCCGCGTGATCCTGTATTTCTACCCCGCCGCGCAGACGCCCGGCTGCACCACGCAGGCGTGCGACTTCCGCGACAGCCTCGCCTCGCTGCAGGGCGCCGGCTACACGGTGCTCGGCATCTCGCGCGACACCCCCGAGAAGCTGCGCGCCTTCCGCGACAGCGACGGACTCACCTTCCCGCTGCTGAGCGACCCCGACCACGCGATCCACGAGGCCTACGGCGCGTGGGGGGAGAAGCAGAACTACGGCAAGACGATCACGGGCGTGCTGCGCTCGACCTTCGTCGTCGACGACGACGGCAAGATCGCCGAGGCGCTCTACAACGTCAAGGCGACCGGGCACGTCGCGCGCCTGCGCAAGACGCTCGGTCTCGACGCCGCCTGAGCCCGACGACGAAGGCCCCGCCCCGCTCCCGCGGCCGGCGGGGCCTTCTCGCGTCAGTCGTCGTCGCGGCGCCGCGGGGCCGCGGCGCGCACGGCGAGCACGAGCAGCACGAGGCCGATGACGGCGGGCACGGCGATGAAGATCGCGGCGCCCGGTGCGGCCCACTCCCCCGTGATCGCCCCGATCGCCACCGACAGCACGAGCAGCTGGGTGACGATGCCGCCCGACCGACCGGCCGACACGTCTCGCGCGGTGGCCACCCCGAAGGCGGCGACGATCGCCGCGCCGATGACGGTGAGCACGATCAAGGCGATGGAGCTGACCACCGAATCGGTGTCACCGCCGATGAGGGCGACGGTCTGCCACCCGGCGAGTGCCAGGATGCCGACGGCCTCGAGGCCGAGAAGGGCGGCTGCGGCCAGGCGAATGGGCATCCGAAGCCTCCCCGACGGGCGCGGCTGCGCCGTTACGATCCGGAAACCTGCCGGTTACCTCTTGATCAGGCGGAATCGCTATGGGAGCATGGAACAAGCCGTGTGCTCCCACAGCGAAGTGGGGCGAGCTATCGCTCGCGTTCCCACCAGGGTACCGGACCCGAATCCCGGTGCCGAATCGTCGAAATTTCTGTTACAAGGAGCACCCCTATGGATTGGCGCGACAAAGCAGCCTGCCTGACCGTCGACCCCGAACTGTTCTTCCCCGTCGGCAACACCGGCCCCGCGGTCGACCAGATCGAGAAGGCCAAGTCGGTCTGCGCGCGCTGCACCGTCACCGAGGTCTGCCTGCAGTACGCCCTCGAGTCCGGCCAGGACTCGGGCGTCTGGGGCGGCCTGAGCGAAGACGAGCGTCGCGCGCTCAAGCGCCGCGCCGCTCGCGCCCGCCGCGCCTCCTGACGACAGTCTCCGCGAAGACGCCCGCCCCTCGGGGCGGGCGTCTTCGCGTTGAGGGGCGCCGGTCCGTTCGACCGCCCGCAGATCCGTCCTGCGCTCGCGAAACGGCATCCGGGATCTGCGAGCACGCACACCCCGCGAGATTCGCGACCATCCGCAGAGGGAGAACGGATGCCGGGTCGCGGCGCCTCAGGAGGCGGAGCCGCCGATGTAGCGCAAGGGGATCTCGATCGTGACCTCGGTCCCGCTGCCCATGAGAGTGTGCCAGTCGATGGTTCCGCCGAGTTCGCCCTGGATGAGCGTCCGCACGATCTGCGTCCCCAGGCCGCGGCCCACCTGACCCTCGGGCAGACCGACGCCGGTGTCGCGGACGCTGACCTCGAGCATCTCGCCCGTGCGCTCGGCGGCGATCTCGACGTCGCCCTCCTGACCGGCCAGCCCGTGCTCCACGGCGTTCGTCACGAGCTCGGTGAGCGCGAGCGCCAGCGGCGTCGCGAACTGGCTGGGCAGCGTGCCGAACTTCCCCGTGCTGCGCGTGCGCGCGCGGGTGTTGGGGGCGGCCGCCACCTCGGCGACGAGCTTGAGCACGCGCGCGAAGACGTCGTCGAAGTCGACGTTCTGAGCGAGGCCCTCCGACAGCGTGTCGTGCACGACGGCGATGGCCGAGACGCGTCGCATGGCCTGCGTGAGCGCGTCCCGCGCCTCGTCGGAGTGCGTGCGCCGCGCCTGGATGCGCAGGAGCGACGCGACCGTCTGCAGGTTGTTCTTCACCCGGTGGTGGATCTCGCGGATCGTCGCATCCTTGGTGATGAGCTCCTGCTCCTGGTGGCGGATCTCGGTGACGTCGCGGCTGAGCACGATCGCGCCGATCCGGTTCCCGCGATCGCGCAGCGGGATGGTGCGCAGCGACACCTGCACCCCGCGCGCCTCCATGTCGGCCCGCCACGGCGCGCGCCCGCTCACCACCACGGGGAGCGACTCGTCGACGTCCAGGCGCTTGGCCGGCAGGATGCGGGCGGTGACCTCGGCGAGCGACTCGCCCTCGAGCTCGTCGTCGAAGCCCATGCGGTTGAACGCCGACAGCGCGTTGGGGCTCGCGAAGGTCGTGATCCCGTCGACGTCGAGACGGATCAGGCCGTCCGAGGCCCGCGGCGCCCCCCGTCGCGGTGCGGTGGGGGCGGAGAGGTCGGGGAACTCCGCCGACGAGATCATGCCGAACAGGTCGTCGGCGCAGTCGTTGAACGTGATCTGCTGGCGCGAGGGCGTGCGCGTCTCGCCGAGGTTCGTGTGCCGGGTCAGCACGCCGACGGTCGTGACGGCGTTCCCCTCGCGCGACAGTTCGCGCACGATCGGCACCGCGCGCACGCGCGTGGGCGTCTCCTCGAACCAGTCAGGGGATGCCGAGTCGACGATGCGCCCGCTCTGGAACGCCTCGCGCACCTGGGTGCGCCACTGCGGACGCACGCGGTCGCCGACGATGTCGCGGTAGAACAGCGTCGCCGCTCCCCCGGGCCGTGTGTGGGCGACAGCGACGAAGGAATCGTCGGGGGTCGGGACCCAGATCACGATGTCGGCGAACGCCAGATCGGCGAGCAGCTGCCCGTCGCCGGCGAGGCGGTGCAGCCACTCGACGTCGGCCTCGCTGGAGCGGCCCTGGGCGTAGACGAGTTCACTGAGTGTCGACACCCCTCCACCCTAGGGGCCGCTCCCGGACCGACGCGCGCCAGACGGCCCGGCCCGACCGCACCGGGTGACACGTCTGGTGAATTTTGGGGACGCCGCCGGCACGGGGTGGGCGAAACACGCTCGCGGGAAACGCGGTACGGAGCCGACGCACACGCGCGCGGCCACCCCGTCGGTCGCGTCCGGGTGAACCTCATGCACCCCCGGAACGGGGGACATCATGAGCGGATGCCAGCTGATCCTTCACCCGAAGAGAGGTTCGTCGACCTCGAACACGTCGCCGCCGTCCTCGCGGTCGCGCCGGACGACGTCATCGCCCTCGTGCACGAGGGGCATCTGCGAGGAGCGGAGGTGGGCTCACCCGCCCGGTGGCGCATCGATCAAGACAGCGTCGACATATACGTCGACTCCCGGACCGAGGACACCCGCCGGGCGGCGCTCTGGCGACAGTCGCAGGCAGCGAGCTTCCCCGAGCTGTGGGGTCGCGGAGAGGTGCGTCACGGCGACTGACGGCGTCTCCTCCCCACCTCACCCGTCGCATCGGTCATCCACAGGTGCCGCATATGCGCCGCATCGGGATTCCGCGCTCCCCTACTGTCGGCCGCACGTCATCCGCACTCGCCGAATCCGCACGACGGAGGAGACCCATGTCATTCGCAGCCGAACCCGATCCGGGACGCCCCCGCTCATCGCGACCACGCGGTGAGGAGTTCTTCGCCCGGCAGAAGACCTCGACCGCGCAGCTGCCCCCGCCCGAGGTGTTCGTGCGCAACATCGTGCGCGGCATCCTGGAAGTCCTCGCCGGCGTACGAGAGGTCGAGCAGCTCGCCCGCTGGCTGTCGGAGGAGGTCTACCGCTCCCTCGTCACGCGCGCCAACCTCGCCGCCCGCGCCCGCAGCGCCCGGCGCGTGCCCGCTCGACGCGACGTCCACGAGATCCGCAGCGTGCACATCTCCTCCCCCGCCGACGGAGTCATCGAGGCGACCGTCACGGCATCCGCGCGCACGCGGACGCGCGCCATCGCGCTGCGTCTCGAGGGGATGGACGGCCGCTGGCGCGTGACGGCCCTGGGACTGCTCTGATCGAACTCGCCTCGCGCGGCATCCGTCACGGCCGGCGGCGCTCCGGCCCGCCGGAGGACGCCACACGCTCCGGCGCGCCGGTCAGCACTGCGCGTGCGGCGTCACGGCCGCCAGGACGCGAGGAAGTTGCCGAGCCGTTCGATCGCGTCGCTGATGACGCGGGCCTCGGGCAGCGTCACGATGCGCACGTGGTCGGTGGCCGGCCAGTTGAAACCCGACCCCTGCACGAGCAGCACGTGCTCGGCGAGGAGGAAATCGCGCACGAACTGGGCGTCGTCGGGGATCTCGTACACCTCGGGGTCGAAGCGCGGGAACGCGTAGAGAGCGCCGCGCGGCATGACGCACGACACCCCGGGAATGGCCTCGAGGCCCTGCCAGGCGGCATCCCTCTGCTCGTGCAGGCGACCGCTCGGGGCGATGAGCGCATCGATCGACTGCACGCCCGACAGCGCCGCCTGCACCGCGAACTGCGCGGGCACGTTCGGGCACAGACGTGTGGACGCCAGCAGATTGATGCCGTGCAGGAAGCCCTGCGCGTGCTCCTTGGGGCCGGTGATGGCGAGCCAGCCCGAACGGTAGCCCGCGACGCGGTAGGTCTTCGACAGGCCGTTGAAGGTCAGCACCAGCAGGTCGGGCGCGACCGTGGCCATGGGGATGTGCACGGCGTCGTCGAAGAGGATGCGGTCGTAGATCTCGTCGGCCAGCACGAGGAGGGAGTTCTCCCGAGCGATGTCGGCGATGCCGTCGAGGATCTCGCGCGAGTACACGGCGCCGGTCGGGTTGTTCGGGTTGATGACGACGATCGCCTTGGTGCGCGGGGTGACCTTCGACCGGATGTCGTCGAGGTCGGGCTGCCACTCGCGCTGCTCATCGCACAGGTAGTGCACGGGCGTGCCCCCGCCCAGGCTCGTCATCGCCGTCCACAGGGGGTAGTCGGGGGCGGGGATGAGCACTTCGTCGCCCTCGTCGAGCAGCGCCTGCATGGTCATGGTGATGAGCTCGGACACCCCGTTGCCGAGGAAGACGTGGTCGGGGTCGAGGTGCGGGAAGCCGGGCTCCTGCTCGTATCGCGACACCACGGCACGCCGAGCCGACAGGATGCCGCGGCTGTCGCTGTAGCCGTGCGCGTTCGGCACCGACGCGATCATGTCGCGCACGATCTGGTGCGGCGCCTCGAAACCGAAGATCGCCGGGTTGCCGGTGTTGAGCTTGAGGATCGCGTGCCCCTCGGCCTCGAGTCGATCGGCCTCGACGAGGGCCTCCCCGCGGATCTCGTAGAGGACGTCTTTCAGCTTGGACGACTGGTCGAGAGGGCGAAGCGGGCTCATCGGTTCAGGATATCCCCGGGCCGATCCGGCCAATCGACACCCGGTGGACCGCACCCTCCCACCCTCTGCGGCGCCGTCGTGCGGAGGACACCGTCGACACCCCGTCATCGGCAGGCCTCGGTCCGGCGCGTCGCGCCCGACCTCCGCCCGGCGGCACGGCACGGCACGAATCCGCGCGGAGACGACGGATGCCGTGCCCCCACGCGGGGACACGGCATCCGGTATCGGTTACTTCTACTTCTTCTTGGCGGCGCGACGGTCGGCGCGGTTGCCGGACGCGGCCTCGGCGGGGGCATCGGTGCGCTGGCCGAAGGCTCCGCGCGCGCCCGCCGGAGCGGCGTCGGCGGCGGGCGCCGACGGCTGCGCCTGGCGGAGACGGTTGGTCGCCGCCTGCTGCACCTGGCCGCGGTCGTTGCGCACCTCGACCTCGCCCGCGTCGTTGGCCGCGGAGTACTCCAGGCGCTGCGTCTCGACCGGGGTGGGAGTCAGGCCCTTGGCCTCGACCTGTGCCGCGGGCTCGCCCTCGACGCTGCGCACCTCGACCTCGAGGTTGTAGAGGAAGCCGACCGACTCCTCCTTGATCTGCCCCATCATCGACTGGAACATCTGGTAGCCCTCGCGCTGGTACTCGATGAGCGGGTCGCGCTGGGCCATGGCCCGCAGGCCGATGCCGTCTTTCAGGTAGTCCATCTCGTAGAGGTGCTCGCGCCAGCGACGGTCGAGCACTTGGAGCACCACGCGGCGCTCGAGCTCCCGCAGAGCCTGCTCGCCGAGGGCCTTCTCGCGGTTCTCGTACGCGATGCGCGCGTCGGAGATGATCTCGCGCTTCAGCCCCTCGGGGGTGATGCGCCCCTTGTTGCCGCCGGCCTCGGCCACGACCTCGTCGATCGTCACGCTCACCGGGTAGAGGGTCTTCAGCTCGGTCCACAGTGCGTCGAAGTCCCACGACTCGGTGTGACCCGATCCGGTGTGGTCGTCGATGACGGCGGTGATGGCGTCCTCGATGAAGTGCTGAACGCGGTCGGCGATGTCATCGCCCTGGAGCATGTGACGACGGTCGGCGTAGATGGCCTCGCGCTGGCGGTTGAGCACGTCGTCGTACTTGAGGACGTTCTTGCGCATCTCGGCGTTGCGCGCCTCGACCTGCGACTGCGCGCTCTTGATCGCGCGCGAGACCAGGCCCGACTCGATCGCGACGTCGTCGGGGAAGTTGGTGCGGGCGAGGATCGCCTCGGCCGCGCCCGACTGGAACAGGCGCATGAGGTCGTCGGTGAGCGACAGGTAGAACCGGCTCTCGCCGGGGTCGCCCTGACGGCCGGAGCGACCGCGCAGCTGGTTGTCGATGCGGCGGGACTCGTGCCGCTCGGTGCCGAGCACGTACAGACCGCCCGCCTCGGTGACCTTGGCCGCCTCTTCGGCGACGGTGTCGCGCACGGCGGTGTAGACGGAGTCCCACTCCGCCTCGTAGGCCTCGGGCGTCTCGACCGGGTCGAGGTTCTTCGCCTTCATCTCCTGCACGGCCAGGAACTCGGCGTTGCCGCCGAGCATGATGTCGGTGCCGCGACCGGCCATGTTGGTGGCCACGGTGACGGCGCCGAGGCGACCGGCGCGGGCGACGATCTCGGCCTCTCGGGCGTGGTTCTTGGCGTTGAGCACCTCGTGGCGCACGCCCTTCTTCGCCAGCAGGCGCGAGAGGTACTCGCTCTTCTCGACGCTCGTCGTGCCGACCAGGACCGGCTGGCCCTTCGCGTGGCGCTCGACGATGTCTTCGACGACCTGGGCGAACTTGGCCGTCTCGTTCTTGTAGACGAGGTCGGACTGGTCCTTGCGGATCATCGGCTTGTTCGTCGGGATCGGGACGACGCCCAGCTTGTAGGTCGACATGAACTCGGCCGCCTCGGTCTCGGCGGTACCGGTCATGCCGGAGAGCTTCTCGTACAGGCGGAAGTAGTTCTGCAGCGTGACGGTGGCGAGCGTCTGGTTCTCGGCCTTGACCGGCACGTTCTCCTTCGCCTCGATCGCCTGGTGGATGCCCTCGTTGTAGCGGCGGCCGACCAGGATGCGGCCGGTGTGCTCGTCGACGATCATGACCTCGTCGTTCATCACGACGTAGTCGGTGTCGCGCTTGAACAACGCGATCGCCTTGATCGAGTTGTTCAGGAACGAGATGAGCGGGGTGTTCGCCGACTCGTACAGGTTGTCGATGCCGAGGTAGTCCTCGACCTTCTCGATGCCGGGCTCGAGCACGCCGATGGTGCGCTTCTTCTCGTCGACCTCGTAGTCGACGCCGGCCTCGAGGGTGCGGGCGAGCTTGGCGAACTCGGCGAACCAGCGATTGGCCTCGCCGGATGCCGGCCCCGAGATGATCAGCGGCGTGCGCGCCTCGTCGATGAGGATCGAGTCGACCTCGTCGACGATGGCGAAGAAGTGACCGCGCTGCACGAGGTCTTCCTTGCGCCAGGCCATGTTGTCGCGCAGGTAGTCGAAGCCGAACTCGTTGTTCGTGCCGTAGCTGATGTCGGCCTCGTACTGCTCGCGGCGCACCTCGGGGGTCTGGCCCGCGACGACGGTGCCCGTGGTCATGCCGAGCGCGCGGTAGACGCGGCCCATGAGCTCGGACTGGTAGCTCGCGAGGAAGTCGTTGACCGTGATGACGTGAACGCCCTTGCCGGCGATGGCGTTGAGGTAGGCCGGCAGGGCCGCGGTGAGCGTCTTGCCCTCACCGGTCTTCATCTCGGCGATGTTGCCCAGGTGCAGGGCCGCGCCGCCCATGATCTGCACGTCGTAGGGACGCTGGCCGAGCGTGCGCTTGGCGGCCTCGCGGACGGCGGCGAACGCCTCGGGCATGAGCTGATCCAGCGTCTCGCCCGCGTCGTAGCGGGCGCGCAGCTCGATGGTCTCGTTGCGCAGTTCGTCGTCGGTGAGCTGCTCGTAGTCCTCTTCGAGGGCGCCGGTCGCCTTGACGACGCCCTGCAGGCGGCGCAGGATGCGGCCTTCGCCGGCGCGCAGCAGTTTCTCGAGCGGATTTGCCACGAAGAATCTCCATCTGTCGGGTGCGGCGCCCGCGCGGACGCCGGCCTGCGAACAGGCATACGACCCTCATGCTATCCGTGTTACCCGTTCGTGACCTGCGAGGAGGCCGCAATCCGAAAGTCTCTGTGCGCGCCCGTAGCGAACACACGGCGACGCCTCGGAAACCGCCGCTTAGGATCGATCCATGGCCGGTTTCTGGGGCAAAAGGAAGCGCGAAGAGCAGGACGCGGCGGATGCCGATCTCGCCCGTCGAGCGGAGCTCGCGATCGTCGCCGCCGACGAGCGGGTCCGCCTCACCTCCGACGAGCTCGACTTCGCCCGCGCCGAGCTCGGCGACAAGGCCACGGAAGACCTCGCGGCGGCTCTGGACTCGGTCCGCACGCACCTCGCCGAGGCGTTCCAGCTGCACCAGCTGAACCACGACGAGATCCCCGACACCAAGGAAGAGCTGCGCACGCGCAACGCGCGCATCATCCAGCTGTCGGAGTGGGCGGAGGATCTGCTCGAGGAGCGCACGCAGGTGCTCCAGCCCAAGATCGACGCCGTGCGCCGCGCACCGGAGATCCTCGCCCGCGTGCGCGCGGACCGCGACCGGCTCGCGGAGCGCGTGCCCAACGCCCGCGAGGTCGTCGAGCGGCTCTCGCGTCGCTACAGCGACTCCGCTCTCGCCCAGATCGGCGGCAATCCCGACGAGATCGAGCAGCTGCTCGACTTCGCCGTGCACACCGCGAGCGTGTCGGAGCGACGTCGAGAAGCCGGCCAGCGCGAGCAGGCCTCCGTCGCCCTCGAGGCGGCGACCGAGGCGGTGCGTCGCGCCGAATCGCTTCTGGACGCCGTCGACACGTTCGAGATCGAGGCGCTGCGCGCCGAGTCGACTCTCGCCGCCGTCGTCGACGACTCGCGCAACGACCTGATCGAGGCGCGGATGGGTCCCCAGACGCCCATCGTGACCAAGGCGATGGCCACCCTCCAGCAGGCCCTGTCCGCGCTGCCCGCGTCGGGCACGCGCAGCGATCCCTTCGCCGCGCTCTCGTCTCTGCGCCAGGCCAACTCCGACCTCGACCTCGCCCGCGAACGCGCCGCCCGCCCGGTGCCGTCGCAGGAGCAGGTGGAGCACGCGATCGATGACGCCGACCGTCAGCTGGCGGTCGCACGCGGTCTCATCACCGGACACCGCGGCTGGATCGGAGCCGACGCCCGCACCCGATTCGTCGAAGCCGAACGCCTGCGCGCCGGTCTCCCCCTCGGCCCCGTCGCCGAGGATCAGCGCGAGACGACCCTCGCCACCGCTCGTCGTGCCGGGTCGCTGGCATCCGAGGCCCTCCAGATCGCGCAGCGCGACATCGAGCAGTCCCGCCCCAACGACTGGGGCGGCGACGGTTACGGTCGCGGTGGCGGTTATGGCCGCGGCGGCGGCATGGGCGGCGGCAACATGGTCGGCGGCATGCTCGGCGGCCTCGTCATCGGTTCGCTGCTGGGCGACATCTTCGACGGCTGACATCTCGCCCGTCCACGACGAAGCCCCCGGCCGCTCGGCCGGGGGCTTCGTCGTTCACCGCGTCAGGAGGCGACGGGCACCGCCGGCGACGCCTGCGTCGTCAGCTCGATCACGCCGTAGTCCCATCCCTTGCGGCGGTAGACGACGCTGGGGTGGTCGGTGCGCGCGTCGATGAAGAGGAAGAAATCGTGCCCGACCAGCTCCATGCGGTCGACCGCGTCTTCGACCGTCATCCACTCGGCCTCGAACTCCTTCTGCCGGATGACGACGGGGCAGTAGTCCTCTTCTTCGGCCTCGGCCTGCACCGGGACGGACCCGGTGGCGACGGCGCGCAGCACGTCGACGGAGGCGGGTTCGACGTCGATCCCGGCGAGTTCTCCGGTGCCCTTCTCGAACTTCGCGCCGCGAGGGTGGTTGCGGGCGTCGACGCGCTTGTCCTTCGCGCGACGCACCTGTTCCGAGATCTTGTCGACCGCGAGGTCGAGAGCGGCGAACTTGTCGGCGTCCGTGGCCTCGGCACGCACCACAGGGCCCTTGCCGTCGAGGGTGAGCTCGACCGTGTCGTCTTCCATTCGACCGTTGCGATAGGAGCGATGCGTGACCTTGACCTCGAGCGTGTGGGCTCGGGGAGCCAGGTGCTCGATGCGGCTGACCTTCTCTTCGACCACCGAGCGGAATCGATCGGTGATTCCGACTCCCACGCCGACGATGTTGGTGTCCATCCGTGACCTCCTTGTTCCGGGTTCCGCCCGGTCTAAGGGCGGAACGTCCGTCGCCTTCAGTCATCCCTACGCTAGTGCCGCGGCCCCGCGCTGTCACGTGTCGATCACCTCTGATTCACCTCCGAGACCCCCGTGGCGCGGCGTGTGCGCCACCGTCACGGCGACGACCGTGGCAGCCCCCGCCTCGCGCAGCGCCCTCGCCCCCTCGAGCAGCGTGGCCCCCGTCGTCACGACGTCGTCGACCAGCACGACGGGGATCCCCGCGACAGGACCGGCGACGAAAGCTCCCCCGACGTTGCGGCGACGCGCGTCGCGATCGAGACCCCGCTGGTCGAGCGGGGTACGACGAAGGCGCAGGAGCCGTCGATCGCGGTACCCCGCACGACGCAGGATGAGCTCGACCGGGCGGTACCCCCGTCGCCTCAGAGCGGCCCGCGTCGACGGGACGGTGGTGATCAGCGCATCGGGCGGCGCACCGCGGAGGACTTCGCGCAGGGCCGGAGCGAGGGCGCGAGCGAGCGGTGTCCGCCCCTCCTCCTTCAGCGCGCGGACGACCCGGGCGGTCGGTCCCGCGAAGGGGAGCGCACTCGTCACGGTCAGGTCCGGTGCGAGCACGCGGCGCACCGGGCGCGGGACGAGGGCACGGCGGCATCCCTCGCACACCTCGGCGTCGAGGGCCCCGCATCCGGCGCAGGCGACGGGAAGCCAGAACGTGAGGGCGTCGCGCAGCGACGCGGTGACCAGAAATCGGACGTCCATGCCCCGAGCATGGGGCACCCCGCCGCCGGGCGGCTGCCCGACCTCGCCGCGGTGGAGGGGTCGCCGCCTGGGGAGGAGTGGCTCAGATCACGAGGTGGTGCCCTGCTGCGCCGCCAGCACGCGGATGCCGGAGGCCACGAGCGTCCACGAGCTGCCGCGACGACTGTAGAGACGACCCTGGTCGTCCAGGACGCGCACGCTCGTGCTCCCGGCGGCGAGGGTGCGCGCCCCATCCGGCGCGGTCGCCTCCGTGCCGCGCCCACCGACGTTGAGCTCGCGCAGGCGGTCCACTCCGTCGGCGCTGACCAGCACGCCCACCGTCGTGTCGTCGAGCCACGCCAGATCGAAGGCGCCCTGCTGGCTGAACGACAGCACGTGCGGCGGCCCGAGGTTCACCTCGGTGTTCTCGCGTTCGATGCCGGCCACCCAGACCTCGCGCACGCCCGAGACGGTGACGATCGCCGCGATCCGCGTGCCGTCACGCGACACCTGCATCGACACGATCTCGGAGGCGTCGGGCCAGGCGTTGCCGACCGCCCGGGGAACGCCCTCGGCGGTGATCGCTCGAACCTGCGTGGGGGCGTTGGCCGGCACGCTCCAGATCTCGCCCTGGCCGTCGATGGAGGGGGCGATGAGCCCCGCGCGGTCGTCGAGCAGGAACGTCCGGCCGTCGCTCAGGGCGCTCGCGACGGTCCCCTGCTGGGTGCGGACGGCGGCGAGACTCCGGTCGGCCTCGAGCTCGACGGCGGAGGGGTTGAGCGATTCCACGGCGTCGGAGAGACCGTCGATCGGTTCCACCGCGTCGCCGGCGAGCACGCCGAACGCCCCGATCGAGGTGAGCACGGCCGGCGACGGATCGACGCGCGTTACGCGCACCGACACCTCGGAGGCGGCGATGGGGGTCCCCTCCACGGTCATCTGCACCTCGTTGATGCCCGCGGTGGCGAGGCTGCGCACGAGCTGGGTCTGCATGCGGTCCAGCGTCGTGCGGTCGAGGCTGAGCGCGGCCCGCGGGAGCTGCACCTGCGCGATGCCGTCGGACGAGAGCGTCACCGAACGCCCGACCAACGAGAGCTCGTCGGGGAAGGCGCTGCGCACGGCGCCGGCGAGCCAGGCGCTGGGCTGCCCGTCGACGAGGGCGGTCGCGATCCGGCTCGCCACGAGCGGCCGGGGGAACCACCGCACGTCGGGGACGATGAAGCTGTACGACGGGTCGAAGTAGGCCACGGATGCCGACTGGTAGACGGTCGGGAACACCTCTTCGTAGAGCACGACGCCGTCGGGCGCGGAGGTGATGCGCCACTGGTCGTCGACGCGGGCGAGCGTGTAGCTCAGGGTCTCCGCCGAGCCGGCGGCCGTCGGAGAGTAGGCACCATCGGCGTCCACCGCGGCGATCGTCGTGAGGGCGACCGCGACCGAGGTTCCGTCGGCGCTGGGAGTGGCACGCCGATCGGCGAGGCGGTCGATCGTCACGCGCGATCGGGGATCCCACTGCGCACCGGGCGCGAGGAAGAGCTTCGCGGTGGCCCAGTCGTCGGCGGGACCGGAACCCGCGCGCAGGAACCCCTCGACGATCTCGGCGGGGGTCGCATCCTCCTGGGGTCCGTCGGGGACGAACGCGAACGCCTGGGTGTCGTCGACCTGGGGGCCGCGACCCGGATTGACGTAGCCGGAGGTCGGCAGCCCCGTGCACGCGGTGAGGGCCAGCACGAGCATCAGGCTCAGCAGCGAGAGAGCGCGTCTCATGTCGTCCTCCTGACGCCGGGGCGGGTGGAGATCGGCTGCGTCAGCCCGAGGGCCTCGAGCGCTCCGCCCTGCTCGTCGTCGGGCACGAGGGGCAGCGGTGAGCCCGTGACGGGCCGGCCGTCGCGCGGGAGCGTGAGGACGAAGTTGGATCCGCGGCCGGGCTCGGACCACACCGCGAGCGTCCCGCCGTGCAGACGCGCGTCGCCGAGGGCGATCGACAGGCCCAGGCCCGTCCCGCCGATGGTGCGCACGCGCGAGGGGTCCGCCCGCCAGAAGCGGTCGAAGACGCGCTCGACGTCCTCGCTCTTCATGCCGAGACCGAAGTCGCGCACGCCCAGGGCCACGAAATCCCGGTCGCTGTCGACCGAGACGACGATCGGACGACCCTCCCCGTGCTCGATGGCGTTGCCGAGGAGATTGCGCACGATGCGGCGCACCCGCCGGGCGTCCATGTCGACGGGCGTGTAGCCCCCGGGTGCGACCAGCCGCACGTCGGAGCCGTGGCCCTCGGCCAGCTGCTCCATCGACTCGATGACGTCCTCCGCGAGGTGCGCGAGGCTCGTCGCCTCCCGCTCGAGCTGCACGGACCCGGCGTCGTAGCGGCTGATCTCGAGGAGGTCGGTCAGCAGGACCTCGAAACGCTGCACCTGCGCGTGCAGCAGTTCGGCGGCGCGACCGGTCACCGGATCGAACTCCTCGCGCTGGTCGTTGATGATGTCGGCCGCGAGCTTGATGGTCGTCAACGGCGTGCGCAGTTCGTGAGAGACGTCGGACACGAACCGCTGCTGCACGAGCGACAGGTCGGCGAGTTCCTTGATCTGGGACTCGATGCTGTCGGCCATCGCGTTGAAGGAGCGGTTCAGGGTCGCCAGCTCATCCTCGCCTCGCACGGGGAGGCGCACCCCCAGGTCACCCGCGGCGAGCTTCGCGCTGGTCTCGGCGGCATCCGCGATGGGGGTGGTCACCGATCTCAGCACGAACCAGGCGATCGCACCGATGAGCACCACCAGCACCAGTCCGACGACCCACAGCAGCACCTGGACGAACGCGAGGGTCTGCGAGGCGCTCGTGAGGTCGTACCCCATGTACAACTCGTAGGAATCGACACCGTCTTCGGCGGGGAAGCGCAACTGATGCCCCACGAGGATGCCGGGTACCTCGCGGCCGTTGTCGGAGGGCAGGGCCACGGACTGCCACCACTGCAGGTCGGGGCTCGACTGCACCTGCGTGCGCAGGGCGTCGCTGACCAGGGTCGACTCGAACGCGGGCGAGATGAAGGGCTGGGGGGCCAGCGGCGACGGCGGGCCGATGCGGTAGAGCGCGATCAGATCGCTCGAGGACTGCTGCGACAGGCGGGTGGCGATGCCGTTCATCAACGTCTGGGCGGCGGCGGGGTCGGTCGAGTCGACCGCGGCGTCGAGGGTCGCCTGGGCTGCGGCCGTGGCGCGCTGCGCCTCGAGCAGCACCTGGTCCTTGCGGGCGGTGAAGAGCTCGTTCTGGATGACGAGCGCCATCGCGACGCAGGTGACGAGGATCGTTGCCGCGGTGAGCGTCACCGTGATCACGATCGTGCGGAATCGCAGGGAGCGCCGCCACAGCGTCGCGAGGCGGTCGCGGACCGATCGCCAGTCGCGCCAGCCGCCGACCCGCGGGGAGGAGACGGTGCGCACGGCGCCCGTCATGGGAGCCTCAGGCCACCGCGCCGGCGCGGTAGCCCACGCCGCGCACGGTGGTCACGATCCGCGGATTGTCGGGGTCGGCCTCGATCTTCGCGCGCAGTCGCTGCACGTGCACGTTCACCAGTCGCGTGTCGGCCTTGTAGTGGTAGCCCCACACCTGCTCCAGCAGCATCTCGCGGGAGAAGACCTGTTGCGGCTTCTCGGCGAGCGCGACGAGGAGCTCGAACTCGAGCGGGGTGAGGGCGATGGGCGCGTCGCCGCGACGCACCTCGTGGGCGGCGACGTCGACGACGAGGTCGCCGATGCGCAGGGTCTCGTCGGCCGGGTTCTGGGCGGGCCGCAGGCGCGTGCGGATGCGCGCGACCAGCTCCTTCGGGTTGAACGGCTTGACGATGTAGTCGTCGGCTCCCGACTCGAGTCCCTTGACCACGTCGGCCGTGTCGGTGCGGGCGGTGAGCATGATGATCGGGATGCCAGACTCCGCGCGCACGCGCGTGCAGATCTCGATGCCGTCGACGCCGGGGAGCATGAGGTCGAGGAGGATGAGGTCGGGCCGTTCCGAGCGCCACGCGTCGACGGCCTGGGCTCCGTCGGCGCAGAACACGGTGTCGAATCCCTCGGTGCGCAGCACGATGCCGATCATCTCGGCCAGTGCGGTGTCGTCGTCGACAACCAGGATCCGTGAAGTCATTCGGATGTACGTCTTCCGTCTCGAACCCGTTCGGGGGCGGGCATGACGCCCCGAGTGGGGGCATGTCCCATCGAGAGTAGTCGACCTGTCTGCAGGGCAGGCGTGCGTGTCGGAGGTCTATGACACGATGAGGGCACCGCCATGTGACGAGGAGGGGCCCCACATGACCGCGTACCCGGCTTGGACTCCGGCATCCCGCCCGGGGATCGTCCCGCTGCACCCCTACGGTTTCGGCACCATCCTGGGCCGGTCCTTCGTGGCGCTGCGACACAACCCCAAGGTGCTGCTGGGCTTCGCCCTCATCGTGCAGGCCGTCGCGTACATCGTGCTCACCGCCGCCGTCGGAGGGGTCGCCGTCGCGAGCTTCTCGCGTCTGGACACCGTGCCGATCGGCAGCGACGACTACGACGCGATCCTCGCGGGTTCCGCGGTGATCACGGGGGCGACGGCGCTCGTCCTCGGCCTCGCGACCGGGGCGCTCAGCGTGATCGTCCAGGGCGTCGTGGTGTCGGAGGTCGCTCACGCCGTCGTCGCCGAGAAGCCGAGCCTCAGGGCTGTGTGGGCGCGCGTCAAGCCGGTCGTCTGGCGTCTCATCGGCTACAGCGCGCTCTATCTGCTGGCCACCATCGTCGTGATCGGGGTGCTGGCGGGCATCGTCACGCTCCTGGTGATCAGCGTCCTCTGGCTCGGCATCGCCGTGGGCGTGCTGTTCGTGCTGGGCCTCATCGTCGTCTCGCTGTGGCTCACGCCCAAGCTCTTCCTCGTCCCCTCGGTGATCATCCTGGAGCGGGCTCCCATCTTCCGCGCGGTCGCGCGGTCGTGGCAGCTCACGCGCGGTCGCTTCTGGTCGACGCTCGGCGTCGTCGTCATCATCTCCGTCGCTTTCAGCATCGTCGCGCAGATCATCTCGGTGCCCTTCAGCCTGGTGGCGGGCATCGTCTCGGGCATCCTCGCGCCCACCGGAGAAGATGCGATCGGCGCCCTCATCGGCGTCATCGCCCTCCAGGTCGTGGGGCAGTTCGGCATCCTCCTGGTGCAGTGCATCGCGCTGGTGGTGCAGTCCACCTCGGCGGTGCTCGTGTACGTCGACGCGCGCATGCGCGTGGAGGCCCTCGACCACGATCTGAACACCTACGTCGAGCAGCGGGATGCCGGTGCTGCCGATCTCGCCGATCCCTACCTGATCGGCGTGGGGCGCGTCGTCGAGCGCCCGGCTCCGACGCCCACGGGCGCTCCCCCGGCCTTCGGCGGGTACGCCGCGCCGGCGAGCCCGCCCGGGTACGGGGCACCGCAGGCGTACGGTGCGGGAGCGCCGCAGGCGTACGGGGCACCGGCGTACGGGGCACCCGCGACGGCCCCTACCCCGTCGACGCCGGCGCCGACCGCGACGACCGGTGCCGACGCTGCGACCCCCGGAGCGTCGCCGGTCGACGTCGCCCCACCCCACTCTGAGCCCGGCACCGCGCCCTCACCCGCGCCGACCACCTGGGCGGCGCCGGGATCGAGCGAGAACGCGTGAGTCCCGCCGCGCTCATCGCCTCCGTCGCGCCCCTGCTGCCCGATCCGGATCAGGCGCAGGAATGGGCGGAGCGCGAGCTCGCCGATCCCTCCTATCAAGCGGCCGAGCCGAGCGTCATCGATCGCGCCGCGCAGGCCGTCGTCCGCTTCCTCGACGACCTGCTGCGCATCCCGAACACCGACGGGTGGGGACCGGCCGCGCTCATCGTTCTCGCGGCGCTCGTCGTCGCGGCGATCGTGGTCGGCATCCTGATCTGGGGGCGGCCTCGGCGGAGCGTGCGCGCGACACCGGCGGCTCGCGCCCTGTTCGACGACGACGACACCCGGTCGGCGGACGAGCTGCGGGCCGAAGCCGAAGCGGCCGCTCGACGCGGCGCCTGGGACGACGCCGTCATGCTGCGCTTCCGCGCCGTCGCGCGGGGGCTGTCGGAACGGGGCCTCGTCGACCCCCCGCCCGGCGCCACGGTGCGCGCGTTCGCGCGCGAGGCCGCCCGCGCCCTGCCCGCCCTCGCGGAGGGGCTCGAGACGGCCGCGACCACCTTCGACGACGTGCGCTACCTGCGGCGCCCGGGAACGGCCGAGCGCTACCGACTGGTCGTCGAGCTCGATGACGCCGCCGTGCGCACGCGTCCCTCTCCGGTGAGCGCGACGTGAGCGCGGTCACCACCGCGCGACCCCGAAGCCGCGGCCGCGCCGCCCTCGGGTGGGTGGGCCTCATCGTGGGGCTTCTGCTCGTGTCGCTCGTCGGCGGTCTGTTCGTCTACGGCGGATACACGCAGCGCGCTCTGCTCGACCCCGACTCCGCGGGACCCGACGGCACCCGCGCCGTGGTGCGCGTGCTCGAGCAGCAGGGCGTGCGCGTCATCGTCGCGCGCGACCGCGCGGCCGCCGAACGCGCGCTGGCCGGAGGGGAGGCGACCCTCGCGCTGCGCGACGCGCCGATGCTCTCCGACGACGCGCTGCGCGAGCTGTCGTCGCGCGCCCGGCACGTCGTGCTCGTCGAACCGCGCTCCCGTGCCCTCGACGTGCTCATGAACGGGTCGTCGCTCGGGGGCTTCGCCGACGACGCGGCGGTCGCCGACTGCACGCTGCCCGCGGCCGACAACGCCCGGACCGCGCGAGTCGGCGAGCTCCTGGTCGCCGGCGACGGCGTCACGGGCTGCTTCCCCCGGGACGGCGAGTTCGGGCTGCTGTCCCTCGACGCCGACGGCCGTTCGGTGACGGCGCTCGACGGCCTGTCGACGCTCACCAACTCGACGCTGCCGCGCGACGGGAACGCCGCCCTCGCCCTCGGGGTACTCGGTCAGACCGACACGCTCGTCTGGTACGTGCCCGCGCCCACGGATGCCGACCCCGGCAGCGCTCCCCCGACACTCAGCGACCTCACGCCGCCGTGGGTCACCCCGGCCATCGTGCTGCTTCTGCTGTCCGCTCTCACGGCCGCGATCTGGCGAGGTCGGCGCTTCGGGCCGCTGGTCACCGAGCGCCTCCCCGTGACGGTGCGCGCCACCGAGACCACGGAGGGCCGTGCCCGCCTATACGCCGCGGCCCGCGACGCCCCGCACGCCCTCGACGAGCTGCGACGAGCCAGCCGCGCGCGCCTCGTGCGCCTGCTGGGACTCGCGACGCGGACCTCGCCGCCCGACATCGCCGACGCCGTCGCCGACCGCCTGGGAACGGATCGCTCCCGCGTGCGCGGCATCCTCGTCGACGACCTGCCCCGCACCGACCGCGACCTCGTCGCCGCCGCCGACCGACTGCGCGACCTCGAAGAGAGCGTGCGCGTCGCCGTCCGAACCGAAGGGACACCCCGATGACCGAGAGCCCCGAGACCCCCGGCGCCGAGCCGGTCCCCGGCACCGCCCCGACCCCGCCGGCCGCCGACGACCGCGCGGCCGACGCGGGCGCCCCCGGCCACAGCGGCCTCCCGGGGCCGTCCGGCGCGGGCGACGACCACGCGGCCCTGCGCGAGGCCATGCACCGCGTGCGTCTCGAAGTCGGCAAGGCCGTCGTCGGGCAGGACGGCACCGTGACCGGCCTGCTCATCGCCCTCCTCTCCCGCGGACACGTGCTGCTCGAGGGCGTGCCGGGCGTCGCCAAGACGCTTCTCGTGCGCTCGTTCAGCCGCGCGCTCGGTCTCGACACGCATCGCGTGCAGTTCACGCCCGACCTGATGCCCGGAGACGTGACCGGCTCGCTCGTGTACGACGCCCGCGCGGGCGGATTCGAATTCCGCCCGGGTCCGGTGTTCACCCACGTGCTGCTCGCCGACGAGATCAACCGCACGCCCCCGAAGACGCAAGCCGCTCTGCTCGAGGCGATGGAGGAGCGGCAGGTGTCGAGCGACGGCGTGAGCCGAGCGCTCCCCGACCCCTTCCTTGTGGCCGCGACGCAGAACCCCATCGAGCACGAGGGCACCTACACGCTGCCCGAAGCGCAGCTCGACCGATTCCTGCTCAAGCTCGTGGTCGATCTGCCCGGCCGCGACGCCGAGGTCGACGTCCTCCGGCGCCACGCGCAGGGCTTCGACCCGCGTCGCCTCGACGACGCGGGGGTCACCCCGACGGTCACGGCCGCGGAGATCCTCGCCGCGCAGCGGGCCGCGGCATCCGTCGCCGTCGCCGACGACGTGCTGGGCTACGTCGTCGACCTCGCCCGGGCCACGCGGCAGAGCCCGTCGGTCCAGCTGGGCGTGAGCCCCCGCGCGACGACGGGCCTGCTCGCCGCCGCCAAGGCGTGGGCCTGGCTCGGGGGGTACCCGGCGATCACCCCCGACCACGTGCAGACGATGCTGGTCCCCGTGTGGCGCCATCGCATCCGTCTGCGTCCCGAGGCCGAGATCGAGGGCGTCTCGGTGGATGCCATCCTCACCTCCGTCCTGCACCAGACCCGCGTCCCGATCTGATGGTCGTCACCGGCCGCCTCGCCCTGCTCGTCGCCCTCGGCGTCGTGCCCCTCGTGCTGCTCAGCACCGCGGGGGTGCCGGCGTGGGTCGCGGCGGGCGGATGGGTGCTGCTGTGCGCCGCCCTCGCCGCCGTCGACGTGGCCCTCGCGGCGGATCCCCGGCGCGTGGAGATCACCCGCACGCTGCCGGAGCGCGCCCTCCGCGACGAGCCGGTGGCGGGCGAGCTGCGCGTGCGCAACCTCGGTACCCGGCTGTTGCGTGCCCGCGTGCGCGACGCGTGGCAGCCGACCGCCGGAGCGCCGACCGAGCGGGCGCGCCTCACCGTTCCCCCGGGCGAGCGGCGCAGCGCTCCGCTGCCGCTGCGCCCCCGCCGTCGCGGCGAGCTGCGCAGCGCGTTCGTCGTGGTGCGCGCGCTCGGACCCCTCGGTCTCGCGGGGCGGCAGGCCGTGATCGACGCTCCGGGGCGCATCCGGGTCCTCCCGCCGTTCACCTCGCGTCGGCATCTCCCCTCGCGCCTGGCCCGCTTGCGCGAGCTCGACGGCAACACCACGCTGCAGGTCAGAGGGCAGGGCACCGAGTTCGACAGCCTGCGCGAATACGTGCGCGGCGACGACGTGCGCTCGATCGACTGGCGTGCCACGGCCCGCGCCGGCACGACGATGCTGCGCACCTGGCGCCCCGAGCGCGACCGGCACGTCGTCATCGTCATCGACACCGGTCGCACCGCCGCCGCGCGCGTGGGCGACGGCGTGCGCCTGGACGCCGCGATGGAGGCGGCCCTCCTGCTGTCGGTTCTCGCGACGCGCGCGGGCGACCACGTGCACCTTCTGATGTTCGATCGCGTCCCCCGCGCCCGGGTGACCCGCGTCGACGGCGCGCAGCTGCTGCCCGCCCTCGTGGATGCCATGACCCCCGTCGACCCGCAACTGATCGACACCGACTGGGACGCCGTCTTCGCGCAGGTGCGCGGCCTGTCGGTGCGCCCGGCCCTCGTGGTGCTGCTGACCGCCGCCGACGACCCCGAGGCCGCCCGCGCCTTCCTCGCCTCTCTGCCCGCGGTCGCCGCGCGATCGCGTCTGCTGGTCGCGACGGCGACCGACGGCCCGGGAGAGGTGCCCACCCACCGCGATGCCGCCGATGTGTATGCCGCCGCCGCGATCGAGCGCGCGCGCCACGATGCCGACCGCGTGCGCGACGCCGTCGTGCGCGCGGGCGGCGACGCGGTGGCGGCGTCCGCCGACGACCTGCCGCCCCTCGTCGCCGACCGCTACCTCGCCCTCAAGGCGGCGGGGCGGCTGTAGCACACCCAGCCCGCATGCAGCCCGCGACATACGACGCGGCTTATCCTGGGGGGTACCCTTCCGGTCGTCAGCGTGTCCCTCCGCGCGCGGCCTCGCCGTCTACGCACAGGATGCGGGAGCTCTCTTGCCAGGTAACGCCACCACGCACTTCGACGATGTGGCCCTCGTGTCGGTGGCGAGCGTCCTGCCCAGCCGCGTCACGACGTCGGATGACATCGAGGAGCGTCTGGCTCCCGCGCTGAAGCGACTGAAGCTCAAGCCGGGTCTGCTGCGCCGCGTCGCGGGCGTCAACGAGCGCCGCAACTGGGCCGAGGGCGAGTCCTCCGACGAGGCCACGATCGCCGCCGGCAAGCAGGCCCTCGCCGAGGCCGGGGTCGACGCGAGCGAGATCGGGCTCATCATCAACACCTCGGTGACCCGCAAGCACCTCGAGCCCTCGGTCGCCGTGCGCCTCCACCACGGCCTCGGCCTCCCGAGCTCCGCCATCAACTTCGACGTCGCCAACGCGTGCCTCGGCTTCATCAACGGCATGAGCCTCGCGGCCGGCATGATCCAGTCGGGCCAGGTGAAGTACGCGCTCATCGTCAACGGCGAGGATGCCGACGAGATCCAGGTCAACACGATCAACCGGCTCGTGCGCGAGGATCTCGACCGCGACGCCTTCATGCAGGAGTTCGCCTCGCTCACCCTCGGCTCCGGTGCCGCCGCGGCCGTTCTCGGTCGCGCGAGCGACCACCCCGAGGGCCACCGCATCGTGGGCGGCGTCACGCGCGCCGCGACGCAGTTCTACGACCTGTGCGTCGGCAGCGTCGACGGCATGTTCACCGACGCCAAAGCGCTGCTCAAGGGCGGCCTCGACCTCGTCGTCTCCGCGTGGAAAGAGGCGAAGGGCGAGTTCGACTGGACGGGCATGGACCGTTACGTCACGCACCAAGTCTCGTCGGTGCACACCGGTGCGATCGTGCGCGCCGCGAAGCTCGACCGCGACCGCGTGCCGGTCACCTATCCCGAACTGGGCAATGTGGGCCCGGCATCCATCCCCATCACCCTGGCAGCCGAGCAGAAGACGCTGCGGCGAGGTGATCGCGTCCTGCTGATGGGAGTGGGCTCCGGCTTGAACACCGGCATGCTGGAGCTGGCCTGGTGAGCCATCCCCGCGTGACCGGCCCTCAGGCCACACTGCCTCCCGCGGGCCTGCCCGGGCTCGATCCGGCGCTCTCGCGCCTCGTGAGCGTCGACGGAGTCCTGGCCGACGCCGGCGAGAGTCGCCTATGGCACGTGCTCGACACCGGCGACGCCCTGCACGATCGGGGCATCGAGCCGACCGGCACGATCGTCGCGGTCCACGGCAACCCCACGTGGTCGTACCTGTGGCGCGCTCTCGTGAACGCCTCGCTGGCCCGAGCCGAAGCGGGGGCCGCCGCGTGGCGCGTCGTCGCGGTCGATCAGCTCGAGATGGGCTTCTCGGAACGCTCCCCCCTGCGGCGCACGCTCGGCCAGCGCATCGCCGACCTGGGCGCGCTCGTCGAGGCGCTCGGCGTCCGCGGGCCGATCGTGACCATCGGGCACGACTGGGGCGGGCCCGTCTCGCTCGGGTGGGCCGTCGAGAACCGCGACCGCCTCGCCGCCGTGATCGCCCTGAACACCGCCGTGCACCACCCCGAGGGGGCGAAGCTGCCGTTCGCGCTGCGCGTCGCGACGGCCCGGGGCATGCTCGCCGCCGGCACCACCGGCACGACGGCGTTCCTCGACACGACTCTGGCCCTCGCCGACCTCGACCCGGCCGTCCGTGCCGCGTTCCGCGCGCCGTACGCCACCCTCGCCCGCCGTCGCGGCATCGGCGGGTTCGTCGCCGACATCCCGGCGACCCCCGATCACGAGAGCACCCCCGCGCTGCACCGCATGTCGGCGGGCCTGCGCGAGCTCTCCGTGCCGGCCCTGCTGCTGCGCGGACCGAAAGATCCGGTCTTCGGCGAGGACCACCTCGACGACCTGATCGATCGGATGCCGCACGCCGACGTCCACCGCTTCGAGGGGGCCGGCCACCTGATCGCCGAGGAGCGGCCGTACGCCGAGGTCGTGCTCGACTGGCTCGACGAGAACGTCGTGGATGCCGGCGCCCCGGCGCCCGGCACGCGCCGGGCAGCGACCGCGCAGCGCCGTGCCGCCGCCACGGCCGCGGCCGAGGGCCCGGCACCGGAGCGAACCGGGGCTCCCGGCACCGAGTCGGACGGGACCGCCGCCGACGGGCGCCTGTGGGACGCCCTCGACGCCCGCCGCGACGACGAAGACACCGCCGTGATCGACATGACCACCTCGCGAGAGGGCGAACCCCTGCGCGTGAGCTGGCGGCAGCTCGCGACGCGGGTCGACGAGATCGCCGCGGGGCTCGATGCCTTCGGGGTGCGCGCCGGCGACCGCGTCTCACTGCTCGTGCCGCCGGGGCCGACGCTCACCGCCGCCCTGTACGCGTGCCTGCGCATCGGCGCCGTGGTCGTCGTGGCCGACCGGGGTCTCGGCATCCGGGGTCTGTCGCGGGCCGTGCGCGGAGCCGTCCCGGACGTCGTGATCGGCGAGGTCGCGGGGCTCGCGGCCGCGCGCGCCCTCGGCTGGCCCGGTCGGCGGATCTCCGCCGCCGCGCTGCCGGCCACCGCCTCCCGCGCGCTCGGGGTGGAGGCGAGCCTGTCCGACCTCGCGCGCGCCGGTCGTGGTCGCGCGCTGCCCGAGCCGCCCGCCGCCGAGGCCGAGGCCGCGGTGCTGTTCACCTCGGGCTCGACGGGGCCGGCGAAGGGCGTCGTGTACACGCACGCTCAGCTCACTGCGCTGCGCGACACCCTCGCCGCGCACTTCGGTGTGACCGCCGACTCCGGTCTCGTGACCGGCTTCGCCCCCTTCGCGCTCTTGGGGCCCGCCCTCGGCACGCGCTCGGCGACCCCCGACATGGACGTCTCGGCACCGCGCACCCTGACCGCCGCCGCGGTCGCCGCGGCCGTCCGCGCCTCCGATGCGCGCATCGTGTTCCTCTCCCCCGCCGCGGTCGCGAACGTCGTGGCCACGGCCGGAGCGCTGTCCGACGCCGATCGAGCCGCTCTCGCGCGCGTCGAGACGTTCCTCTCCACCGGTGCTCCGGTGGGCGTCGAGCTGCTCCGTCGCGCGCAGCGGCTCATGCCGAACGCCGTCGCCCACACCCCGTACGGCATGACCGAGTGCCTGCTCGTCGCCGACGTCACCCTCCCCGAGATCGAGCGGGCCGCGGGCGACCGCGGGGTGTGCGTGGGGCGGCCGCTCGGCACCGGGCAGGTGCGCGTCTCGGCGATCGACGCCGACGGCCGGGCCACGGGCGAGCCGACGACGGATGCCGGAGTGACCGGCGAGATCGTCATCTCGGCCCCGCACCTCAAGCGCGGGTACTTCCGCCTGCACCTCACCGACCGCGAGGCGCGTCGGGGACTCCCCGAACGCTGGCACCGCACGGGCGACGTCGGCCATCTCGACACCGACGGCCTCCTGTGGGTCGAGGGGCGACTCCCCCACGTCATCACCACCGCCGAGGGTCCCGTGACCCCGGTCGGCATCGAGCAGGACGTCGAGACCGTCGACGCGGTCTCCCGTGCCGCCGCGGTCGGCGTGGGCCCGGTCGGCGGCCAGGTCGTGGTCGCGGTCGTCGAGGCCGGCGCGCGGCGTCCGGGGCTGGCATCCCCCGCCCTCACCGACGCGGTGCGGGCGGCCACCGCGCAAAGGCTCGCGGCCGTGCTCGTCGTCCCGTCGCTGCCGACCGACATCCGCCACAACTCCAAGATCGATCGCACGCGCGTGGCCGCGTGGGCCGACCGCGTGCTCGCGGGCGAGAAGCCGGGCGCGCCGTGAAGGTGCTCGCCACCGGCTCCTCGGGTTTCCTGGGGCGCGCCGTCGTGCGAGCCCTCCAGGACGCCGGCCACGCGGTGCGCACCCTCCAGCGCCGCCCGTCGGGCGTGGCCGGCGCGGAGGATCGCCTCGGTTCGGTGACGGATGCCGATGCCGTGGCATCCGCGCTCCAGGGCGTCGACGGGGTCGTGCACCTCGCCGCGAAGGTGTCGCTCGCGGGAGACCCGGCGCAGTTCCGCGCGGTCAACGTCGAGGGGACGCGTACGCTCCTCGACGCCGCCGCCGCGGCGGGGGTCACGCGGATCGTGCACGTGTCATCGCCCTCGGTCGCGCACGCCGGTCACGCACTCGCGGGCGTGGGGGCGGAGCCGGCGGATCCGGATGCCGCGCACGGCGAATACGCCCGCACCAAGGCCGAGGCCGAGCTCCTCGCGCTCTCGCGCGCCGACTCCTCGACGGCGCTCGTCGCCATCCGTCCGCACCTCGTGTGGGGTCCGGGCGACACGCAGCTCATCGCGCGCGTCGTCGCCCGCGCGCGCCGGGGGACGCTGCCGCTCCTGGACGGCGGGACCGCGCTCATCGACTCGACCTACGTCGACAACGCGGCATCCGGCATCGTCGCCGCCCTCGACCGCGTCGAGGCCGTCAGCGGGCGCGCGTACGTGCTGACCAACGGAGAGCCGCGGCCGGTGGGAGACCTGCTCGCGGGGATCTGTCTCGCCTCGGGCGTGACGCCCCCGCGGTTCAGCGTCCCGGCGGGGCTCGCGAAGGTCGCCGGCTCGCTGATCGAGCGGGTGTGGGCCGTGCGCCCCGGGCACGACGAACCGCCCATGACGCGCTTCCTCGCCGAGCAGCTCTCGACCGCCCACTGGTTCGACCAGACCGCGATCCGCCGGGATCTGCGCTGGACCCCCGCGGTGTCGATCGACGAGGGCCTGCGCCGCCTCTCGCGCGCCTGAGTCCGCGGCATCCACCCGCCCGCCGCGGTCGGTCGCGGCGGCGGCGCAGCGTCCCCGTTTGCGTTACCGGCAGCGCGTATCCCGCCCTCCGGCGGCGCATCTCCCTTTTCTGGCGTGCGTGTCCCACTTCGGCCGGTGCATGTCCCACTTCCGGCGATGCATGTCCCACTTGGGCTGGCGCATGTCCCACTTCTGGCGGTGCATGTCCCACAAACGGCCGCTCAACGACCCTCCCACCGGCCATAAGTGGGACACACCCACCCCGACCACCAGCCAGCAGCCACCGCCAGCGGCACCGCGCACCGCGCACCGGCCCGACAGCGCACGTCCCACCTCCGGCAGCGTGTGTCCCACCTCCCGCAGCGCACGTCCCGCCTCCCGCAGCGCATGTCCCACTTATGGCGGTGCATGTCCCGAAAATGGTCGCTCAACGACTCTCTCACCGGCCATAAGTGGGACACCCCCCGGCCCGGCAGCACCAGCCCCCAGCACCAGCCCCGGCACCAGCCCCAACACCGCACGACGGAAGGCCCGCCCCCGCGAGGGGACGGGCCTTTCGGATGCCGCGGGTACCGAGCCGCAGCGGGCCGAGCTCAGACCAGGTCGAACCGGTCGAGCTCGGTGACCTTGCGCCAGGCGGCGACGAAGTCACGGACGAACTTCTCCTTCGCGTCATCCGAGGCGTACACCTCTGCGAGCGCGCGCAGTTCCGAGTTCGACGAGAACACCAGGTCGACGCGTGTGCCGATCCCGATGCGCTCCCCCGACCCGTCGCGAGTGCCCTCGAAGGCGTGCTTGCCGCTGTCGAGCGGCTTCCACGTCGTGCCGAGGTCGAGGAGGTTCGCGAAGACGTCGTTCGTCAGGGCACCGGGGGTGTCGGTGAACACGCCCCAGTCGCTGCCGTCCCAGTTCGCACCGATCGCGCGGAGGCCGCCCACCAGCACGGTCATCTCGGGCGCGGTGAGGGTCAGCAGGTTGGCCTTGTCGAGCAGCAGGAACTCCGCGGGCAGCCGCGCCTCGCGCGAGGCGTAGTTGCGGAAGCCGTCGGCGATCGGCTCGAGCCAGCGGAACGACTCGATCTCGGTCTGCTCCTGCGAGGCGTCGGTGCGGCCGGGGGTGAAGGGCACCTCGACCTCGACGCCACCGGCGAGCGCGGCCTGCTCGACACCGGCGTTGCCGGCGAGCACGAGCAGATCGGCGATCGAGACCTTCTTCTCGCCCTGCGCGTCGAAAGCGGCCTTGACGCCCTCGAGCACCTCGAGCACGGATGCCAGCTGCTCGGGGTTGTTGACCGTCCAGCTCTTCTGCGGCTCGAGGCGGATGCGCGCGCCGTTCACGCCGCCGCGCTTGTCGCTCCCGCGGAAGGTGGATGCCGCGGCCCACGTCGTGGTGACGAGCTGCTGCACCGTGAGGCCGCTGTCGAGGATCTGCTGCTTGAGCGCCGCGGCATCGGCCGCGTCGATCAGCGGGTGGTCGACCGCGGGCACCGGGTCCTGCCAGACCAGCACTTCGGCGGGGACCTCGAAGCCGAGGTAGCGCTCGCGCGGGCCCATGTCGCGGTGGGTCAGCTTGAACCAGGCGCGCGCGAAGGCGTCCTGGAACGCGGCGGGGTCTTCGGCGAAACGCCGCGAGATCTTCTCGTAAGCGGGGTCGACACGCAGCGCCAGGTCGCTCGTGAGCATGCGGGGCTCGCGCCGGCCGTCGGAGTGCGCCTCGGGAACCATGTCGGCTCCCCCGCCGTTCTTCGGACGCCACTGGTGGGCGCCCGCGGGGCTCTGGAAGAGCTCCCACTCGTAGGCGAAGAGGATGTGGAAGAACTCGTTGTCCCAGCGGGTGGGGTGGTAGGTCCAGGTGACCTCGAGACCGCTGGTGATGGTGTCGTCGCCCTTGCCGGTGCCGTGGCTGTTCTTCCAGCCCAGGCCCTGGTCGTTGATGTCGGCGGCCTCGGGGTTCACGCCCACGTGCGAATCGCTCGCTGCACCGTGGGTCTTGCCGAAGGTGTGCCCGCCGGCGATGAGGGCGACGGTCTCCTCGTCGTTCATGGCCATGCGGCCGAACGTCTCGCGGATGTCGTTAGCGGACAGCTGCGGGTCGGGGTTGCCGTTGGGGCCCTCGGGGTTGACGTAGATCAGACCCATCTGGACGGCTGCGAGCGGCCGCTCGAGCTCGCGGTTGCCGGTGTACCGCTCGTCGCCGAGCCACGTGGTCTCGGGACCCCAGTACACGTCGTCGTCGGGCTCCCACACGTCGGTGCGGCCGCCGGCGAAGCCGAAGGTCGGGAAGCCCATGTCCTCCAGCGCGACGTTGCCGGCGAGGATCATGAGGTCGGCCCACGAGATGGACTGGCCGTACTTCTTCTTCACGGGCCAGAGCAGCCGGCGCGCCTTGTCGAGGTTGACGTTGTCGGGCCAGCTGTTCAGCGGCGCGAAGCGCTGCATGCCCGAGCCCGAACCGCCGCGACCGTCGGTCACGCGGTACGTGCCGGCGCTGTGCCACGCCATGCGGATCATGAGGGGGCCGTAGTGACCGAAGTCGGCGGGCCACCAGTCCTGCGAGGTCGTCATGACGGCCTGCAGGTCCTTCTTCACGGCATCCAGGTCGAGGGCCTCGAACGCGGCGCGGTAGTCGAAGCCCTCGTCGAGCGGGTCGCGCAGGGCGTTGTTCTTCGCGAGGATCTTCACGTTCAGGGACTCGGGCCACCACACGCGGTTGGCCGACCCTTGGGTCGGGTGCGGCAGGGCGCCGGCGGGCTCGCTGTCGGCGGGGGCCTCTCCCACCGGCAGTCGGTTGTCGTCGGGGGCGGCGCCGTCGTGGAAGACGGGGCATCCGTTCAGAGTGTCGCTCATCGGGATCCTCTCGGTTTTTCGGCTTCGGACTTCGCTCGACAATCGGAGCACACGCCCCAGAACGTCACTTCAGCGGTTTCTATGAGGAAGCCGCTCCCCTCCGGCACGTGCAGGCACGGCGCCGCGCCGACGACGCAGTCCACGTCGTCGATGCGTCCGCATCCGGTGCACACCACGTGGTGGTGGTTGTCGCCGACGCGCAGTTCGAACGTGCCGGAGTGACCGGCGGGTTCGATGCGTCGCGCGAGACCCGCATCGGCGAAGTCGCCGAGGGCGTTGTACACCGATTGCTTGCTCGTGCCGGCGAGGGTGCCGCTGACACGCGCGAAGACGTCGTCGGCGGTGGCGTGCGGCCGGGCGCGCAGGGCCTCGAGCACGGCGACGCGCGTCGCCGTGACCCGCAGACCCGCTCCGCGGATGAGGGCATCCGCGGGGGCGTCCGGCTGACTGTCGAGCATGCGTCGAGCCTACCTAGTTTTGATTGAATCAAAAATGACACGCCGGGGAACGTGCGAAGACGAACCGACGACGACGACGTCATCACCGCGCGACGGCCGCCGCAGCGGCATCCGGGTGCCGTCAGCCGGCCGTGAGGGTGGGGGTGCCCGCCTCGTACTCGGTGAGGTCGCCCGTCTCGCCCGCGCGCGCGGCGCGGCGACCAACCCACAGCATGTAGAAGAGGAAGACCCCGAGCGCTGCGGCTCCGATGGCGATCTTGACCTGCCAGGGCCAGTCGCGCGGGGTCACGAACCCCTCCACGACCCCCGAGAGCGCCAGAGCGAAGACGAGCCCCACCGCGACCGTCGCCAACGAGCGACCCGCGGCCGCGAGGGCAGCCGCCCGCGTCCGACGGCCCGGGGCGACCCATGCCCAGAAGATCTGCAGCCCCGCCGCCCCCGCGACGAAGATGGCCGTCAGCTCGAGCAGTCCATGCGGGAGGATGAACTGGAAGAACACGTCGGCGCGGTCGAAGGCGATCATGATCGCGGCGGATTGCCCCACGCCGACCGCGTTCTGCATGATGACCATCACCGGCCAGAAGCCGGTCACCCCGAAGAGCACGCACTGCGCGGCGATCCAGGCGTTGTTGGTCCAGACGGTCCCGGCGAAGATCGCGTTGGGGTTCTCGCGGTAGTAGCTCACGAACTGCTCGTCGGCGTAGTTCTGCAGGTCGCTCCGCGCTCCGAGAGCGGCCACGGCGGCAGGGTCGCCCGAGATCCACAGGGCGACCATCGTCGACACGACGAGGAAGAAGACCGTCACGGCGAGCGTCATCCATCGCACGCGATAGAGCGCGGCCGGAAGCTGCAGCAGGAAGAACCGCGGGAATTGCTTGAGCACGTTCTCCCGCACGCCGGTCAGACGCAGGCGCGTGCGGGCCAGCAGGATCGAGACGTAGTCGCCCTGCGGGGTGCGACCGGCCGAGGTCTTGATGTCGGCCAGATCGGCGGATGCCGCGCGGTAGCGGGTGACCAGCTCGTCGACCTCCTCGCCGCGCAGGCGCCGCCTCCGGCCGAGTTCGTCGAGCCGCTCCCACTCGCGGCGGCGCGCGGCCGTGAGGGCGTCGAGGTCCATGTGGTCAACTGTACGCATGGCATCGTCCCCGGTCCCCTCCCCCGCGGTCGCGCTCGTGCACACCACCGCCGACGAGACCCTGACCGGAGAGGCCGTCGCCCTCGATGTCCAGCCGATCGGTTTCTTCCTGCGGGCGGTGGGCGCCCTCATCGACGTCGTGATCGGGGCGGTGCTGCTCGCGGGCGGCGCTCTCCTGCTCGCGACCCTCGCCGCGCAGGGCTCGCTCCCGGAAGCAGCCGTGGGCATCGGCGTCATCACGCTGCTCGTGCTGGTGATGGTGGCCGTGCCCACGACGGTCGAGACGCTGTCACGGGGACGCAGCCTCGGTCGCCTCGCGGTCGGCGCGCGGATCGTGCGCACCGACGGCGGCGCCTCGGGCTTCCGCCACGCCCTCATCCGCGCCCTGACCGGCGTGCTCGAGATCTGGTTCACGTTCGGCGCGATCGCCGCGATCGTCGGCATGTTCACGCCTCGCGCCCAGCGCCTGGGCGACCTCCTCGCCGGAACCGCCAGCGAGCGCACGCGGACGCCTCGCCTTCCCGCCGAGGCCCCCGGGATCCCCCGCGGCCTCGAGTCGTGGGCCGAGGTCGCCGACGTCTCCCGCCTTCCCGACCGTCTGGCCGCCCGCATGTCGCAATTCGTCCGCGGCGCCGACGCGCTCACCCCCGCCGCGCGCGAGCGCGTCGCGATCTCCCTCGCCGAGAGCGTGCGCCCCTTCGTCTCGCCCGTTCCCCCGGTGGATGCCGAGAGCCTGGTGCGCGCGGTGTCGGCGGTGCGGCGCGACCGCGAGTATCGTGCCCTCCTCCTCGAGAACGAGCGCGCCGCGGCCCTCACCGAGCGCAGCTGACGACGGGCCGCGAGGCCGGGCGCCGCCCAGAAGGTTCGGGGCGACATCCGACCATTGGGGCGCAAAATTCACGCCCCAACGCACGAAACGCGCCCCAAACCCGCGGAACCCACGCCGCCACCCGCGCCCGTCACCCCTCTGCGCCGACCCGAACACGGCTGACGCCGGGCCGCGAGGCCGGGCGCCGCCCAGAAGGTTCGGGGCGCCATCCGACCATTGGGGCGCACCATTCACGCCCCAACGCACGAAACGCGCCCCAAACCCGCGGAACCCACGCCGCCACCCGCGCCCCTCACACGCCGAGCCGACCCCGGGACCGCGCGAGGCTAACGCCGCGACTCAGGCGCGCAGGGTCTCGTGCCGGACGACGACCCAGCCCTTCGGCACCGACAGGCGATCGGCGTGGATCGCGCACAGGTCGTGCGCGTGAGGGTCGCCCGCCGGCCCCAGGGGGCCCAGGGCCGCCATCTGGTCGCCGTAGTCGTAGGTGAGGGTGCTCATCGCCTCGCGGGCGCACCCGACCTTCGAGCAGAGTCTGTCGCGCATCGCGGTCAGCCTACCCAGCACCTCCGACACGGCGACGACGCCGCGCCGCGCCGCCGTCGACCCCGGATGCCGGGTGCCCCGCGGGCCCGTTCCGATCGGCGGCCCGATGCCCGCTGCGACGCCCGGTGCGACCCGCCGGCGAACGTAGGATGGGCGGATGATGCGTCGTCGATCCCGCGAAGCGCGGCCGGTCGTCCGCCCCTCCCGTCACGGGCGACACGGCCGGGAGAACCGCAGCCCGGTCGTGCGACCTCCCCTGCCCCCGATCGACACCCGCGTCGAGCGTTTCGACATCGCCGTCAGCACGGCGGCCGAGTTCCTGCGCTCCGCGTGGCCCGAGCTGCGCGAGGTCTCGTTCGAGATCGGCATCATGCCCCCGGCGGCGGGCGACGGCATCCCGCGATGGACGGTGCTGCGCGACGAGAAGCGCATCATCCTGTACCGCGTGCCCATCGAGCGCCTCGGCCACCCGCATCACGACGACGACCTGCACCGCCGCATGATGATCGAGGGCGCCGTGTTCCGCGCGGCCGCGGAGTTCCTCGACCGCGACCCGTGGGACCTCGGGCCCGAGCGGTTCCGTTTCCTCTGATCCGTCCGGATGCCGCCGACCCGGCGCGGGTCTACGGCAGCACGGTCACCGCGGAGGCCGCGGCATCCGCGGGCCACAGCGGGTATGACGCGAGCGCGCCGTCGCCCGAGTACGACACCGCGGCCCGCACCGGCGCGTCGGTGTCGAGTCGGTAGACCCCGGCGCCGACGGGCAGCGCGACGCTCGCGCCGGCCCCGACCGCGGTCGTCAGCGGGTCGCCGCCGTCGACAGGCGTGAGGCTGACGGTCGCATCGCTCGTGTCGCCCGCGATCACCACAGCGGCCCCGACGCCCGAGGCCACGGCGATCGTGCCGGACGACGAGAACACGGGGGCGGCGGCGTACCAGGCGAAGTCCGCGCCCTCGCCGAAGCCCGTGGTCGACCAGGCGCCGCCGACGACGGGGGCGGCGGCCGTCACCTCGACCGTGTAGGCCCCGGCCGCCACGCCCGAGAGATCGAGCGAGGTCGGAAGCCCCGCCGTCAGCGGGACCGATCGGGCTCCCGGGGCCGCGGTCGCGGCATCCAGGGGGGTCATGGTCACGGTCGCGGTGGTGTCGGCTCCGGGCGCGAGCAGGCGCAGCACGGTTCCCGCCTGGCCCTCCCCCGTGGTCAGCACCTGAACGCCGGGGATGACGAGGCGCGTGTCGGCCTGGGCGAGAGGCGCGACCTGGTCGCTGCCGCCGGGGAGCAGCACGCGCGTCAGGCTCGCCTGCATCGACGCGTGCACGGGGGCTCCGGATGCCACGACCCGCACGACCGGGCTCTCCTCGCCCAGCAGCAGGCCGGCGAGGGGCACGACGCGGCGTTCACCCGGCGGCACGACGAGATTGCTGCCCCCGGGAGGTGTCGAGACGCCCTGCGCGCCGTACACCGACAGTTGCACCGTCGCCGGCACGGTTCCCGGGTTGGCGAGGACGACGAGGTCGTTGGACCCGGTGGTGGAGGCGCCGCCCACCAGCCACGATTCCGCGAGCGGGGCGCGGCAGGCCGAGGCGGCGAAGCCGGCGAGGTCGTCCGACACCGCGGTGGCGGAACCGGCCGCGGCGAGCGGGGTCTGCACGCCGTCCTGGGGGGCCGCACGCAGCGCGTCAGCGGAGCCGTCGTCGGCGCCCGTCGCCCCGGTCAGCGACGAGGTCTCTGCGGAGGCCGAGGCGGGACCGCTCACCACCTGCTGCGCGGCGGCGGCGCTCAGGCTGTTCGCCGCGTCGGCGCTGCGGCCGAGGGCGAGCAGCGGGCCGTCGCACGCGAGGACGGTGTCGGAGGGCGCGGGGGTGGCCTGCACTTTGACGGGCTCGGCGGCGTATTCGGGCCAGGGCGCGGCGATTCCCGCGACCGTCCCGACGACGGCCGCTGTGGCCACGGCCGCCCCCGCCACGACGCGGGCGCTCGTGGCGGCGAAGCGGACGAGACGTCGATCGCTCATCGTGATCCTCCCGAGATCGGGCCGACGGTCCGCGGCGTCCGCCGAGCCACCCGGCGGGACGCGGCGGTGGGCACGGCGAGCAGGAGGGCGATGAGCACCACGCCCAGAGACGCGAAGGTCACCAGCCGCTGCAGGCCCCTCTGATGGTCGTCGATCGGCGCGCGGGGGACGATGGTGGTGTTCACGCGCCAGAGGTCGCCGCGCGAGGTGGCCCCCACCGGGTCGAGCAGATCGCGCTGGTCGAGCGAGGTTGCCGCGCCCAGGCGCGCGCCGCGGATCACGTCGTCCTCGCCCGCGGGCGCCGACGCCAGGAGCACGAAGCCGATCCCGCGATCGGCGAGACGCGAGACGACGTCATCGGCGGAGGGGGTCACGAGGTCGGCGGCCAATGTCGCGAGCTCCTCGTCGGCGGGCGATGCCGCGGTCCGCGTGGCCTGCACGGTGCTCTGACCCGAGAGCGTGGAACTGTCGCCCCAGACGACGTCGACGCGCATGCCGTCGGCGCGGGGGTCGAGCACGATGGTGCCGATGTCGGTGGAACCGCGCCCCTCGGCGGCGACGAAGGCGGGCAGCGTCGACACGGGACCGTTGGTCAGCACCGAGCGACCGCTCTCGACGGAGGCCGTCTGCGCGGTCAGCGCCGGGGCCACGGCGACGAGCAGAGCCGCCAGCGCGGCCAGGGCGCCGAGGGGGCGCAGGATGCGCACCCGCTCGACGACGCCGGCGTCGAGCGCGACGACGGAGGCGCCGACCAGGCCGATCCACGCCAGGCTCAGGCCCGATCCGGCCCACAGGGGCACCGCGATCGCGTCGCGGAACGACACGGCGACGCCCACGGCGGCGAACGCCGTGGCGAGCCCCGCGACCGCGATGACGATGAGAGCGGATGCCGTCACCCACCGGGGCGTGAGCACGGCCAGCAGCGCGAGCACGGCGAGCGGCGCGACCAGCAGACCGACCCACCACACGGGCCCGTCGAACACGCTCGCCCATCCGCCGGGGTCCGAGGTGGGGAAGCCCGCCGCCAGGAGCGCCCGACCCAGCGGATCGGCCGTCGCCTCCGCCCCGGCGTACGGCACACCCGGATCGGCGAGCAGCGCCCACGGCGTTCCGCGACGCACCTGCGTCCACACCAGGGGCGCGAAGATCACCGCCGACGGCACGAGCAGCCACACCACGCGGGCCACCCCTCGGCCCGCGACCAGCGCCACCACGATGAGCGCCGCCGACCACAGCACGACCACGGCGGGCGCGAGGGACGGGGCGCACGCGAGCACGGCCACCAGCAGAAGGGATGCCGCCCCGGCCGGCGCCCATGACCGATGGGCCACGCTCGCGGCGAAGAAGAGCCACGGCAGCAGGAGGTGCAGCAGCACGGCCGCGGGGCGGCCCTCCACGAGGGCGGCGAGGAAGGTCGGGGCGAGCGCCCACGCGAGAGCGGCGAAGATGCGCAGCAGCGACGATTCCGTCACCCGCGCCGCGGCGAACCAGCCCCCGAGCACGGCCAGCGGGAGCGCGAGCACCCACAGCACGACGAACGCCCGCGAGGGGTCGCCGGGCGAGAGGGTGCCCAGGAGAACGACCAGCGCGGAGAACGGGTCGGCCGGCCCCACGGCATCCAGTCCGAGGGGTCGGGCGCCCCAGGCCGCGTCCTGCCAGAGCTGGGCGATGTCGGCCCGGAGCGGCAGGAGCGCTCCCCCGCCCAGGACGGGCCACGCGAGCAACGGAGCGAAAAGCGCCGCCGACACGGCGAGCGCGCCGAGGACGGCCCACGCGCCGCCACCGACGAAGAACCGCAGCTCCGATCGCACGGGAGCATCGGGGTCGGTCCCGTCGGCGTCGAGACGCAATCGCATCTGCGACCGCGAGATGCGCAGCGGCGCGATACGCGACCATCCCACCCGGCGCACCGTGCGGATGCGGCGACGGGCGCGTGCGACGGCGGCGGGCCGGAAGAGCACGAGGAGCGTCGCCCCCCATTCCGGCAGCACCCGGTAGGGCATCTTCGTCACGAGGTGCATGACGGTGCGCCAGAGGGCGAGCGGCAGGAACGACAGCCAGTGCAGCAGCACGGTCGCCGACGGCGCGTACGCCAGCCGCCGGTGCAGTTGCGCGGTGCGGGTGGCGAAGGCGCGCCGGCGGGCCCGCCGACGACCTCGCGCCATCGCGGCCACGCCGTCGCCCGCGACGGCGACGCGCGCGGCCGGGACCAGGGAGACGAGATCGCCCGCGAGACGCGCGCGCACGCCGAGGTCGAGCCCCTCGTCGGCGCCGCCCAGGGCGGGGTCGAGGCCACCGAGCGCGGTCCACGCCTCGCGACGCACGAGCATGCCACGCACGTCCGCGCCGAGCACGTCGGCGTCGCCGTCGTGCTGGCCCTGGTCGAGTTCCCCCTTGGCGAGCTCGACCGTGCCGCCGTAGCGGTTCATGCTCACGCCCAGAGAGACGATCTCGTCGCGGTCGTCCCACGACACGAGCTTCGGCGCCGCGATCACGAGCGACGACGACAGCTCCAGGGCACCCGCGAGGCGGACCAGCGCGTCGGGGTCGGGCGCGGTGTCCTGCGCGAGCAGCCACACGGCGTCACCGGTCAGACGCGGGGTGGCCAGGGCCGTGGCGACGGCGAACGGCGTCCCGGCGGGGGCCGTGATGACTCCCTCGGCTCCCGAGGAGGCGGCGAGCTGCGTCAGGGCGGGGTCGGCGCCGCACAGCACGATGGTCAGCGCATCGACCGGACGGGTCTGGGCCGCGAGGGCTGCGAGCGTGCGCTGCAGATGGTTCGCGGCGGGGGTGCGTCCTTCGGGACGCACGACGAGGATGGCGTGTACACGGGCGGGCATGACCGGATCAGCCTAAGTCGGCTCTTGCGCGATCACGGACGCCGCGCCGTCGGGACGCCGATCGCTCACCCTCGGGTCACCCGAGGAGAGACGGACGCGCGGATCAGGCGCGACGCTTGAGCTTGCGGCGTTCGCGCTCGCTGAGACCGCCCCAGATTCCGAAGCGCTCGTCGTTCTGGAGGGCGTACTCGAGGCACTCGCTCTTGACATCGCACGAGGTGCAGATGCGCTTCGCGTCGCGAGTCGATCCGCCCTTCTCCGGGAAGAAGGCCTCGGGATCGGTCTGCGAGCAGAGGGCATCGGTCTGCCAGGCGAGGGTGTTCTCCTCGGTGGTGTCGATGTCTCGGCGGACGCCGGGTACTCCCAGGTCGACCGGGTCCACGAACCAGTTGTCCGGGACACCGGACCGGTACTGCGACGTCGCCATATCGTCCTCCGCCTCGTTCACGCCCCCATGACGCGGTTCCGCGCAGACATAATTACACCCGTGTGATTCGGATTGGTCAAGTCGCGGATCGTAAACCCTCAAGGCCGAGGTGAACCTTCACGCCCGCACACGGCGTGTCGCGATCAGTCCCCCGGCATCGCGACGAAGACCTCGCCGCGACCGTCGCTCGACAGCGGCGACTCCTCGGGCGTCACGAGAGCGGCCTCTCCGGGCCTCAGGGTCACGCACGCGCCGGAGGCCCCGGTGATCGTCGCCTCTCCAGCGACGCCGAGTGCGATCGCGACCCCGCGCAGATCGAGCGACCCCGAGGCCTGCGCGGCCAGGTGCCCGAGGCTGAAGTCGGCGATCCCGGGCGCGAACACCTCGGCGCCCTCGCCCGCCGCGGTCGGCCGCAGGAACGGCGGCTCGGCGGGCCGGAAGTCCACGAGCGCCAGCAGCTCGTCCACGTCGATGTGCTTGGGGGTGAGGCCCCCGCGCAGGACGTTGTCGCTCGCCGCCATGATCTCGACGCCGAGGCCGGCGACGTAGGCGTGCAGCACGCCGGCCGGCACGAAGATCGCCTCCCCGCGGCGCAGCTCCACGAGGTTCATCAACAGCGCCACCACGATGCCGGGGTCGGCCGGATACGCCGTGTGCAGCGAGCGCGTCAGCGCCAGCTCGGCGGCGAACTCCCCCGGATCGGCGGATGCCGCGGCATCCACGATCTCCCCGATCGCGGCCGCGTCGGCCTCGCCGAGGAGCCAGCCGATGCTCGCGCGGAGGGCGTCGGCGGGGTCGTCCGCCGACAGGTGGGTGCGCAGCGTCCGCACGGCCGGCGCGTCGCCGAGTCCGGCGACGAGGGCGCGCGTGCGCTCGATGTCGCGGAGACCCGCGAGCGCGGTGAAGGTCTCGCTGAGCGCCACGATGACCTCGGGCTTGTGGTTGTCGTCCTTGTAGTTGCGCTCGCCCGCGTCGCGCGGGACCCCGGCGGACTCCTCGCGGGCGTAGCCGTCGACGGCCTGCTCCTTCGAGGGGTGCACCTGGATCGACAGCGGGGCACCGGCCGCCAGGAGCTTCAACAGGTAGGGCAGCTTCGCGGGAACGCCCTGCTCGGCGGAGACCGCCGGGAGCCACGCGTCGAGCGTGCGCTCGGAGCCGTCGTGCACCCGGGCCGGCGAGCCCGGGTGGTCGCCGAACCACACCTCGGCCTCGGGAGCGCCGGTGGGCTCACGCCCCTCGAGGTCGGCGATGAGGGTGGGGCTCCCCCAGGCGTAGTCGCGGGGCGTGTTCGAGATCGGGATCAGCACGGCGTCAGCCTAGTGGCCCGACCCGGCGGTCCCGGGTGCCGCCCGGTACCCTGAGAGCACCATGGCGATGCACACGAACCACCCGGTGTCGGCGCTGCCGACCGCGCCCCCGCGCGAGACGACCGGGCATCTTCTGCTGCGGGCCTGGTGCGTGGCCGTCCTCGTGCTCGCACTGGGCGGTGTGGGGCTGGTCAACGCGGTCGGGCCCGTCGTGACCGCCGCCGTGGTGATCGCCTCCGCCGTCGTCTCCGCCGTCGTCTGGCTCGTGACCCGCCCGCCACTGGCCGTGCGCCGCCTGCCCTGGCTGGCGTTCGGGTATCTCGCTTGGGCGACGGCGTCGCTGACGTGGAGCGCGTGGCCCGCGGCATCCGTGCTCACCTGGCTCCTGCTCGTCATCACGACCTTCCAGGGACTGTTCGTGGGAGCCGTGCTCACCTGGCGCGATGTCGTGCGGGCCGTGGCGTCGGCGGCCAAGTGGATCGTCGGGCTCTCGCTCGTCTTCGAGCTCGTCGTCTCGGTGTTCGTGCGGGGCCCGGTGCTCCCCGGCTTCGTGATCCCCGACGAGCGGATGGATCCCATCGTCTACTGGTCGCGCGACAACCTCTTCGACGGCGGTCGCATCCAGGGGGTGTTCGGCAACGCCAACCTGCTCGCCGCGGTCATGCTCGTGGCGATCATCGTGTTCTCCATCCGCCTCGCCGCGGGCGCTCCACGACGGGTGCTGCTGGTCGTGTGGATCGCCCTCGCCGCCTTCCTGTTCGTGCGAGCCGGATCGGCGACCGCGTTCATCTCCGCCGCGTTCGTCGCTCTCGTGCTCGGCACCGTGCTCGTGATGCGCACGGCGCGGCGTCCCGGCGAGCGCACCCGCTGGTACCTCCTGTACGCGGTGATCGGTCTCGGCGGGGCGGCGACGCTGTGGTTCGGCCGCAGCGCCCTGTTCGGCCTGTTGGGGCGCGACGCCGATCTGACCGGCCGCGAGGGGATCTGGGCCGACGTGATCGCCCGCGCCGACCAGCACCCCGTCATCGGGTGGGGGTTCTCGACGCCCTGGATCGCGACGGAGCCGCTGATCGACGGCTGGATCGTCGACCACGGTCAGACGGTGGTGCAGGCGCACAGCATGTGGCTCGACGCCTACCTGCAGCTCGGTGCGATCGGCGTGGCCCTGCTCGCCCTCGTGTACCTGGCCTACCTGTGGCGCTCGTGGTTCTTCGCCGTCGACCGCCCGCGGTGGGACCTCCGCGACGACCGTCCGCACTCCCCTCTCACACTCCTGCCCACGCTGATCGGCGCCCTCCTCGTCGTGCAGGGGCTGACCGAGTCGGGCCCGCTGCTGCTGTGGGGCTGGATGTTCGTCGTCCTGTTCGGCTCGAAGATCAAGCAGACGCCGCTCGTCGGTGTCGGCCCCAGCGAGCAGAGCATGTCGATCGAGCGCGGCGAGCTGCAGAGACCGACCCCGTGACCGCGGGGCCCGACGCGCTCCGCCCCCGCCTGCTCTCGCTGCTCTCCTCGGCGGCGCTCGCCCGCGCGTTCACCCTGACCGTCTTCGCCACGGTCTTCGGCGGGTTCGCCGTCACCGCCGTCGCGGGCGCGGTCACCCTGGCGACCATCCTCGCCGGACTCTGCGTCCTCGGCGCGGCGATCCTGTTCGCGCGACGCGACGAGATCGAGCTGGTGCGCCTGGCCCCCACGACCCTCGTGCTGCTGGTGGCGTGGGCCGCTGCCAGCGTCTTCTGGAGCTCGGCGCCCGCCGCCGCCCTCACCGGGTGGGGGCAGCTGGCGGGAATCGCCCTGCTGGCCGTCGTGATCGGCCACGTGCGCGACGCGCTGCAGACGGTGCGCGCCCTCGGCGACGTCCTGCGCTGGCTGCTCGGCATCTCGCTCGGCCTCGAGGTGCTCAGCGGCATCCTCCTCGATCTGCCCATCCCCTTCCTCGGCATCCAGGGGGCGATCGCCGATCTGGGTCCCATCCAGGGCCTGTTCGGCACGCGCAACGCCCTGGGCTTCGTCACCGTCATCGCGCTGATCACCTTCCTCGTGGAGTTCCGCACCCAGTCGGTCGGGGTCGGCGTCGCGATCGGATCCGTCGTGCTCGGCGGCGTGCTGGCCGCACTCAGCGGGTCGCCGACGGTCGTCCTGGTCGCCCTGGCCACCGCCGTCGCCGCCCTCGCCCTCTGGGGCGTGCGGCGGGTGCCGGCCGAGCGACGACGCGGGGTGCAGGTCGGCCTCGGCGTCGCGGTGGCGGTCGCGGTGGCCGGTGCCTACGCCGCTCGGACTGCGTTGGTCGCCGTCCTCGGCGCGGAGGACGACCTCGAGACGCGCACCCGGGTGTGGACGCACGTGATCGACATCGCCGACATCCGCCCCGTGCAGGGATTCGGGTGGTTCGGGGCGTGGGACCCCGACGCCGTCCCCTTCGCCCTCGTCAACCTCGCGGACGGCACGCGGCACGCCTCGGCCCTGAACGCCTATCTCGACGTGCTGCTTCAGCTCGGCTGGGTGGGCCTGCTGCTTTTCTTGGCCCTGGGCGGTCTCGGGCTCGCGCGCGGGTGGCTCGTGGCGGGCGAGCGGCGATCCGTGGTGCACGCCTGGGCCCCGCTCACCCTGATCGCCCTGCTCGCGGTGTCGCTGTTCGAAAGCTTCACCCTCACCGGACCGGGGTGGCTGCTGCTGGCCCTGTGCGCCGTGCGGGCGGGTCAGTCGCGGTCGTGGCGCGAGCGCCTCGAACAGCGGATGACGCAGATCGGCCGCCCCGCGACCGACCGTTCCGACCTCGACGGCAGGGGCGGGCACGCTCCTGATGCTCAGGGCGACGCCGGGCACGGCGGGTAGACTGCGGGCGGCCCCGCCGAGGCCCCCTCGCCTGAGACGAAAGACCTCTTCGTGACGTACACCCTGCAGAACGCCGTGCTCCCGCTCGACCGCGATCCCGACCTTCTCCCCCTGTACGTCGACCCCGAGACGTGGTCGACGATCGACGAGGAGCCGGTGCGGGTCACCAACGTCGCACAGCTGAGCAACATCCTCGACCGCACGCGCGCGCGCATCGTCGCGGGTCGTCGCGTGTCGTTCGGCACCTACTTCAACGCCTTCCCGGCGTCGTACTGGCAGCACTGGACCGCCGTCCGCCAGGTGCGCCTCACGGTGCGCACCGAGGGAGACGCCACGATCCTCGTCTACCGTTCGAACGGCGGCGGCACGAGGCAGCGTCTCGACACCCGCGAGGTGCGCGGCGAGACGAACGAGTCCTCGTTCGACCTCGTGCTCGACCAGTACAGCGACGGCGGGTGGATCTGGTTCGACGTGGCCGCCGACCGCGCCGACGCCGTGTTCCTGGGCGCCGAGTGGACCACCGAGCAGGAACCGGTCCGCGCGGGCAAGGCGAGCATCGGCATCACCACGTACAACAAGCCCGATTACTGCGTCGAGACGCTCACCGCCCTCGCCGACGCCCCCGACGCTCTCGACGTCATCGACCGGGTCTTCCTCATCGACCAGGGCACCGACCTCGTCGCCGACCAGGACGGCTTCCCCGCGGTCGCCGGTCGCCTGGGCGAGACCCTGCAGGTGGTGCGTCAGCCCAACCTCGGCGGCTCGGGCGGCTTCGCGCGCGCGATGGTCGAGACCCTCGCTCGAGAGGGCAGCGACTTCGTGCAGCTCCTCGACGACGACGTCCGCATCGAGCCCGAATCCATCCGCCGCTCCGTCGTGTTCGGCCGCTACGCCTCCGTGCCCACCATCGTCGGCGCTCACATGTTCGACCTGCTCGACCGTCCCAAGCTGCACGCGTGGGCCGAGGTCGTCGACGACGCCCCCTTCATGTGGCGCGCCCTGTTCCAGGAGCGCCTCCCCCACGACTTCAGCGTCGCCAACCTGCGTCAGTCCCCCCTGCTGCACATGCGCCTCGACGCCGACTACAACGGCTGGTGGATGTGCCTCATCCCCACCAGCATCCTGCGGGAGATCGGCCTGTCGCTGCCCGCGTTCATCAAATGGGACGACGCCGAGTTCTGCGTCCGGGCACGGGATGCCGGCTACCCCACCGTCTCGGTCCCGGGCGTGGCGCTCTGGCACGTGTCATGGCTCGGCAAAGACGACTCGATCGACTGGCAGGCCTACTTCCACGCCCGCAACCGCATCGTCTCGGCGCTGCTGCACTCGCGCTCCCCGCAGGGCGGCACGCTCATCCGCCACAGTCGACGCGTCGACCTCAAGCACCTCATGATGATGCAGTACTACCCCGTCGAGCTGCGCCACCGCGCGCTGCGCGACATCCTCTCCGGCCCCGAGCACATGCGGGCCAACCTCGCCACGGCGATGCCCGCGGCTCGCGCCGTCGCGAAGAAGCACCCCGAGACGGTCGTCCACAAGGACTCCGGCGTCCCGCTGCGCTCGCGGCGCGGTCGCCAGGTGTTCAAGCGCTTGAAGAACCACCAGTTCGACAGCCCGACCGGCATCGCCCTGCGCACCTTCACCGTGCGCACGCTCCTCTCGCACTGGTTCCACACCCCGCGCCCCGAGAACGTCGAGCAGCCCGAAGTCGAGTTCGGTAAGGGGGATGCCAACTGGTGGCGCGTCCCGCTGTACGACAGCGCCCTCGTGAGCGCTGCCGACGGATCGGGCAAGAACATCTACACCCGCGACCGCGCGATGTTCCGCCGCATGCTCGTCGACAGCTGGCGGCTGCACCGTCGCCTGCAGCGCGAGTGGCCCTCCCTCTCGCGCCGCTACCGTCGCGCCCTGCCCGATCTCGTCTCCGAGTCCCAGTGGCGCGCGACCTTCGAGGAGCGTTCCTGACCGTGGCACCCTTCGACCCGAAGACGGCGACCATCGTCGTCGTCACCTACAACCGCACGCACCTGCTCACCCGGCTGCTCGAGAGCATCGAGCAGATGGACCCGGCGCCCGGCCACCTCGTGGTGGTCGACAACGCCTCCACCGACGACACCACCGCCGTCGTCGAGTCCTTCCGCGACCGCCTGCCCACGACGCTGGTCTACCGCCGCCTCGACACGAACACCGGGGGCTCCGGCGGGTTCAGCGAGGGCATGCGCGTCGCGTACGAGCTCGGATCCGAGTGGATCTGGCTCATGGACGACGACGTCGAGGTCGTCTCCGACGGCCTGGCGCGCATGGGTCACTGGGCCCCGCGGTTCCGCAGCATCCAGGGTCGTCGCTACGACGCCGACGGCAGCGAGTTCTACTGGCAGTACCGCGTCGCCGAGTCCATGGCGATCCCCATCCCCTTCGCCCCGGCGGGCTTCGACTCCTCGGGCTACAAGCCGATGAACTCGGGATGCTTCGAGGGCATGTTCATCCACCGCGACATCGTCGCGAAGATCGGCCTGCCCGATCCCCGCTTCTTCATCTACTGGGACGACCAGCTCTACGGCTGGCTCGCGTCCCGGCAGACGCCGTCGGTGATCGTGAACGAGTTCGTGCTGCGCCGCACGCGCGAGATCAAGCAGTGGGACATGGGCATTCGGCACATGAACGCCTCCAGCGACGCCTATCGGTACTACATCATGCGCAACCGCGCGTACCTGGCGAAGTACTACCGTGCGCTCGGGGTCTACCGCCCGCTGCCCTTCACCGCCGGCACCGCGCTCACCTTCGTCAAGGAGCTCATCCGTCTCGTCGTCGTCGAGCGCAAGCTCCGCGGAACGAGCCACCTCTTCCGAGGGCTGCGCGACGGCCGCGCCATCGCACGCGACGCCTCGTGGAAGCCGATGCCCCCGCTGGAGCGGGTGCAGCCCACCGCCTGAGGCCACGGCTCAGCGGGTGGCGTAGTCCGCGTTGTAGCGCTCGAGGACGTCGGCGATCGGGGCGTCCAGCTTCAGGGCGCCCCCGTCGAGGTAGAGACCGCGCGTGCAGAAGCGACGCAGGTCCTTCTCGTTGTGACTGACGAAGAAGAGCGTGCGCCCCGCGGCGAGGAGTTCGTCGATGCGGCGGTAGCACTTCTCGCGGAACGCACGGTCGCCGACCGCGAGCACCTCGTCGACGAGGAGGATCGGCTCGTCCAGCTGCGACACGACCGAGAACGCCAGGCGCACCTTCATGCCGTTGGACAGGTGCTTGTAGGGCGTGTCGACGAAGTCGCCGATCTCGGCGAACGCGATCATGTCGTCGAACCGGCGCGCGACCTCGGCGCGCGGCATCCCGTGCAGGCCCGCCGTGAGGCGGACGTTCTCGCGCACCGTCAGGTCGCCGACGAAGCCGCCCGTGATCTCGATGAGCGGGGCCACGCCGCCGTCGACCTCGACCCCGCCCTCGTCCGGCAGAAGCACGCCCGCGACGAGCTTGAGCAGCGTCGATTTGCCCTGGCCGTTGCGACCGACCACCCCGATGGATTCGCCCGGCTGCACGCGGAACGACACGTCGCGCAGGGCCCAGAACTCGTCGGGACGCGAACGACGCGCGGAGCCTGCGAACAGATCCTTCAGGCTCCGGCTGCCACGACGGTTGCGGCGGAAGCGCACGCCGAGCCCCTCGACCTCGATGGCGGGTCGCGTCATCACAGCTCCTTCAGCACGGGACGCTCGAGCCGCGGGAACACGACCAGACCGATGGCCAGGATGCCGAGACTCACCGCCGCGCCCACGACGACGGTCAGGGTGTCCCACTGGTCGGGGAAGAACCCCACGCGATACAGGGTGAAGATGCCGGCCAGCGGATTGAACGCGGCGATGTCGGCGAACACCCCGGGGAGGTTGCCGACGCCGTAGATGATGGGCGAGGCGTAGAACAGCGCGCGCAGGACGAGGCGCGTGGTGCGCTCGAGGTCGCCGAACATCACGCACAGGGGGGCGACGATCAGACCGAGTCCGACCAGCAGGGTCGTCTGCAGCAGCACGGCGAGGGGGAAGGCGAGCAACGCCCACGACACCTGGGCTCCGCCGAAGACGGCGAACAGGGCCAGCACCGGCAGGGAGAACAAGAACTCGATGCCCTTGCTCAGCACGATCCGATTCACCCAGATCCACCGGGGGATCGAGGTCGAGCGCACCAGGCGGGCGTCCTTCTTGAACGCTTTCGTGAAATCGGTGACCGCGGAGTTGAACCACACCCACGGCAGCAGGGCCGTGATGAGGAAGACGATGTAGGGATCCTCCCCCACCGATCGGTGGAAGACCTGGGTGAAGACGAACCAGTAGATGCCGGTCATCACCAGCGGGTCCAGCACCGACCACAGGTAGCCCAGGGCACTGGTCGAGTAGCGCACGCGAAGGTCGCGCGCCGACAGCAGCCACAGGGAGTGGAGCGAGCGCCGCACCGATCCGGGGGCGCCGACGGCGGCGGAGGTCACCACGGAATCCTACGCGGGCCCGTCATCCGAGCCTGGATGGAAGCTGCTCGGCCAGGGAGGGGGCGAGGGTGCGGGCGTAGGTGCGGGTCAGGTGGTTGTCGTCGCGATACACGGCCACGTTGCCGATCACGCCGACGCACAGGTCGTCGGGGCAGATCCAGGGCGTGAGGTCGAGCAGGTCGACGCCGGGACGCTCGAGCACGAGGGCGGGGTTCTCGTCGGCCAGCGAGGCCGCACGCGGGGTGGCGCAGTCGAGCGCATCGTCGGCGGCGATGACGCAGCCGTACATGTCGAACGCGAACCGCGGGTTGTCGCGCACCGCCAGGACCGGGATGCCGGCATCGCCCATGCGATCCACGAACAGCTCGATGCCGGGGCGCAGGACTTCGTCGTCCTCCCCCGCGTCGGAGCGCGTGACCACCGTCATGACGGCGTCGGGCACGACCCGCTCGACGAGCTCGATCGCCTCCTCGCGCCACGCGTCGCAACGCTCGTCCATGCCGGGTTCGGTGAGTCCCATCGAGCAGCCGCCCTTGATGAGACTCACGACGCCCCACCCGTTCTCCTCCGCCACGGGGAGCAGCGCCCCGGTGATCTGCTGCGCGTGCGAGTCGCCGATGACCGCGATCGTGAAACCGGCCCGGGCGGTCCGCGCGGTCTCGAAGCACGTGCCGAAGAGGGTCTCGGTGTCGACGCTCCATCGCCCCGCGCACGGGTTCTCCAGCTGGGTCCACTCGTCGTCGAGGAGCGTCGGCACGGGCAGCAGTTCGGCATCGGCCGGGATCTCGGCGAGCGACGGATCGCGCAGCACCCCCGCACCGGGGTTGTTCCGCACGGCCTGCGCCTCGATCGCACGATCCTTCACCCACGTCGACACCTGCCAGGCGCCGAGGGGAAGGGCGACCACGCTCACGGCGACGGCGACCACCGCGAGCGGCACCAGGGGCGAGCTGTCCGTGCGCCGCCACGCTCGCACCGGTCGATCCACCGCCCACGTCACGGCGCGCGCGAGCAGGAGCGACAGAGCGATGATCGCGGCACCGCCGACGAGACCGACCTCGACCCGGTCGTTGACGACTTGGAACGTCACGAGGATCGGCCAATGCACGAGATACAGCGCGTAGGCGTCGCGCCCCACCGCCTGCAGCGGGCGGGAGGACAACACCCGCGCCGGTCCCCGTCCCCCGTCGTCGCCGGAACCCGACACGACGATCGCCGCGGCGCACAGGACCGGCCACAGCGCGAGGAACCCCGGGAAGCCGCCGCGTACGTCGAGGACGGCGCCCAGGACGAGCAGGCCGCCGAGGCCGACCCATCCGACAACCGCCCGGGCGACGGCGTTCACGCGCACGTGGGGAAGGGCGACGACCAGGAGCGACCCCGCCGCGAACTCCCACAGCCGGGCCCCCGTGTCGAAGTACGCCATCTCCTGCGCCGCCGCGGTGCGCACGACCGAGTGGAGGAACGACATCGCGAAGACGACGCCGAAAACCGCGGCCACGACCCGATCCGGCGAGAGCCCGCGCCGACGCACGATGAGCTGGCAGAGCGCCAGCAGCCCGACCCACAGCACGAATGCCTGTCCCTGGACCGACATCGACCAGAAATGCTGCAGAGGACTCGGGATCTCGGTGCGGGCGTAGTAGTCCACGGCATCCGCCGCGAGCGCCCAGTTCTGCAGGTACGCGAGCGACGCCCAGGTCTGATCCCAGATCGCGCGCCAGGCGGTGGGCGGGTACGCGAGCCAGGCGAGGGCCAGGACGCCTGTGAGCGTCACCGCCGCGGCCGGGAGCAGTCGGCGGAAGATGCCGACCAGATGGCGGACCGGTCGGACGGGGGTCGGCCCCGCCATCCGCCGCACGAAGCCGCGCGTGAGGAAGAACGCCGACAGCATCAGGAAGACGTCGACCCCGCCCGAGACGCGTCCGAACCACACGTGATACGTGACGACGAGGAGGATGGCGACGGCGCGGAGGCCGTCGAGGTCGGACCGATACGCCCATCGCCCCTCGTCCGCCCGCCCGTCGATCGACGGGCGGGTCTGCGGGCGCAGCGTCAGACGCACGAAGCGGTCACGCGAGCTGGTTGTTCCACATCGACAGCGCCGAGCCGATCGCCATGTGCATGTCGAGGTACTGGTACGTGCCGAGACGGCCGCCGAAGTGCACATCGCGCTCGCCCTTGGCGAGTTCGCGGTAGGCCAGCAGGCCCGTGCGGTCGTCGGCCGTGTTGACGGGGTAATACGGCTCGTCGGCGCGCGTGGCGAAGCGCGAGTACTCGCGCACGACGACCGTCTTGTCGGTCGGGTAGCGGTCGGCGCGCTCGGGGTGGAAGTGCTTGAACTCGTGGATGCGCGTGTACGGCACGTCGGCGTCGGCGTAGTTCATCACGCTGGTGCCCTGGAAGTCGCCGATCGGCAGCACTTCCTGCTCGAAATCGAGCGTGCGCCACGACAGCTCGCCCTCGGCGTAGTCGAAGTAGCGATCGACCGGTCCGGTGTAGACGACGGGGACCTGCCCGACGGTGTCCTTCTTGTTGAGCGGCTGCGACTCGTCGAAGTAGTCGGTCGACAATTTCACCTCGATGTTCGGGTGATCGGCCATGCGCTCCAGCCACGCGGTGTATCCGTCGACCGGGAGACCCTCCCACGTGTCGTTGAAGTAGCGGTTGTCGTAGGTGTAGCGAACGGGAAGGCGCGAGATGACCTCCGCGGGCAGGTCCTTCGGGTCGGTCTGCCACTGCTTGGCGGTGTAGTCGCGGATGAACGCCTCGTACAGCGGGCGCCCGATGAGGGCGATGCCCTTCTCCTCGAGGTTCGCGGCATCCTTCGCGTCGAATTCGCCGGCGAGCTCCTGCACGAGCGCCTTCGCCTGGTCGGGCGTGTACGCGGCCTGGAAGAACTGGTTGATGGTGCCGAGGTTGATCGGCAGCGGGAACACCACGCCCTTGTGCGTCGTGTAGACGCGGTGGACGTAGGAGGTGAAGTCGGTGAAGCGGTTGACGTACTCCCACACCGTCGGGTTCGAGGTGTGGAACAGGTGCGCGCCGTACTGGTGCACCTCGATGCCCGTCTCGGGCTCGTTCGCGGAGTAGGCGTTGCCGCCGATGTGGTGGCGACGATCGATGACCGTCACCTTGCGGCCCGCGGCGGCCGCGCGCTCGGCGATGGTCAGACCGAAGAAGCCGGAGCCGACGATGAGGAGATCCATGAAGAGGTGCGTCTTTCGTGTCGCGGACACGCGGAGAGCGATCCCGCGCCCCTTCAGTCTAAAGGGGCACCCCGCCGGGGCCTTCAGGGGCGGGTCAGCGACCGTCCGTTAGCATGGCTGACTGTCGTCCAGCGAGAAATGGGAGTGCATGAGCGATTCCTGGTGGGTGATCGTGATGCCGCTGATCATCTCGGTCGTCGCTCTCGTCGTCCCCGGAATCGCCGTTCTCGCAGCCGGATGGGGCGTGCGGCGTCTGCGCATCCTGACCCTGGCACCGGTCGTCTCGATCGCGATCCTCGCCGTCGCCGCGATCGCCGCGCCTCTCGCGGGACTGGCGTGGTCGATCCTCCCCGTCGCGATCGTCACTGTCGTCGCCGCCGCGGCCGCCTTCGGGCTGCGCCGCTGGGTCGGTCGCGAGACGGAGGCGCCGACCTCCGGCCGGACGGCGCTGTGGGGCAGCCTGTCGCTGATCGGCGCGGGCGTCGTCATCGCCCTCCAACTCGCCTGGGTCTTCGGCGGTCCCGCGCACATCTCGCAGACCTTCGACGCGATCGTCCATCTGAACACGGTGGCGTTCGCCGTCGACACGGGCGACGCGTCGGCCTTCCACATCGGTCTCACCTCCGACATCGGGTTCTATCCCAACGGCTGGCACACGGTGGCCGCGCTCGCCGCCCAGGTGACGGGCGCGTCCGTGCCGGTCGCCGTCAACGCCGCCAACATCGCGCTCGCGGCGGTCGCCTGGCCGATGTCGGTGGTGGCGCTCAGCACCGTGCTGCTGTCCGAGCGCACGGCCGTCGTCGTCAGCGCCGCAGCCCTGTCGACCGGGTTCGGCGCATTCCCGCTGCTGCTGATGTTCTTCGGCGTCCTCTACCCGAACGCCATGGGCTACGCGGTGCTCCCGGGCGGCGTCGCCGTGGTGGTGCACCTCCTGCGAGCGACCGGGTCGGCCGCACGGGTGCGCGCCGCCGTGCTGTTGCTCGTGGCGGCCGCGGGCGTGGGCCTGGCCCATCCGAACGCGTTCCTGTCGATGGCGGCCCTGGGCGCGGGCATCGCCGTCGTCGAGCTGGTCGGCCGTGCGGTGCGGCATCCTTCCCGCCGTCGGTGGATGTCGACCACGGCGATCCTGCTGGCGCTGTTCGTCGTGCTCGGCGTGCTGTGGCGGGTCATGCGCACCAACGCCGAGATGTCGATCTGGGCGCCGTGGCAGACCACGGCCCGCGCGGTCGGAGAGGCACTGCTCCTCTCGCCCGGCGGCTACACGATCACCCTCACGGTCTCGGTGATGATCGCGGTGGGCGTCTTCGCCATCGTGCGCCGACCGCGCCTCCTCGTCGTCGCGGCGCCGATGGCCGTCGCGACGGTGCTCTTCGTCGTGGCTTCGGGCACCGCGGGCGGCAATGCGCTCCGCGAGTTCCTGACGAACCCCTGGTACAACGACTCCTACCGCCTCGCGGCGCTCCTGCCGGCCGCCGGCATCCCGGTCGCCGTCCTCGGTGCGGTCACGATCGCCGACGCCGTCGCTCGCGTCCTCGCGCGCGCCCGCGCCGGACGCGTGCTGCGTGTGGCGGTCGCCGGGGTCGGTGTTCTCGCGGTGTTCTCCGTCGGGGTCAGCCCGAACATCCTCCGCACGGCGGCCGACGCGCGCGGCGCGTACGCGCTCGATGCCACCTCACCGCTGCTCACGAGCAACGAGGAGGCGCTGCTGGAGCGTCTGCCCGAGACCACCCCCGCCGACGCGGTGATCGCCGGCAGCCCCTGGACCGGGGCGTCCCTGGCGTACGCGATCGGCGACCGCGAGGTGCTCCGCAAGCACGTCTTCGGCGCGATCGGGACCGACGAGGAGTACCTCGACAACCGCCTGAGCGCCATCGACTCCGACCCGCGCGTGTGCGAGGTCGTCGACCGCCTGGGCGTCGATTACGTGCTCGACTTCGGCGCGCAGAACGTCTGGAACAACCCCGGCGTCGGCCTCGAGCGCCAGGGGCTGTACAACCTCTCACCGTCGGAGCATCTCGTGCTGGTCGACTCCGAGGGGCCGTCGGCGCGCCTGTTCAAGATCGAGGGGTGCTGACGTGTCGCGCGAGAGCACCGTCGCCGTCGCCTACGACTGCCTCTTCCCCTATTCCACCGGAGGGGGCGAGCGGCAGTACCGCGCGCAAGCCGTCGAGCTCGGTCTGAAGGGTCTCGAGGTCGACTACCTCACCGCGACACAGTGGGACGGTCCCGTGCCGGTCGAGGACGGGTTCCGCATCGTCCCCGTCACCGGGCGACTCTCGCTCTATTCGGATGACGGGGTGCGACGCATCCCCGCGGCTCTCCGCTACGCCGCGTCGCTGTTCGCCGCTCTCGTCCGCCGTCGTCGCCGCTACGACGCGGTCATCGTCAGCGCTCTGCCGATCTTCAACGTCTTCGCCGCCCGACTCGCGCTCGTGGGCTCCGGCACGAAGCTCGTCGTCGACTATCTCGAGGTCTGGCATCGTCGGCAGTGGGTCGAGTACTCCGGCGCGGTGACCGGCACGATCGCGTGGATCCTGCAACGCGCCGCCATCGCGATCACGCCGCTCGCGACGTGCCACTCCCAGCTCTCGGCCACCCGCCTGCGCCGGGAGGGCCTGCGCACAGCCCCCCTGGTCAGTCCCGGACTCATCGACGGAGCCGTCGAGGTACCGCAGCCGGGTCCGGCAGCCGCCCCGCCGTACGTGCTCTACGTCGGTCGCCACATCCCCGACAAGCGCGTCGAGGTCCTGCCCGCCGCCGTGGCCGCGGCCCGCGAGAGCATCCCCGACCTGCGGCTTGTCGTGTTGGGCACCGGCCCGAGTACGGATGCCGTGCGCGCCGAAGTCCGCCGCGTGGGCGGCGAGGCCTGGACGCGCTTCCCCGGCTTCGTCTCGGATGCCGAACTGAACGACCTGCTCCATGGCGCAGCCTGCCTGGCGAACCCCTCGCGCCGCGAGGGCTACGGACTCGTCGTCGTCGAGGCCAACGCCCACGGCGTTCCCGTCGTGCTCGTCGCCGACGAGGGCAACGCCTCCACCGAACTCATCGACGACGGCGTCAACGGCGTCGTCTCCCCGACCACCTCGCCCGCCGACCTCGCCCGGGCCATCCGGGTCGCCGTCGACGGCGGCGACGACCTGCGCCGCTCTTCGCGCGCCTGGTACGACGCCGCCGTCGGCACCCGCACCATCCGCCGCACCGTGGAAGGGATCCTGTCGGCACTGCCGCTGCCGACTCCCTCCTCGGTGAAGACGAAAGAAGACAGCCCGTGACCACTCCCGCTTCCACGGACGTCGAACTGACGATCCTCATGCCCTGCCTCAACGAGGCCGAGACCCTCGAGGTCTGCATCCGCAAGGCGCAGGGCTTCCTGCAGCGCAGCGGAATCCGCGGTGAGGTCCTCATCTCCGACAACGGCAGCACCGACGGCTCCCAGGCGATCGCCGAGGGACTCGGCGCCCGGGTGTCGCACGCCCCGCGCCGAGGCTACGGCGCGGCCCTCATCAACGGCATCGAGCAGGCGCGCGGAACCTACGTCATCATGGCTGACGCCGACGACAGCTACGACTTCGAGAACCTCGAGCCGTTCGTGGACCGTCTGCGCGCCGGAGCCGACCTCGTCATGGGCAACCGTTTCCGCGGCGGCATCGCCCCGGGCGCCATGCCCCCGCTGCACAAGTACCTCGGCAACCCTGTCCTGTCGTTCATCGGCGAATTGTTCTTCCGTCCCGGCATCCGCGACTTCCACTGCGGCCTGCGCGGCTTCAACCGGGCGCGCATCCGTCAGCTCGACCTGCAGACCACGGGCATGGAGTTCGCCTCCGAGATGGTCGTCCGCGCCTCCCTCAAGCGCTACCGCATCGAAGAGGTCCCGACGACCCTGAAGAAGGACGGGCGGTCGCGTCCGCCGCACCTGCGCAGCTGGCACGACGGGTGGCGCCACCTGCGCTTCCTGCTCCTGTTCGCCCCGCGGTGGCTGTTCGTCTACCCGGGCCTGGTGGCGTTCTTCCTCGGCGCGATCGCGGTGGGGGTCCTCGCCTTCGGCGGGATCAACGTCGGCGGCGTCGGGTTCGATGTGACCACGATGGTCTACGCGAGCGCCCTGTGCGTGATCGGATTCCAATCGCTGCTGTTCTTCTGGCTGACCAAGCTCTATGCCACCCAGGAGGGGTTCCTGCCGACCAGTGAGCGCTATCGCCGCATCGTGGCGAAGTGGTCGGCCGAACGCGGACTTCTGATCGGTGTGGGCCTGTTCCTGCTCGGCATCGTCATCGGCATCGTCCAGGTCGTCCTGTGGGGCAATCTCGACTTCGGCCAGCAGAACGCCGCTCAAGCGGTGCGCATCGCGGTTCCGAGCGCGCTGCTGATCATCCTCGGATTCCAGACCGCGATGATGAGCTTCTTCTCGGGCGTGCTCACGACGCCCCGGCGCGAGCAGCGCCCCGAAGCCGTCATCGAGAGCTGATCGCCGTGCGGATCCTCGTCGATCTGCTGGGCTACACCGGCGGTCGCGGCGGCACCGAGACGTACGTGCGCGAGCTCCTGCCGCGCCTCGCCGAAGAGATGCCGGACGCCGACTTCGTGGCCCTCACGGGGGCGTCCGGCGCCGCCGGCGTGAGGAAGTTCTTCCCGGGTGAGGTGCGCGTCGTCGAGTGGGTGGGCGACGGCCGGGCGTCGTGGGCGGCGGGTGAGATCGTCGCGGTCGAGCGAACGGCGAAGGCGATGGATGCCGACCTGGTGTGGAGCCCCGCGAACTTCGGCCCTCTGAGCGAAGGTGTCGTCCCCCGCGTGGTCTCGGTGCACGACGTCATCTATCACGAGGTGCCCGGGGAGGGCCTCGAACGCCTCGCGCGTGCGGTGACCGCGTGGCTCATGACCCGCACGGCGCGGACGGCGCGGGCGGTCGTCACCGTCTCCGCCACCGCGGCGAGCGCGATCCACGAGCATCTCGGCGTCCCGCGCGAGCGCATCACGGTCGTGCACAACGGCGGGTCCGACATCCGCGGGGTCGATGATCCCTGGCGCCTGCTCGCCCCGCTCGGCATCCTTCCCGGCAGGCCGGTGCTCCTGTCGACGGGCAATCGGATGCCGCACAAGAACTTCGCGGGTCTTCTCGCCGCCGTGGCTCGGATCCCCGCCGATCAGCGGCCCCTCACGGTCATCGGGGGAGGCGGAGCCGACGATCCACTGCGCCAGACGGTCGAGCGGCTCGGTCTCGCGGCCGACGTCGTCCTCCCGGGATGGGTGAGCGACGACCAGCTGCGCGCGCTCTACCAGGTCGCCGACGTCTACGCCTGCCCGTCCCTCACCGAGGGGTTCGGTCTGCCGGTCGTCGACGCCCTCGGCGCGGGAGTACCGGTCGTGGCCCACGACACCGCGGTGCTGCGCGAGGTCGGCGGCGAGTGGGCGCGCTACGCCGACGCGACCGACCCCGCCGTGTTCGCCCGGGCGATCCTCGCCGTCATGTCCCTCGACGGTGGCGCGCGTACGGCGCTGCGCGCGGGCGGGCGGGAGTGGGCGGGTCGCTTCAGCTGGTCGGCTGCGGCCATCGCCCTCTCGGTCGTGCTGCGTCGCACCGCCGCGCGGAGGAACAGCCGTGGCTGAACCGGCGTCCCTGCGGTCGCGCCTGTTCGGCTTCACGCTCATCCCCGCGGTCGCGGCGGTGTCGCCCCTCGTGGTCCTGCCGGCCGTCTCCCGCGCGGCTCCCGACGGCTGGTCCAGCGCGATCGCGGGCGAGTCGATCGGCACGTTCGCCGCCATCGCCGTGGCCTACGGCTGGACGACGGTGGGACCGGCCCTCGTGTCGATCGCGGCCGACGACGTCCGCCGCGGTCGCCTGTACCGCGACGCGCTCGTCGTGCGGCTGGCGACCTCGATCGTCGCCCTCCCCGCCCTCGTCGTGGTCTGCGCCCTCGTCGCCAGTCCCGGGTACAGCCTGCTCGCCGCCCTCATGGGACTGCAGGGCGCCATGATCGCCCTGTCGTTCACGTGGTTCTCGGTGGGCGTGGGCGACCCGCGCTCGATCCTCTTTTACGACGCGATCCCGCGACTCGTGGTCGCCGTGGGATCCATGCTCGCCATCGTCAACGGCGCGCCCGTCGAGGTCTATCCCCTCGCCGGCATCGCCGTGACGGTCGTCGGGACGACGCTCTTCTCGCTGCGCCTGCTCCGCCGCTACCCGTCGGCGTGGCCGCCTGCCCGCGAGATCCCGGGACTCTTCCGGGTCGGGGCGCCGGTCGCCCTGAACGACGCCGCCCTGGGGGCGTACTCCGCGGTACCCACGCCCCTCGTGAACGTGCTGTCGGCGGGGACGGCCGCCTCCGGATTCGCCTCGGCCGACAAGATGGCCAAGCTCGGCCAGTTCCTTCCGCTCACCCTCGCCAACGCCCTGCAGTCATGGTCCGTCGAGGTCACGGGTCCCGCGCGACGGTCGCGGCTGCGTCTGGCGCTGCTGATGCACGGCGGCTTCGGCGTCCTCGGCATGCTCGTGCTCGGCTTCGCCGGTCCCCCCGTCAGCGCCCTCATGTTCGGCGAACCGGCGGCGGCGCCGTTCGCGGTCTGCCTCGCCCTCGGTGTCGCCTTCGCCCTGTTCTCGCTCCGCACGTCGATGACGCGTCATGTCCTGTTCCCGGCGGGCGAGCAGCACGCGGTGATGCGCGCCACCGTGACGGCGACCGTCATCGGCATCCCTCTCATGATCGGTGCGGGGCTGCTTCTGGGCCCGGTCGGCGTCGCGGCGGGACTGGCCGTCACCGAGGCGATCTCCACGCTCATCCTGATCGGGCGCACGCGCCGCCACGTCGACCTCGTCGCCGCCGAAGCACCCACCCCGTGATCGCACCGACCGCACGAAGGACAGGTCTCGCATGACCGGCTCACCCGACATCGACATCGTCATCCCCGTGTACGGGGGGTGGGACTTCGTGCGCACCTGCCTGCAGGCGGCCACCCAGCAGAGCGTCGCCGCTCGGGTGATCGTGGTCGACGACCGCTCGCCCGACGATACGGCCGACCGCGTCGCAGCGGAATTCCCCGACGTCACCCTCATCCGCAACGAACGCAACCTCGGTTTCGCGCGCGCCTGCAACGCCGGTCTCGCCGCGGGCACGGCGCGTCTGGTGATGCTGGTGAACAGCGACGTCGTCCTCGAACCGGATGCCGTGGAGCGGGTGCTCACGGCGATGCCCGACGAGGCATCGCGTCGGGTCGGCAGCGGAGCGACCCTGCTCCTCGCCCCCGACGGCACCGTCGACTCCTACGGCATCGTCGCCGACGTCACCGGCGCCGGTTTCGTGCGGTTCCACGGGGCCGCTCTGCCGGCCGCCGACCCCGTCGACCCTCCCGTCCTCGGGCCCTACGGAGCCGTCGCCGTCTACGTCCGAGCCGCCCTGGACGAGGTGGGCCTGTTCGACACCAACATCTTCATGTACGGCGAAGAGCTCGACCTCGCGTTCCGCCTGCGTGCGGCGACGTGGACGTGCGTCGCGATCGAAGGGCCCCTCGGCACGCACCTCGGCGGGGCCAGCGCCGGCCGGGAGTCGGCTCGCCAACGCCGCCTCTCGGGCTTCGCGCGCGGATACCTCCTGCGCAAGTACGGCGTGCTGCGCTCGCGCTGGGCGCTGCGGGCCCTCGCCGTCGAGATCGTGGTCAGCGGCGCGCGACTCGTCCTGCGGCGCGATGTCCTGTCGCTCCGCGGTCGATGGGAGGGCTGGCGCCGCGGCGCCGACGCGCCCCGCACCGCACTCCCCCTCGATGCCGTCGACGACAGCATCGATCTGCGACAGTCCATGCGCATGCGCGGCGACCGCTACTGGGCGGAGCGTCCTGCCGCGTCCCGCTGACGGCATCCGGATGCCGTCGAGACGGGCTCGACGCCCTGCCTATAGTCGAAGAGTGCTGACCGCCCTCCGCTCGCGCGTGCGCGCCGCGCGCGATCTCCGTCTCCTACGCCCGCTCGTCGCCCGCGCCGACCGGCTGTGGTGGGCGCGCGTCATCCGTCGCGCGGGCATCGTCGACCTCGATTACGTGCGCGCTCAGGTGGGACGCCCCCTGAGCGAGGCGGCCGCCGTCCGCCGCTACGTGAACGGGGGCTTCCGCGAGGGGCTGCGCCTGTCGCCCCTCTTCGTCGACACGGCGGTCGGCGACCATCTGCCCGAAGCATGGCGCGTCCCGGCCCTCTACGCCTACCTGGTGGCCGATCCGCGCGGGCTCCAGGTGAGCCCGCTCTGGGATGCGGTGGCCTACGGCGAGCGCCACCCGGACGCCTGGGACACTCCCGGCGGCCCCCTCGGCCACGCCTGGCGCCATCGTGGGACGCACTCGATCCCCCTCGGTCCGCGATCGGAACCCGCGGCGGCATCCTGGCCCGACGTATCGCGGGTGATCGTCGAGGCCGCGCGTCGCGCTCGCGTGGGAGGAGAGGTGAGCCCGGCACCGGGGAACGAGCCCCTCGGTCGCGAATTGATCCTCGCGATCGGCCCCGAGGAGTGGGACTTCGACGAATCGTTCGCCGAGGCGGTCGCCTTCTCGGACGCGCCCGGCCAGGGCGTCGCGATCGCCGTGCTCGACGACCGCGCCGAGGACTGGACGCTGGCGTCGATGCTGGCGGCAGGACGCCCCCGCGTCCGCGTCAGTCGCCGTCGTCACGACGACGCGACGCTCGCGCTCGACGAACTCCTCACCTCCTCGCGCGCCGAAGTCGTCGTCGTACGCGGTCCCAATCAGACCCTCACCGCCGCCGACGCCATGCGTCTGGCGGAGCGGGTCGAGGAGCGTCCCGTCGGCACGTTGCTCGCCCCCGTGTGGAGGGACGGCGACGGCACGATCGCCGCGGTGGGAGCGACCGCCGACGGACGCTTCCTCGCCGGCCACCCCATCGAGGATCTCGATTCCCTCGCTCCCGTGACCGACCTCGAGGTCCCCGCCCTGGCCGGGAGCACGTTCGCCGCCCGCCGCGCGGACGTCAGCGTCGCCCTCCAGGGTCCCGACGCCGCTGCCCGCCTGGACGGCCGTGCGATCGTCGCTCTGGACGTCGAGACTCGCACGCGCTCGCGTGCCGCGTCGGCAGACCTGCCCGCTGAGCTGCCCGCCGGCGATGCCCTGCTGCTCCGCGCCGGCTGGGAGCGTCACGACGACGGCCCGCTCCCCCGTGTGCGGCGCCCGCAGCGCCTCATCGAGCTGCCCGACGGCGAGCGGGTGCCCGCCCTGCGATGGGCACTGCGGACGGCTGCTCCCGTGGGTCCCCGCGCGGAGGGGTGGGGCGACACCCATTTCGCGCGCGCCCTGGCCGACGCCCTCCGGCGTCTCGGGCAAGAGGTGGTCATCGACTCCTACCCCGCCCGCACCCGCCCCACACGTCATCTCGACGACGTGACCGTGGCCCTGCGCGGCCCCGAACCGCTCGAGGCCTCCCCCACCGGCATCTCCCTGCTGTGGGTCATCAGCCATCCCGACCAGATCGGTCCCCGCGACGTGGCGGGATTCCACGAGGTCTTCGCCGCCTCCGCGCCGTGGGCTCAGGCGACCGGCCGCGAACTCGGCGTGTCCATCACCGCTCTGCTGCAGTGCACCGATGCCACGCGCTTCCACCCCGCAGGACGCCCGCGGGGCTCCGACATCCTCTTCGTCGGAACAGCGCGCGGCATCCTCCGCCCATCCGTCGTCGAGCCCATCCGAGCGGGCATCCCCGTCACCGTGATCGGCCCGGACTGGCGCGGATGGATCCCCGCCGAGCGCATCGCCGCCACGGGAGTGCGCAACGACGAGCTCCCCGCGCTCTACGAGAGCGCCGGCGTGGTGCTGAACGATCACTGGCCCGCGATGCAGGAGCGGGGGTTCATCGGCAACCGCCTCTTCGACGTCGTCGCCGCGGGTGGTCGCGCCATCAGCGATCAGGTCGAGGGGATCGAGGAGCTCTTCGGCGGCGCCGTACGTATCTGGGAGAACGTTCCCGAACTGATCGGGCTGCTCTCCGGCGATCTGGAGCGCGTCTTCCCCTCTTCCGCGGACTTGGATGCCGTCTCGGCACGCATCCGCATCGAGCACTCCTTCGATGCCCGTGCGCGGACCCTGCTCGACGCGGCGTTACGGCACCGCTGACGCGTCCGGCAGGCCCGTGCGCGCCGTTATCGGTGGACGGCAGGGGCGGAGGGGGCCGACACGACGGCGCTCCGTCTCGGCCGACGTACCGAGGCTGGCAGAATGGAACTCATGCCTTCGGAGACTCCACCGCTACGTGGCGGGGGGCTCTCCAAGCTGTGGTCCTCAAGCCTCGTGCGTTATCTGGTCATGGGCGGACTGTCCTTCGCCTTCGACTTCGGTCTGCTGTGGCTGCTGTACGACGTCGCGGGCGTGCCGCTCACGGTTGCGACGCCCACCGCGTTCCTTGCGAGTTTCGTCGTGACGTACACGTTGCAGCGCCTCTTCGCGTTCCGCGCGACCGACTCCATCGCGCCGAGCGTCGTTCGCTACGCCCTCCTCGTCGCAGCCAACACGGCCCTCACCACCGGCATCGTCGCTCTTGCCGACTCCGCGGGCTGGTCCTGGGTCATCGGCAAGATCGTCGCCGTCGCGGTGACCACCGTGGGCAACTATTTCGCGTACCGCTACTGGGTCTTCGCCCGTCCGAAAGGTTCTCCCCCGCATGTATAAAGGCGCCATCGTGGCCGCGGTCGTCCCCGCGTACAAAGAAGAGAAGATGATCGCCCGCGTCATCGAGACCATGCCCGATTTCGTCGACCACATCGTCATCGTCGACGACTGCAGCCCCGACGACACCAGCGGCGCCGTCAGACGGACGGGCGACGCGCGCGTGACGCTGATCCGCCACGAGGTCAACCAGGGGGTCGGCGGCGCGATCATCACCGGTCACCGCACAGCACTGGAACTCGGCAGCGACGTCAACGTCATCATGGCGGGCGATGCGCAGATGGACCCGGCCTATCTCCCGGCGCTCCTGGACCGGGTTGTCGAGGACGGATACGGCTTCGCGAAAGCGAACCGCTTCTACTCCCCTGAATCCTTCACCGGAATGCCCGGCTACCGCGTCTTCGGGAACATCGCGCTCTCGTTCATCACCAAGCTGTCATCCGGCTACTGGAACCTCTTCGACCCGCAGAACGGCTACACCGCCATCCGTTCTGAGGCACTGCGACGGGTTCCGCTGGACCGCGTGGCCAAGCGCTACAGCTTCGAGAACGACCTTCTGATCCACCTCAACATCCTGCAAGTGTCGGCCGTCGACGTCCCGATCCCCGCCGTATACGGCGAAGAGGTCTCCAGCATCAGATTGAGCAAGGTCATCCCGGAGCTCATGCACCGACTAACCGTGGGATTCTGGCACCGCATCTGGTACCGGTATGTGCTGTGGTCGTTCTCGCCGATCGCACTGCTGTTGTTCCTCGGGCTCCTGTTCCTGGGGTTCGGTCTCATCGTGACGATCTGGCTGTTCTTCCAGATCCTCGGGTCGGTGATCGCCACGGCCGCAACCGTCATGCTCGCGGCGCTCCCCTTGATGTTGGGTACGCAGTTGCTCATCAGCGCCTTGCAGCTCGACATCCAGGCGACACCGTCGACGCCGGAGCACACGCCCTTCTCGATGCGCTGAGGTTCTCGGCAAGAAGAGAATGCCCCGATGCGCCGAGCGCACCGGGGCATTCTTCTGTCGGATCAGAGGGATGCCGCGACCGGCTCCGTGGGACGCACCAGGCGCCCCTCGTCGGAGGCCGACTCGAGCGACGCCTCGACGACACGCAGCACGTGCACGGCCTCGCGCATGGTCGACAGAGCGGTGCTCGCGCCGTTGACCGTGTCGCGGAACGCCTCGAGTTCTGCACGCAGCGGCTCGCGCTTGGGGAAGGCGAAGCGCGTGACATCCCCCTCCGAAACCCCACGGAACGTGGAGACCGACTCCCACTCGAGCGCAGCCGTGCCGTTGCGGTGAAGGGTCAGGTCGGCCGTCGCGGTATCGGCGATGAATGTCCCTCGTTCGCCGGTGACGACCGTGACGCGCTCCTTCATCGGGCTCAGCCAGTTGATGAGGTGGTTGACGACGGCGCCGTCGGTGAGCCGTCCAGAGATCGCGATCATATCTTCGAAGGAGCGGCCACTCTGGAAAGCGGTTTGCGCGGACACGGCCGCGTACCCCGCCTGGGCGACCCACGCGGTCAGGTCGATGTCATGCGTCGCCAGGTCCTTGGCGACCCCGACGTCGCCGATGCGTGCCGGGAACGTGCTCTGCCGCCGCGTCGCGATCTGGAAGACATCCCCGATCTCGCCCTCGGCGAGACGCGCGCGAAGCTGTTGGAGCGCCGGGTTGAAGCGCTCGACGTGACCGACGGCACCGACGAGGCCGCGCGACTCGAAGAGATCCGCCAGTGCCTGCCCCTCCTCGGAGCTGTCGGCGATGGGCTTTTCCACGAGCACGTGAACGTCGGCCGCAGCCAGCGATGCGGCCGCTGCCGCGTGGAACCGGGTGGGAACCGCGACGACGGCGATATCGAGACCGGCGGACGCCAGCGCGTCGACGTCGGGGAGAACGGTCAGCCCGCCCGCGACACCGTGGGGGTCACCGGCCGGGTCGGCGACCGCGACGAGCTCGATGCCGTCGATCTCGCGCAGGAGCCGTGCGTGATGGCGGCCCATCATGCCCAAGCCGAGAAGCCCCGCGCGAAGGACGGCGTTCACGATCCGGCTCCCGCCACGGCCGCGACGGCCGCGACGATGCGTCCGAGATCATCATCGCTCAACGAAGGATGCACCGGCAGCGAGACGACCTCACTCGCGGCGTTTTCCGTCTGCGGAAGGTCAAGCCCCGGGGCGAAGTGCGTCAGCGAAGGAAGGCGGTGGTTCGGGATCGGGTAGTACACGCCACTGCCGACCTGGTGCTCCTCGCGGAGCGCACGGACGAAGCCGTCGCGGTCGTCCCGCACGCGGATGGTGTACTGGTGGTACACGTGGTGCACCCCGGGGGCGACGACGGGGATCTCGACCCCGGTGAGATGGGTGTCGAGGAACGCCGCGTTCTCGCGACGCTTCTGCGTCCAGGCGTCGACCTTGGTCAGCTGCACGCGACCGATCGCGGCGTGCAGATCGGTCATGCGCGCGTTGAAGCCGACGATCTCGTTCTCGTACTGCCGCTCCATCCCCTGATTGCGCAACAGGCGCAGCGCGCGGGCGATCTCAGCCGACCCCGCTGTGACCATTCCGCCTTCGCCGCTGGTCATGTTCTTCGTCGGGTAGAGCGAGAACATCGTGAAGGAACCGAAGGTGCCGACGGGGCGGTCGGCGATCTTCGCCCCGTGCGCCTGCGCGGCGTCTTCGAAGAGCGCGATTCCGTGACGCTCCGCCAGTTCACCGAGCCCGACCATGTCAGCGGGATGTCCGTAGAGGTGGACCGGCATGATCGCGCGCGTACGCGGGGTGATGGCGGCTTCGACACTCGCGACGTCGAGGGTGAAGGTGACGGGGTCGATGTCGGCGAACACGGGGGTCGCGCCCGTCAGCGCCACGGAGTTGCCCGTTGCCGCGAAAGTGAACGAGGGGACGATGACCTCGTCGCCGGGCCCGATCCCGCAGGCCAGCAGACCGAGGTGCAGGCCCGAGGTTCCCGAATTGACGGCCACGGTCTCGCGCCCATCGACGAAGTGGTCGGCGAACTCCCGCTCGAAGGCGGCGACTTCCGGGCCCTGGGCGATCATGCCGCTGCGGAGAACGCGGTCGACCGCCGCGCGCTCGTCGTCTCCGATGAGGGGTTTTGCTGCGGGGATGAGATCAGGCACGTGTTTCCTCCTTGAGTGCGCCGTCGAGCTCGACGAAGCGTGCGCCGGTGCGCGGGCAAGTCCACACCCCGTCGCGCTGCGCCAACGGCACGCCGGCAGGGCCGACCCAGCCGATGCGCTTCGCCGGCACCCCGGCGACGAGCGCGAAGTCGGGGACGTCTTTCGTGACGACCGCTCCGGCGGCGACGGTGGCCCAACGGCCGACGACGACCGGGGCCACGCAGGTCGCGTGCGCCCCGATGGATGCTCCCTCGCGAACGGTCACTCCGACCGGTGTCCAATCGGTCGCCGATTTGGGCGATCCGTCGGGGTTCACCGCGCGTGGATGGGTGTCGTTCGTGAACACGACCGCGGGGCCGACGAAGACGCCCCGCTCCAGCCGTGCCGGCTCGTAGACCAACGCGTGGTTCTGGATCTTGCAGTTGTCGCCCACCTGGACGCCCGACCCGATGTACACGCCGCGCCCGATGACGCAACCGGTGCCGACGACGGCTCCCTCCCGTACCTGGGCCAGGTGCCAGACGGAGGTGCCGTCACCGATGACGGCACCCGTCACATCAGCGGATGGATCGATGCGGGGGGACGTCTGCGTGGACGGATCAGTGGTGTGGTGCACGGCGGACCAGTTTATCGGGACGGGGTGACACCATCGGGGCGCCACCCGGAGGGTGAATCAGACCGAGGACGATCCGACGAAAGCGACGCTCGCCGCCACCGTGCCCACGGTCACGTCGTCTTGCGTCTTGACGGTGAAGAGCGCTCCCTGCGCCAGCCCGTGGCTGCTCGGCTCGCTCACGCCGGCGGCGTTCGCGTTGACGTAGTACTGACCAGCGCCGAGATTGACCGACGCCACGCGCAGATCGACGGTGACGGGACCCTCGATGGGATCCAGACGGTGTTCCAGCATCTCGGTGTTCGAGGCGAGCACCATGTGACCGAGGGGCGTATCGATGCTGAAGCCGAGTTCCCATCGCTCGATCGGCTTCATGGAATCCACGTGGACGCGGATCGTCAGGGGATCGCCCTCGTTGACCACCTTCGTGGGGGAACCGTCGTCGTCGAGGAGTTCGACGCGCTTCACCTGGATCGGGTGCACCGTCTGCTCGGGCGGAGCCTCACCCACTCGGCGACCTTCGAGCACGTCGCGGAGGGCTCCGATGGCGGCGCGGGTCTCGCCGTCGAAGACGACGGCTCCGTCCTTCAGGACGATGCCCCGGTCGCAGAGCTCCGCGACCTGTTGCGCGGAGTGCGTCACGAGGATGATGGTGCGCCCCTGGGCACGGAACTCCGCGATGCGGTCCATGCACTTGCGCTGGAAGGTCTCGTCGCCGACCGCGAGCACCTCGTCGACGAGCAGCACGTCGGGGTCTGTGTGGATGGCGACGGCGAACGCCAAGCGCACGTACATACCGGAGGAGTAGAACTTCACGGCCGTGTCGATGAAGTCGCCGATTCCACTGAACTCGACGATGTTGTCGAACTCGCGGTCGATCTCCTCACGCGTCATGCCGAGGATCGAGGCGTTGAGGTAGACGTTCTCTCGCCCGCTCAGGTCGGGGTGGAAGCCGGCGCCGAGCTCGAGCAGCGCAGCCATCCGTCCCCGCGTCTCCACGAGTCCGGAGGAGGGCGACAGGATGCCGCCGATGAGCTTGAGCAGCGTGCTCTTGCCCGATCCGTTGGCACCGAGCAGGCCCACGGTGGTTCCGGCCTGGATGCTCAGCGAGACGTCGTCGACCGCGATGAAATCGCGACGGTGGGTCTTGCCGAGCCGGCCCAAGTGGACGACGCGGTCCTTCAGGCTGTTGTCCTTGCGCACCCGGAAGTGCTTCGAGACGGAGGACAGGCGCACGATGTCCGGCGCGACGGTGGCGTTGTTCGGCATCACAGCTCCTGTGCGAAATTGCCCTGCATGCGGGTGAAGACGCGGTGCGAGATCACGAGCAGAACAAGGCCGACGAGACCGGCGATGAGCATGCGCAGCCCGAGATTGGCGGGGTAATCCTCAATGGTGCCCGCACCCCAGAAAGCGCGATGGAAGCCGAGGACGGCGATGGTGAGGGGGTTGGCCGCGTAGACCTCGAGCACCCACTCCGGCAGCTGAAAGCGGGTGATCACGTCCTGCACCATGCGCCAGGAATAGACGATCGGCGCGCCCCACATGGCCAGCATCAGCACGACCTCGGTGAGGTACTGGATGTCACGCAGGTAGACGTTCAGGGCCGACAGCAGGAGCCCGATTGCCAGACCGTAGACGGTGATCAAGATCACCGACGGGAAGAACCACAGCATCTCCGCCGGCTCGGGGAGCGCGCGGAACAGCAGCGCCGCTACGACCAGGACGCCCAGCTGCACGAGGAACATGAATCCTGCGCCGCCGATGCTCGCGAGCGGGAAGATCTCGCGCGGCAGGTAGATCTTCTTGACCAGGCCACCGTTCTGCAGGATCGACCCGGTCGCACCGAAGACCATGTCATTGAAGAAGACGTAGAGGGTCAGTCCCGAGAACAGATAGACCGCGAAGTTGTCGATCCCCTCCGCCGCCCGAAGGAATTGACCGAGCACGATGAAGTACATCAAGAACTGGATCAGGGGCCGGATCACGGTCCACAGGAATCCCAAGAAGCTGTCGCGGTAGCGCGCCTGAAGATCGCGGCGGACGAGCAGGTTGAGCAGGTCGCGGCGAGCGAGGATCTCCCCCACCTTGCCCAGCCGACCGGTGGTACGTCGGCCTTTCGCATCGACGACCGCATACGGCGCGTCGGCGATGCGAGCGAACCTCGCCTCGGTCTCCGTGCTCATCGCTGTCCTTCCCGCTGTCGTGTCATCGGTTCTTCCATCGTCTTCCCACTCCGTCGGCGATCCGGTGGATCCACCGGCCCGGCCGGCGCATGGGATCCATCAACCGCCGCAGCCGGTGCACCGTTCCCATGTGGTTCAGGCGCATGTACATCCGGAGGAAATCCTTTCCGGAACCCCGTCCGACGAAACCCAGCGCGCGCAGCCGGTCGATCTTCTCGAAGGCGTATCCCGGCGTGGTCGCCGACATCTCGTCGAGCTTGTAATCCAGGGCCGTGAAGCTGACCGCCGCGTAATCGGGTGCGACGACCGTCCGGGTGTGGAAACCCGCTTCACCTGCCGCGTAGGACGGCATGCGCTCAAGAATATGCGCGAGGCCACCGTCCTGGTACGCCTCCGCGCCGCCGAAGTCGGAATAGCGCCAAGACTGCTCGACAAGAATGCGGAGAGCAGCGGGACGCGCGAAGAACATCGACCCGTACGGCGCCAGCGGCGACACGTCGTCCAGGGGGACGCGGATGCCGAGCTCGTCGGCGAGACGCTCGAAGCCGGGCTTGTTGGCCCACCACGCGCGCCCGAGCGTCGGATAGCCGATGTGGATCATGGGCGGGTAGGCGAGGCCGAGACCGGGCTCGCGCTGGAACAACGCGACCACTCGCGACGTGTGCGCATCGTCGTGGAGGAGGTTCAGGAACTGCTGTTCGCGGAAGTGCGTGCCGACGTTGTAGCCGTCCTGGGGCGTCTTCTTGCTGTGGAGCTTGACCACCAGGTCGTATCGCCCGGATATCAGCACGTCGCGACATCCGATGAGGAAAGCGCTCTGATCGCGACCGTCGTTCGACTCCACGATCCGGACGTCGACGGAGCCGCGCTCTCCGGGGAGCGCGGCGATACGCGCCCGGATGCGGTCGGCGCGCTCGGCATCGGGAGTGGTGACCACGAGGTCGTAGGGCATCGGGAGCGTGTCGGCCCGCTCGATCATCTCAACGGTCATCTCGTCGTAGAAGATGTGCGCGATCACGACGACCCGCATCGGGCGGGAGGGATCGTAAGGCGGGTGGTCCGCGCCGATGACATCCATGAGACCCGCGTCGGCGTTCAGCACCTTGGGCGGGACATTGCGCGCAAGATTCGACAGCGCCATCTCGACCGGGTAGCCACCCTCGGCGGCGGCATCCAGGGCCCACCTCCCGATGACCGCGTAGCGGTCGAGGAACGGCGGCCAGTGGAAGAACGGACGACGCTTGAGCACGGGGCACCCATCGTCGATCAGCGCCCGGGGGGCGAAGAGCGAAGCATTGACACAGCCGTAGTCGTCGGATGCGAACGCGACGTCGGCGACGTACCCGGCGTCGCGGAACGCCGCGGTGAACACGATCTCGTGCTGCACCACCGCATCGGTGTAGGAGTCCAGAGCGGGCATCTCGCGCCAGTAGCGCTCCCAGCGATCGGACGTGAACATCTCTCGGCGGACCGCGAGCCAGTACGACTGCAGGTGGTACGGCAGTGTGCCCTTGCCGGTGATCGGGTTGTTCTCCTCCGGAGCGTGGTCTGTCATGCCCCAGAAGTGCACGGCACGCGCATTCATCCGCTCGAAGACGGGGCCGAAAGGACGCACCGGACCGAACCACGTGTCGTTGGTGAGCACGATCTCGTCGTACTGCGTCAGCTCGTCACGCAGATGCCGCAGGGCGTGGCGCTGCGCACCGATGTCGAATCCGCTGTTCTCGCGCACGACGAGCTCGTCCACGACGGGCTCCAATCGCGCCCGGCCGACGGCGGTGAGGCGGCCGTTCACCACCGCGATGATGCGCGCGCTGTGCAGACGAAGACCCTCGAGCGCGTGCACGACGTAATCGTCGACATCTCCGCGTCGGTCGTAGATCGTGTACACGATCAGCCGGCGGCCCCCGTCGGGGAACGACACGGGGGGTGGGACTCGCAGTTCGCTCACGCGCGGCCCCCTCTCGCCAGTCGGCGACCTGCCGCGGCACCGGCCCGCGCCGTGCGCAGGACCGCGCGAGCGCCTCGCCCGAACGGACGCATGACCGGGTCGAGGCGCTCGACGACGCCGTTGTGGTTCGTCTTCATGTACATGCGGAAGAAGGCGACAGCACCGGCGGTGCCCATCCAGCCCGCGCGATGCAGGAACTGGATCTGCTCGACCGGGTAACCGGGCAGGTTCACCGCCATCTGGTCGATCTTGTACTCCACGGCCAGGTGCGTCAGACTCGCGTGCTCAGGGTCGAGCACCGTGCGCACGTGATAGCCGTCCTCGCCCGCGGCCGCGGAGATCAACCGCTCCAGCAGACGCTGCAGGTCGGGGACGCGTTCACGGGAGCGATCGCGGAAATCGTGGTAGTCGAATCGCTCGTCGAGCAGGGGCCGCAGCGCTGCCGGTCGCCCTGCCCACATTCCCCCCAGAGGGGAGAGCGGGGTCACGCCGTCCAGCGGGACACGGATGCCGAGGCGCTCGGCCATGTCGTGGCCCATCCCTCGATACCAGGACCAGCCCTCCCCGGTCGTGGCGTATCCCGTCTCGATGACGGGAGGGATGACGACTCCCAGACCCGGCTCGCGCACGAAGAGCGCGAGCAAGTTCGTGATGTAGGCCCGGCTCCCGAGGAGGTTGTCCCGCGTGTACCGACGGAAGTACTCAGCGATGGTGCGCCCACGTCGCACGGGGAGCCGATCGTGCAGCTTGACGAAGACGTCGTAGCCGCCGTTCAGCAGCTCATCACGGCATCCGATGAGGAACGCGCTCATATCGCGTCCCTGGTCGGACGGGACGACCCGCACACGGGCGTCGTGAACGCTGACGCCCTCGGCGCTCAGCAGTTCTTCCACGGCAGGGACCAGCGCCGCATCGGACGTCGTCACGATGACGTCGACGGGCGTGGGGAACCACGAGAGTCGCTCGATGAGAGGAGCGCAGGCGGCGACTCCGGTAGCGTGCAACACCACCAGCACCTTCAGCGCGGAAGGGTCTTCGGATGCCGTGACCACCGTGCGGGGCAGGACCTCGAGCATCGCGAGATTCGTGTTGATGACCTTCGCAGGAACGGTGCGCGCGAGATTGTCGAGGATGAGCGCTGCGGGATAGCCGTAGCCCTCGACCCTCTCGATGAGCGTCCGGCCGATGACCGCGTGGCGGTCGAGGAACACCGGCCAGTGGAAGAACGGCCGGCGCTTGACCAGCGGGCACCCGTCGTCGAGAAGGAGCGTCGGGTTGAACAGCGCCGGATGGTCGGTGGGGTAATCGTCCGAGGCGAACGCGACCGCCGAGGTGAAGCCGGCCTGGACAAAGGTCTCGGTGAAGATCGTCTCGTGCTTGAGCACCGCGTCGAAGTACGACGGCATCTCGGGCAGTTCGCGCCAGTACCGCGCCCAGCGCTCCGACGTCAGCATCTCGCGCCGCACAGCGATCCAGAACGACTGCAGGTGATAGGGCAGCACGCCCTCGCCCGTAAAGGGGTTCGGCTCCTCGCGGGCGTGGTCCGTCATCCCCCAGAAGTCGACGTCGAGGGCGTCCATCCGGTGGAAGATGGGCCCGTAGGGACGCACCGGACCGAACCAGGTGTCGTTCGTGAGCACGACCTCGTCGTAGTCGCGCAGGTCCGGTCCGACATGATCGAGCGCGTCTTTGTGCGCCCAGATGTCGAATCCCACGTTCTTGCGCACGAGGATCTCGTCCGCCACCGGCTCCAGTCGCCGTCGCCCCTCCGGCGTCAGCGGACCGTTGACGACGACGAGGATGCGCGTCGCGTGATCGCGCAGACCCTCGAGAGCGTGAACCACGTAGCGATCGACGCCACCGCGTCGGTCGTATACGACGTAGACGACGAGCCGACGCCCATCCGCGGGGAAGACCACCAGACGCACACCTTTCGGTCCCTAAGCCGCATCCATCGGTACTTCGGATGCGGCAGGGACCTCGACCGCACTCAGACCACCCGAGAGCTTAGATCGGCCCGCGGTCGCTTCCCTGTGCAAGGGCCTTGAGGAGGTACGCGCCATAGCCGCTTTTGACCAGCGGTTCGGCGCGCTCACGGAGCTCCTCGTCGGACAGGAAGCCCATGCGCCACGCGACCTCCTCGGGGCAGCCGATCGACAGACCCTGGCGCTTCTCGACCGTCCGGATGAACTCGGTGGCCTCGCTGAGAGAATCGAACGTCCCGGTGTCGAGCCATGCCGTTCCGCGCGGGAGCAGCTCGACGCGCAGACGTCCCTGCTCGAGATAGGTGCGGTTGACGTCGGTGATCTCGAGTTCGCCGCGCGGCGAGGGGGTGAGGTTTCGGGCGATCTCGATCACGTCGTTGTCGTAGAAGTAGAGACCCGGCACGGCGTAATCGCTCTTGGGGACGGCGGGCTTCTCTTCGAGCGAGACCACACGGCCGTCGGCGTCGAACTCCACGACGCCGTATGCGGTCGGGTCGGCGACCCGGTATCCGAAGACGACGCCGCCGTCGAGCTCGGTGTACTGGCGCAGGCGGGTACCCATGCCCTGCCCGTAGAAGATGTTGTCGCCGAGCACCAACGCAACCGACTCCGAGCCGATGTGCTCCTCCCCGAGGAGGAAGGCCTGGGCGAGACCGTCAGGCGAGGGCTGCACCTTGTACGTGAGGGAGATACCGAAGCGCGACCCGTCGCCGAGCAGCCGTTGAAACTGCTCGGAGTCCTGGGGCGTCGTGATGATGAGGATGTCGCGGATCCCGGCCAGGATCAGCGTCGACAGCGGGTAGTAGATCATCGGCTTGTCGTAGACGGGGACGAGCTGCTTCGAGATGCCCAGCGTGATGGGATGAAGTCGCGAGCCCGTGCCGCCCGCCAGAATGATTCCGCGCATGCCTTCAGTTTCCCCCATGCCGAGGTGCGCGCCAATCAGGTGCCCGTGAGCCGAGCAGAGCACCCTCTAATCTGGTGGACATGAGTCGTCTTCTCGTGACCGGTGGCGCCGGCTTCATCGGTTCCAACTTCGTGCACCACGTCATCGCGCACACCGACCACACCGTGACTGTGTTGGACAAGCTCACCTACGCGGGGAACGAGGCGTCCCTGGCGGGGCTTCCCGAGGACCGCGTGCGCTTGGTCGTCGGCGACATCGCCGACGCGGCAGTGGTCGACCCCCTCGTCGCCGAGGCCGACGCGGTGGTCCATTACGCCGCGGAATCGCACAACGACAACTCCCTGCACGACCCGCGTCCGTTCCTCGACACCAACATCATCGGGACGTACACGCTGCTCGAAGCCGCACGTCGCCACGACGTTCGTTTCCACCACATCTCGACCGACGAGGTGTACGGCGATCTCGAGCTCGACGACCCGGCCCGCTTCACCGAGAGCACGCCGTACAACCCCTCCTCGCCGTACTCGTCGACCAAGGCCGGTTCCGACCTGCTCGTGCGCGCGTGGGTGCGCTCGTTCGGCGTGCGCGCGACCATCAGCAACTGCTCGAACAACTACGGCCCGTACCAGCACGTCGAGAAGTTCATCCCCCGCCAGATCACCAACGTCCTCCGCGGTATTCGCCCCAAGCTGTACGGCACGGGCGAGAACGTCCGCGACTGGATCCACGCCGACGACCACTCCTCCGCCGTGCTCACCATCCTCGACAAGGGCGTCATCGGCGAGACCTACCTGATCGGCGCCGACGGCGAGAAGGACAACAAGAGCGTCGTCGAAGTGATCCTCGAGATCACCGGACAGCCCGTCGACGCGTACGACCTCGTCACCGACCGACCCGGTCACGACCTGCGCTACGCCATCGACTCCACGAAGCTGCGCACCGAACTCGGATGGACGCCGACCTACGGCGACTTCGAATCGGGCCTCGCCGCAACCATCGACTGGTACCGCGACAACGAAGCCTGGTGGGCATCCGCCAAAGACGGCGTCGAAGCCTTCTACGCCAGCAAAGGACAGTGACCGTGGCCACCGCCTTCGGCAAGACCCTCAGCGCTCGCGAGACCCCGATCCCGGGGCTGGTGCTGCTCGACCTGCCCGTTCACGGCGATTCCCGGGGGTGGTTCAAGGAGAACTGGCAGCGCGAGAAGATGTCGGCCCCCGGGATCGACCTTCCCGACTTCGGTCCGGTGCAGAACAACATCTCCTTCAACGACGCCGTCGGCACCACCCGCGGCATCCATGCCGAACCCTGGGACAAGTACGTTTCGGTGGCCACCGGTCGGATCTTCGGCGCGTGGGTCGACCTGCGCGAGGGCGAGACGTTCGGCGCAGTGTTCACCGCGGAGCTCGACCCTTCGACCGCCATCTTCGTGCCGCGGGGCGTGGGCAACTCGTACCAGACGCTCGAGCCCGATACGGCTTACACGTACCTCGTCAACGACCACTGGTCGCCTGACGCGACCTACACGTTCCTGAACCTCGCCGACGAGACCGTCGCGATCGGCTGGCCCATCCCCCTCGACGAGGTCGAGATCAGCGCCAAGGATCAGAATCACCCGCGCCTGGCCGACGTCGTCCCCATGCCCCCCAAGAAGGTCCTCGTCACGGGGGCCAACGGGCAGCTGGGCCGCGCTCTGCGCGCCGAATTCGGTGATCACCCCTGGATCGAATACGCCACGCGTGCCGACCTCGACCTCACCTCCCCCGATCTGGATGCCGCACGCCGCTGGCGCGACTACGGCACCATCATCAACGCTGCGGCCTACACGAAGGTCGATGTCGCGGAGACAGCCGAAGGGCGCACGGAGGCCTGGGCGGCCAACGTCACCGCGGTGGCGGCGCTGGCACGGATCGCGACGGCGAACGGCATCACGCTCGTGCACATCTCCAGCGACTACGTCTTCGATGGCACGAAGGACGGCGCGTATTCCGCCGACGAGTCGCTGTCGCCACTTGGCGTCTACGGCCAGACCAAAGCCGCGGGCGACGCGATCGTCGCGACCGTGCCACGGCATTACATCCTGCGTACCAGCTGGGTCATCGGCGACGGAGCGAACTTCGTCCGTACGATGGCGTCACTCGCCGAGCGAGGCATCGACCCGCGCGTGGTGAATGACCAGGTCGGACGACTGACCTTCACCCCCGACATCGCCGCCACGATCCAGTCCCTCCTCGACGCCGCCGCCCCCTACGGGGTCTACAACGTCACCGGGATCGGGACTCCCCGCACCTGGTACGACATCGCCCGCGATGTGTTCGCGATCACCGGACACGACCCCGAGCGCGTCGCCGGGGTGAGCACCGACGACTACTTCGCGACTTCCACGACGCCCGTCGCACCTCGCCCACGCAACAGCGTGCTGCTCGTCGACGATGCGGGCCCCGTCGTCACCGGCGACATGGAAGAGCGATTGAACGCCTACCTGCAGGGGTGACGGAGGCCGCCGAAGCGGCCCCCGTCATTTCTGCACTTCGTAGATGCGCATGGTGGTCGGACCTTCCTGCACGGTGTCGGAGAGGGTGGCACACGCCGAATCGATCGGCGTCTCGCTCAGCACCCAGGTGACGTACTCCTGTGCGAAGGGAGCGCAGGCGTCGAACGTCATCTGCACCTGGTCCGGGTAGGGATTGCGAGGAGCGGGGTCGCCGGAGCCGAGCACCCACGACACCATCCCCAAGCGGTTCCACTCCTCCTCCGCGGCCCCCGTCGGATCGATCTGCGCCCACATCTCCGCGGACGGCGCCCCCTGGAAGCCGTTGAGCGCGGTCACGCCGGACTCGACGAGCATCATCGTGGGCAGGGAGCTCGAGGTGATGCCGACCCACGTCCCCGGCTCCTGCTCGTCTCGCTGTTGCACGGCCTGGACGGTCGCTGTCTCCCGCAGGTCGAGCACGCCCCGATAGAGGGGGTTCACGCCCAGGCCCGACACGATCGACACCGTGAGAAGAGCGACCGCGCCGGCGGTGACCCCTCCGCGGGCGAAAGCCAGGACAGAGAAGAGGAAGAGGAGGGCCAGAGCCACGCCGAGTCCCGCTTCTGCACCGCTGATCCCGTCCAGATAGGCCGCGAGTCCCCCGGTTCGATGCACGCGCCAGATCACCATCCCGATGGATGCCGCGGCGACAAGGAGCGCGCCGACAGAAACCCACCACGGCCCTCGACCGGCCCCTCGGCTCCGTCTGCCGTCGAGAGCAGCCCCGACCACGAGCACCATGACGAAGCTGAGCACGCCGAAGCCGATACGCAGGCGCGAGGAGGTCGTGCGATCCAGGAACAGCAGATGAGCGATGGCATCCCACCCCGGCACGAAGAGAAAGGCGAGCATGACGGCCCCCACCGCGAGCAGCGCGATCGAGACAGGATCCGCCCGACGCTCGGCCCTCCAGCGCTCGATGAGGAGCCAGGCCATCACGAACACCAGGAACACACCGGGTAGGAAGAACGTCGACGCCTCCGGCATGTTCATCGCGAAAGGCTTCCCCGCGGTGCGGCCGAGATCGAAAGACAGAAATCCGCCGAACAGCTGTGCGAGTTCGGACCACCCGCCCTCGCCCACCTTCTGCAGACGCTCGCCCGGATAGACCGTCGACGTGAATCCCTCGATCGTCGACAACCTCGTGATCAGCCAGACAACCATGACGACGGCCGCCGCACCGCCCGCAGCGAAGAGCGGGCCGAGACGGCCCACCCGTCGACGGAAGGGAAGGGACTCGTCTCCCGGCGTCAGGACGGCGCCGATCACGAATGCCGCGCTGACGAGGACCACGGGAACGATGAAGGGCACGTACACCCCCACCGCCATGGCAGCCGTCGTCCAAGCGGTCACGGCCGCGAGGACCCACGCGCCGCGTCGTCGTCGTGAGCGCAGACACCACACCGCCGTCGCCATCACCAAGAAGGCCCACGCAGCGGGATAGAGGGTGGTGGAGAGGTACCACCACTGGAAGAACGGCGCGAAGAAGAATCCCACGGACAGCGCCGCTGCCGTCGCCGGCCGGCGTGGCATCAGCACGACGGAGAGCAGGTACCCCGCGGCGATGACGGCGAAGCCCGGCAGCCACCATTTGAGCGCCATCGCCTGGTCCAGCGGCAGGAAGAAGAAGCCCCACAGGTGCGGCCTCAGCAGCGTCGACCAATCTGTGGTGGGCAGATCGTTCTGAACGGTCGCATCCATTCCGCCCGGGAACGTCTCGTTGCGAGGGGGGAGATCCTGCTCGACCTGGGAGATCACCCACGAGGTCTGTACGAACCATTCGTCGCTGCGGATCGGCTCCGGCTCGCCCGCGATCAGGGCGGGATCCTCACCCTGGCGGATGAGGTCGTAGACGACTCCCGTCGAGGATCCCGTCAGCCCCAGAGCCACAAGCGCAACCAGCACCGCCCCGAGGATGCCGAGGGGCACACCCACGACCGCGCGGTTAGGAAGCCCGTCCGGACGAGGCGTCGTCCATCTGCGGTACCGGTCGCGGAAGGTGCGCCGGGCGTCGGGGGCGAGGGTGTTCGTCACGGAGCGGGTCTCACTTTCGAAAAGGCCGACTCTCCAGTGTCGTCGATGAGGCGGGATGCCGCGAACGGCATGAGCCCGCCCCGCGCATCGAACGCGACTCAGCGGATCTGCGACATGACCTGCCATCCGATCCCCGCGAGGACCCGGTCGCCGCGCCATCCTCCCCCACCGTCACCGCGATAGAGGAAGAGGTCGCCGTTGGGTGCGCGACCCAGCACGTCCGGTCCGCCGGAGCCCTCGAAGTTCCCGGGGCTGAAGACGGTCTTGAACACGTTCCAGCCGGTACCGATCTGCCGGATCGATCCCCAGTTCCCTCGGCCGTCGGTGCCGTACATCCACAATGTGCCGTCGGTACGGCGCGCGATGAAGTCGTTGACTCCATCACCGTCGACGTCACCGGCCGCGGAGAGCGAGTCGATGACGTTCCAGCCGATGCCGATCGGTTGGCCCTGGCCGGTCAGCCATCCACCCATCCCGTCACCGCGGTACAACTTCAAGCCGCCCGACGCGTCGCGGGCGACGACATCCACGCGACGGTCTCCGTCGAAGTCGATGCCGCCGGTGACGAGTCCGAATCCGCTCCATCCCGTGCCGATCGTCGTGGGCTTGTCGAAGGTCCCGTCGCCCCTGCCGCGCAGAAGCTGGAAGGTGCCGTCGCTCGTGATGCGTCCGATGTCCGGGCGGCCGTCGCCGGTGAAGTCGCCGAGGGGCACGATCTGCCCGGATCCCCACTTGGCATCCACCTGGATGGGGCCCAGCCAGCCTCCCGAGCCGTTGCCCGGGTAGACACTCATCACACCCTTGGTGGACACGGCCACCACGTCGCCATTGCCGTCGCCCGTGAGGTCACCGGCGCCACCGGGGAAGGATTTGCGCCACCCCGGCCGCGGTCCCTCGCTCGTGATGACGCTCATGACCGACCATCCACTGCCCACCGGGGTGCTCACACGACTGAAACCGCCGTTGTTGTTGCCCGCATAGGCCCACAGCACACCCGACTTGTCCGCTGCGAGGATGTCGCCGGGACCGTCGCCGGTGAAGTCGCCGGGCATGAGGATGGTCTTCATGACGTCCCACCCGCCGCCGAGATAGTCTCGGCCGTCGCGGAATCCGCCCTTTCCGTCACCGCGGTAGCTCCACAGTGCACCGGAGTCATCGCGCGCGAGCAGGTCCGGCACGCCGTCACCGGTGATGTCCGAGCCGCTGACGAAGGCCGTGTAGCCGACCCAGCCGCTTCCGACCTGACGCGCCGCGGCGAATGTACCGTAGCCGGTTCCCTTCCAGAACAGCAGGCGCCCATCCTTGGTCGTCGTGTAGACGTCCGGGATCCCATCGCCGTCGGCATCTCCCGCGGCGCTGATGAACGGTGCGTCCGACCAGTCGACGTCGATGCGTTTGGAGGGAAGATCGTTGCCCTGCTCCGCGAGGGGACGCAGCCACACCTTCTTCGCCTTGTCGATGACGATCATGTCTCGTCGACCGTCACCGTCGAAGTCGCCCATCGCGAGGACCCGGTCCGTGCTGGCAATCCCCCCGGCCGTGCGTACACGGGCACCCCATGCGCTGTTCTTGAAGGGGTAGGACAGGACGCTTCCCGATGCATCCACCGCCACCACGGACGGGTCGACCCCATACTGCGGCAGCTTGGGCGTGTACCGCGTGGAGCCGAACCAGTCCACGAAGGTGCGCCAGAAGTTACGGTTGCCGTAAGCCGAGCATCCGTCGCCGGTGCCGTAGAGATTGTTCAGCGCAGCCTGGTTGGGAACGTACGGGGTGTAGATGTACAGACCAGCGGTCGCCTGGTTCTCGATGTAGACGCGCTGGGTGCCGCATCCGCCGTTGGGGTTGTACAGGATGTTGTTCCAGCGCCCGGACTGATAGCCCCACCACGTCGGGTTGAGGCGGTAGACCTCGAACTGCCGGGCGCCGTAATACACCTGGTAGAAGAAGCCCTGTGTCGCGGGATCGCACGGGGCGGTGTCGGGGCAGCCCTGGCCAGTCGCTGCGGAATAGTTCCAGTCGGAGGGCGCCGTGGAGGTGATGAGGCCCTGCTCCTTCTGGAGGAGCACGAGCAAGGACTTCTGGCTGATGCCGCAGGATCGCGCGACCTTGTCGATGATCGTCGCAGCACTCTCATTCGGTGCCCCCGAGTACCCGTTGCAGTACTTGTCGGCGGGACGGTTGTCAGTGCTCTGGCGGTAGTCCTTCAGGCAGGTGTATCCCGGCTGGCAGGTCCGGACCTTCCCATTCAGGAACGTCTGAATCTCGTCCGCCGTCATCGCGTCGCCGTCGTAGAAGACGGCGTCGTCGATGATGTTGCCCGGGTTCCAATCCGCGGCATTCGCCGCTTCAGCCGACGAGGTGGGCGCAATGGTCGCGGGGAGCGCCACGAGGAGCGCCACGGCGCACACCCACACCGCGAGGACAGCAGCCAGCCGACCGGTCACGTCGCGGGTCACGGGGTCGGCTCGATCGTCGTGATCGACGACTGCGCCGTGAGCTCCTGTGACGCATACGTCACATGGAAGGAGAGGTCCTCTGCCGCGTCGCCGCCGACCGCGATGGACATCAGCCCGCAGTAGGTGACGTCCTTGCCTTCATTGGCTTCGACCGACGTCGTCGCGCCCGTGGAGTCCAGCGTGAGGGTGCACGTGCCCCCCGACTCGGAGATGCCCGGAACCATCGCGCTCACCTCGAGGTTGCCGTCACGGACTTCCGAAGTCACGATCAGGATCTCGCCGTTGTAGATGCTCCCGGGCGTCGCGGATGCCGACGGCGAGGGCGACGGCGTTGCGGTGGGCGTCGACGTCGGCGAGGGCGAGGGGCTCGCGGACACCGACGTCGGGGTCGGCGACGCGCTCGCTCCGGCCACGGGAGTCGCACACCCGGACAGCCCGAGCAGGCCGGTCGCCATCAGCACCGGGATGGTCGTCCGCAGAAGACGTGAGCGGGACGAGGTCGCAGCGGCTGTGGTGTGCTTCACGCGATCATTATGCGGGGCCTGTCCGTCGGTCCCCGCTGCCACGCCGAGCGACACCGGGTCGTTACTCCCGAGCGAGACGCCGCCGCAGCCGCCGCAAACGCGACATCACCGGCTGGTGCGCGTCGATCTCGCGCCGAACGTCGTCGCGGACGTCGGTGCGCAGTCGCTCCACGATCCGTTCCACGGCGCGGTCGATGGAGCGGTCGACGTGTGCCGCCAGTTCGGCCTGCGACGCGGCGACGAACAGCGGAAGTCCGACGCCCTCCCGACGTACCCAGTCGGCGAGAGCCCGGTCGCGGACGACGGCGTCGTCGCGCGCGTGCTCGGCGGCGAGGCCGAACATGCTGTTGGCGTCGAGGCCCTCGGCATCCGGTCGCTGGGTCCAGTAGGCGAGAGCCTCGCCGGGGAGGAAGCCGATGTCGCCGTGCCGCAGGATGCGCAGGTAGAGGTCCCAGTCCTCGACGGCGTCGAGGGTCTCGTCGTACCATCCCACTTCGGCGTGCACGGCGCGGCGATAGAGGACCGCGATCGGCACCATCCGATTGATGCTCATCATCTCGCTGAGCGAGACCCGCTGCATCCCCGCCCAGAAGGGCGCACGACCGACTTCGACCCAGGCGCCGTCGCGATTTTCCTCGTAGACGATCTCGGTCGGGACCGCCACCGCCGCATCGTCGGGATGGCCGTCGAGCCAGGCGACGGTACGGGAGAGGAACTCCGGATGCCACCGGTCGTCGTCGTCGTGCAGCACGACGTGATCGGTGTCGAGGGTGCGCACCCCGGTGTTCGCGGCGACGCAGCGACCGCCCTCGCCCTCGGTGATGTGGACGACGTCCACGTCCGTCAGTCCCGACTCGGCGACGACGCTGTCGACCTCGGCGGCGTCTCCCCCGTCGTCGACGACCACGACCCGGCGGTCGGAGAAGGTCTGCGCGGCGATGTCGGCGAGCGCCCCCCGGAGGAATCCGGGGCGGTGGCGGGTGCGGACGACGATCCCGACGCGAGCAGGCATGCGTCGAAGCTTAGGGTCGACGCCTCGGCGTCCGTGGGAGCCTCGCGGGAGGTCCGCCGATCACAGCTCGGCGTGCAGAGCCCAGACCCGCTCGGCCGCGGCGCCCCAGGCGAAGCCTTTGGCCCGGTCGCCCGCGAGCACGCGCAGACGCTCGGCCTCGGCGCCCAGGGCGCGGGCCAGGGCCTCGCCGAGCGCCTCTGCCGGCGCGTACGCCGCCGCGTCGGCGAGCACCTCGCGGTGCGCGACGGTGTCGACGGCCACGACGGGGACGGCGAGTGCGAGGGCGTCGACCGCGCGCCAGGGCCAATCGGTGCGGGCGCACGGGGCGATGAACGCCGCGGCGTGCGAGAGCACAGCGGCACGGTCCCAGCGGTCGAGAGACCCGCGCGCGTGCACGCGCGCCTCGGAGAGACCCGCCGCCGCCGCGATGTCGGCCACGCCGGGCTCCTCCCCCTCGGGCACGTCGAGCACGACCACGTCGCCGTCCCAGCCCGCCGCGACGACGGCCGCGAAGGCGCCGGCCAGATCGTCGGATGCCGCGACGCCTCCGGCCGTGGCGACGAACGTCGTGGGCAGGTCGAGGGCGCGCAGGCGTCCGACGGCGTCGGAGGGCACGCGCAGACCGGCGGCGGGAGCCCCGCCGATCACGCGGACCTTCTTGACGAGCTTCGCCTTGGCCGTCTCGGCCAGACGATCGGCCATCGCGTGGGTCGGGACGATCACCGCGTCGGCGTGCTTGGCCACGCGCGAGAGCAGGGCGCGCGCCGCGAGGCTCTCGGTCTTCGGCAGCTCGTCGGGGGTCTCGAAGGCCCGCAGATCCCACAGCGTCACGACGATCTGGTGCGTCTCGTTGACGCGGTCGTGCCGCACGAGCGGGGCCAGCGCCGTCGGCGAGTGGATCAGCCCCTTGCCGATGCCCGGCGCCACCCCGAGCTGCCAGGAGGCCGCGAGTTCGCGACGGCGCACCGCCAGACGCGTCTCGGAGCTCAGGCCCTCGATCGCCTGATCGTCGGCGAGGCCGGGAGCGGGCACGATCGCACCGACGTCGCAGCCGCGTGGAGCGGTCGCGATCAAAGCTTCGGTGAGGGATGCCGAGGCCTCGGCGAGGTCGCGGGAGGTCGGGGCGACGAGCTGGTCGAGCACGACGCGGAGGGTGACGGTCACGGCGCGGGGCTCTCCGTTCCGGTCGGCGGGTGCAGGGCGTCCTTCACCATCTGCTGCACCTGGGCGTAGTCGGGGTCGAATTCGTCGACGCCGCCCTCGGGAGTGAGCTCGAGGGTGTTGACGGGCTGGTCCTTCGCCTCGAGGGCGAGGTTGACGAGCGTGGGCGCGATGAGACCCTGGGGCAGGTCGGTCTGGATGATGTTCGTGGTGCTGCTCGCGACGTCCTGGAAGTGCGTGAGCACGTTCTGCGGGGTGAACTGGGCGAGGATCGCCTCCTGCAGCTCGCGCTGGCGGCGCATGCGGTCGAAATCGCTCGTGGTGTAGCGCGAACGGGCGTACCACTGGGCGGTGTCGCCGTCCATGTGCTGCTGACCGGGCTCGATCCAGCCGAAGGCCCAGTCGTCCACCGGCTGGCCGTCGTAGGCGGGTCCGCCCTTGGGCAGGCGCTCCTGCACGTTGATGTCGACGCCGCCGAGTGCGTCGATGACGTCGGCGAACCCCTTCATGTCGATGAGCACGTAGTAGGGGATCTGGATGCCCATGATCCCCTCGGCGGCATCCTTCGTCGCCTCGATGCCGGGTTCGGTGCCGCGCTCCTTGGTGTCGGGGTAGAGCAGGTTGCCGTCCTGGCAGATCTCCACCTCGGTGCGCAGCTGATTGATGCCGCTCCCCCACCCGCAGGTCGCGTTGGCGTAACCGGTGTGGCCGTCGGGATACTCGTCCTGCATCGGCCCCGGGGCGAAGGGGAAGTGCGGCATGTCGCGCGGGATGCCGGTGATCGTCGTCGCGCCCGTGTCGGCGTTGATGGAGACCACCGAGATGCTGTCGAAGCGCATGGAGTCGCGGCCCTCACCGGAGTCGGCACCGAGCAGCAGGATGTTGTAATACCCGTCCGAGGGCGGGACGACTGCCGCCGACTGGGCGAACAGCTCCGAGAAGGCGTCACGGGTGGTACCCGCGGCCTGGGCTGCCCATGCGGCACCCGACCCCGAGAGCACGAGCAGTCCGACCGACACGATCGTCATGCCGAAGCGCGCGACGGGTCCGACCTTGACCAACCGCACGAGCCGGAGGGTGTCGATCGTCAGGACCACCCACAGCACGGCGTAGGCGACGAGCACGATCTGCACGAGGGTGAGCGGCAGGGGCCGGAACCACGACAGGAAGTCGGGGATGAACGAGCCGGTCGCGACGGCGAACAGCACGCTCGGCGACAGCAACGCGAACAGACCGGTCAGCACGAGCACGGTCCACATCACGAGGGTGGCGCCGAGCCCGAACCGACCGAGTCGGCGGTTGCCGGCGAGCACCTGGGCGGATCCGGGGAGGAGGAAATTCAGCACGACGAGCCACCAGCCGCGGCGGGTCATGACCTCGACCGACGACGCGTCGGGGTTGCGCAGCGGCCGCGCCTCGATCATCGGCGCGTGCGCACGTGTCCGAGCGGGCGCCGCGAGGGTCACAGCGAGTCCTTCAGACGCCGGTTCTTCTCCTCGACCTGAGCCTCGAGATCGCGGGCGTAGGCTTCCACGCGCTCCGCGAGTTCGACGTCGGCGCTGCCCAGGATGCGGGCGGCCAGGAGACCGGCGTTCTTGGCACCGTTGATCGACACGGTCGCGACGGGGATGCCGGCGGGCATCTGCACGATGCTGAGCAGCGAGTCCAGCCCGTCGAGGGTAGCCAGCTGCACCGGTACGCCGATCACGGGGAGGGCGGTGACGGACGCCAGCATGCCCGGCAGGTGCGCCGCTCCCCCGGCCCCGGCGATGATGGCGCGCAGTCCGCGACCGCGGGCCTCTCGGCCGTACCGGAGGAGTTTGTCGGGCGTGCGGTGCGCGGAGACGACCTCGACCTCGTGCGGGATGCCGAACTCCGTCAGCACCGCGGAGGCGGCATCCATCACCCGCCAGTCGGAGTCGGAGCCCATGACGACGCCGACCACGGGCGTCTCGGAAGAATGCAGCGGCCGGGTCACCGGTCCAGGCTAGGGCGGCTCGCTGGAAGATCGCGGAACGGCGCGCTCAGGCGTGCCGGTCCATCGCGCGTTCAGTCGAAGAAGGCCGCGGCGGCGCGCCCCTCGTACACGACGTCGTCGAGGTCGTCGCCGATGACGTTGACGTGTCCGACCTTCCGCCCCGGGCGGGGTGCCTTGCCGTACGTGTGGATCTTGGCGGCGGGGTGGGCGGCCATGGCGGCGGGGAAGCGCTCCTCGAGCGTGCCCTCGGCCGGCCCGCCGAGCACGTTGATCATCACGGTCCACGGGGCGACGGCATCCGTCGAACCGAGGGGCAGGTCGAGGACCGCGCGCACGTGCTGCTCGAACTGGCTGGTGACGGCGCCGTCCTGCGTCCAATGCCCGCTGTTGTGCGGGCGCATGGCGAGCTCGTTGATGAGGATGCGCTCGTCGGTGGTCTCGAACAGCTCGACGGCGAGCATGCCGGTCACGCCCAGGCCCTCGGCGACCGCGACGCCGATCTCGGCGGCCACGCGCTGCACGCGCTGATCGGCGCGCGGGGCGGGGGCGACGACCTCGGCGCACACGCCGTCGCGCTGCACGGTCTCGACGACCGGGTACGCCCGCACCTCGCCGGAGGGCCGGCGAGCCACCTGCTGCGCGAGCTCGCGCGTGAAATCGACGAGCTCCTCGATGAGCAGCGACCCGCCGTTGCCGTCCTCCGCGAGGGCGGCGAACCAGTCGTCGGCCTCCGTCGCGGCCGACACGACGCGGACGCCCTTGCCGTCGTAGCCCCCGCGGGGCGTCTTCACGACCGCGCGGCCGCCGTGGGCGTCGAGGAACTCCTGCAGCCCCGAGGAATCGGAGACGGCGGCCCAGTCGGGCTGCGGCAGACCCAGCTCGGCCATGCGGGCGCGCATGACGAGCTTGTCCTGGGCGACCCCGAGCGGTGCGGGGCCGGGGTGCACGGCGACGCCCGCGTCGACGAGGGCGGCGAGGACATCCTGGGGAACGTGCTCGTGATCGAAGGTGATGACGTCGACGTCGCGGGCGAAGGCCAGCACGGTCTCGGCATCGCGGTAGTCGCCGACGGCGGTCGCGGCGAGCGCGGCCGACATGCCCTCGTCTTCCGCGAGCACGCGGATCTCGACGCCCAGCTCGACCGCCGGGGCGATCATCATCCGCGCCAGCTGTCCGCCACCGACCACTCCGACTCGCAGCGCCATGCCGCTCCTTCCGTCGGCATCCATTCTGTCGGGACGTCCGCGCGGGCGCGAGCCGGGCGCCGGTGCGGCAGCGTTCTCGGAAGCGTCAGCGCCGGGGCCCGGTGGCTTCGACAGGCTCAGCCACTTCCGTTCGGGAGGGAGCCCGGGGGCTTCGACAGGCTCAGCCACCCCCGCGCGCGCCCTCGGCACTCGGCCGGCCGCAGCCGAGGTCCCTGAGCCTGTCGAAGGGACCGGGACCTCCAGACTCACAGGTCGCGGGAGCCCGGTGGCCTCGACAAGCTCAGCCACCTCCGTTCGCGCCCGCAGGTCTTCGCCGGGCGCAGCCGAGGTCCCTGAGCCTGTCGAAGGGACCGGGACATCGCGACGTCAGAGCCCGACGGAGCCCGACCCGAAGGTCTGCGCGTCGCGGTGCGCCAGGATCTGATTGACCTCGACCTGGTCGACCAGCGTCTCGTGCACGAGTACGGCGTGCGGGATGTTCTTCATGCGCAGCGGCGGCTCGACGCCGTTCGACAGCGACAGCGTGCCCGCACCCCACAGGCGCTGGAAGATGCCGCGACGCATCTGGATCGAGTACCCCCGCACGTGGGAGATCTCGCGCTGGGTCGATCCGAAAGCACCCGACCGCTCGATGACGCGCCGCGTCGTGATCGTCCACGTGTGCGAGAACCACGCGAGGAACGGGATGACGACCAGCAGGACGACGACGACCGCCGCAGCCGTCACGAGCATCCAGTTCTCGAAGGGAGCGGGGAGGTTGTCGTAGAAGTACGCGGTCGCTCCCACGACGGCGATGAGCACGAGGGCGGACCAGAACAGCCCGCGCGCGTGCGTGTGCAACCGGGCGATGCGCAGTTCGGGCGCGTTCGTCCCCGGCGCCGGCATCCGCGGGCGACCGATCGAGCTCGACGGCTGGGTCACCCTCTCATTGTGCGACCCCGCGGGCGGCGAGGGCGGCGCACACGCGGGCGGCGGTCGCTGCGGGGGCGGCGCAGTGCCGCGTCAGCGCACGTGGACGACGTCGCCCGCGGCCACGACCGTCTCGATCGTGCCGGCCGTGACGACGAGGCGACCGTCGTCGTCGAGGCGCTCGGCGCGCCCCGCGAGCGTCGTGCCGTCGGGCAACGACACCGTGACCTCGCGACCGAGTGTCGCGCACAGCTTCTCGACGTCGTGGTGCACGCCCGCGGCGTCGCCGGAGGCGAGGGCGGCGAGCGTGTCGCGCAGGTGACCGAGGTAGTCGGCCAGCAGGCGGTCGTCGTCGCACTCCGCCCCGATCGCCTGGAACGACGTCGCGGTCGTCACGGGAAGATCGGCGCGGCTCATGCGCGTGTTGACGCCGGCTCCGACCACCACGGTGTCGAAGGTGCCCGGCACCGCCTCGGCCAGGATGCCGCAGATCTTGGCGCCGTCGACGAGGACGTCGTTCGGCCACTTGAGCTCGGCGCTGCCGCCGTGGCCCGTCAACTGCGCCCCGACCGCACGGGTCATGGCCGCCCCCGCGGCGAGCGGGATCCACCCCCGCGACGACATCGGGATGCCGGACGCGTCGACCACGACCGACACGGCGAGCGCGGTGCCCGCCGGCGCCGTCCAGGTGCGGTCGAGGCGTCCACGGCCCGCACGCTGGTCGTCGGTGACGAGCAGCGAGAGGTGGGGCCATCCGGCGGGATCGGCGGTGACCGCGGCGACCACGTCGGCGTTGGTCGAATCCGTGGTCTCCACCACCTGGACGCGGGGACTGATGTCGGCGGTGCGGGGGTATCCGGATTCGGGGATCGGCATGTCCACACCTTAGGGAACCGGCGGCCCAACGGCATCCGGTTGCGCGTGAGGTCCGGAACCCCGGATGGCCGGATGCCACATCGCGCGGACGATTCGCTTGTGCGCACCCTCCAACGCCGGCGCCGGTGCGGTCGCTAGGGTGGAAAGCGTGACCGACCAGCCCGATCTCTTCACCACCGCCGGCAAGATCGCGGACCTGCGCAGCAGGTTCCAGGAGGCGGTCGTCGATGCCGAAGCCGCCGCGCGCCAGAAGCAGCACGCGAAGGGCAAGCTCACCGCCCGCGAGCGCCTCGAGATGCTGGTGGACCCCGGCTCCTTCGTCGAGCTCGACGAGTACGTGCGCCACCGCACCACGGCCTTCGGCATGGACAAGTCCCGCCCCTACGGCGACTCGGTCGTCACGGGCACCGGCACCATCCACGGTCGCACGGTCGCGGTGTACGCGCAGGACTTCTCCACCTTCGGCGGATCGCTCGGCGAGGTCGCCGGCGACAAGATCATCAAGGTGATGGAGCTGGCGCTGCGCAGCGGCATCCCGATCATCGGCATCCTGGACTCCGGCGGTGCCCGTATCCAGGAGGGTGTCGTCGCCCTCGGCAAGTACGGCGAGATCTTCCGCCTGAACACCGCGGCCTCGGGCGTCATCCCGCAGATCTCGATCATCATGGGACCCGCCGCCGGTGGCGCGGTGTACTCCCCCGCCCTCACCGACTTCGTCATCATGGTCGACAAGACCAGCCAGATGTTCGTCACCGGCCCTGACGTGATCAAGACCGTCACCGGCGAAGACGTGGGCATGGAGGAGCTCGGCGGAGCCCACACCCACAACACCCGCTCGGGCGTGGCGCACTACCTCGCCGACGACGAGGACGACGCGATCGACTACGCCCGCGGGCTGATCGGCTACCTCCCCGACAACAACCTCGCCGAGATCCCCGTCTACGACACCCCCTTCGAATTCGAGACGACGGATGCCGACCGCTCGCTGAACACGGTCATCCCCGACTCCCCCAACCAGCCGTACGACATCCACACCGTCATCGACGGGATCGTGGACGCCGGCGAGTTCCTCGAGGTGCAGCCGCTGTTCGCGCCGAACATCGTGATCGGCTTCGGACGCATCGAGGGGCGGACCGTCGGCGTCATCGCCAACCAGCCCTCGCAGATGGCCGGCACGCTCAACATCGACGCCGGTGAGAAGGCCTCGCGGTTCGTGCGGTTCTGCGACGCCTTCTCGGTGCCGATCGTGACCCTCGTCGACGTGCCCGGGTACCTCCCCGGCACCGACCAGGAGTGGACCGGCGTCATCCGCCGCGGTGCGAAATTGCTGTACGCCTACGCCGAGGCCACCGTGCCCCTGGTGACCGTGATCCTGCGCAAGGCCTACGGCGGCGCCTACATCGTCATGGGCTCCAAGCAGCTGGGCGCCGACATCAACCTCGCCTGGCCCACCGCCGAGATCGCCGTCATGGGCGGTCAGGGCGCGGTCAACATCCTCTACCGCGGTGAGATCAAGCGAGCCGAGGAGGCCGGCGAAGACGTCGCCGCCGTGCGCACGCGCCTCGCGAACGAGTACACCTACAACGTGGCATCCCCGTTCCTCGCGGCCGAGCGCGGCGAGCTCGACGGGATTATCGAGCCGGCGCAGACCCGCGTCTCGATCGCCAAGGCCCTGCGAGCGCTGCGCAACAAGCGTGCGAGCCTGCCGGCCAAGAAGCACGGGAACATCCCGCTGTGAGCGCCGACCCCTCCGACGCCGGCCGGCCGCCCGTGGTGGCGGAGGTCGTGCGGGGAACACCCACCGAAGAGGAGCTGGCCGCGGCGATCGTCGTGGTCAGCGAGGCGTACGTGCGCGAGGTCGCCGAGGCCACGGCTCCCGACGACGCCCCGCGTTCCCGGTGGGAGCTGTCGGCCCGCGGCTTGAGGACGCCTCTCAACCGCGCCGCGGGATGGAACGGCTTCACCGGCTGACCGTTCGGCCGGAAAGTGTCCCCCGAAATACCTACAGACGCCGCGGGACGGGTCGCGAATACTGGAGGAGCTGGAACGCATCACGCGTTCGGTCGGACCGCTCCTTCGAGCCGGATCCGGCCGCACGAACGGTTTTCGGGTAACCGTTCGTCCGGGTGGGGGGCAGGCGATATCGCCGCCCCTCACCCCTCACTCTCGGCAGCGTCGACGAATCCCCCCTTTGCGTCGGTCCGACCGGCGGGTGAGGGGTGAGCCCGGAAGAGCCCCGAGGCGGATCCGCTCAGCGCGGTCGCCGGATCTCCCGCCACAGGTCGACCTCGTCGTCGTCACCGCCGGCGCCCTCGCCCCGCGAGCGGCCGACGATGGTCACCGCGATCTCGTGGTGCGGCGACGTGCGGATGATGAGACGCTGCGAGACGGACTCGCGCAGGACGGATGCCAGCTCGGCGCGGATGACGTCGAGGTCGGCGGGCCGCAACCCCTCCAGTCCCCCCTCGTCGAACAGGCTGACCGCTGCGCCCCGGCACCGGGCCGCCTCGATCTCGACGCGCACGCCGTCGTCGAGGAGGCGGTTGCCGCGGAGTTCGTCGCGCAGGCTCGCCTCGGCCCGGCGGGCGGCATCCTTGTCGGCGGCGCGGAGATTGCCGCCGTTCTCGATGGTGCGCGCGAGGATCGGCCCCGCGGCCTGCAGGGCACGCTGGACGTGGAGTCGGCGCTCGCGCTGACGTCCGCTCTGCGACGCCTGCCACGCGGAGGCGGCCTGCTGCAGCTCGGCGAGGCGCTCGGCGTCGCGCGCGGCGCGGTCGAGCGCGATGGTCACCAGCTGCGCCGCGGTGACCCACATGAGCGACCCGACAAGGCCGAGGCTCAGGGCCTGCAGCGGTCCGAGCCAGAACGACGTCGACAGGGTGAGCAGCGCCATCCCCGTCCACGCGACGATCGCACGGCGGCGCACCATGACGATGGTCATGAGAGCGCCGATGGCCCCGATCACCCAGGTCACGAAGGGCTCGGAACGGCCCGCCTCGGTGACCGCGAGGAACGGCGCGTTGGGCACGATGACGGCGGCCATCAGCGCCAGCGCGACGCCCCAGCCGGGAAGGCGGGCGGGCGAAGTGACGGGCGACGACGAGTCGGTGCGCTCGCGCGCGCCGATGGCGAAGATCCAGAGCCAGGTGACGGGGAGGTAGAAGACCAGGGCCGCCACGATCAGCCACCCGCGCTCGACGGTCTCGGGCGAGGTCCAGATGAGTCCGCGCGCGGCGAGGTAGGCGGTGAAGGCCAGTCCGATGATGGACAGGACCGAACGCACGGTCACCAGCGGTCACCCGCTTCCCACTCGAGGGTCACCGTCGTGCCGGCGGAGGTCGAATCGATGTCGCTGCGCCCGCCGACGGCGGCCAGGCGGGCGTTGATCGACCCGCGGATGCCGAGACGGTCGTCGGGGATGGCCGCCACGTCGAACCCCGGCCCCGTGTCGCGAACGCGCACGGCGACGCCGCCCGGCGCGCTGTCTCCCGTGAGCTCGACCGAGAGACCCTGCGCATCGGCGTGCTGCACCGCGTTGGCGACGGCCTGCATGGCGGCGAGGACGAGGGCACGGGCCACGCGGCCGGGGACACGCGGCGTGCCCTCCTCCACCGTGCGGGTGACGACGAGGTCGACGCCGAGCTCACGGGCGGCCACCTCGATGTCGTCGGCGAGACGCAGCGCGGGCACGGGCTCGTCGCTGCCCTCGAGGGAGTCCTTCTCGGCGTTGGCGAGCCGTGTCAACGCCTCGCGAGCCATGCTCACGGCGAGCGTGCGTTCACGCGGGCTGGAGGCGCGCTCCGCGGCGAGCAGGGCGCCGAGGACGCTGTCGTGCATCAGGGCGGCGACCGCAACGCGTTCGTGCTCGGTGGCCGCGGTGGCCGCCGCCGAGGCATAACTCGACACGGCGACCGCGCGCGCCTGGTCGACGTTGGCGGCGATCGAGCGGTACATCCACCCGAGCGTCAGCAGCACGCTGCCGAGGATGAGAGCGAACGTCACGTCGAGGATGACCGGCACCACGAATTCCGGCTGCCCGCCCGCCTGGAGCAGGCGCACGACGCCGAATAGGAGGGGCGTCGCGATCGTCCACACGACCTGCAGCGCGAGGGGGAACGCGACGATCGTCGACACGGTGGCCACGTTGACGAGGTAGAAGATCCAGGGGTTCTCGGTCGGCGCCGGCGACGGACCGCCGGCGGTCGCGAGCGGCCAGACCGCCAGCGCCAGCACGAACACCACGGCGAAGATGCCCGAGAACACCCGCGCGAAGCGCCCGACGCTGCAGGCGATGATCATGGCGACGAGGGGGACGAACACCGCCAGCACAAGCGGCGTGTGCCACCCCTCGGCCTCGTCGCCGGGGCCGAAGGCGGCGACGAACGCCTGCGCACCGAGCACGAGCGAGCCCGGGCCCACGATGAGGGTGATGACGCGTTCGATGCGCGTTTGGGTGAACGTCCCCTGGTCGGCCTGACTCTCGCGCGTGTGCGGGATGCGACCCCACGCCTCGTCGAGCACCGACCGGTCCGATTCAGCCACGGCCGGCGTCATCTGGCGCATCCTGCAGGATGCCGTCTTCCATGGCTCGACGCAGCAGATCGACCTTGGTGGGTGCGGGCCGCCCCACCTCGACGTACTTCACCCGCACGCGGGTGATGTTCTCTTTCGCCGTGGAGTACGCCACCCCGAGACGCTCGGCCACGGCCTTCAGCGGAAGCCCCGCCGCGTATAGACGCAGCACCTCGCGCTCGCGTGCCGACAACTGGGCATCGGCGAAGTCGCGGTCGCCCTCGACGGCGCTGGCCCACTCGACGTTGTCGAGCAGCTCACCGCGCGCGACGGTGCTGATCGCGCCCAGCACCTCGTGCGTGGGCGACGACTTGCTGACGATCCCGGCGGCTCCGGCGGCGAGGGCTTCGCGCACCGCTCCGGCGCGGTCGGCGACGCTGTGGATGATCACGCTCGAGCCGTCGCGGACGACACGGTCGACGTTCTCCGACACGGTCGTGCCGTCGCCGAGGGTGAGATCGAGCACGACGACATCAGCCGGCGTCTCGGCCGCGCTCTGGCGCCACGTGAGGTAGGCGGCCACGTTCGCGCCGGAGAAGACCACCTTCGTGGCCTCCGTGCGCGCGAGGGCGGCCTCCAACCCGAGCCGGACCGACTCGTGGTCATCGATGAGGGCGACGCGCGTCATCCCGTCATCGTATCGGCGCTGCCCTCCGCCGCGCAGGAGGACCTTCGCGGTACGGCGCGTCATCGCGACGGGCGCACGCTCGCCAGAGGCTCAGCGACGCAGGACGGCGACCGCTTCGACGTGGTGCGAGTTCGGGAACAGATCGACTCCCCGGATGCCGCGGTCGGCCCGATAGCCGAGCTCGGCGAAGGTCGCGAGATCGCGCGAGAGGGCGACCGGGTCGCAGGCGACGTACACGACCGCCGTCGGGGCCAGAGCCGCGATGCCCTCGACCACGGCGCGACCGGCGCCGGCGCGCGGCGGGTCCAGCAGCACGACACCGCGCGAGAGGCGCTCGCGTTCCCGCGCGGACGCGTCTGCGCCGAGCGTGGCCACGAACCGGTCGACACGCGCCGTCTCGGCACGCGCGCCGATCCACTCCGCGAGGTTCTCGCCCGCGTGCTCGGTGGCGCGAGGGTCGCTCTCGACGCTCACCACGCGCGTTCCGCGCCCGCCCATCTCGCCGAGCGTCGCAGCGAACAGGCCCACCCCGCCGTAGAGGTCGAGGTGCGTGGCCTCGGGATCGAGTCCGCCGAGGGATGCCATGAGCTCCGCCGTGACGAGCGAGGTCAGCGTGCGCGCCGCCAGTCGGTGCACCTGCCAGAATCCGCCCGCGTCGACGCGGAACACGCGATCGCCGACGCGCTCCTCGACCACCTCGGACTCCACGGGCGCGCGCTCGCCGTCGGGACGCGGAAGGATGCGCACACGACCGTCGGAGGGCTGGACCAGATCGATGCGTCCGGGCAGGGCACGGCCCGCCCGCACCTCGGACGCCGCGCGGGCGATCGCGTCGGTGGCCAGCGGGAGGTCGGCGGTCTCCACGACGTGGTGCGAGCGAGCGGCGAAAGCCCCGACACGCCCGGCCTCGTCGACGTGCAGGCTCACACGGGTGCGCCACCCGGTGCCGTCGGACGACTCGCGCTGCGCGTCGTCGCCCGCGGCCGCGACCTCGACGGGGAGCTCGAGCCGACCGACCCGTTCGACCGCCTCGCGGATGACGCGCTCCTTCAACGCGCGTTGGTGGTCGAGGTGGATGTGACCGAACTCGGCACCGCCGACCCTCTCCGACGGATCGACGTCGATCGCCGCCGCCGCCCACACGTGCGGCTGCCGTTCGGGGGCGGCCTCCAGCACCTCGATCGCCTCTGCTCGCCAGAACGCCTTCTTACGGGTGTCGGTGAGCCGAGCGCGGATGCGCTCGCCCGGCAGGGTGTCGGGGACGAAGACGACGCGCCCCTCGTGCCGCCCGACGAACACACCGCCGTGGGCGATGCCGGTGATGTCGAGTTCCATGAGGTCGCCGTCGTGCATCCCCCGAGCCTGTCACACGCGGCCGGGAGGCAGCCGGGGGTCGTGGCCAGGCCCGGTGGCTTCGACAGGCTCAGCCACCTCGCCACCGGAGGACCCTGAGCCTGTCGAAGGGTCCGGAACCCCGCACGACCCAGCGGATTCGACGCGCTCAGGCCGCCTCGCGAACCGAGGACCCTGGGCCCGTCGAAGGGTCCGGAGCCCCCGGCGCGTGGGTAGCGTGGGCGCATGCGCGTGTGCCTGGCATCCACTTCTCCCGCCCGTCTGATGCTGCTGCGCCAGGCGGGGATCGAACCCGAGGCGCGAGCACCCCGGGTCGACGAAGAGGCCGTGGTCGCCGAGGTCGAGGCCGCCGAGGGGCGGCGGCTGCCCGCTGCGGAGCACGTCCTGCTGCTCGCGCGCCGCAAGGCGGCCGATGTCGCGCAGCGCCTGCGGGCGGACGAACCCGCGTTCGACGGTTTCGTCATCGGCGGCGACTCGATGTTCGCCCTCGGCGACGAGATCCTCGGCAAGCCCTACACGGCGGAGGTCGCCACGCAGCGCTGGCGCGACATGCGCGGACGCACCGGCGTGCTGCACTCCGGGCACAGCGTGTTCCGGCTCTCCCCCGGCGCCGAGCCACGGGAGGCGTTCGCCGTGGCGGAGGCCTCGGTGAGCTTCGCCCCCGACGTCGACGACGACGAGATCGCGGACTACGTCGCCAGTGGCGAGCCGCTGCTGGTCGCGGGCGCCTTCACCGTCGACAGCCTCGGCGGGCCGTTCATCGAGCGTGTCGAGGGCGACCCCTCCACCGTGGTCGGGATGTCGCTGTCGACCGTGCGGCGTCTCGTCCGCGAGCTCGGCGGCTCGTGGACGTCGCTATGGAACCGTTCGTAGACACTCGCACACGTTCTTCGGCGTTTCTTGTCGAGGAGTGTCAAAAGAGCGGCGGGCCCCCTCGATAGGCTGGGAGGATGCCGAAGATCGCCAAGGTCCTTGTCGCCAACCGCGGCGAGATCGCCGTCCGTGTCATCCGCGCCGCCCGCGACTCGGGCAAGGCCTCCGTCGCCGTCTACGCCGACCAGGACCGTGACGCGCTGCACGCCCGCCTCGCCGACGAGGCGTACGCCCTCGACGGGTCGACCAGCGCCGACACCTACCTCTCGATCGAGAAGATCCTCTCGGTCGCCCGCCGTTCCGGCGCCGACGCGGTGCACCCCGGATACGGATTCCTTGCGGAGAACGCCGACTTCGCCCGCGCCGTCATCGGTGCCGGGCTGGTCTGGATCGGCCCCTCGCCCGACGCCATCGAGGCGCTCGGCGACAAGGTCACCGCGCGTCACGTCGCCGAGAAGGTCGGCGCGCCCCTGGCTCCCGGCACCCCCGGCCCCGTCTCGGGGGCCGATGAGGTCATCGCCTTCGCAGAGCAGGTGGGACTGCCCATCGCGATCAAGGCCGCGTACGGCGGTGGCGGGCGCGGCCTCAAGGTCGCCCGCGAGCTCGACGAGGTCGCCGAGATGTTCGAATCGGCCACCCGCGAGGCCGTCGCCGCCTTCGGCCGCGGCGAGTGCTTCGTCGAGAAGTACCTCGACAAGCCGCGCCACGTCGAGACGCAGTGCCTGGCCGACGTCGCCGGCAACGTCGTCGTCGTCTCCACGCGCGACTGCTCGCTGCAGCGCCGCCACCAGAAGCTCGTCGAAGAAGCCCCCGCGCCGTTCCTCACCGACGAGCAGAACGCGATCCTCTACTCGGCATCCAAGGCCATCCTCAAGGAGGTCGGCTACGTCGGGGCCGGAACGTGCGAGTTCCTCATCGGAGCCGACGGCACCATCTCGTTCCTCGAGGTGAACACGCGTCTGCAGGTGGAGCACCCCGTGTCGGAGGAGGTCACCGGCATCGACCTCGTGCGCGAGCAGTTCCGCGTCGCCGAGGGCGAAGAGCTCGGGTACGACGACCCCGCCCCCACCGGGCACTCGATCGAGTTCCGCATCAACGGCGAGGACCCCGGCCGCGGCTTCCTCCCCCAGCCCGGCCCCATTCACGTCTTCAAGACCTTCGGCGGCCCCGGCCTGCGCCTGGACTCCGGTGTCACGGCGGGCGACACCGTCTCGGGCGCCTTCGACTCCCTGCTCGCCAAGATCATCGTCACCGGCCGCGACCGCGCCGAGGCGCTGGAGCGCGCCCGCCGTGCGCTCGACGAATTCGAGGTCGCCGGCATGCCCACCGTGCTGCCCTTCCACCGCAAGGTCGTGCGCGACCCCGCGTTCACGGCCGAGGACGGCGCCTTCGGCGTCTTCACCCGCTGGATCGAGACGGAGTTCGTCAACGACATCCCGGCGTGGGACGGCGAGCTCGACGCCCCCGCGGCCGCCCCGGGCCGGCACACCGTGGTCGTCGAGGTCGGCGGGAAGCGTCTCGAGGTGAGCCTGCCCGACCGCATCACCGCCGCCGCCCCGCAGGTCGGCCGCCCCGCCGCCGCCCCGCCGTCCCGCCGCTCGCACGCGGCCTCCCCCGCCGCCGGAGCGACCGGCGACGCGGTGAAGTCGCCGATGCAGGCGACGATCGTCAAGGTCGCGGTCGAGGAGGGCCAGCAGGTCGTCAAGGGCGACCTGGTCGTCGTGCTCGAGGCGATGAAGATGGAGCAGCCCATCCAGGCTCACAAGGACGGAACGGTCGCGTCCATCGACGCGAACCCCGGTACCACCGTCTCGGCGGGCCACCAGCTGCTGCTGATCAGCTGACCCCGGCTCGTTCGTCCGGCGCCGCACTCCTTCGGGGGTGCGGCGCCGTCGTTCGTGCGGCGCCCGCTGCACCCCCTCGTCCCACTTATGGTCAGTCCTACCGCCGGGCGCCGACTCCCTCGTCCCACTTGTGGCCGGTCCCATCGCCCACAACCCCCCAGAAGTGGGACATGCACCGACATAAGTGGGACACACGCGCGCACCCCGCGCACACACCCCGCCGCGCGCACCCCGCCGCGCGCACCCCACCGCACACACCCTTCGTCCCACTTCTGGCCGGTCCAACCGCGCATAACCCGCCACAAACGGGACGTGCACCGCCATACGTGGGACGCACAGAGAGAGGCGATGCCGCGGGGCGGCGGCATCCGGGATGGTCAGTCCTCACAAGGCAGCCGGAACGCGGCGGGGTGTGCCCCGCCGGCGCAGCCCACCCCGCGACAACGCGCGCTGCATGGACAAACGCGTTCCGGAAGCGTTTCTCCGTGCAGGAGCGTTCATCGGCGCGGGGACCCGCGGGGCACCGAACGGCGACGGATGCCGCGAGGCCGCGGCATCCGGTGTGCTCAGTCCTCGCCGGGGTCGTCGCGGTCGACGATGTGCATCGCGCGCGCGGCGTCGGTGATGCTCGAGGTCAGCGACGGGTAGACCGCGAAGACGCGGGCGACCTGGTCGACGGTGAGGCGGCGCTCCACGGCGATCGCGATCGGGTAGATGAGCTCCGAGGCCTTCGGGCCGACGATCACGCCGCCCATGACCGTTCCGCTTCCCTCGCGGGCGATGAGCTTGACGAAGCCGTCGGTGATGCCCTGCATCTTGGCGCGCGGATTGGCCGAGAGCGGGAGCTTGCGCACCTTGCCGGCGATGCGCCCCTCGATGACGTCCTGCTCGCTGAAGCCGACGGTGGCGATCTCGGGCGCCGTGAAGATGTTGGCCGTGATGCGGCGGGTCTCGAGCGGGATGACGATGTCGCCGAGCGCGTGGAAGATGGCCTGGCGCCCCTGCATCGATGCGACCGAGGCCAGGGGGTAGAAGTTGGTGCAGTCGCCAGCGGCGTAGATGTTCGGCACGGAGGTGCGCGCGACGCGGTTCACGCGGATGTGGCCGGATGCCGTCATCTGCACGCCCGCCTGCTCGAGGCCGAGTCCCGCGGTGTTCGGGATCGAGCCCACGGCCATGAGGCAGTGGCTGCCCTCGATCGTGCGCCCGTCGGACAGGGTCACGGTCACGCCGTCGCCGGTGTTGACGACCGAGTCGGCGCGGGCCTTCGCCAGCAGCGTCATGCCGCCGCGCTGGAAGACGCGCTCGAGCACGGCCGCGGCATCCTGGTCTTCTCCGGGGAGCACCTGGTCGCGGCTGGAGACGAGCGTGACCTTCGCCCCGAGGTTCATGTACGCCGAGGCGAACTCGGCGCCGGTGACACCCGAGCCCACCACGATGAGGTGCGTGGGGACCGACTTCATGTTGTAGAGCTGGGTCCACGTGAGGATGCGCTGGCCGTCGGGCTTGGCCGAGGGCAGCTCGCGCGGCGACGCCCCCACCGAGACGACGAGGGTCTCGGCTTCGACGCGGTCGAAGTCGGTGCCGCCGGCCTCGGTCGAGACCACCACGGCTCCGTTGCCGTCGAGGCGACCGTGACCGGAGATGATGCGCACGCCGGCGTCGAGCAGCGAGGCGCGCATGTCGTCGGACTGCTGGCGTGCGAGGGAGAGCAGACGCTGGTTGACCGCCGCGAGGTTGATGGCGACCTCGGGGGTCAGCGGCTTGCCGCGGTCGTCCTTCGCGAAGAGCTGAACACCCAGGTCGCTGGCGTTGCGGATGGCGACGGCCGCGTCGGCCGTGGCGATGAGCGTCTTGGAAGGGACGACGTCGGTGATGACCGCCGATCCCCCGACGCCGGCGCGCTCGACGAGGGTGACGTCGGCGCCGAGCTGGGCCGCGGAGAGGGCCGCCTCGTATCCGCCGGGGCCTCCGCCGACGATCGCGACGGACTGCTTGCGCTCGAAGCTCTGCACCATGGCATCCATTCTGTCAGCGCTGGGCGGATGCCGATGCGCCACCCAGGTCGGTCCGACACGCTGGGGGCATCCGTGTGCCGTCTGGCCCGCGGGCCCCGCACTTTCTAGAGTGGGGGAATGTCCAACAGCACTTCTCACCCGCTCGACGACCCGGCGGTCGACCCGTTCGAGGTCGCCACGGCCGCAGCGGCCGACATCGCCCGACTCTCCGGGGTCGAGCACCACGACATCGCCGTGACCCTCGGGTCGGGCTGGGGGCGCGCCGCCGAACTCATCGGCGAGGAGACGGCGTCGTTCCCCGCCACCGAGGTCACCGGCTTCAGCAAGCCCGCTCTCGAGGGGCACGTCGGCACCCTCCGCAGCGTCCGCACGGCCGGGGGCAAGAACGTCCTCGTGATCGGTGCGCGCACCCACTACTACGAGGGCCACGGCGTCCGCCGCGTCGTGCACAGCGTGCGCACGGCCGCGGCGACCGGCGCGACGACGATGATCCTCACCAACGGCGCCGGGGGCATCCGCGAGACGTGGAAGCCCGGTCAGCCCGTGCTGATCAGCGATCACATCAACCTCACCGCCGACTCGCCCCTCGAGGGCGCGACCTTCATCGACCTGACCGATCTCTACTCCGCGCGCCTGCGCGAGGTGGCGCGTTCGATCGACCCCTCGCTCGACGAGGGCGTCTACACGCAGTTCCGCGGGCCCCACTACGAGACCCCCGCCGAGGTGCAGATGGCCAAGACCATCGGCGGTCACATCGTCGGCATGTCCACGGCCCTCGAGGCGATCGCGGCCCGCCAGGCGGGCATGGAGATCCTGGGCTTCTCTCTCATCACGAACCTGGCCGCCGGCATCCAGAAGACCCCGCTCAGCCACGAGGAGGTCCTCGAAGCCGGTCGCGAAGCCGAGCCGGTGATCTCGGCCCTGCTGGCCCGCGTGATCGGCGCGCTGTGAGCGACCACGTCGACGCCGCCCGCGCGTGGATCGCGCAGGATCCGGATCCCGTGACCCGTGAGGAGCTCACCGCTCTCGTCGCGCGCGTCGAAGACGGGGATGCCGAAGCCGCGGCCGATCTGGAGGACCGCTTCTCCACCCGCCTGGCGTTCGGCACGGCGGGTCTGCGCGGAACCCTCGGCGCCGGTCCCAACCGCATGAACCGCGTGCTCGTGGCGCAGGCGGCGGCGGGCTTCGCCGCGTACCTGAGCGAGCGTGCCGGCTCGCAGACCCCGACCGTCGTGGTCGGCTACGACGGTCGGCGCAACTCCGACGTGTTCGCGCGCGACTCGGTCGAGATCTTCGCCGGAGCGGGGCTGAACGCCGTGCTGCTGCCGCGCCTGCTGCCCACGCCGGTGCTCGCGTTCGCCGTACGCCACCTGGGCGCCGACGCGGGCGTCATGGTCACCGCGAGCCACAACCCGCCCGACGACAACGGGTACAAGGTCTACCTCGGCGGCGACGACGAGGGCGCGCAGATCGTCTCGCCCGCTGACGCCGAGATCGCCGCCCACATCCAGCGGATCGCCGACACGGGCACCGTGAGCACGCTCCCCCGCTCGGTCGGCTACGCCAACGCCCCCGAGTCGGTCGTCGAGGCCTACGTCGCCGCGACGGCGGCCGTGGCGCCCGCGCCCGCGGGTGCCGAGGGACTGCGCTGGGTCTACACCGCGATGCACGGCGTCGGGTGGGAGACGGTGTCGAGGGTGCTCTCGGCCGCGGGCTACCCCGCGCCGGTGCTCGTCGAGGCGCAGATCCATCCCGACGGACGCTTCCCCACGGTCGCGTTCCCCAACCCGGAGGAGCCGGGCGCGATGGACCTCGCGTTCGAGACCGCGCGCGCGGCCGACGCCGAGCTCGTCATCGCGAACGATCCGGATGCCGACCGCCTCGCGGTGGCCATCCCCGACGCCGACGCCGAGGGCGGCTGGCGCCGGCTCACCGGCAACGAGATCGGGCTGCTGCTCGGGTGGCGCGCGGCGCGGGCCGCGGCATCGGCGCGCGACGCGGCGGCCGGGCGGGACGCGGCGGTCGGGCGGGACGCGGAAGCCGGGCGCGACGCGGCGGCGGGGCGGGACGCCGACACCGTGACGAGGGGTGGCGCCTCCGACGGCGCGACGGCCGACGCCGCCGAGCCGGCCTCCGGATCGCCGCAGGACGCCGGGGCACCGGCATCCCTCGCCTGCTCGCTCGTGTCGTCACCGGGACTGCAGGCGGTGGCCGAGCACTACGGCCTCGCCTTCCACTCGACCCTCACGGGCTTCAAGTGGATCTCGCGCGCGCCCGGGATCGTCTTCGGCTTCGAGGAGGCCTTGGGCTACCTCGTGAACCCCGGCACCGTCCGCGACAAGGACGGGATCTCCGCCGCGGTCGCGCTGCTCGAGATGGCGTCCGAAGCGCGCGGGCAGGGACGCACCGTGGCCGACCTGCTGCAGGAGTTCCGCGAGACGTTCGGCGCGTTCGCGAGCGACCAGATCTCGGTGCGCGTGAGCGATGTGAGCGAGATCGCCGGGATCATGGCATCCCTCCGCGCCCAGCCTCCGTCCGCCGTCGGCGAGGTCGCGGTGACGAAGGTCGACGACCTGCTGCTCGGCGTCGACGGGCTGCCGCCGGGCGACGTGCTGCGGGTGTGGCTCGAGGACGGTTCGCGCCTCATCGTGCGCCCGAGCGGAACCGAACCGAAGCTCAAGCTGTACCTCGACGTGCGCGGCTCGTCGGCCAAGAAGGCCGCGCGGCGCCTCTCCGCGCTTCGCGCCGGGGCCGAGGGGCTGCTGGCGTCGGTGCGCTGAGGGGACGCGCGCCGGGTGTGGGGCGGTCGCTGCGCTGACGCGACGGCTGCCGGGTTTGGGGCGTATTCCTCTCGTCGGGGCGTGATTCCTGCGCCCCGACGGGAGAGATCCGCCCCAAACCCCTTCTTGCGGGGGTCCTCCACAGGGGACCTCTCCGAGGCGTTCTCCCCAGCGGACGCGGCGATGGCGGATGCCGTGACCGCCGGGCCGCGAAACTGTCGGGCATGTCCGGCCTCGCTCTGCTCTCGCGCGACGATCTCGCGGCAGACGGCGTGGGCTCGTCGGCGCTCACGCGGCTCCTCGGCGCGGGTGCGGTCGTTCGCCTACGGCCCGGCGTATACGTCCGACCGGAACCGGGCTCCGCACCCACACCCGAGGAGGCGATCGTCCTTCGCGCGCGAGCGCTCGAGATGGTCAGCCGCGAACCGCCCGTCTTCTCCCACCTCACTGCGGCCGCGTTGCACGGTCTTCCCGTGTACGCGCCTTCATCGCCCAAGGTGCACGTGATCCTGGGACCGGATCGCCCGGGAGCCGCAACCGGCGTCGTGAGACACCGCGGGGAGGTCCCCGCCGAGCAGATCGTTCAGCGTCACGGCCTCCGATGCACCGGCCTCGAGCGCACTCTCGCCGACATCGCGCGCACCATGCCGTTCGAGACGGCGGTGTGCGCCCTGGACGCGGGGCTCCGCCCGGTGGCCGTTCCCGAGCCCGGCGCGTTCCTCCCACACGCGGCGGACGAACGGCGCGAACACATCCGCGACATCGCGCTGCGGTCCGCACACGGTCGGACCCGTGCGTTGCGCTCGGTGGCATTCGCGGACGGTCGTGCCCAGCTACCCGGCGAGAGCATCAGTCGCATCCGACTCGCCGAACTCGGGTTCGCGCCGCCCGACCTGCAAGTCGCCGTTCCCGGCCCCTCGGGCCGCCCCTACTACGTCGACTTCGGTCTCGACGACGTGCGCGCCTGGGGCGAGTTCGATGGCGAGTCGAAGTACCGGGACGAAGCCCTGCGTTCCGGTCTGTCGCTGGACGAGGTGCTTCTGCGCGAGAAACAGCGCGAGGACTGGATCCGCGGGCGCACGCAACGGCCGATGGCGAGGTGGCAGTGGGCGCACTTGCGCACCCGCGACGCCCTCGGCCGCAGACTCTCGACCTTCGGCATCCGCCCCCGCTGAGGCTCGCGCGCCCGACACGCGGCGCCTGGGGTTCGGGGCGCGCGGTGGCGTGCCGCCGGAGCCCGGGCTGCACTGTACGGGCACGCGCACCGAGGTTTGGGGCGCGTTTCTCCGTTCGGGGCGGAGGAATCACGCCCCGAAGCGAGAAATACGCCCCAAACCGGCTAGACGCACGGCGTCCCCCGTCCGCGGGCCACCGCCGAGCGCCGTCCTGCGAGCGCCGCGCGGGCGCGCGCACCGACGTTTGGGGCGCATTCCTTGGTTCGGGGCGGAGGAAACACGCCCCGAAACGAGAACAGCGCCCCAAACCCGGGAGACGCGCGGCATCCTCGAACCCCGGAGCCGCGACGCATCGCCCGCGGCGTCAGCCGTCGATCACCGCGACCAGCTCGTCGAGGAAAGCCGGGAAGTCGGTCGCGCGGCGGACGATGCGCTGCACGCTGTCGCGCTCGCTGAAGACCTCGACGAATTGCTCGAACACCGTCTGGAAGGCCTCGCGGTCGGTCTCGCTGAACGCCACGAGCGCCACCACCTGCACGCGTCCCTCGCCCCAGGCGATCGAGGGGTCGGCGATGCCGATGGCGATGCGGGTCTGCGTCGCGGTCATCCCCATCGCGTGCGGCACGGCGAGGGCGTCGGTGAACGCCGTCGACGAGATCGCCTCGCGCTCCACCGCGCGGTCCACGTAGGCCTCGTCGATGACCCCCTGCTCCACGAGCAGTCCACCCAGGCGACGGATGACGCCGGCCTCGCCGTCGGCGGCATCCAGGCCGCGCACGAACGCGCCGGGCGCGAAGTAGCGCTCGAGCTCGTCGCGCAGTCGCGCCAGGCGTCGTCCGCGACGGATGCGTCCGGCGGCGGCCTGCACCCGCTCGACGTCGGCGTCGGTGAGGAACGGCTGGATGCGCACGAACCGGTCGCCGGGCCGCGGCGGGTCGATCGTGGTGAGCACCAGGTCGGTCTCGATCGCGTCCCACGCGGGGTCGATGCGCGTCTCGACGCCGACGACCTCGATCGCCTGGCCGAGGGAGCGGTCGACGCTCGAGCGCAGCAGCTCGTGCAGTTCGTAGTACCCCGGGCACACGATGGTCGCGGTCAGCAGCTGGTCGGCACGGCGGCTGCGCTCGAGGCGCCCGCCGACGTGCATGGCGATGTAGGCGATCTCGTCGTCGAGGATCGGGATGCCGAGACCGTCCTGCAGGCCCTTCGCGATGTACACGGCGACCTCGAAGATCATCGGGTAGGTCGACTTCAGCGACCGCGTGAGCGGGTTGCGCGACCACGCCTGCTCGCGGGATCGGGCGAGGAGGTTCTGCACGTGCAGCGCCAGGCGCAGGATGAAGTCGTCGTGCGCGATGTCGACGAGGAACTCGGATGCCGCGTTGTCGACCACCAGCCGCACGGCGGCCTCCACCGCGGGGTCGAGGCGCGCGCGCACGTCGTCGGTGCCCGGCGAGCCCGGGGCGACGATGCGCGTCAGCACGAGGGTGGCGAGGTGCCGCAGGTCGCCGGAGCCGAGCTGCACGCCGATGTGCTTGACGGTGAGGCGGTCGAGCAGGTCGACCACCGCCGCGGCGGCGTCGGAGGAGTCGCCGCCGGGCGACCCGAGGGCGCGGTCGCGGGTGGTGCGATCGGCGGCGATGGCGATGTGCATCACGACGTCGCCGATGCCGATCTCGTTCACGTAGTAGCCCAGGGCCCCGAGCTCGGCCACGAGCTCGGCCTTGAACGGACCGAACGCCCGCGCCCCGACGGAGCGCTCGCCCAGTGTGCGCCGCAGGGCATCGAGGTCGAACAGGCCGGCGTCCATCTCGTCGTGCGCGAGTTTGGACAGCAGGCGCCGCTGAGCCACCTCGGTTCCGCGCAGGCGAGCGGTGGATGCCGAGCGCTCGAGGGTCAATTCGGTCCCCCCGAGCAGACCCCGCACGCGCGACAGGTCGGCCTCGAGAGTGGCCGTGCTCACGTGGAGCGCGTCGGCGGTCTCGAACACGTCGATACCGTCGGCGGAATCGAGCAGGCGACGCACGAGGGTGTGCAGGCGATCGCGCGGGGTGCCGGCATCCGAACCCGAGAGGGAACGCAGCGCCGCGGCGGCGTCGCCGCCCGCGCGATAGCCGAGCGGCCCCGACTCGATCGCCGCTCCCGACGGCACCCGGGCATTGATGGTCGTGACATAGGAGCGGATGCTGCGCGGCGTGACCCCGAGCGCGTCCGCCAGCGATGCGGCGGTCGACCATTCCCCGTCCCGCAGCAACAGGGCCAGCAGGCGGTCTTGGCGAGCCTTCGTCGTCACGATCCGTCCTCCGCGCCGCCCCGGTGGGCAGCGATCCGTCCATCCTTTCACGCCCATCCCCACCGGGCGCGGGAGCGCACGCGCGTGCGCACGAGCGGGCTCGGTCACGGGAGCACGCGCTCGCGCCGGGCACGGGGCGCACGCGTGCCCGGACGCGGGAAGCACGCGTGCCCGGACGCGGGAAGCACGCGTGCCCGGACGCGGGAAGCACGCGTGCCCGGACGCGGGGAGCACGCGTTCCGGGCGTGGAACCGCGCGAGCGGGAGGGGCCGTGGCATCCACGTTCCGGGGGGTGGGAAACGAACCTGGTTGTCTCCTGTGAAGCGGGTGCGGACAATCGAGAGGAAGAAAGGCCGGTCGATGAAGATCCTCGTGGTGTGCGGAGCGGGTGCGTCGAGCACGTTCGTGGCGCAACGCGTTCGTCGTGCTGCGCAGGATCGCGGTCTCGACTGCACCGTGTCGGCCGGAACCGCGCGTTCCGTGCCCGACGACCTCGACGCCGCCGACATCGTCCTCGTCGGTCCGCACCTGGCCGCCGACCTCGAGCACATCCGCCGCGAGGCCGAGCCGCGCGGTGCGACCGTCATCCTGCTTCCCGCCGACGTCTTCGCCGACCTCGGCGGAACCCGAACCCTCGCCCTCGTCGAGGACTCCCTGCGCTCCCGCCAGCCGGCGGACACGATCTGAGTCGACGGAGACACCCATGCCCCACTTGACCCGCACCGTCCGCATCGGATCGTCGCACGGTCTGCACGCGCGCCCCGCGAAGCTCTTCGCGCAGGCGGCGAAGGACTCCGGCATCCCCGTGACCCTGGCCAAGGACGCCGGCAAGCCCGTCAACGCCGCCAGCATCCTCGGCATCATCGCGCTGGGACTGGAACAGGGCGACTACGTGACCCTCACCGCCGACGGCGACAACGCCGAGGCCACGCTCGAGCGCCTCGCCGAGCTGCTGACCACCGACCACGACGCCGAGTAAGGAAGACAAGCACCATGACGGAACTCCGTGGAGTCGGAATCGGCCTGGGCGTCGCCCAGGGACCCATCGCGCGCATGGCCGAGCCCCTGCCCGCCCCGAAGGATGCCAAGAGCGAGCTGACGGTCGAGGAGGAGACGGCGCGCGTGCGCGAAGCCGTCGCCGCCGTCGCCCGCGAGCTCGAGGCCCGCGGGGCCCAGGCGGGCGGCGCCGCCCGCGACGTGCTCGAGGCACAGGCGATGATCGCCGAGGACCCCACCCTCGAGGCCGAGGTCGACTCCCGGCTGGCGGCGGGCAAGAACGGCGAGTTCGCCGTGCACGACGCCTTCGCCTCGTTCCGCGAGCAGCTCGTCGCCCTCGGCGGCTACCTCGGCGAGCGCGCGGCCGACCTCGACGACGTCGCCCAGCGCGTCATCGCGCGTCTGCGGGGCGTCGCCGCCCCCGGCATCCCCGATCCCGGTCACCCGTTCGTGCTCGTGGCGAAGGATCTCGCCCCGGCCGACACCGCGCTGCTCGACCTCGACAAGGTGCTCGCTCTCGTCACGACCGAGGGAGGCCCCACCTCGCACACGGCGATCCTCGCGCGCGAGAAGTCGATCGTCGCCGTCGTCGGCGCCGCGGGCGCCAAGGACCTCGTCGACGGTCAGCCCGTGATCGTCGACGCCGCCGCCGGGGTCGTCACCGTCGACCCGTCGGAGGACGAGAAGGCGCGCGCGCTCACGCGTGCCGCCTCCCGGGCCGCCGCGGCATCCGCCCCGATCACCGACGGCGCCCTCGCCGACGGCACGAAGGTGCCCCTGCTGGCCAACCTCGGCAAGCCCGGCGGTGCCGCCGAGGCCGTCGAGCTCGGCGCCGAGGGCGTGGGCCTGTTCCGCACCGAGTTCCTCTTCCTCAGCTCCAGCTCCGCCCCCACGGTCGAGGAGCAGCGCGCCGCCTATATCGAGCTGCTCAGCACCTTCCCCGGCAAGAAGGTCGTCGTGCGCGTGCTCGACGCCGGAGCCGACAAGCCGCTGCCCTTCCTCAACGACGCGCACGAGGAGAACCCGGCGCTGGGCCTGCGGGGCCTGCGCGCCCTGCGCGCGAGCGAGGACATCCTGCGCGAGCAGCTCACGGCCCTCGCCGAAGCGGATGCCGCGACGCGCAAGACCGAGGCCGGCCCCGCCGACCTGTGGGTGATGGCCCCGATGGTCTCGACCGTCGAGGAAACGCGGTACTTCACCGCCCTCGCCAAGGACTACGGCCTGAAGACGACGGGCGTCATGGTGGAGGTGCCGTCCTCGGCCCTGCTCGCGGACCGCATCCTCGACATCGCGGACTTCGCCTCGATCGGCACCAACGACCTGACGCAGTACACGCTCGCCGCCGACCGCCTGCTCGGCTCGGTCGCGTCGTTCCAGGACCCGTGGCATCCGGCCGTGCTCCGCCTGATCCGCGAGGTCGGCGCCGCGGGACGCACCCACGGCAAGCCCGTCGGCATCTGCGGCGAGGCGGCGGCCGACCCGCTGCTGGCCGTCGTGCTCGTGGGCCTCGGCGCCACCACCCTGTCGATGGCCCCGACGGCCCTCGCCGACGTGCGCGCCTCCCTGCTCACCCACACTCTCGACGATGCCCGCCGCATCGCCGAGGCCGCCCTGGCCGCCGATGACGCGGCCTCCGCCCGGGAGGCCGCTCAGGCAGCCTCCGCGAACACCGTCGCGGCGTGAGCCGCACCCCCCACCCGGCTTCGGCCGCAACGCTAGTCAAGGAGACACAGCAATGACGACGACGTCACCCGCCAAGAAGCCGGGAGGAGCGCGGATCGCGGTACAGCGATTCGGTACGTTCCTCTCCGGCATGATCATGCCGAACATCGCAGCCTTCATCGCATGGGGCTTCATCACCATGCTCTTCATCCCCGCCGGGTTCTTCGGTGCGAACAGCCCCTTCGGCTGGCACTGGGCCCCGGTCGCCGAGATCCTCGGCGGCGGCGGTGACGCCGCCACCATCGGATGGCCGGGAGCGGCGACCGCGCTGACCGCGAACGCCGACGGCAGCACCTACCAGGGCTACGTCGGTCTGGTCAGCGTCATGATCACCTACCTGCTGCCCCTTCTCATCGCCAACACCGGTGGACGCATCGTCTACGGCGCGCGCGGTGGCGTGGTCGCGACCATCGCCGTCATGGGCGTGATCGTGGGCACCAACATCCCGATGTTCCTCGGCGCGATGATCATGGGCCCGCTCGCGGCCTGGATCACCAAGCAGATGGACAAGCTGTGGGACGGCAAGATCCGCCCCGGCTTCGAGATGCTCGTGAACAACTTCTCCGCCGGCATCCTCGGCATGATCCTCGCGATCGTCGGCTTCTTCGCCTTCGGTCCCGTCTTCCTCGGCATCAGCGCGGTCCTCGGCAGCATCGTCGCGTTCCTCGTGCAGTTCAACCTGCTCCCGGTGCTGTCGATCATCGTCGAGCCCGCCAAGGTGCTGTTCCTCAACAACGCCATCAACCACGGCGTGTTCACCCCGCTCGGCATCGAGCAGGCGGCGGAGAGCGGCAAGTCGATCCTCTTCCTCATCGAGGCGAACCCCGGCCCCGGCCTGGGTCTGCTGCTGGCGTTCACGTTCTTCGGTGTCGGCGCCGCCAAGGCTTCGGCTCCGGGCGCGATCGTCATCCAGTTCCTCGGTGGCATCCACGAGATCTACTTCCCGTACGCCCTCGCCAAGCCCGCCACGATCCTCGCGCTCATCGCCGGTGGCGCCTCGGGCGTCGCGACCAATATGATCTTCGGCGGTGGCCTGGTGTTCCCGGCAGCCCCCGGCAGCATCATCGCCGTGACGGCCGCTGCGGCCGGTGGCGGAGTGGGCAATGTGCTCGTGGTCTACCTCTCGGTGGTCGTCGCCGCCGTGGTGACCTTCCTCATCGCGGGCATCATCCTCCGCGCCTCGCGCAAGCGCGACGCCGAGGCGGAGGGCGACAGCTTCGCCGCCGCGATCGACCAGACCGCCGCCAACAAGGGTAAGGAGTCGTCCACCCTGGGCGCCCTCCGCACCCGCGCCGCCGGCACCACCGGTTCGGGCACCACCGAGACGGCCGACCGCGATGTCGACGCCGCGCTCGGCGGTCTCGAGGGCGGGGTCGCCACGAAGCAGCTGAACAACATCGTGTTCGCCTGCGACGCCGGCATGGGCTCCTCCGCGATGGGCGCGAGCGTCCTGCGCAACAAGATCAAGAAGGCCGGCATCGAGGGCGTCACGGTCACCAACCAGGCCATCGCGAACCTCGACGGCTCGGCCGACCTGGTCATCACGCAGAACCAGCTCACCGACCGCGCGAAGGCGCAGTCGCCCGACTCGGTTCACGTGTCGGTGGACAACTTCATGAACTCGCCGCGGTACGACGAGGTCGTGGAGATGGTCCGCGCTCAGCACGAAGCCAAGTAATCCCCTACCACGCCAGGGGCCGGAGCGTCAGCCCGGCCCCTGGCGTCTTCCCGTCCGGCCCGCGTTTTGCCAGGCTGGACAGCACGACGAGAAAGGCGAGAACCATGTCGAACGTCCTCCGCATCGAATCCGTCCGCATCCACCCCGGGAGCGCCACCCGCGAGGAGGCGATGAAAGAGGCGGCCGACCTGCTCCAGGCCACCGGGTCCGTGACCGAGGCGTACTTCGCCGCCATGCAGCAGCGCGAGGAGACGGTCTCGACCTACATGGGCAACGAGCTCGCCATCCCGCACGGCACCAACGAGACCAAGCAGGCCATCCTCGCCTCCGGTCTGTCGGTCGTCCGCTACGACGGCGGCGTCGACTGGGGCGGAGAGCCCGTGACGTTCGTCATCGGCATCGCCGGCAAGGGCGACGAGCACCTCGAGATCCTGTCGCAGATCGCCATCCTCTTCTCCGAGGAGGACGACGTCGCGCGTCTGAAGGCCGCCTCCTCCCCCGAGGAGCTCTACGAGGCCCTCGCGGGTTCCGTCAACGCATGAAGGCCGTCCACTTCGGCGCCGGCAACATCGGCCGCGGCTTCGTCGGGCTCCTGCTGCACGAGGGCGGGTACGACCTCGTCTTCTCCGACGTGTCCGCAGCTCTCGTCTCCGCCATCAACGACGCCTCGTCGTACACGGTCCACGAGGTGGGCGAGGGCGGCGTCGACAAGCAGGTGACGAACTTCCGCGCCATCGACAGCTCGGTGGATGCCGAGGCCCTGGTCGACGAGATCGCCACCGCCGACGTGGTCACGACCGCCGTCGGTCCCACCATCTTGAAGTTCGTGGCTCCGCACATCGTCGCCGGCCTCGCGCTGCGCGATCCGTCGCTGCCGGCGCTGCAGGTCATGGCGTGCGAGAACGCCATCGGCGCGACCGACCAGCTGCGCGACCACGTCGTCGAGCTCGCCGGTGAGGCGTGGGATGCTCTGGCGTCCCGTGCCGTCTTCGCCAACACCGCGGTCGATCGCATCGTCCCGGCGCAGGCCCAGGGCGGCGTCGACGTCACCGTCGAGCCTTTCTACGAGTGGGCGATCGAGCGGGCGCCGTTCGGCGACACCCCGCCGCACATTCCCGGCGCGCACTTCGTCGACGACCTCGAGCCCTATATCGAGCGCAAGCTCTTCACGGTCAACACCGGCCACGCCACCACCGCGTACTTCGGGGCGCAGGCGGGCATCGAGCGCATCTCCGACGCCCTCGCCGACCCCGCGATCGCGGCCAAGGTCGAGGCGGCGCTCGAGGAGACCAGCGCACTGCTCGTGCAGAAGCACGAGCTCGACGCCCAGGTGCAGGGCGAGTACCGCGCAACGATCCTGCGCCGTTTCCGCAACGCCGCCCTCCCCGACACCGTGTGGCGCGTCGGTCGCCAGCCGCTGCGCAAGCTCTCTCGACACGAACGTTTCGTGGGTCCCGCGGCCGAGGCGATCGAGCGGGGTCTGCCCGTCGACGCGCTCGTGGCCGCGATGGCCGCGGCGCTGGAGTTCGTGGATGCCGAGGACGCCCAGGCCGTCGAGCTGCAGCGCCTGCTGCGCGAGCTCGACGCCGAAGCGTTCACCGCCCAGGTGACCGGCCTCGACCGCGCGCACCCGCTGTTCGGGCGGGTCGTGGAGGTCGTCTCCGCACGACAGGCGGCCCTGGCCTCCTGAACCTCCGACACCGCCGACGCGGCCGCAGCGAGCGGCGCGTCGGCGGTGTCGTGTTCGCGCTCGACGCCGTTCAGCGCCGCGCCGCGCGGCGCGGCGAGCCCGGGGATACGCTCGGGGACGTGACCGACAGCACGCGCCCCACCGATCCGTCCGCCGCCCCCGCGCCGCGCCGCCGACGCCGATGGCTGCGCTGGACCCTCGGCGGCCTCGGCGCGATCGTCGTGCTGCTGGTCGGCGGCATCCTGATCTACAGCCAGGTCGGCGTCATGGGGGCCGAAGCGGGCCCCCTCGCCGAGGCCGAGGCGAACCCCGGGCTGACGATCACCGACGACGGCGCGGGCATCGTGCTCTCCCCCGCCGCCGGCGCGACCGGGCAGGGACTGGTGTTCATCCCCGGGGCCAAGGTGGAGGCCGAGGGGTACATCGCGACCCTCGCCGACACGGTCGTCGACGACGGTGTCACCGTCGTGATCACCAAGCCCTGGCTGAACCTGGCGTTCTTCGATCCCCGTCCCCTGTCGACGTTCACCGACCTCGCGCCCGATGTCTCGACGTGGGCGGTGGGCGGTCACTCGCTCGGCGGAGTGCGCGCGTGCCAGCTCGCGACCGACGCCGATGCGCTCGTGCTCTTCGCCTCGTACTGCGCGAACGACCTGTCGGCATCCGGACTGCCCGTGCTGAGCCTGTCGGGATCGGAGGACGGCCTGTCCACCCCGCAGAAGATCGCGGATGCCGCGGGCGAGCTGCCCGCCGACGCGACCTTCGTCGAGATCCCCGGCGCCTCGCACGCGTCGTTCGGCGCCTACGGCCCGCAGCCCGGCGACGGCACCCTCACCGCCGATCCGGCCGAGGTCGACCGGATCATCGCCGAACAGCTCGCCGGTTTCCTGCCGCGCCCCTGACCCCGGCCGTCGCGCAACGTCGAGCGTCCAGAACACGCCGCACCCCGCGCCCGGGATACGGCGTGTCGTGGACACTCGAGGCGTCAGGGCTGCGGTGGCTCGCCCCGCGCGGCCCGGGCCCTCTCGGCCGCGAGCTCCGCGCGGATCGTGTCGGTGCGCACGTCGGTCGGACGCTCCCCCGGCTCCCACAGGTGGTCGACGCCGGCCTGCGGGTGCCCCTCGGTCGCGGCGAGCGAAGCCTCCAGGGCCCGCTCGTAGCGGCTCTGACGGCGCTTGAGCCACAGCCCCACCACGAGGAACACCGCCAGCAGCACGTACGCCGACGCGGCGAAGGGGTGCAGCACGAGGTCGGCGACGTTGCCCTGGCTGAGCTGCAGCGCCTTGCGCAGCTGCTGCTCGCCCATGGGGCCCAGGATCAGCCCCACGATGAGCGGCGCGATCGGGAAGCCGAAGCGCCGCATGAAGTACCCGAGCGCCCCCACGATCAGCAGGATCACGATGTCGAGCGTCGAGAAGCTCACCGCGTACGCGCCCAGCACCGCGAAGGTGAGGATGCCGGCGTACAGGTACGGACGCGGGATCTGCAGCACCTTCACCCACAGCCCCGCCAGCGGCAGGTTCAGCACGATCAGCAGCACGTTGCCGATGTACAGGCTCGCGATCAGCGCCCACACCAGATCGCCCTGGTTCTGGAAGAGCTGAGGACCGGGCTGGATGCCGTAGGACTGGAACGCCGTGATGATGATGGCCGCCGTCGCCGTCGTCGGGAGCCCCAGGGTCAGCAGCGGCACGAGCACGCCGGCCGCGGCGGCGTTGTTGGCCGCCTCGGGTCCGGCGACGCCCTCGATGGCCCCGCGGCCGAACTGCTCCCGGTTCTTCGACAGCTTCTTCTCGCTCGCGTACGACAGGAAGGTCGCGACGTCCGCACCGCCGGCGGGGATCGTTCCGATCGGGAAGCCGATGAAGGTCCCGCGCAGCCACGGCTTCCACGAACGGCGCCAGTCCTCCTTGGTCATCCAATTGCGCCATCCGCGTGTGACCGGGATGACGGGGATGGGTCCGTGGCGCAGACGAGCGGCGACGTACAGGGTCTCCCCCACCGCGAACAGGCCGACGGCCACGAGCACGACGCTCACGCCGTCCGACAGCGCCAGGACGCCCATCGTGTACCGGGCCTGACCGGTGGTCGCCTCGGTCCCGATGAGCCCGACCAGCAGACCGATGCCGAGCGAGGCGAGACCGCGAGCCGGCGATGACCCGAGCAGCGCTCCGACGGTGACGAAGGCCACCACGATGAGGGCCACGAAGTCGGCGGGCGACAGGTTCACGGCGACGCGCGCGAGCAACGGAGCGAACAGGGTCAGCAGCGCCGTGGCGATCGTCCCGGCGACGAAGGACCCGATCGCCGCCGTCGCCAGAGCTGCCGCGCCGCGCCCGAGCTTGGCCATCTTGTTGCCCTCGATGGCGGTGATGACGGATGCCGACTCACCCGGCGTGTTCAGCAGGATGCTGGTGGTCGAGCCCCCGTACATCCCGCCGTAGTAGATCCCCGCGAAGGTGATGATGGCCGCTGTCGGCGACAGCGAGTAGGTCAGGGGCAGCAGGAGGGCGACGGTCATGGCCGGCCCGATGCCCGGGAGCACGCCGACGGCGGTTCCGATGATGACGCCGAGGAGCGCGAACAGCAGGTATTCCGGCTGCAACGCGGTGGCGAAGCCCTCCATGAGGGAGTTGACAGCATCCATGTCGACGGTCTCCTAGCCGAACAGGGGTCCGGGGCCGTACCACCAGTCGAAGGCGGCCCCGCGGGGAAGGAAGAGGCCCAGGCCCTCACCGAAGAGGAGCTGGGTGCCGATGCCGATGACGAGACCGACGAGGAAGGCGACCCACGGGCGCTTGGCGCCGAGGCTCCATGCCACGCCGCCGAACAGCAACGCGGCGACCATCCACCAGCCGAGCAGTTCGAGAAGCAGCAGCACGGCGACCAGCAGGGCGACGAGCTTCAGGATCGTGAACCAGTCCGTCTTGGCATCCGGGTCGATGTCCTCGCCCTCCTCGCGCGGTGCCACCTGGCCGCGCAACGCGGCGATGACGAGCGCGGCGCCGGAGCCGAGCAGGATGACCGCGACGGCGAAGGGGAACACCTGAGGGCCGATCGCCGCCCCCGCCGGGACGCGGATGGCGAAGGCCCCGACGAGGGCGAAGACGCCGAGACCGAAGACGACGCCCGCGAAGATCGCGTTGCCGATCCGGTCGGCGCCCCACCGGGGGCGAACGGTCGCCGCCCCCGGTGCGTCGGTGGTCGTCACGACACCAGCCCGATGTTCTTCAGAGTGCCCGAGACGTCGACGATGTTCTCCTCGACGAAGGAGGTGAACTCGTCTCCCGTCAGGAAGGCGTCGGTCCAGCCCCGCTCCTCGAGCACGCTCTTCCAGGCGTCGGAGGAGTGCATGTCGGTGACGAGCCGGGTCAGGCCCTCGGCATCCGCCTCGCTGATCCCCCCGGGGGCGAGCAGCCCGCGCCAGTTCGTGTAGACGACGTCGTAGCCCTCGCTCGTCATGGTCGGCACGTCGGGCAGAAGCGCCGCGGGCTCTTCGCTCGAGACGGCGAGGGCGCGCAGGTCACCCGACTCGACGTACTCCGCGAACTCGCCGACTCCCGAAATTCCTGCTGCCGCGTTGTTCCCCAGCAGCAGCGACACCGCCTCTCCGCCGCCGGCGTTGGGCACGTAGTTGAGCTTCGAGGTGATGTCGGCGCCCGAGAGCCCCGCCTCCTCGAGCAGGAGCCCCGCCAGGATGTGGTCGGCGCCGCCGGCCGAGCCGCCCGTGATGGTGACGCCCTGACCGTCGGCGACGACCGCGTCGACGAGATCCTTCAGCGTTTGGTACTCGCTCGCGGCGGGGACCACCACCACGAGGGGCTCCTCGGTGAGGCGGGCGATCGGGGTGGTGTCCTCGATGCGGTTCTCGGCGGCGTTGGTCTCGACGGCTCCGACCATCACCAGGCCCGTGACCATGAGCGTGTAGGGGTCGCGTTCGTTGGCGAGCGAGGCGAGACCGACCGTGCCGCCGGCGCCGCCGACGTTGCTCACGGCCGCGGTGCCGACGAGCTCGTCGCCGGTGAGCACGTCGGAGACGGCGCGGCCGGTCTGGTCCCAGCCGCCGCCGGGGTCGGCGGGGACGACGATGTTCACGGAGTCGATCGCCGCGGCGTCCTGAGAGGCGGCGGCTCCGCCGGCGCCCGCGCCCTGCGGGTTGCAGCCGGTGAGGGCCGCGAGCGACAGCGCGGCCAGGGGGACGAGGGCGATGGTGGTGCGACGCATGCGCGGTACTCCTCTTCGAGTTCGGGTGAGGCGCCGTCGCCTCCCCGTTGATCGCTCACGGTAGGCAGAGCACCCGGATGCCGTCGCGCTTGCGCAACTAAGAACGAGTTCGGCAACTATTGGTCGCGATCCGCACTCGGCGCCGGTCGGCGGCCGGGTGAGAATGGAGCGTGGTCCGAGCACTGTCGCTGAGACTGCAGCTGTTGCTGCTGCAGGCGTCGATCGTGTGCGTCGTGACCCTCGGGGCGGGGCTCGTCGCCGTGTGGATCCAGGAGAGCGCGATCCGCGACTCCTACCGCGAACGCATGGTCGGTGTCGCTCTGTCGATCGCGCGCCTGCCCGTCATCGTCGAAGCGTTCGACGACCCCGACCCCGCAGCGGTCATCCAACCGGTCGCCGAGGTCATCCGGGAGGCGTCGTCGCTCACCTACGTCGTGGTCACCGACGTCGACGGCATCCGCTTCTCGCACCCGAACCCCGACCGCATCGGCGAGAGCGTGTCGACCGACCCGTCGATCCCGCTGTCGGGGCAGGTGTGGTCGGGCACCGAGACGGGCACGCTCGGCGAGTCGTACCGGGTGAAGGTGCCCGTCTACGCCGACGGCGACACCGGCGAGGACGACGCGGGTGCCGAGATCATCGGGTCGGTGTCGGTGGGCGTGCTGGAGTCGGAGCTGGCGGCCGATCTGCAGGCGAGGCTGCCGGGGCTGCTGCTCGCGTTCGGCGGAGCAGCCGTGGCGGGAGTGTTCGGCGCGGCCTGGGTGGCGGCTCTCATCCGCCGACGGATCTTCGGACTCGAACCCGATGAGATCGCCGAGATGGTCGGCGAGCGCGAGACCATGCTGCACCGCCTGAGCGAGGGAGTGATCCGCGTCGATCATCGCGGCGTCGTCACGAGCGCGAACGACGCCGCCGAGCGCATCATCGACCGCGGTCCCCTGCAGGGCCGCCGTGCCGACGAGACGCTCGACGGCCCGCTCCTGCAGGTGATGGAGGACGGCGAGCCCGGCGGCCGTCTGGTGCTCGCCGGGGAGCGTCCCGTGATCGCCCGGTCGACGGGCCTGCGCGACGACCGGGGGCGCCTGGTCGGTGCGACCCTGCTGCTGCGCGACCACAGCGAACTGCACGAGGCGTTGCGGCAGATGGACGGCCAGCAGTCGCTGACCGAGGGCCTGCGCGCCCAGGCGCACGAGTTCGCGAATTCCCTGCACGTGGTTTCGGGATTGCTCGAACTCGGCGCGTACGACGAGGCCCGGGACTTCATCGCGCGCGTGCGTCCGGGCGGGTCGCTGGATCTGGGGCCGGATGCCGCGGGCCTCGGCAGCGAACTGACCGCGCTGTTGGCGGTGAAGCTGGCGCGATCGCGCGAGCTCGACGTCGCGCTCGAGATCGTCGCCGACGGCACGCCGCCGGCGGATGCGGTCGGCGACATCGTGACCGTGGTGGGCAACCTGGTCGACAACGCGTTGGAGGCCTGTCGCCCGGGCGATCATCTGAGGGTGACGGTGGATGCCACGACCGCCGCCGTGCGGATCATCGTCGACGACAGCGGCGCGGGGGTGCCCGAGGCGCTCCACGACCGCGTGTTCGAGGAGGGAGTCAGCACCAAGGACACCCGGCACCGCGCGCGTGGCATCGGCCTCGCCCTGGTGCGGCGCGTCGCGCGTCGTCGCGGCGGCGACGCGCGTGTCTCGCGCTCGCCCCTGGGCGGCGCCCGCTTCGAGGTCCTGCTCCCCGAACCCGAGCGGGTCTCGTGATGGTGCTGCGCGTCCTCGTCGTCGACGACCAGCCCGCGGTCGCCTCGCTGCACGGCCTGTTCGTCGCCGCCCACGCCGCGTGCGAGGTGGTGGGGACGGCCGGAACCGGACCGGATGCCGTGGCGGCGGTGAAGGAACTCCGACCCGATCTCGTGCTGCTCGACGTGCACCTGCCGGGTTTCTCCGGTCTGGACGCCCTCCGCGCCGTGCGCGGGGATGCCGGGCTCGACCAACCCGAGGTCATCGCCGTGACCGCCGCGCGCGACGTCGACACCGTGCGCACAGCGCGGTTGATGGGGGTGCAGCACTATCTGGTCAAGCCGTTCACCGCGGGCGAGCTGCACGCCCGCATCGACGATGTGCTGGCGGAGCGCCGCTCGTCCGCGGCGATGGCGGGATCGCTCAATCAGCGGGGCGTGGATGCGGTCATGCGACCGGCGACACGGCGGCCCTTGCCGAAGGGGCTGTCGCAACCCACGCTCGACCTGGTGCGCACCGCCATCGGCGATCTCCGCTCGGCGAGCGCGGCCGAGGTCGCCGACCATCTCGGTCTGTCGCGGGTGAGCTGTCGGCGATACCTGGAGCACCTCGCCGACGACGGCGAGTGCGTCCGCAGCCTCGACTACTCCACCGCCGGCCGGCCGAGCACCCGCTACACGGTCGCCACCCCGCCGGCATAGCCCGACGCGGAGCCTCGCGCGCCGCGCAGCTGGCCGCCCCGGCACGCATCCTCCTCGAGTGTCCAGCACACCCGGACGACCCCGCACGCCATCCCGGGTGTCGGGGACACTCGACCATCGTCCACGGGCGGAAGGCGAGCCCGCGAACGGCGAAGGGGCGCGCACCGGCAGGTACGCGCCCCCTCGACGAGACTCAGCGCTGGAAGCCCTCGCTGATGATCTCGATGAGCTCCTCGCGCTCCTCGACCGGCAGGAACGCTCCCGCGGCGGCGTTCAGCTGGAAGGCCTCGAGGTCGTCGAGGTCGTACTCGAACGCCTGGGCCAGCAGCCCCAGCTCGCGGGTGAGCGTCGTGGCGCTCATCAGGCGGTTGTCGACGTTCACGGTGACCGAGAAGTCGAGCTGGTAGAGCAGGTCGAACGGGTGGGCGTCCATGGTGTCGCCCCACGCCGTGACGGCGCCGGACTGCAGGTTCGACGTCGGCGAGAGCTCGAGCGTGATCTCGCGGTCGCGCACCCAGCGCGCCAGGTCGCCGAAGGTGACCTGCACGTCTTCGCCCTCGCGGGAGACCACGTCGAGGTCGTTCGCGATGCGCACGCCGTGACCGAGGCGGAGGGCGCGTCCGTCGATCAGCGCGGAGCGGATGGATGCCAGACCGGCACCCTCACCCGCATGCACGGTCGTCGGGAAGAACTGCTCGGCGAGATAGTCGAACGCCGCGCGGTGACGGCTGGGGAGGAACCCGTCCTCGGCCCCGGCGAGGTCGAACCCGACCACGCCGCGCCCGCGCCACGCGACGGCGAGCTCGGCGATCTCGCGGGAGGTGTCGGTGTGGCGCATCGCAGTGAGGAGCTGGCCGACACGGATGTCGTGCCCGCGGGCGTCCGCGGCATCCTCCCCCTGTTCGATGCCCTCCTGCACGGCGTCCACGACGTCGTCGAGGCTCAGGCCGCGGGTCAGGTGCTGCTCGGGCGCCCACCGCACCTCGCCGTAGACGACGCCGTCGGCGGCGAGGTCCTCGACGAACTCCTTCGCGACCCGCACGAGACCCTCACGCGTCTGCATGACGCCGACCGTGACGTCGAACTTCTCGAGGTAGTCCTCGAGCGAGCCGCCGTCGATGTGGTCGCTGAACCACGCCTCCAGCCCCTTCGCGTCGTCGGCGGGAAGGTCGAGGTCGATCTCGTCCGCGAGCTCGAGCACGGTCTGCGGGCGCAGCCCCCCGTCGAGATGATCGTGCAGCGACACCTTCGGGAGGTTCTTCACCTTCACGCCGTCGACGCGGAAGTCCTCGGGGGCCATGGGCGTGCTCCTTCTGCTGGATGCCATCACGCGGTGATGCGTTCGCGCACGATCGGCGTCGCGGCGGGAGCCGAGTCGCCGATCTCCCACGCCCCCTCGACGGCGCCGAGGGCGCGCTCGAAGCGCGTCTCATCGTCGGCCGACAGGGTGAACAGCGGCTGACCGGCGGCGATGGGCTGGCCGACCGTCACGTGCAGGTCGATGCCCGCGGCGTGCACCACGGCGTCCTCCGCCCGCGCGCGACCGGCGCCCAGACGCCAGGCGCCGATGCCGAACGGCAACGCCTCGATGCGCGTGACGACGCCCGAACGCTCCGCGTAGACAATGTGGGTCTCGCGCGGCGTGGGCAGCGCGGCATCCGGGTCGCCGTCCTGGGCGCGGATCATGCGCTTCCACACGTCCATCGCACGGCCGTCGGTGAGAGCGGCTTCCACGTCGGCGTCGGGCTGACCGGCGAGGGTCAACATCTCACGCGCGAGGGCGACCGTGAGCTCGACGACGTCGGCAGGGCCGCCGCCGGCGAGTACCTCGACGGACTCGCGGACCTCGTTGGCGTTGCCGATGGCGAGCCCCAGAGGGGTGTTCATGTCGGTGAGCAACGCGGTGGTGTTCACACCCGAGTCGGTCCCCAGTGCCACCATCGTCTCGGCGAGCTCGCGCGCGCGATCGATGTCCTGCATGAAGGCGCCGGAGCCGAACTTCACGTCGAGCACGAGCGAGTCGGTGCCCTCGGCGATCTTCTTCGACATGATGCTCGAGGCGATCAGCGGGATGGCCTCGACGGTGCCCGTCACGTCGCGCAGCGCGTAGAGCTTCTTGTCGGCGGGGGCCAGGCCCGTACCGGCCGCGCAGATGACCGCGCCCACGTCGCGCAGCTGCGCCATGATCTCGTCGTTCGACAGCGCCGCGCGCCAGCCCGGGATCGACTCGAGCTTGTCGAGCGTGCCACCGGTGTGGCCGAGACCGCGGCCAGAGAGCTGCGGCACCGCGACGCCGAAAGCGGCGACGAGGGGCGCGAGCGGCAACGTGATCTTGTCGCCGACACCACCCGTGGAGTGCTTGTCGACGGTGACCTTGCCGAGGGATCCGAAATCCATGCGCTCGCCCGAGGCGATCATCGCGTCGGTCAGCACGCGGATCTGATCGCGTCCGAGGCCGTTGAGCAGCACCGCCATCGTGAACGCCGACATCTGGGCGTCCATGACGTAGCCGCGCGTGTAGGCGTCGACGAGCCAGCGGATCTCGCCCTCGGTGATGGCCTTGCCGTCGCGCTGGGAGCGGATGATGTCGACGGCGTCATACGACTCCACCGGTCCCTGAGCCTGTCGATGGGGTCCCTGAGCCTGTCGAAGGGTCATCGGGCCGCCTCCTCGAGGTCGCGCGGGCCGAACGCGTCGGGCAGCACCTCGTCGATGGTGCGGATGCCGCTGACGGTCTCGAGCAGCATCCCCGGGATGGCGTGCTCGAACAGCAGCTGTCGGCAGCGGCCGCACGGCATGAGCGTGCGCCCCTCGCCGTCGACGCACACGAAGGCGACGAGCTGGCCGCCTCCGGACATGTGCAGCTCGGACACCAGGCCGCACTCGGCGCACAGGGTCACGCCGTAGGACGCGTTCTCGACGTTGCACCCCGAGACGATGCGCCCGTCGGCGACGAGCGCCGCGGCGCCCACCTTGAAACGGGAGTAGGGCGCGTACGCGCGGTGCATGGCTTCCGTCGCCGCGGCGCGGAGTTCATCCCAGTCGATGTCGGTCATCGTGGTGCAGAGGGTCCTCTCGTGAAGGGGGAAGCGGGCTGGGTCAGCCCTTGATATATGGTTTGCCGGCGGCCGCGGGGCCGCGGACCTTTCCGACGAGACCGGCGACGGCGAAGATCGTCACCACGTACGGCAGCATGAGCATGAACTCGCTGGGCACGGGCGATCCGATCACGCCGAGGGTGTTCTGCAGGTTCGACGCGAACCCGAACAGCAGGGCCGCGAGGGTGGCGCGGATGGGGTCCCACTGGCCGAAGATGACCGCCGCGAGGGCGATGTATCCGGCGCCGGCCGTCATCTCCTTATTGAACGCACCGACCGAGCCCAGCGTGAAGAACGCGCCGCCGAGGCCCGCGATGGCGCCGCCGAGCGAGACGTTCCAGAACCGGGTCTTCGCGATGTTGATGCCGACCGTATCGGCGGCCTGCGGGTGCTCCCCCACCGCACGCAGGCGCAGGCCCCAGCGGGTGTGGAACAGCCCGACGTACACCAGCGCGACCGTGACGTACATCAGGTAGACGATGATCGTCTGATTGAACAGCATCGGTCCGATGACGGGGATGTCGGCGAGGAACGGGATCGGGAGGCGGGCGAACCGCGGCGGCGAGTTGAGTGTCGCCGCATTCGGGGCGAGCAGCTGCGAGAACAGGAAGCTCGTCAAACCCACCACGAGCACGTTCAGCACGACGCCCACGATGACCTGGTCGACGAAGTACTTGATCGCGAAAGCGGCCAGGACGAACGACACGAGCACACCGGAGACGCCCGCGGCGAGAAGGCCGATGAACGGGTTGCCCGTCGCGGTGGCGACGATCGCGGACGTGAAGGCTCCTGCCAGCAGCTGGCCCTCGATGGCGATGTTCACCACGCCGACGCGCTCGCTGAGCACGCCCGCCATGGCGCCGAAGATCAGCGGGACCGACAGGCTGAGCCCACCGGCGAGCAGACCGGTCAGCGGGATCACCGAGGTGGTCGCCCCTGCGGCCGCCCACGTGAGGAAGCCGACCATGAACACCAGGGCGAAGATCACGGCGAGCCAGATCGGCGGCCGCCGGCGCGCGCGCACCATGAGCACGCTCGCGAGCGTGACCAGCGCGAGCAGCACCGTGCAGACGATGCCGGTGACGACGCCGCCGAGGACGACCTCGGGCAACTGCAGGAACTCGCCGGGGCTCGAGATGCGGAAGACCGCGTCTCCGTCCTGACGGGCGACGACGAACAGCACGAGCGCGAGCAGCGTGATGACGCCGTAGACGATCGGCGCCTTCCAGCTGACGACGACGGCCGTGTCGAGCGTCGCGGGCTTCGGCGACGCCTCGGGGCGCTGAGCGGTGGTGCTCACTGAGCCGCCTCCTTCTTCTTGAGGGCGCGGGTCTTGCTCGGGCGGGCCCCGGGGGCCGGCAGCCGGAAGATGGCGCGGACGAGCGGGGGTGCGGCGATGAACAGCACGATGAGCGACTGGACGACGAGCACGATGTCGATCGGCACGCCGTTCGCTGCCTGCATCGCGAAGCCGCCCGCTTTGAAGGCGCCGAACAGGATGCCGGCGACGAGGACGCCCACGGGGGTGGACCGCCCCAGCAGCGCGACGGTGATCGCGTCGAAGCCGATACCGGCGTCGATACCGCTGGAGAAGCCCGTCGTCACGGTGCCCAGCACCTGGTCGACTCCCGCCAGACCGATCAGCGCACCGGAGATGAGCATGGCGATGACGTACATCGACTTGACGTTGATGCCGGCCACACGCGCGGCGTGGGGGTTCAGACCGACCGCGCGGAAGCGGAATCCGAGGGACGAGCGCTCCAGGATCCACCACACCAGCGCGACCGCGGCGAGCGAGAGGAGGAAGCCGAAGTGCAGGTTGTACGACGGCCCGAACAGGTCGGGGAAGACCGCCGTGTCCTTCATCGCCGGCGTGGTCGGATTGTTCGAGCCCGGAGCCTGGAGCAGGCCGGGCGTGCGCAGCATGTAGTAGACGAGGTAGAACCCGACGTAGTTCAGCATGATCGTGACGATGACCTCGTGCGCGCCGGTACGGGCCTTGAGCAGACCCGCGATCCCGGCCCACAGCGCACCCGCCACGACGCCGGCGACGAGCGCCACGAGGGCGTGCAGGCCCCAGGGCAGATCGAACGCGAAGGCCACGTAACCGCCGGCCGCGGCCGCGACGAGCATCTGCCCACGACCGCCGATGTTGAACATCCCGACGCGGAAGGCGAGCGCCACGCCGAGGCCGGCCGCGATCAGCGGCGTCGCGAACGTCAGGGTCTCGGTGAGCGGACGGATGCCGGTGGCGAACTCCGGGCGGCGGAAGTTGTAGATGGCGCCCTGGAAGAACGAGGCGTAGGCACCCGACACCGACTGCCAGATCGCGGCGAGCGTGTCCCCGGGCCGGGCGAAGAAGTACCCCGCCGCCGCCTGGACGTTCTCGTCGGTCGCCGCGATCATGATCGCGCCCACCACGAGCGCGAGGATCACGGCGAGGACCGAGATGATTGCGTTGCCGGTGGCGATCTCGCGCAGCGCGCGACGCCAGCGGTTCTCATCGGTCGCGGGTTCGGGAGCGACGACCCGGGCTCCCGCGGCCGGGTCCACGGTGGACGCGCCCTCGAGCGCGACGTCGGCCTGAGCCGCCTCGGCGACCTCCGCGGCGCGGTCGGCGCGAGCGGCGGTCGGGTCGTGCGGGCTGTGCGGATCGCTCACGCGGCGACTCCTTCGTTCTGGGGCGCTTCGCCGGCCATCATGAGGCCGAGGACGTCGCGCGAGGTGTCACCGGGGACGATGCCGACGACGCGACCGCGGTACATGACCATGATGCGGTCGGCGAGGGCGGTGACCTCGTCGAGTTCGGTGGAGACGACGATGACGGGCACGCCCGCGTCACGGGTCTCGATGACGCGCTTGTGGATGAATTCGATCGAACCCACGTCGACACCGCGGGTGGGCTGGGCGGCCACGAACAGCCGCAGATCGCGGCTCAGTTCGCGCGCCAGCACGACCTTCTGCTGATTTCCGCCCGAGAGGCGGCCGACCGGCGTCTCGATCGAGGGGGTGCGCACGTCGAACTCGGCGACCTTCTCGCGGGCGAAGTCGGCGAGCGTCGACAGCTGGAGCGCGCCGCCCTTGACGAACGGGGCGCCGTCGGCGCGATCGAGCATGAGGTTCTCGGCGATGGAGAACTCCCCGACCAGCCCGTCTTCCTTGCGGTCCTCGGGGACGAAGCCGACACCGGCGTCGAGGACCGCGCGCACGGTCGATCCCTGCAGCTCCCGGCCGTCCAGGCGGATGGATCCCTCGACGCGTTCCTGCAGCCCGACCAGCGCTTCCGTCAACTCGGTCTGCCCGTTGCCCTGCACTCCCGCGATGGCGAGCACCTCGCCGCGGCGAACCTCGAAGCTGACGTCGTTGACGACGAGCTGACCGATCGCGTCGACCACGGTCAGACCCGAGACCGACAGCCCGACCTCGCCGAGGGTGGGCGCGTCCTTCTGAACGGTCAGTTCGACGGCACGGCCCACCATGAGGGATGCCAGCTCGGCGTTGGACGCGGTCGGCTCGGCCTCGCCGACCACCTTGCCCAGACGGATGACGGTGATGCGGTCGGCGACCTCGCGCACCTCGCGGAGCTTGTGGGTGATGAAGACGATCGAGGTGCCGGAATCGCGCAGCTGACGCATGATCGCCATCAGCTCGTCGGTCTCCTGGGGCGTGAGCACGGCGGTCGGCTCGTCGAACACGAGCACCTTCGCATCGCGCGAGAGCGCCTTGATGATCTCGACGCGCTGCTGCACACCGACCGGGAGGTCGTCGACGAGCGCGTCGGGGTCGACGTCGAACCCGAAGCGGTCGGAGATCTCGCGGACCTTCGCTCGGGCCGCCGCGAGGTCGAGGCGGCCGCCGACCTTCGTGGGCTCGTGGCCGAGCATGACGTTCTCGGCGACGGTGAAGACGGGGATCAGCATGAAGTGCTGGTGCACCATGCCGATGCCCGCGCGCATCGCGTCGCCCGGGCCGGAGAACTGCTGGACGACGTCGTCGAGCAGGATCTCTCCCCCATCGGCCTGGTAGAGGCCGTAGAGGACGTTCATCAGGGTGGACTTGCCGGCACCGTTCTCGCCGAGCAGGCAGTGGATCTCTCCGGCCTCGACGGTGAGGTCGATGTGATCGTTCGCCACCAGGGATCCGAAGGTTTTCGTGATCCCGCGGAGTTCGAGCTTCATGTTCCCGATCCTAGGTTCTGTGGCACCGATCCGGAGGGGGACCGGCGAGGAGACCGCCTCGTGGGCGAATCGTCCCGGGGACGGTCGGCGCGCGCCGACCTCGTTCACAAGGGAGGGGGAGGCCGGCGGACGCCGGCCTCCCCCCAGAGTGATGCGGACTCAGCCGGCGAGGTAGGACTCGACGGTGATGTCACCACTGACGATGCTCGCCTTGAGCTCGTCGATCTTCGTGGTCAGCTCGGCGGGGACGCGGTCCGACCAGTCGTGGTACGGAGCCAGGCCGACGCCCTCGTTCTCGAGCGTGCCGACGAAGGGAGCCGCGTCGAACTCGCCGTTACCGGCGGCGACGATCGCGTCCTTCGTGCCCACGTCGATGCCCTTGAGGATCGAGGTCAGCAGCAGGTCACCGACGGAGGGGTCGGTCTCGTAGACGTCGGCGTCGACACCGACGAGCGCGATCTCGCGACCGGCGTCCTTGATGGCCACGGCGGCCGACTGGTAGATCGGACCACCGACGGGCAGCAGCACGTCGACGTTCTGGTCGATGAGCGCCTGCGCGGTCTGACGCGCGGTGTCGTTGGCCTCGAAGCCACCGGTGAACGAGCCGTCCTGAGCGGCGCGGTCCCACCCGACGACGCGCACCGAGGCGCCGTTGTCGGTGTTGTACTTCTCGACGCCCTGGGCGAAGCCGTCCATGAAGATGCTCACGGTCGGGATGTTGAGGCCGCCGAAGGTGCCGACGACGCCGGTCTTCGAGGTTCCCGCGGCGAGGTAGCCCGCGAGGTAGGCCGCCTGGGCGGTGTCGAAGATGATCGGCTTGATGTTCGGGGCGTCGGTCTTGCCGTCGAAGTCGCTGTCGACGGTGTCGTCGATCGAGACGTACTCGAGGTCGGGGTTCGCCTTGGCGGACTCCAGCGCCGCGGGGGCGAGGAGGAAGCCGACCGTGACGATGGTGTTGCATCCCTGGTCGACGAGGTTCTGCAGGTTGGAGGCGTAGTCGGTCTCGGCCTGCGACTCGACCTCGATGGGGGTCTTCGAACCGAGCTCGGAAGCCGCCGCGTCGACGCCCTCCTTGCCGAGCTGGTTGAACGACTTGTCGTCGAAGCCACCGGCATCCGACACCATGCAGGGCAGGTAGTCGCTGGCGCCGGCGGCGGCACCACCGGATGCGCCGTTGCTCTCGGGTGCGGCGCCGCAACCGGCGAGCAGCGCCGCGGCGCCGATCATGGCGAGGCCGCTGACGACGGCCTTCTTCGTGGTCTTCACGAATGGTCCTCCAAGACGGATGCCCCCAACGGGTTCGGGGGACGATCCCGTCACGTTACCTACTGTGTCGGCGCGCTTGCGTCCCCGAGAGGCTCGCGCGCAGCAATGGTTACAAAGACGCAATCTCGCGTCACGCGACCGCCACACGCGGCGGGGAGACAGACACTGGATGCCACGCGGAGCGGCATCCGGTGTCAGAGGACGTCGCCGCGACCGGTGAGCTTGAGCGCGTCGACGACGCCCTTCACCCGCTGGGCGTTCTCACTCGTGGTCACCAGGAGCGCGTCGGGGGTGTCGACCACGACGATGTCGCGCACGCCGATGAGGCTGATCACGCGCTTGGTCTGCGAGACGACGATGCCGCTGGACGCGTCGGAGAGCACGCGGGCGTCCTCGCCGAGGATCGCCAGCTCGTTGCGGCCACCCGAGGAGTTCAGCTTCGACAGGCTCGCGAAGTCGCCCACGTCGTCCCAGTCGAAGTGACCGGGAATGACCGCCAGGCGCCCCTTCTCGGCGGCGGGCTCGGCGACCGAGTAGTCGATGGCGATCTTCTTCAGCCCGGGCCAGATGCGGTCGACGGCGGGACCGCGACGGTCGCGGTCGTCCCACGCCTCGGCGAGCTCGAGAAGGCCCGCGTGCAGCTCGGGCTCGTTCACCGCGAGCTCCGCCAGCAGCACGTCGGCACGGGTGATGAACATGCCTGCGTTCCACAGGTAGGCGCGGTCGGAGAAGTACTCCTTCGCGGTGTCGAGGTCGGGCTTCTCGACGAAGCGCTCGACCATGTACGCCTCGGGGGCGTCGTCGACGATGAGCTCGTCGGACTGCTTGATGTAACCGAAGCCGACGGAGGGTTCGCTGGGCTGGATGCCGATGGTGCAGATGTACCCGGCCCGCGCGACCGCCACGGCCTGGCGCACGGCGAAGTCGAACTGACGCGTCTGGCGGATGACGTGGTCGGCGGCGAAGGAGCCGATGATGACGTCGGGCTCGCGGCGCACGAGGATCGCGGCGGCGAGGCCGATCGCGGCGGAGGAGTCGCGCGGCTCGGACTCGAGGAAGACGTTGTGGTCGGGTACGCCCGGGAGCTCCCGCTCGACGGCGGCGCGGTGGGCGCGGCCCGTCACGACCGCGATGCGGTCGGCGCCCGACAGCGGAGCGAGACGGTCCCACGTGTCGCGGAGCAGCGTCTGCCCCGATCCGGTGAGATCGTGCAGGAACTTCGGGGCGTCGGCCCGCGAGAGGGGCCACAGGCGGCTGCCGATCCCTCCGGCGGGGATCACGGCGTAGAAGTCGTCGATAGCGAGGTCGGCCATGGCTCCGACCCTACTGGTCGCGGGCGCGCGGACCCACGGCGGCGGTCCAGGTGAGGCGCGGGGTGTCGGCATCCGGAACTATCTCGATGTCGAGAGAGTCTTAGGCGGGCCTAATCCCCGCCGTTCATAGGCCGGACGTAGTATTTGATGGCGCCCGTGTGACGCTCGGACCCGCGTGGGTCTCACACCGTGTTCGATCAGGGAGGACGACCGTGTCAGCACCAGCACGTGCCACGCCGTCGGTGAAAGAGACCACTTCGAAGAGGCCTCGCGGCACTCTCTACCGCGGCCGTGAAGGCATGTGGTCGTGGGTCCTTCACCGCATCACCGGTGTGGCGATCTTCTTCTTCCTGCTCGTGCACATCCTCGACACGGCGCTGATCCGCGTGTCGCCCGAGGCCTACGACGCCGTCATCGGCACCTACAAGAATCCGATCATGGGTCTCGGCGAGGTGGCACTGGTCGGCGCGATCGCGTACCACGCGTTCAACGGGCTGCGCATCATCCTGGTCGACTTCTGGCCGTGGGCCACGCGTCACCAGCGTCAGCTGTGGTGGGGCGTGCTGGGCCTCTGGGTCGTCACCATGCTCGGGTTCACTCCGCGCCACCTCATCAACGTCTTCAGCGCCGTCACCGGGAGCCACTGATGTCCGTCGCCCAAGAAGCCGCCACGATCCCCGCCCCCCGCACGCCCTCCGTGCGCAAGAAGGGCACCAACCTCGAGAAGTGGGGCTGGATCTACATGCGCGCCTCCGGCGTGCTGCTGATCGTCCTGATCTTCGGCCACCTGTTCGTCAACCTCATGACGGGCGACGGCATCCACCAGATCGACTTCGCGTTCGTCGCGGGCAAGCTCGCCTCGCCGTTCTGGCAGTGGTGGGACGTGCTGATGCTGTGGCTGGCCCTCATCCACGGCGCCAACGGCATGCGCACGATCGTCAACGACTACGTCACGAACGCCCGCATCCGCCGCATCCTGGTCGGGTCGCTGTGGGTGTCGGCCGGGTTCCTGATCCTGCTCGGCACGCTCGTCGTCTTCACCTTCGACCCCTGCCTCGGCGTGACCGAGAGCAGCTCCCTGTGGGACGTGTGCCAGGCGGCGTGAGCCTGTGGCATCCCTTCTTTCCCCTGACAGCAGAGGTATCGCACACGTGAGCACTCAGACTTCTTCGGACTCCGTCGTCAAGGACGGCGTCCACTACCACCAGTTCGACGTCGTCATCGTCGGAGCCGGCGGCGCCGGCATGCGCGCGGCCATCGAGGCCGGCCCCGGCGCGAAGACCGCGGTCATCTCCAAGCTCTACCCCACCCGCTCGCACACCGGTGCGGCGCAGGGCGGCATGGCCGCGGCACTGGCCAACGTCGAAGAAGACTCCTGGGAGTGGCACACCTTCGACACCATCAAGGGCGGCGACTACCTCGTCGACCAGGATGCCGCGGAGATCCTCGCCAAAGAGGCCATCGACGCCGTCATCGACCTCGAGAACATGGGCCTGCCGTTCAACCGCACGCCCGAGGGCAAGATCGACCAGCGCCGCTTCGGCGGTCACACGGCCGACCACGGCAAGACCCCCGTGCGCCGCGCGTGCTACGCCGCGGACCGCACCGGTCACATGATCCTGCAGACGCTGTTCCAGAACTGCGTCAAGCTCGGCATCAACTTCTTCAACGAGTTCTACGTGCTCGACCTCATCACGGTGAAGGATGCCGCGGGCAAGACGCAGGTCGCGGGCGTGGTCGCCTACGACCTCGCCACGGGCGAGCTGCACGTGTTCCAGTCCAAGGCCGTGGTCTTCGCGACCGGCGGCTTCGGCAAGATCTTCAAGACCACCTCCAACGCCCACACCCTCACCGGTGACGGCGTGGGCATCGTGTGGCGCAAGGGCCTGCCGCTGGAGGACATGGAGTTCTTCCAGTTCCACCCGACCGGTCTCGCCGGTCTCGGCATCCTGCTCACCGAGGGTGCGCGCGGCGAGGGCGCGATCCTGCGCAACGCGAGCGGTGAGCGCTTCATGGAGCGCTACGCCCCCACCATCAAAGACCTGGCGCCCCGCGACATCGTCGCCCGCTGCATGGTGCAGGAGGTCGCCGAGGGTCGCGGCGCCGGACCCCACCGCGACTACGTGCTGCTGGACTGCACGCACCTGGGTGCCGAGGTGCTCGAGACGAAGCTCCCCGACATCACCGAGTTCGCCCGCACCTACCTCGGCGTCGACCCGGTCGTCGAGCCCGTGCCGGTCATGCCGACCGCGCACTACGCGATGGGCGGAATCCCCACCAACATCAAGGCCGAGGTGCTCGCCGACAACGACACGGTCGTGCCGGGTCTGTACGCCGCCGGCGAGTGCGCGTGCGTCTCGGTGCACGGCTCGAACCGCCTGGGCACCAACTCGCTGCTCGACATCAACGTCTTCGGCAAGCGCGCCGGCCGCAACGCCGTCGAGTACGTCAAGACCGCCGACTTCGTGCCGCTGCCCGAGGACCCGGCCGCCGAGGTGCGCGGGCTCATCGAGGGCCTGCGCAACAACAGCGGCACCGAGCGCATCGCGGTGCTGCGCAAGACGCTGCAGGACGAGATGGACAAGGGCGCGCAGGTGTTCCGCACGCACGAGTCGCTGGCTCACGTCATGGACGTGATCGCCGACCTGCGCGAGCGCTACAAGAACATCCACGTCGACGACAAGGGCAAGCGCTTCAACACCGACCTGCTCGAGGCTGTCGAGCTGGGCTTCCTGCTCGACCTCGCCGAGGTGGTCGTCTACTCGGCGCAGAACCGCGAGGAGAGCCGCGGCGGTCACATGCGCGACGACTTCCCGACGCGCGACGACGAGAACTACATGCAGCACACCATGGCGTACCTGTCGGGCGACCCCCACTCGTCGCACCCCGCCGATCACATCGAACTCGGCTGGAAGCCCGTGGTCTTCACCAAGAACGAGGCCGGGGAGCTGCGCTACCCGCCGCTGGAGAGGAAGTACTGAGATGGCATCCACCGTCATCGAGCAGGTCGACACCTCGGACGAGGTCGAGCAGACTCCTGAGGACACCGGCATCCAGTCGTTCCTCGTCACCTTCAACATCCGCCGCTTCGACCCCGAGGTCGACGACGAGCCGCGCTGGGTCGACTACGACGTGGAGCTGTACTCCACCGACCGCGTGCTCGACGCCCTGCACAAGATCAAGTGGGAGGTCGACGGGTCGCTGTCGTTCCGCCGCTCGTGTGCGCACGGCATCTGCGGCTCGGACGCGATGCGCATCAACGGTCGCAACCGCCTGGCCTGCAAGACGCTGATCAAGGATCTCGACATCTCGCAGCCCATCTACGTCGAGGCGATCAAGGGTCTGCCCCTCGAGAAGGACCTCATCGTCGACATGGAGCCGTTCTTCGCCTCCTACCGCGAGGTGCAGCCGTTCCTGATCTCGAACTCGAAGCCCGAGCCCGGCAAGGAGCGCGTCCAGTCGATCGTCGACCGCGAGGTCTTCGACGACACGACCAAGTGCATCCTCTGCGCCGCGTGCACCTCGTCGTGCCCCGTGTTCTGGACCGACGGGCAGTACTTCGGCCCCGCCGCGATCGTCAACGCGCACCGCTTCATCTTCGACTCGCGCGACGACGCGGGCGATGTGCGCCTCGACATCCTCAACGACAAGGAAGGCGTATGGCGCTGCCGCACGACCTTCAACTGCACCGAGGCGTGCCCCCGCGGCATCGAGGTCACCAAGGCCATCGCCGAGGTCAAGCAGGCCGTGCTGCGCGGCGGTCGCTGACCTCTCCCCCCTCAAACGGCGGGTGCGCTCCGGCGCCCCGCCGTTCGGCGTTCCCGGCATCGCGTGTGCGGGAGCACAGGGTCGCGGGAGCGGCGACGCGGCCGGGGCCGGATCTCGCAGATCGCAGCGAAGGCGGATGCCGCGCGCCCAGCGCTGCGAGAACGGTGCGCTTTCGCGAGCGCGGGGGCGGATGCCGCGAAGCACCGCGGTCCGCGGAGGGGCGGCATCCATTCATTAGGCTCGACGGGTGACCGAGACGCACGCCGACCCACGACCGCTGCCCGCGGTGCGTGACGACGACACGTCGCTGCGCGACCGCCTCGAAGCCGCGCAGAGCGCCGTGCTCGAGCGTCTGGATCAGCCCATCGCCCGGGCCGCGAGGATCGCGCGATGGTTCCCCATCCGGGTCTGGCGGCATTTCCTGCGGCACAACGGGTTCCTGCTCGCCGCGGGGATGAGCTACCAGGGGCTCTTCGCGGTGTTCTCCGCCCTGTACCTCGCATTCGCGGGGGTGGGGATCTGGCTGGGCGGAAGCACGGCCGCGATCGACGGTCTCATCCGCATCATCAACAGCTACGTCCCGGGGCTCATCAGCGAGAACGGCCTCGTCGATCGAGATCAGGTCGAGGCCGTCGCTCAGGACAGCGGACGTCTGCTGACCATCACGGGCATCGTGGCCGTCGTCGTGGTCGTGTGGACGGCGATCGGCTTCGTCACCTTCACCCGGCGGGCCGTCCGCGACACCTTTGGGCTGCCGTTCGACCTGCGCAACTACGTCATGCTCAAGGCGCGCGACTTCCTGGCATCCATTCTGTTCGGGATCTCGCTGCTCGTCGGAGCCCTCCTGGGCTCGATCACCACCGGCGCGGTCGATCTCGTGTTCGGGCTGATCGGGTGGGACCGGGAGACCCTCGGCTGGTCGATCGGAGCACGGCTGGTGTCGCTGGTCGTCGCGTTCGGGATCAACACCGTCGCGCTCGCCTCGCTGTTCCGCTTCCTCACCGGGACGACGTTGACGTGGCGTCGCGCCTGGCCGGGAGCGCTCGTCGGCGCGACGGGGATCGTCGTTCTGCAGGTCGGTGCGGGTTTCCTGTTCGTCTACACGCCGTCGAACCCGCTGCTGGCGACGTTCACGGTGCTCATCGGCTTCTTGCTGTGGTTCCGCTTCATCGGCATCGTCATCCTCGTGGCCGCCGCCTGGATCGCGGTGGCCGCGGGCGATCGCGACGTTCCGCTGCGCTCCCCCGAGGACCGCCGGGCCATGGAGCAGGCCGCGCTGGTCATCGCCGCGCAGGTGGGCGTGCGCGAAGCCGAACGCGCTGTCGCCCTGGCGCGGTGGCCGTGGCGATGGCGGGCTCGGCGGCGTCTCGTCGCCGCGCGGAAGACGCTGGCCCGCGCCGAGGCCGACGTGCCCGCGCCGCGGCGGGTGTCGCTCCTGCCCGACTGACCGCGGGCGATGAGCCGATGTCGGAGGTCGCGATTAGGCTCGTCGGGTGGCTCGTTCCGTGCGTATCGTCTCCGTCAACGTCAATGGCATCCGTGCCGCCGTCCGCAAGGGCATGACCGAGTGGCTAGACGCCTCGGGCGCCGACATCGTCGCCCTCCAAGAGGTCCGGGCGACCGCCGACCAGCTCGCCGAAGCCCTTCCCGGGTGGGAGATCGTCAACGACGAGGCCCTGCAGAAGGGCCGCGCCGGCGTCGCGATCATCAGCCGCCTCCCGGGCGTCGAGACGCGCACGCACCTCGGCCCCGAGCCGCTCGACGCCTCGGGCCGGTGGATCGAGACCGACTTTGACATCGACGGCGAGACCGTCACGATCGTCAGCGCCTACGTGCACAGCGGCGAGGTCGACACCCCCAAGCAAGATGCCAAGTGGCTGTTCCTGGATGCCATGGAGCGTCGCCTCGCCGAACTCAGCGCCGAGCGCGAGCTGGCCCTCGTCGCCGGCGACCTGAACGTGGGACACCGCGAGCTCGACATCAAGAACTGGCGTGGAAACCGCAAGAACGCCGGCTTCCTGCCGCGCGAGCGCGCGTACTTCGATCGCTTCTTCGGCCCCGCCGGCGACGAGGTCGAGGGCGTCGACGGGTCGACCGGCACGGGACTGGGCTGGATCGACGTCGGCCGTCGCGCGATGGGCGAGGTCGACGGTCCGTACACGTTCTGGTCGATGCGCGGGAAGGCGTTCGACACCGACAGCGGCTGGCGCATCGACTACCACGTCGCCACCCCGGCCCTGGCCGAGCGGGTCACCTCCTACCGCGTCGACCGCGCGCCCTCGTACGACACGCGCTGGAGCGACCACTCCCCCGTCATCGTCGACTACACGCTCGGGACCTGACCGTCGCCTAGCGACCGCCGCAGAGCGCCGTCGGGCCGTGCGGACCCCTCGCCCGCAGCCCGGCGCCCGAATCCGTCGTGGTCGTCCGGGGCCTGTTGCCGCCCCGAGGTGGAGCCCGAGCTGTGGTCGGCTTCGATCGATCTCACCCCGGGCACCGGCATCCGCCCGCCCCTCGCCTCGGCGGGTGCGCCCAGCCGACGACGCCTAGGATCGTACGGTGACCACCGAGCGCCTCTACTCAGGAATGCAGCCCTCCGCCGACAGCCTTCAGATCGGCAACTACATCGGGGCTCTGCTGCAGTGGCGCGACCTCCAGGACCAGTACGACGCCTTCTTCTCGGTCGTCGACCTGCACGCCCTGACGCAGCCCGGCGACCCCGCCGAGCGCCGCGAGAAGACCCGCCGCACCGCCGCCCAATACATCGCCGCGGGCATCGAGCCGTCGCGCTCGACGCTGTACGTGCAGTCGCACGTGCCCGCGCACGCGGAGCTGCAGTGGGTGCTGTCGACGCTCACGGGCTTCGGCGAGGCCGGGCGCATGACCCAGTTCAAGGACAAGTCGGCCCGCTACGGCACGGATGCCACGAACGTCGGACTCTTCACCTACCCGGTGCTGATGGCCGCCGACATCCTGCTTTACCAGACCGACGTCGTGCCGGTCGGTGACGACCAGAAGCAGCACATCGAACTGACCCGCGATCTCGCGGAGCGCTTCAACCAGCGCTACGGCCAGACCTTCACGGTGCCCAAGCCGGTCATCCAGCGGGAGACCGCGCGCATCTACGACCTCCAGAACCCGACGTCGAAGATGTCGAAGTCGGCGGAATCCGATGCGGGTGTGCTGTGGCTGCTCGACGACCCGAAGGTCAGCGCCAAGAAGATCATGCGCGCGATGACCGATTCGGAGGGCTCCGTGCGCTTCGACCGCGAGGCCAAGCCGGGCGTGTCCAACCTGCTGGTGATCTACTCGGCCCTCACCGGTCGCGAGATCACCTCGATCGAAGACGAGTACGCCGGCCGCGGGTACGGCGACTTCAAGAAGGGCCTCGCCGAGGTCGTCGTGAACGAGTTCGAGCCGGTGCGCGAACGCGCCCTCGAGCTGCTCGACGACCCGGCGGAGCTCGACCGCGTGCTCGCCGTGAACGCGGGGAAGGCGGCATCCGTCGCCGAGAAGACCCTCTCCGACGTCTACGACCGCATCGGACTGCTGCGCCGCGGCTGATCCGATCCGTTCCACGCCCGCCCCGCTCCCCCGAGCGGCGGCGGGCGTCGGCGTTCCGCCGACCATGCTGGACACGAGCTGCGTGCGATATACCGCGTGTCGCGCGCACAACTCCTGCAATTCGGCGCACCGCGCACGCCACCGCCCGCCTCCTGCACCGAATTGCAGGAGTTCTGCGCATCGAACGACCTGCGCTCGGGGGGCCCGCCCGACGTCGCTCGCGCGCGGCCGAGCGTCCGCCGGTCGTCCCGGCTTCAGCACAACTCCTGCAGATCGGCCCGCAACGCAGGCTCCCAACCACGCCGGCCCCGAATTGCAGGAATTGTGCGGGCAGCGCGACCTCGCGCATGCCTCGTCCGTGTGCCCTTTCGCGCGCTCGGCCCGAAGAACGCGGACGCCGGACCACCTCGGATCCCGCCGACGCGGAGTACGTCGACACCTGAGCCCGCGATGCGGGAATCGCGTGGGGACGGAGCAGGGCCGCGCGGTCCGCGGCCGCGGCGTCAGCGTCGAAGTCGCGGCTTGAGCCCCGCGATCGCCGCACGAACAGCCTCCGGCTTGTACAGGATCTCCTCCGCGATGAGGCGGAGGGTGACGTAACCCGCCGCTGCGGCGGCGCGATCGCGACGACGGTCCTCACGCTGAGCCTCCCAGGACGCGTGATGGGCCTTGCTGTCGCATTCGATGATGAGCCACCCCTCCACGACGAAGTCGACTCGACCCACGTGCGGAATCTGCACCTGCGCTCTCCACCGCAACCCGAGACCGCGGAGCATGAGCCGCACCAGCGTCTCGGGTCCCGACTCTGCCGATGGATCCACGAGGTGCCGCGGGCGCCGGAAGCGGCGCGGGAGCGCACGGAAGATCTTTCCCAGATTCGCCTCGTCGATGAGTCCACGGTTCCAGGCGCTGTCCAGCGACGCGACCAGGCTCCGCGGTGGTTGACACGCTGCCGACTGGACGAGAGCCTCGATGATCGGTGTATGCGTGGCTCGAGGAAGTGCGGTGCTCGACCGCCAGTGGCCCCGTACGTCACTCCCCCGCACCGGCAGGCGACTCGCGACACGATCGAATTGCACGTGCAGGCACCTGACATCGTGCGCGAACACGCCGCGTTCGTGGAGCAGGGACAGGCAATCCAAACGACCCCCGTGCTGTACCGCGCGCAGCACGGGGGCCGATACTCCGGCCGGTAGATACGTGTCCCGTCGTGCGCGCAGCAGATGACCCGCTCGGACCGCCCGTTCGATCTCGCCACGGGTCATTCCTTCGGCACGGAGGTCGCGGAAGGAAGCCGAGGCGGAGGACACGGATCGAGGGTCCTCCACCTGGAGCGGCCACCGTGGGCTCACGACGACTTCTGGGGATAACTTCCCTCCGGGGCGCGAGCGGCACAACTCCTGCAGAACCCGCCGATCGGGCCCGCATTCCTCCTCGACGTACCGAATCGCAGGAGTCGTGCTCGTCGACAGCACCGCCCGGCGGGCGGGTAGCGTGGCCGGATGGAACCCCCGGTCCTGCGCACCGCCCGCCTCGAGCTGTCGGCACCGGGCGACGACGACGTCGCCGCGATCCATGCCGAATGCCAGGATGCCGCGATCCAGCGACTCACGACGGTCCCCTCGCCCTACCTCCCGGCGGACGCCCAGACGTTCGTCGACCTCACGCGCGCCTGGTGGGTGGAAGGGTCCGAGGCGACGTGGGCGATCCGCCTCGAGGGACGACTCGTCGGCATGGTGGGACTCGCGAAGCTGCCGAGCGGCGGGCCGGAGATCGGCTACTGGGTGTCGTCTCGCGTGCGCGGTCATGGCATCGCGACCGAGGCGGCGTGTGCCGTCGTCGACTGGGGATTCGCGCCCGAGCGTCCCGCGATCGAACGGATCGAGTGGCGAGCCGTGGTGGGCAACACGGGCTCGGCGCGTGTCGCCCGCTCGCTGGGGTTCCGCTACGAGGGATTGCTGCGGCGAGCGCACGTCAACTCGCTGGGGCGCTCCGACCTGTGGATCGGCGGGCTGCTGCGCGACGACGACCGCGCACCGGTGCCGTGGGCGGTGCTCGGCTAGCACGCAAGGCCCGGCCCCGATGTCGGAGGGGCGTGGCAGCATGGGCACATGCCGGAGATGCCAGAGGTCGAGGGGCTCGTCGAGTTCCTGCGCGGGCGGATCACGGGGCTGCGCATCGACAAGGCGACCGTGTCGGCGATCAACGCCCTCAAGACGTTCGACCCGCCACTGTCGGCCCTGGTGGGCGCTGCGGTGACCGACGCCCGGCGGCACGGCAAGTTCGTCGACCTCACGACGGATGCCGGCATCCATCTCGTCTTCCATCTCGCCAAGGCGGGGTGGCTCCGGTGGTACGACGCGCTGCCGTCGACGATCATCAAGCCGGGCAAGACCCCCATCGCCCTGCGCGTCGGCTTCGACGACGGGGCGGGATTCGACCTCACCGAGGCGGGCACCAAGAAGTCTTTGGCCGTATACGCGGTCCGCTCGCCCGATGACGTGCCCGGCATCGCGCGCCTCGGGCCCGATCCGCTCGACGACGACTTCGGCCGCGAGCGATTCGGAGCGCTTCTGGCCGGCCGCCGCACGCAGATCAAGGGCGTGCTGCGCGACCAGTCGATCATCGCGGGCGTCGGCAACGCCTACTCCGACGAGATCCTGCACGCGGCGAAGATGTCGCCCTACGCCCTCGCGGCGAACCTGTCCCAGCCCGAGGTCGATCAGCTCTTCGAAGCCATGACGACGACGCTCACCGAAGCGATCGAGGCCGCGCGCGGCAAGCCCCCGGCCGAGCTGAAGGATGCCAAGAGGCGGGGGATGCGCGTGCACGGGCGGCGCGGCGAGGCGTGCCCGGTGTGCGGCGACGAGGTGCGCAGCGTCTTCTTCGCCGACAACTCCCTCGAGTACTGCCCCACGTGCCAGACGGGCGGGAAGCTGCTCGCCGACCGGCGGTTGTCGCGCCTGCTGAAGTGAGGTCGTCCGCGGCCGTCGCCGGGATGCCGGGCCACGGCGTTCCCGACCCCAGCGGGCGCGCGAGGTCGGGGAGGCCCGTCCACGGTTCTGCGGAAGAGGGAAGACGGGCTGGAGCCTCGCCCCGACTGCGGGCGTCTCTGCCGTCGTCCATACCGCAGAACGTCGCCGGATGACGGGGAATGAAACCGCGAACCCCGCGTTGACTACACTTCGAAGAGCAAACAACGTGCTCCGGGGTCGGTGAGAATCCGAACCGGCGGTGATAGTCCGCGAACCCCTCCGCATCACGCGGTGGGGCCGATCCGGTGGAATTCCGGGACCGACGGTGATGCGGGGGTCTCCCCTCGCTAGTCCGGATAGGAGGCAGCACGGACGGCGCGACGCGCCTTCCCGCTGGCCCTGCCCCGACACCGCGGGAAGGACAGGGAAATGGCATCCGCCGTCGAGATCGACGCCATGCGGCGAGCGCTGCAGCTCGCCCGGCGCGGCCCGCGCGGGCTCAATCCGCAGGTCGGTGCCGTCATCCTCTCACCCGCCGGCGAGATCCTCGCCGAGGGACACCACCGCGGCGCCGGGACCCCTCACGCCGAGGTCGACGCGCTTTCTCAGCTGTCTCCCGGAGCGGCGCGCGGAGCCACCGCCGTCGTGACCCTCGAGCCCTGCAATCACACCGGTCGCACCGGCCCCTGCGCCGTCGCCCTGATCGAGGCCGGGGTCGCTCGCGTCGTGTACGCGCTCGACGATCCCACCGACGCCGCGGCCGGAGGGGCCGACCGCCTCCGCGCAGCCGGGATCGACGTCGAGACCCGGATCGAGACGGATGCCGCGCGCTCGCTCATCGCGGACTGGATCCACCTGCAGCGCACCGGTCGACCGCACGTCACGGTGAAGTGGGCGCAGAGCCTCGACGGTCGTGCGGCAGCGGACGACGGCACGAGCCAGTGGATCACCGGCCCCGAGGCCCGTCGCGACGTGCACGCGCGACGCGCGCAGGCGGACGCGATCGTGGCCGGCACGGGCACCGTACGCGCCGACGACCCGGCGCTCACCGCGCGAGCCGCCGACGGCACGTTGCTCGAGGATCAGCCCCGGCCCGTCGTGATCGGCGAGAGCGAAACGGCTCCGGATGCCGCGGTGCGCCGTCACCCGCGCGAACCGCTGTTCTACGCCACCCACGACCTTGCGGCCGTGCTGGCCGATCTCGCCGAGCAGGGCGTCCAGCGCGTGTTCGTCGAGGGCGGCCCGACGCTGGCGAGCGCCTTCGTGCGCGAGGACCTCGCCGACGAGCTGCTCGCCTACGTCGCCCCCGTGCTGCTCGGTGGATCCCGTCTCGCCCTGGGAGATGTCGGGGTGCCGAGCATCGATGCGGCGAGACGGCTGACGGTGGCATCCGTCCAGCCCCTCGGCGATGACCTGCTGATCGTCGCCCGCCCGGTCGAGACCGGGATCCGAAGCCCCGAGACTGTGCCCGCCGCCGCGGGCGAGAACGAAGGAGACGCCTGATGTTCACCGGAATCGTCGAAGAGATCGGCGCCGTCACCGCCGTCGAGCCGTCGGGAGACGGCGTGCGGCTGACGCTGCGCGCCCCGCTGTCGGTGTCGGACGCCGGACACGGCGACTCGATCTCGGTCAGCGGCGTGTGCCTGACGGTCATTGACCAGGGGGATGACTGGTTCACCGCCGACGTCATGAAGCAGACCCTCGACATGTCGACGCTCTCCGACGTGGCGCCCGGTCGCGCCGTCAACCTGGAGCGGGCCACCGCCGCGCACGGGCGTCTCGGCGGCCACATCGTGCAGGGGCACATCGACGGCACGGGCACCGTGCGCGAGGTGCGTCCGGGAGCGCAGTGGAGCGTCGTGCGCGTCGGCATCCCGGTCGAGCTCGCGCCGCTCGTCGTCGACAAGGGCTCGATCGCGATCGACGGCGTCTCGCTCACCGTCAGCGCCGTCAGCCCCGCCGCCGAGGCGGAGCCCTGGCTCGAGGTCTCGCTCATCCCCGAGACGCTCGCGGCCACCACGCTGGGCCGCGCCGAGGCCGGCACGCCCGTCAACCTCGAGACCGACATCCTCGCGCGCCACGTGCGGCGCATGCTCGCCTTCCGTACGACAGAGAACCCCGCGGCCACCGCCGCATCGACCGAGAGGGGCTCCGCATGAGCCTGTCCACCATCCCCGAGGCCCTCGAGGCCCTGCGTCACGGGCGCCCGATCCTGGTCGCCGACGACGAGAACCGCGAGAACGAGGGCGACGTCATCATCTCGGCCCAGCTCGCGACCCCCGAGTGGCTCGCCTGGACCGTGCGGTGGTCGAGCGGCTACGTCTGCGCCCCCATGCCCGGCGAGTGGGCGGACCGCCTCGACCTGCCCCCCATGGTCGAGGTCAACCAGGACGCTCGGGGCACCGCCTACACGGTGAGCGTGGATGCCGCGTCCGGCGTCACCACCGGCATCAGCGCCGCCGACCGCGCGCGCACCCTCAACGTGCTGGCTGATGCGGCATCGGTCCCGACGAGCCTCATCCGCCCCGGTCACGTGCTGCCCCTTCGTGCCGTCGACGGCGGTGTTCGCGAGCGCGCCGGTCACACCGAGGCGGCTGTCGATCTCATGCGTCTCGCGGGTCTCGAGCCCGTGGGCGCGATCGCCGAGGTCGTCGCCGAGGACGGCAGCATGATGCGCCTGCCCGGACTCTTCGAGCTCGGCGAGCGCGACGGCATCCCGGTCATCACCATCGAGCAGCTCATCGCCCACCTGAACGAGACCGACCCGCTGCCGGAGACCGCCGCGCCGAAGCGTCGCGTGAGCCTGCGCGCCGAGTCGAACGTGCCCACCTCGCACGGCACCTTCCGCTTCCTCGCCTACAAGGACCGCATCACCGGCACCGATCACCTGGCGGTCGTCTCCGGCGACCTCACCGAGAGCGCGCCCCTCGTGCGCGTGCACTCCGAGTGCCTGACCGGCGAGGCCTTCGGGTCGCTCAAGTGCGAGTGCGGACCGCAGCTCGAGGCCGCCCTCGACACGATCGACCGCGACGGCGGCATCGTCATCTACATGCGCGGTCACGAGGGTCGCGGCATCGGCCTCATCAACAAGCTGCGCGCCTACAACCTGCAGGAGCGCGGCATGGACACGGTGGATGCCAACCTGGCCCTGGGACTCCCCGCCGACGCTCGCGATTACGCCGCCGCCGCCGGCATCCTGACCGATCTCGGTGTCGACAAGGTGCGCCTGCTCACCAACAACACCGACAAGGTCGCGCAGCTGCGCGGTTTCGGTCTCGACGTCGTCGAGCAGGTGCCGCTCCTCGTGGGCGTCGGCCCCAACAACCACCAGTACCTCGAGACGAAGCGCGACCGGATGGGTCACATCATCGCCGAGGACGACCTGCGCGACGCCCTCGCGCACATGAAGGAAGAGAGCGTCTGATGGCCGGTAGTGGAGCACCCGAGACCGGGGGTATCGACGCCTCCGGACTGAACGTCGTCGTCATCGCCGGCACCTGGCACGAGGTCATCATCGACGGCCTCATCGCCGGGGCGAAGCGCGTGCTGGATGCCACCGGGGCGACCTATCGCGTCGTGCGCGTGCCGGGTTCGTTCGAGCTGCCCGTGGCGGCCAAGGCCGCGCTCGACGCCGGGGCGGATGCCGTGGTCGCGCTGGGCGTGATCATCCGGGGTGGGACGCCGCACTTCGACTTCGTGTCGTCGGCCGCGACCGATGGCCTGACCCGCGTCGCCCTCGACACCGGCAAGCCGGTCGGCTTCGGCGTGCTCACCCTCGACGACGAGCAGCAGGGTCTGGATCGCGCGGGGCTTCCGGGCTCGAAGGAGGACAAGGGCGAGGAGGCCGCGGATGCCGCGATCCGCACCGCCCTCGTGCTGCGGGAGCTGCGCGGCTGACCTGGGGTGTGCTGTGGGCCCGGCGACCGCCAAGGTCGCCGGGCCCGTTCTCGTCTGCGGCCGGGGTCGGAGGGGGCTGAGCCCGTCGTCACCGGCGGGACGCAGCGGAGGGGGCTGAGCCCGTCGAAGTCACCGGGCACCCCGCGGGCCGGGGCGGACCCTTCGACAAGCTCAGGGACCTCTCCGCGCCAGCGCGAAACCCGCGAACACAGGGGGCTGAGCCCGTCGAAGCCACCGGGACCCGCGGGCCGGGGCGGACCCTTCGACAAGCTCAGGGACCTCCCACCGGGCTCAGGGGCCTTTGCGCGGGGGTCGGCGGCCGATCGCGGCACTCGGGAGCCGGGGCCGCGCGCGGTGAGGGCCTCCTTGCTGGCGACGCGGGCGCGGCATCCTTACCCTGACCGTATGGAGATCCTGCGCAGCGTCGTCGTCCTCGTGCACCTGATCGGCTTCGCGGTGCTGTTCGGCGCGTGGGTCGTCGAGGCGGTGGCCCGGCGCGCGCGCGTGACGCCGCTGATGAACTACGCCCTCGTGATCTCCCTGGTCACCGGTCTCGCGCTGTCGGCACCCTGGGGACTCGACCACGACCTCAACTACGCCAAGATCGGCATCAAGCTCGTCGTTCTGCTCGTGATCGGCGCTCTGCTGGGTATCGGTTCCGCACGCCAGAAGCGCGCCGGCTCGCTCTCCCCCGCGATCTTCTGGCCGATCGGCATCCTGGCTCTGCTCAACGCGGGTCTCGCGGTCATCTGGCACTGACCGCGCGGGAGACGGTCGCTAAGACACGGCGACGGTGCACGGCGCCCACGCACGGCACACGACGGTCGGTGCGCGGGGACGGACCGCGCTCAGCGCGCGCATAGACTGGAGGGTCTAGACGCCCCTCACTCGGGGACGTCGCCGGTGCCTCCGCCCGTGCGCTCTCTCACCACCACCCCCGTGACCGCTGCGCGCCACCGCTGCGCCCCATCCCGGACGCGATTGAAGACTCTTCCCGTCAGGCCCTCATGACCACGTCATCCCCCTCCACCCGCTCGACCCCCGCCGCACCGGCGAACCCCCGCTCGCGTGTCATCACCGCGAGCCTCATCGGCACCACGATCGAGTTCTACGACTTCTACGCGTACGCCACGGCGGCCGTGCTCGTGTTCCCGATCCTCTTCTTCCCGACCGGCAACGAGACCACCTCGTTGCTGCTGTCGTTCAGCGTCTTCGGCGCCGCCATGGTCGCGCGCCCCCTCGGCGCCGTCGTCTTCGGCCACTTCGGCGACCGCTTCGGTCGCAAGGCGACCCTCGTGGCATCCCTGTTGACGATGGGTGTCGCGACCTTCCTGATCGGACTGCTGCCGACCTTCAACGAGATCGGCGTCTGGGCGGCGATCCTGCTGCTGATCATGCGTCTCGCCCAGGGCTTCGCGCTCGGCGGCGAATGGTCGGGCGCAGCGCTGGTGGCCACCGAGAACGCCCCGAAGGGCAAGCGCGCCCTGTTCGGCACGTTCCCGCAGCTCGGCGCCCCCATCGGCTTCATCATCGCCAACGGCATCTTCCTCATCATCAACTTCGCCCTGCCGCACCCCGACGGCACCGCGCAGCGCTCCGCGGAATTCCTCGCGTGGGGCTGGCGCGTGCCGTTCCTCTTCTCGGCCGTGATGGTGATCGTCGGCCTCTGGGTGCGTCTCAAGCTCGTCGAGAGCGAGTCGTTCGCGAAGGCGGAGAAGAGCGGCGTGATCCGCAAGTTCCCGCTGGGCGAGGTGATCCGCCGCAACTGGAAGCAGCTGATCCTCGGCACGTTCATCATGCTGGCGACCTACGTGCTCTTCTACCTCATGACGAGCTTCACCCTCTCGTACGGCACCAAGCCCACCGCCGAGACCGCGGCCGCTGCGGCCGAGAAGGCCGGTACGGCATTCGACGCGGCCGCGTACGTTCCGGGCCTGGGCTTCGGCTACACCGACTTCGTCATCATGCAGATCATCGGCGTGGTGTTCTTCGGTGTCTTCACGATGCTGTCGGGCCCCCTCGCGGACCGTTTCGGCCGCAAGCGCCTGCTCATCGGCGTGACCCTCGCGATCATCGTGTTCGGCTTGACGTTCGCCTTCTTCCTTCTCCCCCAGGCCGACGCGACGCTCACCCACGTCTACGTGCAGGCGTTCCTGATCATCGGATTCCTGCTCATGGGCTCGACCTTCGGTCCCATGGGTGCCGTGCTGCCCGAGCTGTTCCCCACGAACACGCGCTACACGGGCTCGGCGATCTCGTACAACGTCTCGTCGATCCTGGGCGCGGCCCTCGCGCCGATCGTCGCCGTCGCGTTGTGGGCCGCCGGCGACGGCAACCCCTGGCTGGTCGGTGTCTACCTGTCGGCGATGGGCGTGCTGACCCTCATCGCGCTCGTGCTCTCGCCCGAGACGAAAGACGTCGACTACGACGACAACATCGCCGCGGGAGCGACCGCGCCGTAACGCGGTCCGGTTCGCGACGACGGATGCCACGGGGCCTCGGCCTCGTGGCATCCGTCGTCTCCGCGGGCGCACGCACGGCTCCTCCCCACGGGCGCTTCGGCGCGGGTTCTCCCCCCTTCCACCGCGCGAGGGCGAAGCGCATAGCGACGGAAGGTACGGTCGAAGTACCCCGATCCCTTTCCCGAGGATGAGCATGTCTTCACCCGCTCCCGCGCGCGGTCGGCGCGGCCGCCGCGCCCCCGAAGGTCCGCGCGCGTCGTTCCGTCAGCTGCTGCCCTTCCTGCTCGAGCACAAGCGCACGCTCGCCGTGGTCGCGGTGCTCAGCGTCCTCGGAGCGGCGGCGACGCTCGCCCAGCCGCTGCTGGTCGGCCAGGTCATCACGCGCGTGCAGAACAGCGTCCCGCTCGGCGCCCTCGTCTGGCTGCTGGTCGCGTTCGTCGTGCTCTCGTCGGTGATCTCCGGCTTCCAGCACTACCTGCTCCAGCGCACCGGCACCGCGGTCGTCTACTCGTCGCGGCGGCGCCTGATCGCCCGCATCCTGCGCCTGCCCATCAGCGAGTTCGACGCGCGTCGCACCGGCGACCTCGTCTCGCGCGTGGGCACCGACACGACGCTCCTGTACGCCGTGCTCACGCAGGGGTTCGCGGATGCCGTGGGCAATGCGCTCATTCTGCTCGGCGCCATGATCGCAATGGCGTTCATCGATCCCCTCCTGCTCGTGCTCATCGTGGTGGTCGTCGGAGCATCGCTCGGTGTCGTGGTGCTGCTCAGCACGCGCATCCGCGCGGCATCCGCGGTGCAGCAGGAGAAGGTCGGCGAGCTGTCGTCGGGTGTCGAGCGCGCGGTGGGGTCGATCCGCACCATCCGCGCGTCCGGCGCGACCGAGCGCGAGACCGCCGCCGTGACCGAGAACGCCACCGCCGCGTACGAGGCGGGAGTCCGTATCGCCCGCGTGTCGGCGCTGATCGTGCCCATCGCCTTCGTCGCCCTGCAGGTCTCTCTGCTCGTCGTGCTGGGCGTCGGCGGATACCGCGTGGCATCCGGGGCCATCGACGTCGCCTCTCTGGTCACGTTCGTGATCTTCCTGTTCCTGCTCGTGCAGCCGCTCGCCTCGGCCATCGGCGCGATCACCTCGGTCAACCAGGCCCTGGGTGCTCTCGGGCGCATCCAGGAGGTCCTCGACCTCCCGCTCGAGCAGGACGGCGACCGAGCGGGCACCGTGCAGCCCGAACCCGATGCGGCCGCGATCGAATTCCGCGGCGTGCGGTTCCGCTACCCCGACCACGTCGTCAGAGCCCGCGAGGCGGCGGCGAAAGAGGCGCAGTCCGTGCTCGCCGAGGTGCACCTCGACGCCGCCGCGCCGGACGCCCCGGCCGACGAGGCCGACCGCGAGGTGCTGCGCGGGGTGTCGTTCACGGTGCCGCACGGCGCGCGGGTCGCATTGGTGGGCCCTTCGGGGGCGGGGAAGAGCACGATCCTCTCCCTCGTCGAGCGCTTCTACGACCCCACCTCGGGGGCGATCCTCGTCGACGGCGTCGATGTGCGCGATCTCGCGCGCGACGATCTACGCGCGCGCTTCGGCTACGTCGAGCAGGACGCCCCGACCCTGGCCGGCACGATCGCCGACAACCTGCGCCTGGCTTCGCCCGAGGCGTCGGACGCCGAGTGCGAGCGCGTGCTGCGCGCCGTGAACCTCGGTGACGTGCTGGAGCGCAACCCGCTCGGCGTCGACGCCCCCGTCGGCGAAGACGGCGTGATGCTCTCCGGCGGAGAACGCCAGCGCCTGGCGATCGCGCGGTCCCTGCTGGCCGCTCCCCCGGTGCTGCTGCTCGACGAATCGACCTCGTCGCTCGACGGTGTGAACGAACAGCGCATGCGCGAGGCGATCGACGCCGTGGCCGCCGACCGGACGCTGCTGGTGATCGCGCATCGCCTCTCGACCGTCGTCGACAGCGACCTGATCGTGGTGCTCGAGAACGGCCGCGTCGTCGGCCAGGGCACGCACAGCGAGCTCGTGGCATCCACTCCCCTGTACCGCGACCTGGCGAAGCACCAGTTGTTGGTGTGACGTGTGGCGCGGTTCCCGTGCGGTGCCGCGCCGCACAGAGCCGCGGTGTGCGGTGTCGCAGCGCACCGGAGCTGCGCCGCACGGACCCGCAGTGTGCGGTGTCGCAGCGCACGGGGCTGCGCCGCACGGGGCCGCGCGCAGGAGGGGGTGCCCCGCCCTTCGAGAAACGCTCGCTGTGCTGAGAAACGCGCACTGCGGGCGTTCCTCGCTAGAGCGGGCGTTTATCGGCGTGGGGGCGCGGGCGGACCCGCCCCACGCCGGGAGCGGACACACCGACGCCCCTCCCGCGCGCCAAGAACGGGAGGGGCGTCGATTCCGGGGCTCGCCCGCTGCGCGAAACGGCGCGCGAGGCGAGCCGGTCTCAGGGGCGCTGCAGGCGGTAGCGCAGCGACGCCAACTCGGCGCGCAGGGCGGCCGGGAGGTGCGAGCCGAAGGTGTCGTAGAACTCCTCGGTGAGGTCGGCCTCGGCCAGCCACGACTCGCGGTCGATCGCGAAGAGCTCCTCGAGGTCGGCGGCGGGCAGGTCGAGGCCCGTCAGGTCGAGGTCCTCGGTGCGCGGCAGGCGTCCGATCGGGCTGTCCACGGCATCCACCTGTCCGTCGACGCGGCGGATGATCCAGTCGATGACGCGGGCGTTGTCGCCGAAACCGGGCCAGAGGAAACGACCGTCGTCGCCTTTGCGGAACCAGTTCACCTGGAAGATGCGCGGCGCGCGGTCGAACCGCAGCTTCTGGCCCACCTTGAGCCAGTGGCCGAAGTAGTCGCCCATGTTGTATCCGCAGAACGGGAGCATCGCGAAGGGATCGCGGCGGAGTTCGCCGACGGTGCCCTCCTGAGCGGCCGTCTTCTCGCTCGAGACGGTCGAGCCGAGGAACACCCCGTGCGACCAGTCGGTGGCCTCGAGCACGAGGGGGACGTTGGTGGCCCGGCGTCCGCCGAACAGGATGACGTCGAGGGGAACGCCCTCGGGGGCCTCCCAGTCCTCGGCGATCTGGGGGCACTGCGCGGCACCGACGGTGAAGCGCGAGTTGGGGTGCGCGGCGGGGCGGCCCGACGCGGGCGTCCAGGGCTTCCCCTCCCAGTCGATGAGGTGCGGGGGCGCCTCGTCGGTCAGCCCCTCCCACCACACGTCGCCGTCGGGACGCAGCGCCACGTTGGTGAAGATCGTGTTGCCCCACAGCGTCTCGATCGCCGTGACGTTGGTGGATTCGCCGGTGCCGGGGGCGACGCCGAAGAAACCGGCCTCCGGGTTGATGGCCCAGAGGCGCCCGTCGTCGCCGGGGCGGATCCAGGTGATGTCGTCGCCGAGGGTCTCCACGCGCCAGCCGGGGATCGTCGGGCGGAGCATCGCGAGGTTCGTCTTGCCGCACGCCGAGGGGAACGCGGCGGCCACGTGGTACGCCTTGCCCTTCGGGTCGATGACGCGGATGAGCAGCATGTGCTCGGCGAGCCAGCCTTCGTCGCGACCGATCACCGACGCGATGCGCAGGGCGAAGCACTTCTTCGCCAGGATCGCGTTGCCGCCGTATCCCGAACCGAACGACCAGACCTCGAGCGTGTCGGGGAAGTGCACGATGTACTTCTCGTCGTTGCAGGGCCACTCGACGTCGGCCTGGCCCGGCGCCAGCGGCGCGCCCACCGAGTGGACGGTCTTGACCCACGGCGCACCCTGCGCGATCTGCTCGGTGACGGCCGTGCCGACCCGCGTCATCACACCGATGGATGCCACCGCGTAGGCGCTGTCGGTGATCTGCACGCCGATGTGGCTGAGGGGGCCGCCGACGGCGCCCATCGAGAACGGCACGACGTACATCGTGCGACCGCGCATCGAGCCGTCGAAGACGCCGTCGAGCGTCGCGCGGATCTCGGCCGGAGCGATCCAGTTGTTGGTGGGCCCGGCGTCCTCTTCGCGCTCCGAGGCGATGTAGGTGCGCGACTCCAGGCGCGCGACGTCGCCGGGGTGGGAGCGGGCCAGGTACGAGCCCGGGCGCCACTCGGGGTTGAGCTTGATGAGCTTGCCCTCGTCGACCATCTCGCGCAGCAGCGCGTCGTTCTCGGCCGCGGAACCGTCGACCCAGTGGATGCGGTCGGGCTTCGTCAGGGCGGCGACCTGGTCGACCCAGGCGGTGAGAGCGGCGAGGCCGGGACCGTCGACGGCCGGCTTCACGCCGTGACCGGGGCGGGCGGGGGCGGGGGCGACCGCGGCGGCGCGGCCGGTGGAGCGGGAAGCGAAGATGTCGGCGAGAGCCATGTCGTTCTCCTCGGTTGAGAGCGAATTCGGTGTTCTCCCCCATCATGAGCGCCTCCACCCCGGTCTTTCGGAGGATATTGCGTGTAAGAAACCCCCTTCTTTCGATATGGTCAAGGAATGGCCTCGTCCTTCGAACTCACCACGCTCGGTCATCGCATCCGGCATCATCGGCTCGCTCGGGGATACACCCTCGACGAACTGGGCGCCCTCGTCGGCGTGGCCGGGAGCCAGCTGAGCCTCATCGAGAACGGCAAGCGCGAGCCCAAGCTCTCCCTCCTGCAGGAGATCGCGCGCGCGACCGAGACCGAGGTCACCGAGCTGCTCTCCCGAGAACCCCCGAACCGGCGCGCGGCGCTGGAGATCGAGCTCGAACGGGCGCAGACCAGCCCGTTCTTCCGCCAGCTCGGCATCCCGCCCGTCAAGGTGACCAAAGGGACCAGCGACGAGACCATCGAGGCCGTGCTCGGCCTCCATCGCGAACTGCTCAGGCGCGAGCGCGCGACGATCGCGAGCCCAGAGGAGGCGCGTCGCGCCAACACCGAGCTGCGCCTGCGCATGCGGGAGACCGCGAACCACCTCCCCGAGATCGAGCGCCTCGCCGAGAAGCAGCTCAAGGCCGCGGGCCACTCGACGGGAGCCCTGACCCACCGCACGGTCAGCATCATGGCCGAGCAACTGGGCTTCGAGCTGATCTACGTCGCCGACCTGCCGCACTCGGCGCGTTCGGTCACCGACCTGGAGCACGGGCGCATCTACCTGCCGCCCGCCTCGATCCCCGGCGGCCACGGCCTGCGGTCGATGGCGCTGCAGGCGATGGCCCACCGCCTGCTCGGACACCGCCCGCCCACCGACTACGCCGACTTCCTGCAGCAGCGCCTCGAGATCAACTACTACGCCGCATGCTGCCTCATGCCCGAGACCAGCTCCGTGGCGTTCCTGACGCAGGCGAAGAAGGACCGCAACCTCGCCGTCGAGGACTTCCGCGACGCGTTCGGCGTCACTCACGAAGCGGCCGCGATGCGCATGACCAACCTCATGACGACGCACCTCGGCATCCGTCTGCACTTCCTGCGCGTCGACGGCGACGGCGCGATCTCGCGCGTGTACGAGAACGACGGGCTTCCCCTGCCCACCGACGTCACCGGCAGCGTCGAGGGGCAGGTGGTGTGCAAGAAGTTCTCGGCGCGCTCCGCCTTCGCCGAGCACAACCGCACCACCGAGCACTACCAGTACACCGACACCCCCGCCGGGACGTTCTGGTGCTCGACCCAGACGGGCACGACCAGCGACGGCGATTTCTCGATCACCGTGGGCGTTCCCTTCGACGACGCCCGGTGGTTCCGCGGACGCGAGACCGCCAAGCGCGGCATCTCGCACTGCCCCGACGAATCGTGCTGCCGTCGTCCCGACACGGAGGCCGCCGAGCGCTGGCAGGGCAAGGCCTGGCCGAGCGCGCGGGTGCACCGCCACATGTTCTCGCCGCTGCCGCGGGGCATGTTCCCCGGCGTCGACGACGCCGAGGTCTTCGCGTTCCTCGACCGGCACGCGGACGGCTGAGCGTCCGCGGAGCCGGCGCAACTCCTGCAGGATCCGTGGATCGCAGCTGAGAGAGGCGCAAACGGACGGCATTGCAGGAGTTGTGCACGGATGACCGCCGAGAAGCCCCCTGATGTCGGCACCCCGGCGAACCCGAACACGCGGCGAACCTGCAGCACAACTCCTGCAGGGCTGACGGGATGGAGCCAAACGGGAGCCGAACCGTCGGATCTGCAGGAGTTGTGCACAGACGACCGCACCGGATGCCACGACCCCGGGCCCTCGTGGGGCGCCGGGGTCGTGGCATCCGGTGTCTTCGGCTCAGTCGGTCAGGCGTAGGGGTTCGCCGTCAGCGTGTACTTCGTCTGCAGGTACTCGTGGATGCCCTCGTCGCCGCCCTCGCGGCCGAGTCCCGACTGCTTCCAGCCGCCGAAGGGGGCGGCGGCGTTGGAGACGACGCCGACGTTGAGGCCCATCATCCCGGTCTCGAGCTTGTCGATCATGCGCTGACCGCGCGCGAGCGACTCGGTGAAGACGTAGGAGACGAGGCCGTACTCGGTGTCGTTCGCCAGGCGCACGGCGTCGTCTTCGTCGTCGAAGGGGATGATCGCGAGCACGGGTCCGAAGATCTCCTCGCGGAGGATGTCACTGCCGGGCTTCACGTCGGACACGACGGTCGGCTCGAAGAACGTGCCGGGTCCGTCGATGGGCGATCCGCCCGTGGTGACGGTGGCGCCGCGCTCGACGGCATCCCCCACCAGGGTCTTGGCCTTGTCGACGGCGCGGTCGTCGATGAGGGGGCCGATCTGCACGCCCTCCTCGGTGCCGCGGCCGATCTTCATGCCCTGCACGCGCTCGGTGACACGTCGGGTGAACTCCTCGACGACGCTGCGCTGCACGATGAAGCGGTTGGCCGCGGTGCAGGCCTGTCCGATGTTGCGGAACTTCGCGAGCATCGCACCCTCGACCGCCTTGTCGAGGTCTGCGTCGTCGAAGACGACGAACGGCGCGTTGCCGCCGAGCTCCATCGAGGTGCGCAGGACGCCCGGAGCGGCCTGCTGCAGCAGCTTCACGCCGACCGGGGTGGACCCGGTGAATGAGAGCTTGCGCAGGCGCGGGTCGGAGATGATGCGCTCCGAGACCGGGCCGGTGTTGGTGGTCGTGACGACGTTGACGACGCCGGCGGGGAGCCCGGCATCCTGCAGGATCTGGGCGAAGAAGAGGGTCGTCAGCGGCGTGAGGGTGGCGGGCTTGATGACGACCGTGCAGCCGGCGGCGAGCGCGGGGGCGATCTTGCGGGTGGCCATCGCGAGGGGGAAGTTCCACGGGGTGATGAGGTAGCAGGGCCCCACGGGGTGCTGTGAGACGATCATGCGGCCGGTGCCCTCGGGGTTGGCGCCGTAGCGGCCCTGCGTGTGCGCGGTGACCTCGCTGAACCAGCGGAGGAACTCGCCGCCGTAGCCGACCTCTCCGCGGGCCTCGGCGAGGGGCTTGCCCATCTCGAGCGTCATCAGCAGCGCGATGTCTTCCTTGCGCTCCTGGAGCAGGTCGAACGCGCGGCGGAGGATCTCGGCGCGCTCACGCGACGGCGTGGCCGCCCACGACGGGAACGCCTCGGCCGCGGCATCCATCGCCGCCACGCCGTCGTCGATCGACGCGTCGGCGATCTCGAGCAGGACGTCACCGGTGGCGGGGTCGTTCACGGCGACGGTCTTGCCGCCCTCGGCCGAGCGCCATTCCCCGTTGATCAGCAGACCGGTGGGTACGGATGCCAGCAGCTCGCTCTCGCGCGGATCGGTCATGTGTCCTCCTGGATCGGGGCGGGGTGTCCCGCCCATTCTCGTCAGCACGCGAAGCGGTGCCGATATACGTCGTGTACAAAGCAGATGCAGGGATTGCCATCGTGGACACCGAGGGACGTCGCACGGCTGCCGGCGCCCCCGCCGCGCCGTCGTGAGGCCCCGCCGCGCCGCTCGGCGCCGCGCCGCTCGACGCCGCACTGCCACGCTCGGCGCCGCACTGCCCCGCGCGGCGCCGCACTGCCCCGCTCGGCGCCGCACTGCCCGGCGATAAACGCCATCCCTGTGCGGAAACGCGGCAACGCTGCGTGTCTCGCGAGGATCGGCGTTTATCGCGAGGTTCGGCGACCGCGCGGAGCAGCACCGGGCGCGTCAGTTCGCCTCAGCCACCGCGGGCACCGCCATCACCCCGGACAGGAAGCGCTCCAGGCCGGCGGGGTCGCGGAGGGGCAGCACGTGCGCGACGTACTGGTCGGGGCGCACGAGCACCACCGCCCCCTCGGCGTCGATGCCCCGCTCGGCGAAGATGTCGGCGCTCGTCCACGCCGAGGGCGCGGCGGCGAACACCTTCTCGAGGTCGGTCAGCCCCAGCGGCCCCGACTGCGGGCGGAAGAGCGCGGGCACGTCGACGACGTCCTCCCAGCGCCCGGGGAAGATCGCCTTCACGTCGAACACCGCGTCGAGGTCCGCCCCGGCGGGGGTGAAGCGCTCGACGATCGGCAGCGCGGCCTCGGCCCACTCCCGCAGCGCCGAGCCCTCGGCATCCGCGAAGGCGTAGATCCTCCAGCGCCCGTCGGCCTTCGCGTGATGACCGAGGTGCACGGCGTTGCCGTCGCATACCCGCACGACCTCGACGCTGTGGAAGCGTCTCCCGACGGGGAAACCGGATGCCAGCTCCTGCGTGGGCGCGTCGGAGACCAGGGCCGAGGGCGCGTACCGCGTGCCGAAGCCGGAGGGGAACTCCGCGGTGGCGAGGTAGTAGGTCGCGAGCTCGTCGGGGTCGGTGATCTCGCCGGGCTTGCGCGCCATGAGCGACGACCACTCGCGGTCGAAGTCGATGAGCTGCTGCGCGACCGGGCGGCGCTCGTCGTCGTAGGTGCGCAGGAGCGACGCGGGCGCGAGCCCGGTGAGCACGTGGCCGAGCTTCCAGCCGAGGTTGAAGCCGTCCTGCATCGAGACGTTCATGCCCTGGCCCGCCTTGGCGCTGTGGGTGTGGCACGCGTCGCCGGTGAGGAAGACCCGCGGGCCGTCGAGGTCGTCGACGAACTGGTCGGTCACCCGGTGCCCGACCTCGTAGACGCTGGACCACGCGACCTGCTTCACGTCGATCGAGTAGGGGTGCAGGATCTCGTTCGCCCGGCGGATGACCTCCTCGATCGGCGTCTGCCGCACGCGATGGTCGTCGTCCTCCGCCACCTCGCCGAGGTCGATGTACATGCGGCTGAGATATCCGCCCTCACGAGGGATGTGCAGGATGTTCCCCGCCGCCGCGTTGATCGCGCACTTGATGCGCCAGTCGGGGAAGTCGGTCTCGACCAGCACGTCCATCACGCCCCACGCGTGGCGGGCGGCCGCGCCGACGTGCGTCCGGCCGATCGCCTGGCGCACGCCGCTGCGGGCGCCGTCGCATCCCACGACGTACCGCGCGACGATCGTGCGCTCGCCCTCCGCGGTGCCGACGCGCACCTCGACGTCGTCGGCGCGCACCTTCAGGCCGAGGAACTCGACGCCGTAGTCGGGGGTGATCCGCGCCGGTCCGTGCGCCGCGGCCTCGGCGAAGTAGTCGAGCACGCGCGCCTGGTTGACGATGAGGTGCGGGAACTCGCTGATCTTCAGGCCGTAGTCCTCCGTGCGGGTCGTGCGCATGATCCGATCGGGGTTCTCGGGGTCGGGTACCCAGAAGTTCATCCAGCCGATGTTGTACGCCTCGGCCGTGATGTGGTCGGCGAAACCGAAGGCCTGGAACGTCTCGACGCTGCGGGGTTGGATGCCGTCCGCCTGACCGAGCGCGAGCCGCCCGTCGCGCTTCTCGATGAGGCGCGTCGTGAGCTGCGGGAACTGCGACATCTGCGCGGCGAGCAGCATGCCGGCCGGGCCGGAGCCGACGATGAGCACGTCGACCTCGTCGGGCAGTTCGGCGGGCCGATCGAGACCCGTGCCCGCGGCGTTCTGCACGCGCGGGTCGCCCGAGACGTAGCCGTGGTGGTGGAACTGCATCGTTTCTCCTGACGTCGATGTCGGGGTTGCCTCGGCAGTCGTCGTGTTCTATATTCGAACACAGCGTTCTGCTATCGAACGAGAGGCTAGCCGCTCCATGCCCGCACGGCAAGACTCCTCCCCCGCCTCGCAGACGCTTAGCCGTGGCATCCGCCTGCTCGAACACCTCGCCGACGCCCGCACGCCGCTCACGATCGACGAGCTCGCGCAGCGCGTCGACCTGCACCGCTCCGTCGCCTACCGGCTGCTCCGCACCCTCGAGGACCACGGGCTGGTGACGAGGGATGCCGCGGGCGCGGTGCGCCTGGGAACGGGACTCGCAGCTCTCGCCGCGGGCGTCGCCGCCGACCTGCAGGCCGAGGCCCTCCCCGAACTCACCGCGGCGGCGAACGACCTCGGCATGACGTGCTTCCTCGTCGTGCTCGACCACGACGAATGCGTCACGCTCACGAGCGTCGAGCCCCGCCACGCGGTCACTGCGGTGGCGCAGCGGCCGGGGGCGCGGCATCCGGTCACCCGGGGAGCCCCGGGACGCGCGATCCTCGCGCAACTGCCGCCGCGGAGGTGGCCGGATGCCGTCGACGCCCGCCTCGCGGCCGAGGTGGCGGATGCCGCGGAGCGCGGATGGGCGACGAGTCACGACGAGGTCGTCCCGTCGCTGCGCGCGGTTGCGGTCGCGTTGTCGGTGCAGGGTCGCGAGCCCGCGGCCGTGGCGGCGGTCCACGTGAGCAGCGATCTCAGCGACGCCGCGATCGCGGAGCGGCTTGCGGCTGCGGCGGAGGCGATTCGCGGGACGCTCTGACCACCGCCTCCCCCGCGCGAGTCGCCACGATCTGTCGCCTCCCCACCCGCTGAAGCGACGAATGTTGGCGACTCGCGCCCCTATACTCGATCCCGTCAGGCGCACGAGGTCGTGCGTCGCTGCTCGAAAAAAGGGCACGTAGCGGAGTCCCCGCGAGACACATACGGCATCCATCCCGTTCGTCTCGAAAGGCCTTCTTCGCCATGCCCACCGTCTCCGCGCACGTCGCGCACACCCTCGCCCGCCACATCGACACCGTCTTCGGCGTCATGGGCAACGGCAACGCCTACTTCCTCGACGCGCTCGGGCGCGACACCGGCTCGGGCTTCGTCGCCGTACGGCACGAAGCGGCCGGAGTGGTCGCCGCCGACGCGCACTATCGCGCCTGCGGACGTCTCGCCGCCGCCACCGCGACCTACGGCGCGGGCTTCACCAACACCCTCACCGCGCTGGCGGAGGCCGTGCAGGCGCGCACGCCGCTCGTGCTGATCGTGGGCGACGAGCCGACCTCGGGCCCCCGGCCGTGGGGCGTCGATCAGATCGCCCTCGCCGCGGCGGTCGGCGCGCGCACCTACACGGTCGGCCACCGCGACGCGGCGGCGACGATCGTCATCGCGATCGAGCACGCCCTCACCTATCGCCTTCCCGTGGTCATCGGCATCCCGTACGACGTCGCGACCCGTGAGGCCGGACCGATCCCGGATGCCACGGCCCCCGGCGCCGAGCCCCAGGTGACGCCGGAGCACCCCCCTCTCGGCGCCTACGCCGACGCGGTCATCGACCAGATCGCCGACGCCTTGGCCACCGCGGAGCGGCCGCTGCTGCTCGGCGGACGCGGTGCGTGGCTCGCCGGGGCGGGCGCCGCCCTCGACGACATCGCCGCTCTGACCGGCGCCCTCACCACCACCAGCGCCCTGGGCCGCGGTCTGTTCTCCGACTCCGCGCGCGACCTCGGCGTGGCGGGCGGCTTCGGCGCGCCCGGCGCGATGGAGCTCGTGCGTCGTGCCGATGTCGCCGTCGTCTTCGGCGCGGGACTGAACCAGTTCACGATGCGGTTCGGCGAGCTCTTCGCCCCCGGCACGCGCGTCTTCCAGGTCGACCTCGCGCCGACCGCGACGCACCCGCACATCGGCGGGTACGTGCGAGGGGATGCCGCCGACGTCGCCGCCGAGATCGGGCGCCGTCTGCGCGATCGCGGGGCGACCCCCTCGTCGTGGGGACGCGGCCTCGACCTCGTCGCGGCACGGCGCCAGCCCGAGGGACACGGCCGCGGCCCCGACGGACGCCTCGATCCTCGCACCGCGGCCGCGCGCATCGCAGAGCTGCTGCCCGAGGACCGGGTGGTCGTCTCCGACGGTGGGCACTTCCTCGGCTGGTCGAACATGTACTGGCCGGTGGCCTCGCCCGACCGCATGATCATGGTCGGAACGGCCTACCAGTCGATCGGCCTCGGCTTCCCGAGCGTCCCGGGGGCCGCGGTCGCCCGCCCCGACTCGACCATCGTGCTGACGACCGGCGACGGCGGCGGGCTCATGGCCCTCGCCGACCTCGAGACGGCGATCCGTGTCGCCGGGGGCCGTGGCATCGCCGTGGTCTGGAACGACGCGCAGTACGGCGCCGAGGTGCTCAACTACGGCGTCAAGGGTCTGCACCCCGACCCCATGCTCATCCCCCAGGTCGACTTCGCCGCCGTCGCGCGCGGATTCGGCGCCGAGGGCGTGGTGGTCGAGTCCGTCGACGACCTCGAGGGCCTGGCATCCTGGGTCGCCCGCGGGGTCGAGGAGCGGCGGTTCCTTATGCTCGACCTGCGCGTCAGCGCGGCCGTGGTGGCGCCGTTCTGGGAAGAGATCGCCGCCCGCTGAGCGCGCGGGGGTGCGCAGACGAACGACCCCGCCGCACCGGAGCGCGACGGGGCCGTTCGACCCGCGACTCAGACCTTCGACAGCCCCCGCACCGGGCTGACCGCCTGCTCGGCCTCGTGGTCGGGACCGAGCGGGATACCGCTGCGGTCGCGCAGCAGCAGAGTGGCGATCGCGCCGAGCACGACCATGCCCGCGAGGTACCAGGTGACCGAGGTCGTCGACCCGGTCGCCTTGACCAGTGCCTCGGCGATCGTCGGGGCGAACGCGCCGCCCAGGATCGCGCCGAGCGCGTACGAGATCGACACCCCCGAGAAGCGGATGGATGCCGGGAACAGCTCGGCGTACAGCGCCGCCTGGGGTCCGTAGGTGAGACCGAGGCCCACCGTCAGCACGACGAGGCCGAGGGTGAGCAGGGCGATGTTCGCGGTGTTCACGAGCGGGAACAGCAGGAACACGCCCACCAGCAGCGCCGCCCAGCCGACGAGGTAGGTGGTGCGCCGACCAATGACGTCGCCGATCCACCCGCCGATCCACGTGAAGACGAGCCACGACACCGCCGAGATCGTCACGGCGCCGAGCACGTCGGCGGTCGCCAGGCCCACCGGGCCGTCGGGGTTGGTCGCGTAGCGCTGGATGTACCCGCCGGTGGTCATGTACCCCACCGCGTTGTTGCCGGCGAACACGAACGCGGCGATGATCACGAGCAGCGCGTGCGTGCGGAACAGCTGCACGATCGGCATCCGCGTCTTCTCCTTGCGCTCGGCGAGCTCGACGAACACCGGGCTCTCCTCGACCTTCCGCCGCACGTAGAAGCCGATGAGGATCAGCACGAACGACAGCAGGAACGGCACGCGCCAGCCCCACGCGAGGAACGCGTCACCGGGGGCGACCACGGCCATGAGACCGAGCATGCCGCTCGCGAGCAGCAGGCCGAGGGGCACACCGAGCTGCGGCGAGGCCCCGAAGAGGCTGCGCTTGGTCTTGGGGGCGTGCTCGACGGCCATGAGCACCGCGCCACCCCACTCGCCGCCCGCCGAGATGCCCTGCAGCACGCGCAGCAGGATCAGCAGCACGGGAGCAGCGACCCCGATCACCTCGTAGGTCGGCAGCACGCCGATCAGGGTCGTCGAGGCGCCCATGAGGATCAGCGTGATCATCAGCACGACGCGGCGGCCGTACTTGTCGCCGAGGTGCCCGGCCAGGAACGCACCGAGGGGCCGGAACAGGAAGCTCAGACCCACCGTCAGGAACGACAGGATCTGCGCGATACCGGGGCCGGCGGGGGCGAAGAACAGCTGGCCGAAGACGAGACCCGCGGCCGAGGCGTAGAGGAAGAAGTCGTACCACTCGACGGTGGTGCCGACCACCGTGGCGAAGACCACGCGGCGGCGATCGGCGGAGGTCGAGATGGTGCCGGTCGGCGTGAAACCCGGCGGCTGGGAACGGGACATGGGGGCTCCTTCGAGACGTCATCGTCGTGGCCCCGGACGTCGTCGTCGGTGACGAAGCACGTGTTGCTGGGGCGTTCGTCATCGTATACGATTTCAAATACGACGCAAGGGAGCTTCATGAACGACACCACCGACCCCCGGTTCACCGTCCTCGGCGGGCGCCCGGGCAAGATCGTGGCCGTCCATCTCTCGTACGGCTCGCGCGCCGATCAGCGCGGACGCCGCCCGGCGTCCCCGTCGTACTTCTTCAAGCCGTCGAGCTCGCTCGCCCCCTCGGGCGCCGAGATCGTGCGCCCCGCCGGCACCGAACTCCTGGCGTTCGAGGGAGAGATCGCGCTCGTCATCGGCGAGCCCGCCCGATGGGTGACCCCGGATGCCGCGTGGTCGCACGTGGCATCCGTCACCGCCGCAAACGACTTCGGCCTCTACGACCTCCGCGCGAACGACAAGGGCTCGAACGTGCGCTCCAAGGGCGGCGACGGCTACACGCCCCTCGGCCCCGCGCTCATCGACGCCCGCCAGGTCGACCCCACCGCCCTGCGCCTGCGCACGTGGGTGGACGGCGAGCTCGTGCAGGACGACACCACGGCCCGGCTCATCTTCTCGCTCGCCCAGATCGTCGCCGACCTCTCGCAGCACTTCACTCTCGAGACCGGAGACGTCATCCTCACGGGCACGCCCGCGGGCTCCTCGGTCGTCATGCCCGGCCAGGTCGTCGAGGTGCAGGTGGATGCCGAAAACCACTCGACCGGGCGCCTGCGCACCACGGTGGTCGAGGGCGAACGATCCTTCGACGCCGCGGTCGGCTCGCTCCCCGCGGTCGACGACACCCAGCGCACCGAGGCGTGGGGCTCGGCCGAGGCGGCGGCCGCCGGGGCCCTCGCCGCAGCACGCGATCACGCGGAAACAGCGCCGCGCGCCGCCGAACAGCCTGTTCCCGCCGACGCCTCCCCCCTCTCCCCCACCCTGCGCGACAAGCTCTCGCGCGTCCCGGTCGCCGCCCTCAGCGGACAGCTGCGCAAGCGCGGCCTGAACGACGTCACGATCGACGGCGTGCACGCCCTCACCCTGGGCAGCCGCTTCGTCGGCACCGCCCGCACGCTCCGCTTCCTCCCCCACCGCGAAGACCTCTTCGCGGCGCGCGGCGGCGGTCAGAACGCCCAGAAGCGCGCGTTCGACGCGGTGGAGGAGGGCGAGGTCCTGGTCATCGAGGCCCGCGGCGAGCGCGGCTCGGGCACGCTCGGCGACATCCTCGCGATCCGCGCCCACGCGCGGGGCGCCGCGGCGATCGTCACCGACGGCGGAGTGCGCGATGCCGAGGCCGTGGCCGCGGTCGGCATCCCGGTGTTCACGGCCGGTCCGCACCCGGCGGTCCTGGGTCGGCGGCACGTGCCCTGGGAGACCGACGTGGCCGTCGGCTGCGGCGGCACCACCGTCGAGCCCGGCGACATCCTCGTCGGCGACGGCGACGGTGTGATCGTCATCCCGCCCGCGATGGCCGAGGAGGTGGTCGACGCCGCCCTCGCCCAAGAGGAGGAAGACGCGTGGATCGCCCGGCAGGTGGCATCCGGTCACCCCGTCGAGGGACTGTTCCCGATGAACGCGGAGTGGCGCGCCCGCTTCGAGAACGAGAGGCAGAACTGATGGATGCCGCCACCCCCGCGACGCCGATCGGCTCGCGCGCCGCGCAGCCCACGTCAGCCCCCGCGAGCGCGCAGAGCAAGTCGCAGCAGGCGTACCGCTGGATCAAAGACCGCATCGCCTCGCAGGAGTTCACCCCCGGCTACCGCCTGGTGCTCGGCACCATCGCCGGCGAGCTCGACATGAGCGTCGTGCCCGTGCGCGAGGCGATCCGCCAGCTCGAGGCCGAGGGCCTGGTGATGTTCGAGCGCAACGTCGGCGCGCGCGTCTCGATGGTCGACGACACCGCCTACCGCTTCAGCATGCAGGCGCTGAGCCTGCTCGAAGGCGCCGCGACCGCTCTGTCGGCGCGGGCGCTCACCGTCGACGACGTGCGCCGCGCCCGTCAGGTGAACGAGCTGATGGTCGAGACGCTAGAGCACTTCGACCCGCGCGCCTTCACGGCGCTCAACCAGGAGTTCCACTCGATCCTCTTCGAGAGATGCGCCAACCCGCGCATGCTCGAACTCGTCCGGGCCGAGTGGGCGCGCCTCGGACACCTGCGCGACTCGACGTTCAGCTTCGTCCCCGGCCGCGCCGCCGAGTCGGTGCGCGAGCACGAGAACATCCTGGTGCTCATCGAGACGGGCGCCCCGCTCGCCGAGATCGAGAAGGTCTCGCGCCGCCACCGCTCGGCCACCCTCGACGCCTACATGATCCACGAGCACCCCGACGAGGTGCTCGGCCTGCCCGCTTTCTGACCCCGGATGCCGCCCACCCCCGCGACGTCGCCGTCACGGAGCCGAGGTCCCGGCATCCACCCCTCTTCACCGAAGGAGCACTCATGACCACTCCGCTGACCACTGCCCGCCGCATCCCGGCCGATCTGCCCGAGCGCATCCGGCACTACATCGGCGGACGCTTCGTCGACTCGGTCGACGGCGACACGTTCGACGTGCTCGACCCCGTGACCAACCAGACCTACGTCACGGCCGCGGCCGGCAAGAAGGCCGACGTCGACCTGGCCGTCGCCGCCGCGCGGACGGCGTTCACCGAGGGGCCGTGGCCGCGCATGCTCCCCCGCGAACGCTCGCGCGTGCTGCACCGCATCGCCGACATCGTCGAATCGCGCGACGAGCGCTTGGCCGAGCTCGAGTCCTTCGACTCGGGGCTGCCGATCACCCAGGCGCTCGGGCAGGCCCGCCGCGCGGCGGAGAACTTCCGCTTCTTCGCCGACCTGATCGTCGCCCAGACCGACGACGCGTTCAAGGTGCCCGGACGCCAGCTCAACTACGTCAACCGCAAGCCGATCGGCGTCGCGGGCCTCATCACGCCGTGGAACACGCCCTTCATGCTCGAGTCGTGGAAGCTGGGGCCCGCGCTCGCGACCGGCAACACCGTGGTGCTCAAGCCCGCCGAGTTCACTCCGCTGTCGGCGTCGCTGTGGGCCGGGATCTTCGAGGAGGCGGGCCTTCCCGAGGGCGTGTTCAACCTCGTCAACGGTCTCGGCGAAGACGCCGGCGACGCGCTCGTGAAGCACCCCGACGTGCCGCTCATCTCCTTCACCGGCGAGAGCAGCACCGGGCAGCTCATCTTCGCGAACGCCGCGCCCTTCTTGAAGGGGCTCTCCATGGAGCTCGGCGGCAAGAGCCCCGCGATCGTGTTCGCGGATGCCGACCTGGATGCCGCGATCGACGCGACCATCTTCGGCGTCTTCTCGCTCAACGGCGAGCGTTGCACCGCGGGCAGCCGCATCCTGGTCGAGCGCTCGGTGTACGACGCGTTCGTCGAGCGCTACGCCGCGCAGGCCGATCGCGTGAAGGTCGGCTACCCCGACGACCCGGCGACCGAGGTCGGTGCCCTCGTTCACCCCGAGCACTACGCCAAGGTCATGTCGTATGTCGAGCTCGGCAAGACCGAGGGGCGCCTGGTCGCCGGCGGCGGCCGACCCGACGAGTTCCCCGAGGGCAACTTCGTGCGCCCCACCGTGTTCGCCGACGTCGCCCCCGACGCCCGCATCTTCCAGGAGGAGATCTTCGGCCCGGTCGTGGCGATCACCCCCTTCGACACGGATGCCGAGGCGCTCGCCCTCGCGAACGACACCCGGTACGGCCTCGCCGCCTACGTCTGGACCAACGACCTGAAGCGCGCGCACCTCTTCGCGCAGAACGTCGAGGCAGGCATGGTGTGGCTGAACTCCAACAACGTCCGGGACCTCCGCACCCCCTTCGGCGGGGTGAAGGCCTCGGGCCTCGGGCACGAGGGCGGGTACCGCTCGATCGACTTCTACACCGACCAGCAGGCCGTGCACATCACCCTCGGCGGCGCCCACAATCCCACCTTCGGCAAGGCGCCGGCGCACTGACGCCGGCCGACCCCCGAGACGCCGACACACACGCAAGGACGCGAACCCATGGCAAAGCACACCGAAGAACAGAAGACCTCCTCCGGATTCTGGGTGACCCAGGAGGCCCCCATCGTCTCCGACGACCCCATCCCCACCCCCTCCTCCCCCGCGCCCGACATCCTGCGCTGCGCGTACATGGAGCTCGTGGTCACCGACCTCGCGGCATCCCGGGTCTTCTACGTCGACGTGCTGGGCCTGCACGTCACCGAGGAGGACGACGAGGCGATCTACCTCCGCTCGACCGAGGAGTTCATCCACCACAACCTGGTGCTGCGCCGAGGCGATGCCGCCGCCGTCGCCGCGTTCTCCTACCGCGTGCGCTCGGCCGACGACCTCGACAAGGCCGTCGCGTTCTACGAGGAGCTCGGTTGCGACGTGCGCCGCGAGCCGAACGGCTTCACCAAGGGCATCGGCAACTCGGTGCGCGTGGTCGACCCGCTCGGCTTCCCGTACGAGTTCTTCTTCGACACCGAGCACCAGGAGCGTCTGTCGTGGCGCTACGACCTGCACTCCCCCGGTGAGCTCGTGCGTCTCGACCACTTCAACCAGATCACCCCCGACGTGCCCCGCGCGGTGAACTTCATGCAGTCGCTGGGCTTCCGCGTCACCGAGGACATCCAGGACGAAGAGGGCACGGTCTACGCCGCCTGGATGCGCCGCAAGCCCACCGTGCACGACACCGCCATGACCGGCGGTGACGGCCCGCGCATGCATCACGTGTGCTTCGCCACGCACGAGAAGCACAACATCCTCGCGATCTGCGACAAGCTCGGCGCCCTCCGCCGATCGGATGCCATCGAGCGCGGCCCCGGCCGCCACGGCGTCTCGAACGCGTTCTACCTGTATCTGCGCGACCCCGACGGCCACCGCGTCGAGATCTACACGCAGGACTACTACACCGGCGACCCCGACAACCCCGTCATCACCTGGGACGTCCACGACAACCAGCGCCGCGACTGGTGGGGCAACCCCGTCGTGCCCTCCTGGTACACCGACGGCTCCCTCGTGCTCGACCTCGACGGCAACCCCCAGCCCGTCCGCGCCCGCGAGGACTCCAGCGAGATGGCCGTGACCATCGGCGCCGACGGCTTCAGCTACACCCGCGCCCCCGAGCCCGCGGCATCCGCCCCCGCCGAGTTCAAGCTCGGCAACCAGCTCTGACCCCCCTCCGACCGGACGATGTCCCACTTATGGCTGGTTGAGCCCCTCGCAACCGACCACGATCGGGACACGCACCGCCATAAGTGGGACGAGGGTCGTCATGTGGAGAGGAACACATGCTCACCGAACAGCAGATCGACGCCATCGCCGCCGAACTCGCCGAGGCCGACCGGGCGCACGCGGTCATACCGCGCATCACCGCGCGGTATCCGGATGCCACGGTCGACGACTCGTACCGCATCCAGGGCCGTTGGCGCGATACGCAGCTCGCCGCCGGTCGCACCCTGGTGGGGCGCAAAATCGGCCTGACCTCCAAGGCGATGCAGCAGGCCACCGGCATCACCGAGCCCGACTACGGCGTCATGTTCGACGACACCGTGTACCGCTCGGGAGATGAGATCCCCGTCGCGCTGTTCTCCAACGTGCGCATCGAGGTCGAGCTGGCCTTCGTGCTGAAGACCCCGCTCGAGGGACCCGACTGCACGCTGGATGACGCCCTCACCGCGATCGACTACGCCGTCCCCGCCCTCGAGGTGCTCAACTCGCACATCGAGCTCGAGGGGCGCACGATCGTCGACACCATCAGCGACAACGCCGCCTACGGCGCGATGGTGCTCGGCGACGTGCACAAGCGGCCCGACGAGATCGACCTGCGGTGGGTGCCCGGCGTGCTGAGCCGCAACGGCGAGATCGAGGAGACCGGCGTCGCCGCGGGCGTCCTCGGCCACCCCGCGACGGGCGTCGCGTGGCTGGCCAACAAGTTCCACCAGCACGGCGCGCGGCTGGAGGCGGGCGAGATCATCCTGGCAGGATCGTTCACACGCCCGATGTGGGTGGCGCAGGGCGACGACGTGCTGTGCGACTACGGACCGATGGGAACGATCTCGTGCCGCTTCGTCTGAGCCCCACCTTCCGGGCCGCCCTCGCGGCATCCGGTCGTCCTCTGGCCGGCATGTGGGTGTGCTCGGGCAGCGCGACGGTGACCGAGATCGCGGCGGGCTCGGGCCTGGACTGGCTGCTCATCGACATGGAGCATTCCGCGCTCTCGATCGAGACGGTCCTGGTGCAGCTGCAGGTGGCCGCCGCCTACCCCGTGACCCCGGTCGTGCGCGTGCCGTGGAACGACCCCGTGCTCATCAAGCAGGTGCTCGACGCGGGTGCGCAGAATCTCATCGTGCCGATGGTCTCCTCCGCCGCTGAAGCCCGCGCCGCCGTCGCCGCCACGCGCTACCCGCCCGCCGGTGTCCGCGGGGTCGGCAGCGCCCTCGCCCGCAGTGCCCGCTGGAACCGCGTCGACGGGTACCTCGCCGACGCCGCCGACCACGTGTCGCTCACCGTGCAGATCGAGACGACGGCGGGCGTCGCCGCCGCCGCCGAGATCACGGCCGTCGAGGGGGTGGATGCCGTCTTCGTCGGCCCCAGCGACCTGTCGGCATCCATGGGGCTCCTGGGACAGCAGTCGCACCCCGACGTGGTCGCCGCCGTGCACGCCGTCTTCGCCGCCTGCCGGGATGCCGGGACCCCGGTCGGCGTGAACGCCTTCGACCCCGCGGTGGCCGAGGCGTATCTCGACGCCGGGGCGGACTTCGTGGCGGTCGGCGCCGACGTCGCGCTGCTGGCTCGCGCCTCCGAGGCACTCGCCGCGCGCTTCGTCACCGCGCGCGGGGAGCAGCGCGACAGTTACTGACGCAGCCCCGGCAGCGCGACCGCGTACCGAACTCCGGTGTTCCAGGCGCCGGTCGCGCGCTTTTGCCGCCCGGGCCCGGTGCGGCGCCCCATTCTCCGGAGTTCGGCACGCGCCACTCGCGGCGGGCGACACCCGGGAAACGCCGACGGGCCGGACGATCTCTCGCCCGGCCCGTCGTCGTATCGAGGATCAGTCCTCGTCGTCGTCTTCCTCATCGTCGTCATCGCCGATGATCTCGATGTCCTCGATCTCGAGCTCGGGCGTGAGCTGCACGTGCACCAGGGCGTCGGGGAACGAGGTCTGTCCGGCGAAAACCACGATGATCGCGTCGGCGAACACGCCCACGCCGATGGCCTCGAGGTCGGTGCGCAGGTCGACGTCGGCATCGAGCTCTCCGTCGTCGAGGGCGTCTTCGATGTCGCTCGCGACCTCTTCGACGATCGCACGCCAACGCTCCTCGCCGACCGAGAGGATGTCCTTCAGGCCGGTCATGATCGCGTCGAGGTCGGGCTCGTCTTCCTCATCGATCTCGGGGTCGAGGTCGACCTCGACCTCGACGCCGGCGGCATCGAGGTGGCCCGCACCGATGACGCTGTCTTCGTCGATCTGGGCGTCGTCGAGAAGGCCGCTCTCGGTGACGCGGCGGAGGAGGTCGTTCAGCACGGACTCAGTCATGTACAAACTCTGACACGTCCGGAGGGCTCTCGCCTCCCCCATTGCGGGCGACGCTCCGTGTGTTCAGCCGGCGGCAGGTCGTGGTTCACCGATCGACGGTGGCGCGGGGGCGGATCGCGCACGGCCTCGGCCCGGCGTGCGCCGTATCCGAGTTGGGGTGCAATCCGAGGCGTCACCGCACGGGCAGGCCCCCGCGTTCGTTCCCGCGGCGGGACCGCCGGGTCGGCGGCCGTGTCAGGCCGACGCGCGCTCCGCCGCCTCCACGACGTTCGTCATCAGCAACGCCACGGTCATCGGGCCTACGCCCCCCGGGTTGGGCGAGAGGAAACCGGCGACCTCGGCCACGTCGGGGTGCACGTCGCCGTACACGCGCGACTTCCCCGTCTCGGGGTCGGTCTCGCGCGTGACCCCGACGTCGAGAACGGCGGCGCCGGGCTTGACGTCTTCCGCGCGGACGATGTGCTTGACGCCCGCGGCCGCGACGATCACGTCGGCCTGGCGCAGGTGCGTCGCGAGGTCGGCCGTGCCGGTGTGGGTCAGCGTGACGGTCGCGTTGATCTCGCGACGGGTCAGCAGCAGGCCGATGGAGCGGCCGATCGTGACGCCCCGGCCCACGACCACGACCTCCTTGCCTGTGAGGTCGTAGTCGTTGCGGAGCAGCAGCTCGATCACGCCGCGCGGCGTGCAGGGCAGCGGGGTGTGGATGGGCGCGTTGACGTTGAGCACGAGGCGACCGAGGTTGGTGGGGTGCAGGCCGTCGGCATCCTTCGCCGGATCGATGCGCTCGAGGATCGCGTCCGTGTCGATGTGCTTCGGCAGCGGCAGCTGCACGATATAGCCGTGACACGCGGGGTCGGCGTTGAGGCCGTCGATGACCGCCTCGACCTCCTCCTGCGTCGCTTCGGCGGGCAGCTCGACCTGGATCGAGTTCATGCCGATCGCCTCGGACTGCTTGTGCTTCATGCCGACGTAGAGCTGCGAGGCGGGATCGGCTCCCACGAGCACCGTCGCGATGCCCGGGACGATGCCGCGCTCGCGCAGAGCGGCCACCCGCTCGGTGAGCTCGGCCTTGATCGCCGCCGATGCGGCCTTACCGTCGAGAATCGTCGCCGTCATGGCATCCCTCGTTCTGTGTCTGTCGTTGGTGTCGTGTCCGTGCCGCCGCGGCGCTGTACCGCAGCCGCGCTGTGCCGCCGCCGCGCTGTGCCGCCGCCGCGCTGTGCCGCCGCCGCGCTGTGCCGCCGCCGCGCTGTGCCGCCGCCGGCCCCGCGATAAACGCCGATCCTGTCGAGACACGCGGCGTCGCACCGTGTCTCGGCAGAATGAGCGTTTATCGCGGCTCTATGCCACGCACATGCCGGGCCGCGGACCCGCGCGGCGGAAGCCGGGCACCGGATGCCGGGGCGGATGCCGCGACCCCGGCGCCGCGCGACGCCGGATGCCGGATGCCGGGACGAGACCGCGAGAGAACCGCGACCCCGCCCCGGCCGGGGCTCACTGCTTGAGGTCGGGGTACAGCGGGAAGGCGTCGGCCAGCGTCGCGACGCGCGCGCGCAGGGCCTCGACGTCGGCGCCGGGGATCAGCGCGAGCGCGATGATGTCGGCCACCTCGGTGAACTCCGCATCGCCGAAGCCTCGGGTCGCGAGCGCCGGGGTGCCGATGCGCAGGCCCGAGGTCACCATCGGCGGGCGCGGGTCGTTCGGCACCGCGTTGCGGTTGACGGTGATGTGGATGTCGTGCAGCAGGTCTTCGGCCTGCTTGCCGTCGATCTCGGCCTCGCGCAGGTCGACGAGCACGAGGTGCACGTCGGTGCCGCCCGAGCGCACGGCGATGCCGGCGTTCTTGACGTCGTCCTGGGTGAGGCGGTCGGCGAGGATCGAGGCGCCGCGGAGTGTGCGCTCCTGACGTTCCTTGAACTCCGGCGTCATCGCGAGCTTGAAGGCCGTGGCCTTCGCGGCGATGACGTGCATGAGCGGGCCACCCTGCTGTCCGGGGAAGACCGCGGTGTTGATCTTCTTGGCCAGGTCGGCGTCGTTGGTGAGGATGAGGCCCGAGCGGGGGCCGCCGATCGTCTTGTGCACGGTGGTCGAGACGACGTGCGCGTGGGGGATGGGCGAGGGGTGCACGCCCGCTGCCACGAGACCGGCGAAGTGCGCCATGTCGACCCAGAGCAGAGCGCCCACCTCGTCGGCGATCGCGCGGAAGGCGGCGAAGTCGAGCTGACGGGGGTACGCCGACCAGCCGGCGATGATGACCTTCGGCTTGTGCTCGACGGCGAGGCGACGCACCTCGTCCATGTCGATGACGCTGGTCTCGGGGTCGACGCCGTAGGCGACGATGTCGTACAGGCGGCCCGAGAAGTTGATCTTCATGCCGTGGGTGAGGTGGCCGCCCTGGTCGAGGGCGAGGCCGAGCAGCGTGTCGCCGGGGCGGGCGATCGCGTGCAGCACGGCGGCGTTCGCCGAGGCGCCGGAGTGCGGCTGGACGTTGGCGAACCCGGCACCGAAGAGCTCCTTGGCGCGCTCGATCGCCAGCGACTCGGCGACGTCGACCTCTTCGCATCCGCCGTAGTAGCGGCGACCCGGGTAGCCCTCGGCGTACTTGTTGGTGAGCACCGAGCCCTGCGACTGCAGCACCGAGACGGGCACGAAGTTCTCGGAGGCGATCATCTCGAGATAGCCGCGCTGGCGGTCGAGCTCGCGCTCGAGCACCTGGGCGATCTCGGGGTCGACCTCCGAGAGCGGGGCGTTGAAGTACGGATCGGTCATGCGATCTCCTTGACGATGGTTCCGGATGCCGCAGACTCGGCGAGTCCGCGGAGATACCGCATCGACCCAGGCGTGCGGTCGAATACCGTCAAGCGGTCGCTCCCCGGTGGTGTCCCACCTCAACGCCAGTCGCGACGGTGCCACTTTAGCGTGTAAAGCCCGCCCGGCCCCGCGTGTCTCGGCATCCACCGTTCCTCCACAGGTTCCGCGCGAAGCAGAGGCGGCTGCAGTCGTCGGAGCCGCCGGGGTCCGCGCGGGTCCGGTCCCTTCGACAGGCTCAGGGACCTTCGACAGACTCAGGGACCTCCGGCAGGCTCAGGGACCTCCGACAGGCTCAGGGACCTCCGACTGGCTCAGGGACCTCCGACGGGCTCAGGGACCTCCGACGGGCTCAGGGACCTCCGACAGGCTCAGGGACCCTGGACGGGCTCAGCGACCTTCGACAGCCCCGGGGACCTCGGTCGCGGCGCGGTCGGCTCGACACCGAGCCATCCCGGATGCCGACTTCCCTCACCCGCGTAAAATGGCGGCGTGACCGACTCCCCCCACGTCCGCGCTCAGGCGCCCCTCGCTCCCGGCATGCGCCCGCGGCCGTCGGCGGTCGAGATCGGCAGCGTCGTCTGCGGCCTCTTCGCCTTCGTCACCCTCGCGATCTGGGGCTTCACCGCGTGGCCCCTGCCGTGGAACATCGTCGCCGGCATCGGCGCCCCCGCCCTGGCCGTGCTCGTGTGGGCGCTGTTCGTCTCGCCCCGCGCGGTTCTCGCCGTGCACCCCTTCATCCGCGCGATCGTCGAGCTGTTCGTCTACGCCGCCGCGACCATCGCCTGGTGGAGCATGGGACAGGCCTGGATCGGGCTCGGCTTCGCGATCATCGCCGTCACGTTCGGCGCTCTGAACGGCCGCCGGCGCCTGGGGTGACCCCCGAGACGGCGGGCCCCTCGCCGTCCCCGCACGCGCGGGGCGCGGGCGAGGACGCTCTGGCGCTGCTGCGGGCCGAGCTCGGCGCGCGCGTCGACACCTCCCCCGCGGCCCTCGACGCGGCTCGAGCCGACAAGTCGGGCCATGCCGCCCAGGGACTTCCGCTCGCGGTCGTGAACGCGGCATCCGTCGCCGACGTGCAGGCGGTGATGCGCATCGCCACCGCCACCCGCACCCCCGTCGTGCCGCGCGGAGCGGGGACGGGGCTCGCCGGCGGAGCCAACACGGGCGGCGGCGAGATCAGCCTGTCGGTGCGGGCCATGGACCGCGTGCTCGAGGTGCGCCCCGACGATCTGCTGGCCGTCGTCGAACCCGGCATCCTGAACGCGGATCTCAACGCCCAGCTCGAAGCCCACGGCGTCTGGTGGGCACCCGACCCCGCGAGTCGGGCCATCTCGACGGTCGGCGGCAACATCGCCACCGGGGCCGGCGGGCTGCTCTGCGCGAAGTACGGCGTCGTGCGCGACGCGGTGCTGGGCGTCGATCTCGTGCTCGCCGACGGGCGCCTCCTGCACCTCGGACACCGCAGCGTCAAAGGTGTGACCGGGCTCGACCTCACCTCCCTCGTGATCGGGTCCGAGGGCACGCTCGGCGTGGTCGTCGGCGCGACCCTCAAGCTCCGCCGCCTGGTCGAGGGCGAGCGCGTGACACTCACCGCCCTCTTCGACGGCGTGCGCGCCGCCGCCGTCGCGTGCTCCGCGGTCACGGCATCCGGAGTCCAGCCCGCGATCATGGAGCTGATGGATGCCACGAGCCTGGCCGCAGCGCACCGTCTGCTCGCGCTGCCCGTCCCGCCCGCGGGGGCTGCGCAGGTGACGATCCAGACCGACGGCCCCGCCGCGACCGACGAGGCACGGGAGATCGCCGCAGTGCTGCAGGCCGCGGGCGGACGCGTGTCGGTTGCCACCGACGCCGCCGAGGGCGAGGACCTGCTCGCCGTGCGGCGCGCGATGCACCCCGCGATGGAGACGCTGGGCACGACGCTCATCGAAGACGTCTCGGTCCCGCGCAGCGCGCTCCCCGACATGTTCGACGAGATCGCGCGCATCGAGCGCCGGTACGGTCTGGTCATCCCCGCCGTCGCCCACGCGGGTGACGGCAACCTGCATCCGAATTTCGTGTTCGACGGACCCGAGGTCCCCCCGGTGGTGTGGGAGGCGGCGGAGGAGCTGTTCCGCGCGGCGCTCGCCCTCGGCGGCACCCTCACCGGAGAGCACGGCATCGGCGTCCTCAAGCGGCGCTGGCTCGCCGACGAGCTCGGAGAGGACCAGTGGGCACTGCAACGCGACATCGCCCGCGTCTTCGACCCGCACGGCATCCTGAATCCGGGCAAGGTCTTCGCCCCCTGAGCCGTCGTTCGCGGGCCGAACGGCCGCGTCACGTCGGCGGCGTGATCAGACCGTGATATTGCTCAAGGCAGACGCGCAGCGCGCGCCCTTAGCATGGGAAGACTGACTTCCGGGGGGTTTGACTATGACCGACGGCGCACCTGGCACCGACGGCGCGACGTACGCCTGGGCTCCCGCCGAGCCCAAGCCGCGCAAGAACCGCTCCGGCCTGTGGATCGGCATCCCCGCCGGCGCCACGGCCGTGGCCCTCATCGCCGCCTCGCTCGTGCTGATCGCCCCCGGCGCCTCCGTCGCCGGCGTGCAGATCGGCGGCCTGACGGCCGGAGCCGCAGCCCAGGCCATCGAGTCGCGCCTCGCGCAGACGTCGGTCACCGTCGAGAGCCCCGCGGGCGAGGTCGTCGTCACCGGCGCCGACCTCGGCGCGACCGTCGACGCGGCCGCCCTGGCCGACAAGGCGTTCGCCGACAACCCGATGTGGAAGCCCGCGTCGTGGTTCCCCGAGGGAACGGGCGTGACGGTGCAGATCGACGAGGCCGAGGCCGCCGCCGTGCTGCGCGACAAGGCTCCCGGCGCCTACCGCGCTCCCGTCGACGCGACCGTCGCCTACGACGCCGGATCGCAGGCGTACGTCACGACCCCCGCCGAGGCCGGCGAGGGCATCGACGTGGCCACCGTCGCCGCGGCCCTGCAGTCGGCGTTCGACGCCGGCACCGCCTCCACCACGGTCGAGGCCACGCTCGTGCCCGTCGACGCCCCCGTCTCCACCGACGAGGCCGCCGCCGCGGTCGGCACGCTCAACGGCATCCTCGATTCGGCCGGCTTCTACATCGGCGACGAGCGCACCGTCACCGTCGACCGCGCCACCGCCGCGTCGTGGCTCACCGTCACGCCCGACGGCAAGGGCGCCTTCGCGATCTCGGCCGACGAGGCCGCCATCCAGAACGTGGTCGGGGGCCTCACCGCGGCCGTCGACCGCGGCGCCGTCAACGCCGACGTGATCGTCGACACCGGCGGCGAGGTCATCCACACGATCACCGAGGGCCAGACCGGACGCACGCTCGGCGACACCGCCGGCATCGCCGCGGCCTTCGCCACGCAGCTCGCCGAGGGCAACGGGCGCTACGCCCTGACCGTGGCCGAGACGCCGTTCGAGACGACCAAGACCGAGCGGCGCATCGACGTCAACCTCAGCACCCAGACCACCACGCTCTGGCAGAACGGGCAGGTGTACCGCACCTACACGATCTCCTCCGGCGCGGGCGACCACGCCACCCACACCGGCGAGTTCCGCATCGGCTGGAAGACCGCCATGCAGGACATGGGCTGCGTCCCGGGCTACGACTACTGCACGAAGGACGTCCCCTGGGTCGCCTACTTCAACGGCGACGAGGGCTTCCACGGCACCTACTGGCACAACAACTTCGGCACGCCCATGAGCCACGGCTGCATCAACATGACCATCGCCCAGGCGAAGGAACTGTACGACTGGGCCTACCGCGGCACCGAGGTGTCGGTCCACTACTGAGTTCGGACCCTACGGAGGGGCGGATGCTTCGGCATCCGCCCCTCTGTCTTTCGTCACGGCAGGCCGGCGTCATCGCGTCCTGCGTCGCCCCACTGCGACGACGTCTGCCCTGCGACCTGCCCCGACACCCCGCTTCCGGGGCCCCGGGCGCATAACTCCTGCAAAACGGCCCGACCGGGCCCTCCGCAGCGACCGAGAGCCGCGGATTGCAGGAGTTGTGCCACGCCGACGAGCCGAGTCGCGGCCCGGACGTGCAGAAGGGGCGGATGCCGTGTGGCATCCGCCCCTTCTGGGTCTCAGGCTCAGCGCAGGGCGTCGACCACGGCGTTCAGCGTGGCGGAGGGGCGCATGACCTTCTCGACGAGCGCGGCGTCGGGACGGTAGTAGCCGCCGATCTCGGCGTGGTGACCCTGGACCGCGTTGAGCTCGGCGACGATCGTCTGCTCCTCCGAAGCCAGCTTCTCGGCGACCGGGCCGAAGACGGCGGCGAGGTCGGCATCCGTCGACTGCTGCGCCAGCTCCTGCGCCCAGTACAGGGCGAGGTAGAAGTGGCTGCCGCGGTTGTCGATCGTGCCGAGCGCACGGCCGGGCGACTTGTCGTTCTCGAGGAACGTGCCGGTCGCGGCGTCGAGCGTCTGCGCGAGCACACGGGCGCGGTCGTTGCCCGTGGTGTCGGCGAGGTGCTCGAGCGAGGCCGCGAGCGCGAAGAACTCACCCAGCGAGTCCCAGCGGAGGTAGTCCTCCTCGACGAGCTGCTGCACGTGCTTGGGGGCGGAGCCACCGGCTCCGGTCTCGAACAGGCCGCCGCCCGCGAGCAGCGGGACGATCGAGAGCATCTTGGCGCTCGTGCCCACCTCGAGGATCGGGAACAGGTCGGTGAGGTAGTCGCGCAGCACGTTGCCGGTGACCGAGATGGTGTCTTCGCCCCGACGGATGCGCTCGAGCGAGTAGCGGGTGGCATCGGCGGGCGCGAGGATCTCGATCGTGAGGCCCTCGGTGTCGTGGTCGGCGAGGTACTCGTGCACCTTGGCGATGAGGTTGCGGTCGTGGGCGCGGCTCTCGTCGAGCCAGAACACGGCCGGAACACCGGTGGCGCGAGCGCGCGTGACGGCGAGCTTCACCCAGTCGCGGACCGCGACGTCCTTGGTCTGCGTCGCGCGCCAGATGTCGCCCGCCTCGACCTCGTGCTCGAGCAGCACGTCGCCGTTCGACGCCACGACCTGCACGCGGCCGGCCGCGGGGATCTCGAAGGTCTTGTCGTGGCTGCCGTACTCCTCGGCCGCCTGCGCCATCAGACCGACGTTGGGGACCGAGCCGATGGTGGCCGGGTCGAGCGGACCGTTCGCGATCACGTCTTCGATCGTGGCCTGGTACACACCGGCGTACGAGGAGTCGGGGATGACCGCGAGGGTGTCGTCCTCTCCCCCGTCGGCGCCCCACAGCTTGCCGCCGTTGCGGATCAACGCGGGCATCGACGCGTCGACGATCACGTCGCTCGGCACGTGCAGGTTGGTGATGCCCTTGTCGCTGTTCACGTACGACAGGCGGGGGCCGGATGCCAGAGCCTCGCGGATCTCCGCGGCGATGGCGTCGCCGCCCTCGACGTTCGACAGACCCGCGAGGATCGAGCCGAGGCCGTCGTTGGGGGTGAGCCCGGCGGCCGCGAGGGCATCGCCGTGACGGTCGAAGACGTCGGCGAAGAACGCCTTCACGACGTGACCGAAGATGATCGGGTCGCTGACCTTCATCATCGTGGCCTTGAGGTGCACCGAGTACAGCACGTCGTCGGCCTTGGCCTCGGCGAGCGTGTCGGCGAGGAACGCGTCGAGCGCCGCGGCCGAGAGGAAGGTGGCATCCACGATCTCGCCCTGCAGGACCTTGAGGCCCTCCTTCAGCGTGGTCGTGCCGCCGTCGGCGGCCACGTGCTGGATCGTGAGCACGTCGTCCTCGGCGATGACCACCGACTTCTCGTTGGAGCGGAAGTCGTCGTGACCGAGGGTCGCGACGCGGGTCTTCGAGCCCTCGCCGAACGCCTTGTTGCGGTGCGGGTGCTTCTTCGCGTAGTTCTTCACGGCCAGGGGCGCGCGGCGGTCGCTGTTGCCCTCGCGCAGCACCGGGTTGACGGCCGAGCCCTTGATGCGGTCGTACCGCGCGCGGATGTCTTTCTCTTCGACGCTCGACGCCTCGTCGGGGTAGTCGGGGATGTCGTAGCCCTGCGACTGCAGCTCGGCGATCGCGGCCTTGAGCTGGGGGATGGATGCCGAGATGTTCGGCAGCTTGATGATGTTCGCCTCGGGCAGCGTCGCGAGACCGCCGAGCTCGGCGAGGGCGTCGCCCACCTGCTGCTCCGGGGTCAGACGCTGCGGGAAGGCCGCGAGGATGCGGCCGGCGAGCGAGATGTCGCGGGTTTCGACGTCGACACCCGCCTGCTTCGTGACGGCCTGCACGATGGGCAGGAACGACGCGGTGGCGAGAGCCGGCGCCTCGTCGGTGTACGTGTAGATGATGGTGGAATCGGGCACGTCAGATCTCTCCGTAGAGGCGGCCAGGGTTGCGTTTCAGCCTATCGCACGTGGGCAAAGTCTCTTGATGTCGAGATAGTTCGCGGCATCCGCCGTCCCCGTCCGGAGGCCGACGCGCGTGCCGTCAGCGGAGCAGACCGTGCTCGCGTGCCGTCTTGGGATGACCGATGTTCTCGCGCGGGAGGTCCACCGAGCGGGTCCAGCCCGGCCCGTCGACGGGGATGCCGCGCGCGATCAGGCGGTCGATGACCGCGTCGACCGCGCCGGTGATCACCGGTGCGAGCTCGTCGCCGGCGAGCATGGATGCCGTCACCTCGGCATCCTCCCCCGACGGCGCGGCGTGGACCACGACGATGGCCTTCACGGACAGCGGGCCGATGCGCTTGGTGATCAGCGTGAGGCCGGTGCCGTTCAGGATGGTGTCGCCGATCACACTGCCGCGGCGCAGTACAACGACACCGTCTGGAGCCTCCGCGAGGGTGAAACCCTCGGCGCGGAGGGCGTCGGCCACGTCCTCGATCGCCTGAGGCGCGATGTCGGGCGCGACCACGAAGCGGCACGCCGCACGGATCTTGTGCGCACCGAAGAGGGAGTCCCGCCACCGGGGCGGGTTCCGTGGAGCGGCGGTCATGCGGGCCACCCCGCCGCCAGGTCTGCTTCGAGGCGCTCCACGTCGCTCACCCATTCGTCCAACGCCTGCCACACGGCATCCTGGATCGTGTTCATCCGCGTCATCCTCGTCGACCGATCCGCGTGCGCGGACGCACAGGCGGACCGAGCGTCGCCCGACCAGTCCGCGCGCATTCCACCAGCCTAAGCAGGGGCATACGCCGCGGGCGAGCTGGAGCGCCGAATCGGCGCCCCCGGTGTGGACGCGCCCGGGGTTCGCTGCGCGGGCATGGGCCCTCCAGCGGGGACCACCGCGGACCCGCCCGGGGACGCATGCGCGGGCATGGGCCCTTTGGGCCGGGACGACGGTGCCGCTAGCCTGGGCCCATGGCTGACCTGCGTCTCGTCGAACTGTCCGCCGCCACGATCGTGGCCGTGAACAACCTCTCGCTCAAGCCCGGCCAGGAGCAATTCCTGGCACCGGTCAGCTACGGCATCGCCGCGACCGTGATGAACCCGTCGACGTCGTGGCAGCGTGTGGTGCTCGACGGCGACGAGGTCGTCGGTTTCGTCAGCGCCAACTTCGACAGCGAGGCGCCCGAAGAGCACTTCCGCTCCGTGCTGTGGCGCATCAACGTCGACGCCGACGACCAGGGCCGCGGCGTGGGCAGCTTCGCGCTCAGCCAGCTCATCGACGAGGCGCGCCGTCGCGGCATGGACCACGTCGACGTCATCTACGAACCCGGCGTCGGCGGCCCCGAGGCCTTCTTCCAGCGGGTGGGCTTCGAGCCGGTCGACGAGACGGAGTACGGCGAGGTCATCGCGCGCGTTCGCGTGTGAGGGTAAAGAACGCTGCTTCTCGGGTGAGCTTCGAGCTCTCGAGCGCTCCTGGCGCGCGCTGTTTCCTCCCGTGTCTCCATGACCGGACCGTGGTTCTCCATCCCCTTCGGAGTCGCACTCGCGGCCTAGAGCCTCGTTCAGCTGGGCTCAGACCCGCAGTGGTGGAACATCGCCACCACGACCATCCTGCTTTTCGCGGCCGCGGCATCCATTCTGCGCGGCGTCCTGGACCTGCGAGCTCGCCGCCGCACATCGCGTGACTGACGACGGATGCCACGCCCCGGCGGGGACGTGGCATCCTGTGCCTGCGCGGGTCAGACCAGCGACTCGCGCCAGGCGGCGTGCAGCTGCGCGAACTTGCCGGTGCCGGCGATGAGCGCGGCGGGGGTGTCGTCCTCGATGATGCGGCCGTGCTCCATCACCAGCACGCGGTCGGCGATCGCCACCGTCGACAGGCGGTGCGCGATGATGATCGCCGTGCGGTCGGCCAGAAGCGTCTGCAGCGCGTCCTGGATGAGACGCTCGCTCGGGATGTCGAGCGACGCCGTCGCCTCGTCGAGGATCAGCACTGCGGGGTCGGCGAGGAACGCCCGGGCGAACGAGATCAGCTGACGCTGCCCCGCGGAGACCCGGCCACCGCGCTTGTTCACGTCGGTGTCGTAGCCGTCGGGCAGCTTCGAGATGAAGCCGTCGGCCCCCACCGCGCGGGCGGCCGCGCGGATCTCGTCCATCGTGGCGTCGGGCTTGCCGAGCGCGATGTTGTCGGCGACGGTCCCGCTGAACAGGTACGCCTCCTGCGTGACCATGACGATGGCACGCCGAAGATCCTTCGGGTGAAGGCGGCGGAGGTCGACGTCGTCGAGCGTGACGGCGCCCCGCGTGGGGTCGTAGAAGCGCGAGATGAGCTTCGCGAGCGTCGTCTTGCCGGCACCGGTCGTACCGACGAGGGCGATCGTCTGCCCCGCGGGGATGTCGAGCGTGAAGTTCGGCAGGATGACGCGACCCTCGGTGTAGCCGAAGGTGACCTCGTCGAACCGGACGTGACCGCGGGCGCTCCACAGGTCGATCGGATCGGTCGGATCGGGAACCGTCGGCTCCTCCTCCAGCACGCCCGACACCTTCTCGAGCGCCGCCGTCGCCGACTGGTACGAGTTCAAGAAGAACGCGACCTCCTGCAGCGGCGAGAAGAAGTTGCGCACGTACAGCACCGCGGCGGTGAGCACACCGATCTCGAGCGGTCCGGCGATGACGCGACCGCCACCCCACAGCAGCACGACCGCGACGGAGACGGCGGCGACCGCCATGATGCCCGGCTCGAACGTTCCGAAGAGGCGGATGGAGCGCATGTTGACGTCGCGGTAGTCGGCGGCGAGCTTGCCGAACTCGGCGTCGTTGCGGGGCTCTTTGCGGAACGCCTTGACCGCGCGGATGCCCGTCATCGTCTCGACGAACTTGACGATGACCTGGGCGCTGATGACCCGCGACTCGCGGTAGATCACCTGCGAGCGCGTGTAGAACCACCGCATGAGCAGGTACATCGGGATGCCCATGAGCGTGAGGATCAGGCCCGACTGCCAGTCGATGAGGAAGAGCGCACCGAGCGTGAACAGGCCGTAGAGCACGCCCGACACCAGTTCGTTGAGCCCACCGTCGAGCAGTTCGCGGATGGTGTCGAGGTCGCTCGTCTGGCGCGAGATGATGCGCCCCGAGGTGTAGGACTCGTGGAACTCCAGGCTCAGCTTCTGCGTGTGCAGGAAGATGCGCTTGCGCAGGTCGAGCATGATCGCCTGCGTCAGCCGCGCGGCGACGACCACGTACCAGCCGATCAGCACGGCACCGCCGATGCCGGCGAGCAGGTACACCCCGACGACGCCGTAGGTCGGCATCCAATCGCTGCGCTCGATGACGGCCGGCAGCGCGTTGTCGATGCCGTAGGCGATCAGGGCCGGGCCGGCCACGCGCAGCGCCGTCGAGACGACGAGCACGGCCGCGGCGAGCACGAGCTGCCACCGCAGCGGCGAGACGAGCGAGCCCAGCAGGCGGAGGGAGCGCTGGCGGATGGCCTTGCTCTCGGCGCGCGTGTAGTCGGAGCGGTCCTCGCCGCTGGTTCCGGACACGGTCGCGGTGCTCATCGGGTCGCCTCCTTCTCGGTGAGGGCGTCTTCGGTGGGGGTGTCCCCGGATGCCGCGGCCCGGCGCCGGTCGGCATCCGTGAACTCCTCGTCGGGCGCGATGATCGAGATGGCTCCCGTCCGCGCCTCGCGCTCGGCCTCTTCGAGGCTCGAGATGACGTAGCGGTAGTGGTCGCTCTCGCGCAGCAGGTCGGAGTGGGTGCCGACGGCGGTGATGCGCCCGTCCTCGAGCAGAGCGACGCGGTCGGCCAGGGTCACCGTCGAGGGCCGGTGGGCGACGACCAGGGCCGTCGTCTCGCTGAGGACCTCGCGCAGGGCGTCTTCGACGAGGGCCTCGGTGTCGACGTCGAGCGCCGACAGGGGGTCGTCGAGCACGAGCACGGCGGGGCGGGCGGCGACCGCTCGGGCGAGCGCGAGACGCTGACGCTGACCGCCCGAGAGGCTCAGGCCCTCTTCGCCGATGACGGTGTCGACGCCGTCGGGCAGGTCGTGCACGAACTGGGCCTGCGCGACCTGGAGGGCTTCGCGCAGGATCTCCTCCGCCTCGGGCGAGCCGGGGGCGAGGTCTTCGCGCCCGAGGAGCACGTTGTCGCGCACCGTCTGCGAGAACAGGGTCGCGTCCTCGAAGGCCATGCCGACGTGACGCCGCAGCTCGGCGAGCGACAGATCGCGCACGTCGACGCCGTCGAGCAGCACGCGCCCGCCCGTGACGTCGTACAGCCGACCCGGCAGGGTGGTGAGCGTCGTCTTGCCGGACCCGGTCAGTCCGACCAGCGCCATCGTCTCGCCCGGTCGCAGCGTCAGGTCGATGCCGTCGAGCAGGTCGGGCTCGGTCGCGGCGGCATCCTGATACCGGAAGTGGGCGTTCTCGAACGTGAGCTCGCCGCGCGGGACCGCGATCGACCGCGGGTTCTCCGGGTCGACGATCGTGTTCTGCTCGTCGAACACCTCGAAGATGCGGTCGGTCGCGGTGCGCGCGTCGAGCAGGAACGAGAAGAGGAAGCCGATCGATTCCATCGGCCAACGCAGCACCGTCGCCATGGCGAAGAAGGCGACCAGCTCGGCGACCTGCAGCTGGCCGAGCTGTGCGAGCACGATTCCCGCTCCGAGGCACACGGCGAAGGCGATGTCGGGCAGCAGGACGAGCCAGAACCAGATCCAGCCGACCGCGCGGGCCTTGTCGATCTCGGTCTCGCGCAGCGACTCGGCCTGACGGGTGAACTTCTGCAGCGCGTGCTTGCCGCGGCCGAAGGCCTTGAGCACGCGGATGCCGTGGACGCTCTCTTCGACCGACGTCGCGAGGTCGCCGGCCTGGTCCTGGCTCTGGCGGGTCAGGGCGCCATAACGCTTCTCGAAGCGGAAGCCGACGTAGATGACGGGGGCGGAAGTGACGAGGAACAGCGCACCCAGCAGCCAGTGCCACCGGAAGAGCAGGACCGCGCCGATCGCGATCGTCAGCATGTTGACGACGAGGAGGATGACACCGAAAGCGAGCCACCGACGCAGCATGCTGATGTCCTGCATCATGCGCGACAGGAGCTGCCCCGACTGCCAGCGGTCGTGGAAGGCGACGGGAAGGCGCTGCAGGCGCGAGTAGAACGACTGGCGCAGGTCGTACTCGACCTTGGTCGCCGGTGCGAGCACGAACCAGCGGCGCAGCCAGACCATCGCCGCCTCGGCGAGACCCAGTGCGAGCACGGCGAGCGAGCCCCACACGAGAGCGGCCGGGTCGAGCGAGGCGATGGGACCGGCCACGATCTGCTCGAGGACGAGCGGGATGGCGAGCGCGAGCAAGCTCGCGATGAGCGCCGTGACGGCGCCCGCGAGGAGGCGGGGCAGCACCGGCCTCGCGATGGGAAGCAACCGCGCGAGCGCGCGCGGCGTGGAGAGGCGTTTCGGGGTCGTCGAGGTGGTCATGATCCTCATGGGTTCGAAGCGGGCGCCGGGATCGGGCGCGGACAGGGAGGCCGAGGGCGCGACGAGGGTCGTCGTTCCGGGCGGAGCGGGAGCGCCGGAGCGCGGACGCGGGCCCTAGGAGCGTCGGCCGGGACGCGCAGCGACGGAGAACGCGGCGGCCGGGGCGACGGGGGCGTCGATCTGGTCCATGGCATCCTCCTTGATCTGGTGAAGCCATCGCCGGGGGAACGACAGCCCTCCAGACTATCCCTGTGAGAACCCTGAAGGCAAGAGTGTCTTCGCCGCTCAGGCCGCTGCTTCGCGCGCGAGCAGGCTCCGCTTGACCTCGGTGCCCCAGGCGAACCCGCCCATCGTGCCGTCTCCGCGCAGCACGCGATGGCAGGGGACGAACAGAGCGACAGCATTGCGGGCGCAGATGGATGCCGCCGCCCGCACCGCGGTGGGAGAGCCCAGTGCCGCAGCGAAGCCGGTGTAGGTCAACGGGGCGCCGGGCTCGATACGGCGCAGGCCCCGCCACCCGGCGAGCTGCAGGGTCGTACCGTTCTGGGCGACCTCGACGTCGTCGATCGCCGCGAGGTCGCCGCCATAGTACGCCCGGACGGCCTCGGCGGCGGCGGTGTCGCCGTGGATCACCCGGTCGGGCCGACGGTCGGGCCGCAGGCGCGCGAGGACGGCGTCGCGGTCGTCGGTCCACCCCGAGACGATCACGCGATCGTCGGCGTCGGCGAGGATCGCGAAGGCGCCGTCGGGGGTGTCGACGAATTGCAGGGTGGCCGTGGTCATGCGGGGGTCTCGCTTTCTGCGTCGGGGAGCGTGGTCGGTGCGGGCCGGAGCGTCGCGGGGGCGGCCGCCGCGGGCACGGCGCCCGCAGAGACCGATGCCGCAGCGACCGGTGATGCGGGGGCGGCTGCCTGGTGGCGGGCTGCGGCGGCGTGGGAGCCGCGCGGCGTCGGCGCTCCGGACGCGCCGCGCGCGGGCGCCGCGGCATCCGGGTCGGGGGCGTGGTCGTCGACCGCGGCGACGACGTCGTTCGCGACGACGTCGACCACCGCCGCGCGGCGGCTCGGCCGGGCGACCGCCGCCGCGGCCGCCGTCTCGGCGGGAGAGCGCCACGCCTGGGTCACCGGCGCGGCGTACCAGTAGTGCGCCATCGCGTAGCTGCGCCACGGAGCCAGGCGCTGCGACCACGCGGTGAACCCGGCGGGGTCGGAGGGCAGGCCGAGCTGCGCCGCGCCGGCGCGCGCCGCGACGTCGCCGGGGAGGAGCACGTCGGGGTCGCCGAGGACGCGCATGCGCACGTAGTCAGCCGTCCACGGACCGATCCCCCGCATCGCGAGCAGCCGCTCCCTCTGCTCGGCGCCGTCGTCGCCGGGCCCGATCTCGAGCGATCCGTCGGCCAGGGCCCCGGCTGCCTCGACGATGGCGCGCATGCGCGCCGCCGGTCCGCGCAGCACCTCGAGTCCGCGCTCGGCGATCACCGCCGGCGGAGGGAAAAGCGTCATCGGCTCGGGAGCCACGCTCGCGGGCTCGCCGAGCTCCGCGGCGAGCCGCCCCTGCATGGTGCGGGCCGAGGCGACGCTGATCTGCTGGCCGATCATGGCACGCAGCAGCATCTCGTCGGCATCCATCGCCCCCGGCACGCGGACGCCGGGGATCGCCGCGACCGCGGGAGCGAGCTCGGGATGCCGAGCCAGGGCGTCGTCGATCGCGAGCGGATCGGCGTCGAGGTCGAACAAGCGCCTGACCCGCGCGATGAGCGTGCCGAGGTCGGCGAGCGCGGTCAGTCGCGCGCGCAGGCGCAGCTTGTCGTCGTCGGCGCGGCGCACCTCGAACCATGCGGGCCCGCCGGGCAGGCGCACCACGCGTGCGAACGACCGATCGCCGCCCTCCTCGACGCCGGGGATCGCGTGGGCGCGCATCCACCCGAAGAGCCCGACCGTGTCGATGGGCCCCCGCACCGGCAGCGCCAGGTCGATCTCGCCCGCCGCCACCTCGGTGCGCGTGGCGGCGGAACGGCGGGATCGCAACGCGCTGGGCGTCATACCGAAGACCTCGCCGATGGTCTCGCTGAACTGACGGATGCTGGAGAACCCGGCGGAGAAGGCCACGTCGGCCGACGACAGGTCGGTGCCCACCAGCAGGGCCCGCGCGGTGTGGGCGCGATGGGCCCGCGCGAGCGCGAGGGGACCCGCGCCGAGCTCGGCGGAGAGCAGTCGCGTGAGGTGGCGCGAAGAGTAACCGAGACGGCGCGCCAAGCCCGGAACGCCCTCGCGGTCGACCACGCCGTCGGCGATGAGGCGCATGGCGCGCGCCACGACGTCGCCCCGGACGTCCCACAGGGGCGAACCCGGAGCGGCCTCGGGCAGACACCGCTTGCACGCGCGGTAGCCCGCCTCGTGCGCGGCGGCGGAGGTGGCGTAGAAGGTGACGTTCTCTTCCTTCGGGGTGCGCGCGGGACAGCTCGGACGGCAGTAGATGCCCGTCGACCGCACGGCCGTGACGAACTGCCCGTCGAAGCGGCGGTCGCGCGACTGGATCACGCGGTAGCGCTCGGTGAAGCCCGGTGCGTCGGCGGTGGTGGGGGTCATGGCATCCACCCTGCCACCGACCTCCGACATCGGCTGGCGGAAATCGGACACGGCCGTGGCGGCGGGCCGAACGTCTGCTCACGCGGATCCCGAACGCACGCGGTGTCCCGGCGATCGCGGGGCACGACCGTCGCGGTCACCGACTCCGCGCGGCCGCCACCGGGTCGCGGCCACGACCACGGTCGAGCGGCGACCCGGTTGAACCCGCAGCCCCGACCGGGCACCCGCACGTCCCCGGCGGGAACCCGCATGACCCGGCCGGGGCCGCGTGCGTCCGACGCCCCTTCTTCAGCCCGTCGCGACGGCGAACCCGCCCGCCGGCACCACGACCGTGACCGCACCCTTCGCCGACGTCGTGCGCACGAGCGAACCCGAGGCGTCGTAGACGTCGACGGTCGAGACGACGCCGTCGGCGCCGATCGTCGTGGGCTGCGCCCCGGGCGCACTGGAGAGCACCAACTCGCCCCGCGCGTCGCCGCCGAGGACGGTTCGCGAGATCCAGGGACGCACGATCAGACCGTCCAGCGTCAGCGTGCCGCGTTGCACGCGCACGCTCACCTCCGAGCCGTTCACGGGAGCGGTCAGGGCGGCGGGGAGGAGCGCCCCCGGAGCGGGTGAGATCCCCTGCTCGGGGCCCGTGAGTCGAAGGGATCCCCCTCCGCGCCAGCTCGAGTGCGTCTGCGCCCCCGGGGTGCTCCACACCACCGGTTCCACCCAGCGGCGCGTGTCAGAGCTCCCGATGTCCCAGGTCGCGCTCTGCTTCGGCGCGAGGGTGAGACCGTCGCCCGACCAGCTCGACTCCCCGGTCCACGACGACGTCGGGGTGAAGACCGTGCCGTCGGTGCGGGCGGCGTCCTCCGCCTCGACGTACTCGAGGCCGACGCGCGACTCCACCGTGGTCAGCGCGGTGGCGCGCAGCGCCACCGCGGGATGGGCGTCCAGGGCCAACGCCGTCAGGAGGCCGTGGATGGTCGACTCCGCCCCGCTGTTGCGGTTGATCGCGCCGTCGGGCTGCAGCCCGTCGAAGGTCACCCCGGTGGCGGGGTCGTACATCTGCGCTCCGGCGTGATTGGCGCCGAAGAACCACGCCGCCTGCAGGCCCGCGAGTTCTGTGAACGCGGACGAGCCCGTCGCGTCGGCGAGGGCGAGCAGCGATTGCACGCGCGAGTCCGCCCCGTAGGCGATCTGAACCCGGTCGGTGGGACTCGGGTACCAGCCGTTGTCGGGCCCGCCGGCCGTGAGCAGCGTGGTGGTGAATCCCGTGGCATCCGCGATCGCCGGCCTCAAGAGGGCGTCGTCGTCGAACAGGTCGCCGGCCACGGCCAGCGCCGCGGGCATCTGCGCACCCCACGCGTGCCACATCGCGGGCGACTGCGCCCAGGGCAGCACGGCCCCGTAGGGCCACTGGCGGGCGCTCCCGGATGCCATGGCCGCCACGCCCTCTGCGAGCTGACGCGCCGCAGTGGCCGAGCTCTCGTCGCCCGCTCTCACGGCCGCGGCGAGCCCCAGCACCGCTTCGGCGGAGGCGTCGGCTCCGTCGACGATCAACCACGCGGGCACGCGCACGCCGTCCGCGGAAACGTATCGCCCGTAGTTCGACAACACGTCGCGCTCGATCGCGCCGCGCGAGAGCGCAAGTCGGTCTTCGAGGAACGCCGCGAACTCGGGGTCGTCGTCGACGAAGGCGGCGTAGCCCTCCCCCAGGGCCCAGATGGTGCGGGCGGTCCAGTAGCTGGGCCCGGAATCGGAGGGGTCGGGCAGTTCGACGGGTTCGGCCGAGGGGTTCAATTCGCCGTCCGGTTGCATCCAGAGCACGACGTTTCCGGCGGAGGGGCCTACGGTGCTCTGGTGATAGGCGACCGTGCGCAGGAGTTCGTACGCCTTCTCACGGCTGTCGGCGTCTCCGGTCAGCTCCCAGTGGCGCGTGTAGACGACCGCGGCGCGGGTGGTGTCGTCGGCATTGAACGCGCCCTGACCCCAGTCGCCGGTCGTCGGGTCGAGCGGCCCACCGCCCACCCGCTGGAACGTCCCCCCATCGCGTGCGTCAGCGTAGGTCCACGGGGCGAGCAGGGTGGGCTCCTCCTCCATCCGGTAGGTCGAATGGCCGGCGACGTTCGCAGGAGGGGTGACCTCGTCGAGGAGGAAGTCGAGGTGGTCGAGGTTCGTCACCGGCGCTGCAGCGGCGTCCGCCGATGCCACAGCGCGTGGTCCCGCGGTCAGGGGGCCCGCGGTGGCGGGCGCCGCCGTGAGTGGGACGGCGAGGGCGGTGGCACCGACGACGGCCGTGACGCGCGCACTCCATCGTGCGTTCATGGGGGGATCCTTTCGATGGGGGTGAGCGCGACCCCCGCGGGCAGCCCCTCCGCCTGGCGGTGGAGGCGACCATCCCGCGGGGGTCGCGACGGGGGGCTCAGTCGGTGCGCTCGAGCAGGGCGACGCCGATCTTCGAGTCGGCCATGCCGTAGAACACGAAGTGGCGGCCGTCGATCTCCTCGATCGCGGTCGGGAAGACGACGTTGGGCACGATGCCGCTTCGCTCGTCGTCGGTCTCGGGCGCCAGCAGCGGCTCGGGCGTCCGGGCGATCACGCGGCTGGGGTCGTCGGCATCCAGGATCAGGGCTCCCGCGGCGTAGTTCACCTTCTGCTGCTGCGAGAACGCGCTGTCGATCACGCCGGTCACACCGTGGTGCAGCACGAGCCAGCCCTCGGGGATGCGCAACGGCGGCGGTCCCCCGCCGATCTTCACCGCCTCGAACGGGAACGCAGGTCCCGCGACGAACCGGTGCTGCCCCCACAGCGCGAGGTTCGCGAGGTCTTCGCGGACGGATGCCACGGGCACGTAGCTGATCCAGATGGACTGCCGCTCGTCCTCGATGCCGGCCGGCACCCGCACGCCCTGTCCGGCCTTGGTCTCGCCGAGGTCCCACATGGGTCGGTGCAGTACCGCGAACGCCTCGCTGCCGTCGGGGGCCGTGACCGTCTCGGGGAAGAAGACCGTGTCCTTGTTGTGGAACAGGTTCAGGTCCATGTCGAGGTCGTCCTGGTAGCGGAACAGAGCCGGGCCCAGACGCCGCCACTCGCGGAGGTCGTCCGACACGGCCACGGCCGTACGCGGACCGAGCGGGCCGTAGGCGACGTATGTCATGACGTGCAGGCCGAGGGCCTCGATCCACGTCGTGCGCGGGTCTTCGGTGCCGGCGTTGTCGGCGCCGCGCTCCCACCCGCGGTCGGGCTCGAGCACGACGCCCTCGCGCTCGACGGAGACGGGGATGCCGTCCTCGACGACGACGCGGGCCAGGCCCACGCGCGAGACATTGCCCTCGGCGACCAGACGCGGCAGCAGGTAGAGCTCGCCGTCCGGGCCGCGGCCCGAGGCCGGGTTGAGCACGCCCTCGGCTTCGTCGGCGTTGCCTGGCTCGGGGGTCATCACCACACCCACACGTGTGAGGCGGTAAGGGACGGGGGATTCGGGGGTCATTGTCATCCTTTCACTCCGGATCCGAGGTCATTGGAGGTGAAGTAGCGCTGGAAGATCAGGAACAGCGCCACCGCGGGGGCGGCGAGCACGACGGCGCCCGCCATCATCGCGCCGAAGGGATTGGTCGTGGAGGCTGCGATGGTCGAGATGAAGTTCGCCAGCGACACCGCGAGCGGCTGCATGGTGGCGTCCTTCGTGATGAGGAAGGGCCACAGGAACTCGTTCCACGGACCGATGAAGGTCAGCAGAACCGCCGTGAGCAGCGCAGGACGCACGAGCGGCAGGGCGACGCTCCACAGCAGCCGGAACTCGTTCGCGCCGTCGATCCGCGCGGCATCGAACAACTCCTTCGGCAGCTGCAGGAAGTACTGCCGGAAGATCACGACCGCGGTGGAGTTGATGAAGAACGGCAGGATCATGCCGAGGTAGCTGTCGCTGAGGCCGTAGTCTCGCGCGATCATGACGTACAGCGGGATCATCAGCAGCTGGAACGGGATCACCTGAACCAGCAGCACGAGGGCGAACGTCGCCGAGCGGCCTCGCCATTTCAGCACCGCCAGCGCGTACCCGGCGAGCACCCCGAACACGATGGTGCCGAGGATCACTCCCCCGGTGAAGATCCCCGAGTTGACGAGGCCCTTCAGCAGGTTGATCCGTCCGTCGATCGCCGTGTAATTCTCGACCGTCAGGTTCGACGGGTGCGGGAACGCGCCCGCGATCGAGGTGTCGGGGCTCGTCTGCAGCGAGCCGACGACCATGTAGTAGAACGGGAACAGGAACGCCAGGGCGCCGAGCGTCAGCACGCCGTACGTGACGACCTTGGTCCTCATGATTCCTCCCTCCCCACGAACCGGCGCTGGAGCGCCGCGATGATCAGCACGAATACGATCAGCACCACGCCGATGGCCGCGGCCACGTCGGGGTTCTGCTGCTCGATGCCCTTCTGGTAGATCAGCAGCACGGGCGAGGTCGATGCCCCGTTGGGGCCGCCGCCGTTGGTGAGCAGGTAGGGCTCGGTGAAGAGGTTGGCGCCGGTGATCGTCGCGAGCAGCACCACGAGGAACGTCGCGGGGCGCACGCCCGGGACGGTCACCGAGAAGAACTGGCGCAGGCGCCCGCCGCCGTCGACCGCGACGGACTCGTACAGCTCTCGCGGGACGTTCTGGAGGGCGGCGAGGTACAGCAGGATGTAGAACCCCAGACCCTTCCACGTCACGAACAGCGCGATCGTGGGCATCGCGAGCGCCGAGTTGACCAACCACGACGGTGTCGGCGCGAGCGGACCGAGGGTGTTGTTGATCAGCCCGTCGTTCGAGAACAGGAACAACCACACCGCGACCACCGCGACGGACGCCGTGACGTAGGGCACGTAGAACGCCACGCGGAAGAACGCGCGAGCCCGTACCACCCGGTCCAAGGCCGTGGCCAGCACGATCGAGAGCACGACCGTCAGCGGGACGTTGATGAGCAGGAAGATCCCGACGTTGCCGAACGACCGCCAGACGGCCGGGTCGCTGAGGGCGGTGACGTAGTTGTCGAGGCCGACGAACGGCCGCTCGACCTGTGCGCCCGGTGCGGTGAAGAAGTAGTCGTGGAACGACATCCACACCGCGAACACGATCGGGTACGCGAAGACGACCGCGATGAAGATCAGGTACGGCGCGGAGAACAGGATGCCGAGCGGCTGCGCCCCGAGGAGGCGGCGCCGCGCCTTACCGGCATCCCCCGCTCCCCCCGCACGACCGGACCGGCCGGGGTCGCCCCCGGTCCGACCGGGCGTGCGGGTGAGATCGGCGGTCATCTCACTTCCCCGCCGCGAGCTGGTCGATCTGCTGCTGGGCGTTGGAGAGGAAGGTGTCCACGTCCTCTTCGCCGAAGATGACCGCTTTGGAGTACTCGTCGCGGAACGCCTGCCAGATCTCGACCGAGCTGACGACGTTGGGCACCTCGACGGTGCGGGCGGCCTGGTCGCCGAACTGCTGGTAGGCCGGGTTGGCGCTGAAGTAGTCGGAGTAGGTGGTGGTCAGGTCGGTGCGCAACGGCATCTGGCCCGTCTCCTCGAGCCAGGTGCCGTCCTGCTCCTGGCTGGTGGCGAACTTCAGCACCTCCCACGCGGTGCCCTTGTTCTGGCACGCGGTGAACAGGCCGACGTTCTTCGCGTCGCTGAAGGTCCACGTCTGGTCGGCCGAGGTGCCCTTCTCGGTCGGCACGGGGACCGAGCCCCAATTGACCTTGTCCTTGTAGACCGACACGGCCCACGGCCCGACGATGGCCATCGCGGCCTTGCCGTCGGCGAATGCGTCGCCCTGGTACTGCTCGTTGCCGGCGAGCCCGTCGGTGTAGATCGTGCGCCAGAAGTCGGCGACGGCCTGACCGTCGGCGTCGTTGAAGGTGGCCTTGCCGTCCTCGACGAGCTGCTTCCCGCCGGTCTGCGCGGCGTACAGGGGGTAGAAGTCGAACCACGACTGGAAGAACTCGCTCGTGGGCGCCGGGTTGATGGCGTAGTCCGAGACGCCCGCCGCCTTCAGCTTCTGCGAGGTGGCGAGGAACTCGTCGTACGTCGACAGCTGCGGGTTCTCGGCGTCGAGACCGGCCTGGGCGAAGAGGTCCTTGTTGTAGAAGATCATCACCGGGTTGCTCTTCCACGGCAGCTGGTAGAAGCCGCCGTCGTCGGAGCGGTACTGGTCGGCGAGGTCGCCGCTGCGCTCGGTGATGTACTGCTCGCCGTCGGGGAAGTCCGACAGGTTCACCAGGCCGCCCTGACGCTGGAATCCCGGGACCGCCGCGGGCGAGGTGTTGAACACCAGGCACGGGGCGTTGCCGGCGGTGATCGCGGCACCGATGACTTCTTCGCTCGACGATCCGGCCGGGATCTCCTGAGCCGTGATCTGCTCGTCGGGGTGGTCGGCGTTCCACGCCTCGACCATCTGCTGACCCCACGAGATCTCCGCCTCATTGTTGGAGTACCAGATGGTGATGGGGCCCTTGGCATCCATTCCGGATGCTGCGCCACCGCCCCCGCTGCACGCGGAGAGGGCGAGGATGCCGGTGGCGGCTACTGCTGTGGCGAGAATGCGTCGTCGCATGTCTTCCTCCTTGTGGGGCGGGCGGGGGCCCGCGGGTGTCAGCTTCGGGTCGGGGGCGCGGTGGAGTCGCGCACGCACAGTTCCGGGTCGGCGAGGGCGAGCGCCTCGGGCACGGCCCCGGCGATGGCCTGCAGCAGAGCGCGGGCCGCGGCCGCTCCCCAGCCCCGCGCGTCGGTGGAGACGCTCGTGAGGGCGGGGAACAGGTGCCGGCCGAGTTCGGTGTCGTCGAACCCGGTGATCGAGAGGTCGCGAGGCACCGACAGGCCGCGGCGCTGCGCCGTGCCGAGCCCCGCGACAGCCATGTTGTCGTTCGAGTACACGATCGCCGTGGGCGGGACCTCGGCGTCGAGCAGGGCCGTGGTGGCCCGCGCCCCGTCGGCCGCGCTGAAGTCGGTCTCGACGGTACGGGCACGGATGCCACGCGCTCGCGCCGCGTCTTCGAACGCGGCCGCGCGGTGGCGTCCGTGCAGCATCGCGAACGGGCCCGCGACGTGCGCGATGTCGGTGTGCCCGAGGTCGGCGACGTGATCGACCGCGAGCCGGATGCCGGCTCCGTCATCGACCGAGACCGAGGTGAAGGGGCTGTCGATATCGGGGACGCCGAGGGTCACCGCGGCGATGCCGAGGCCCGAGACGAGCTCGATGCGCGGATCGTCGGCGCGGAGGTCGGACAGGATCACGCCGTCCACGCGGCGGTCGGCCGCGAGTCCGCGGTAGGTCTCCTCCTCGTGGCGGCCGGGGGTGGCGGCCGCGAGCACGAGCACCTGGCCCGAGACGGAGAATTCATCCTCGACGCCCGCGATGAACGACGGGAAGAAGGGGTCCGCGGCGATGACGTCGGGACTGCGACCGATGACGAGACCGCACGCGAAGGCGCGACCGACGCTCAACGAACGGGCACGCAGGCTGGGGCTCCAGCCCATGTCGGCGGCGACGGTGAGGATGCGCTCACGGGTGTCCGCGGAGACGCCCGGCCGACCGTTCAAGGCGAACGAGACGAGGCCCTTGCTCACGCCGGCGCGGCGCGCGACATCGGCGATGGTGGGTCGCGTGTCGTTCGTCATCCGTCACTCCGTCGTGTGGGCTGTTCCTGAACCGGTTTAGTAACGAAACTCTAAACCGGTTCAGGTCACGGCGTCAAGACTCCGGAGCGATCGCGCACGAGAGAAGAGTGCGGGGTGCAGAACGAATCCGACCCCGGTACAGGGCCCCGGAGCCACCGAGCGCGCACCGAACCGACCGATCCCGCACCGCCCACCGCAACCCCTCCCCGATGTCGGTGGGCGTCGCTAGCGTGAGGGCATGAGCGAACGCGAATACGACCTGATCGTCATCGGTGCGGGCCCCGTGGGCGAGAACGTCGCCGACCGCGCCGTGCAGGCCGGCCTCACCGCCGCCATCGTGGAGTCCGAGCTCGTCGGCGGCGAGTGCTCCTACTGGGCGTGCATGCCGTCGAAGGCGCTGCTGCGCAGTGGCGCGGCCCTGCGTGCGGCGCGCGACGTCGACGGTGCGAAGCAGGCGGTCACGGGCGATCTCGACGTGGCCGCGGTTCTGCGGCGCCGCGACACGATGACGAGCAACTGGGATGACTCGGGCCAGGTGCAGTGGCTGCAGGGGGCCGGCATCGACCTCGTCCGCGGACACGGGCGCCTCACCGGCGAGAAGACCGTGAGCGTCACCGCCGCCGACGGCTCGACGACCGATCTCGTCGCGCGCCACGCGGTCGCGGTGTGCACGGGCTCGGCGGCGCTCCTCCCCGACATCCCCGGCCTCGCCGGCGTCTCGCCCTGGACGAGCCGCGAGGCCACCGCCGTGGAGCAGATCCCCGGCTCGCTGGCCATCATCGGCGGCGGGGTCGTCGGCGCCGAGATGGCCACGGCGTTCCAGAGCCTCGGCGCACAGGTCACGATCATCGCGCGCTCCGGTCTGCTGGGCGGGAACGAGCCGTTCGCCGGCGAGCTGGTCGCCTCCTCCCTCCGCGACCGCGGGGCGACCGTGAAGACGGGGGCGGATGCCACCTCCGCGCGTCGCGACGACGACGGTCGCGTCGTGCTCGAGCTCTCCGACGGCACGACCGTCACCGCCGACGAGGTGCTCGTCGCGACCGGACGCGTCCCGCGCACCGACGATCTCGGGCTGGATGCCGTCGGCCTCACCCCCGGCGAGTGGATCGACGTCGACGACACCCTCCGCGTGCGGGGTTCGGACTGGCTGTACGCGGTCGGAGACGTCAACCACCGTGCGCTCCTGACCCACCAGGGCAAGTACCAGGCGCGGGCCGCGGGCGATGTGATCGCGGCGCGCGCGCAGGGCGACGAGGTCGACGACGCCCCGTGGGGCGCTCACGTCGCCACCGCCGACCACGACGCGGTGCCGCAGGTCACGTTCACCGATCCCGAGGTGGCGTCCGTCGGTCTCACCGCAGCGAAAGCCGAAGACCGGGGCCTGAACGTGAAGGTGCTCGACTACGACCTGGCGAGCATCGCCGGCTCCAGCGAGCAGTCCGACGCATACGTCGGCAAGGCCCGCGCGATCGTCGACCTCGACCGGGGCGTGCTCGTGGGGGCGACCTTCGTCGGCCCCGACATCGCCGAGCTGCTGCACTCCGCGACGATCGCCATCGTCGGCGAAGTGCCCGTGAAGCGCCTCTGGCACGCGGTGCCGTCGTACCCGACGGTCAGCGAGGTGTGGCTGCGGTTGCTCGAGACCCTGGGCCGCGATTCGGCGTGAGCCGCGACCGGAGCGCGGCTCGCAGACGACGGTGAACCGCGCGCCGAGCGCGGTGCGCGGTGCGCGGTGCGCGGTGCGCGGTGCGCGGTGCGCGGTGCGCGGTGCGCGGTGCGCGGTGCGCGGTGCGCGGTGCGCGGTGCGCGGGCGGCCACGCCCCACGCGCAACCCGCAGGCGACGGTGAGCCACGACCCGAGCGCGGTGCGCGAGCGACCGTGACGGGCAGGCGATGAAGGCGTCCGACAGCCCCGACACCTACGCCGCAGGGCTGCCGCATCGGCCGTCTCCGGCATAGGGTCGCACCATGTCACGCATCGTCGCGCTCATCCGCGGGGTCGGCGGTTCCACGGCCCTGAAGATGCCGGCGCTGCGCGAGGCGCTGGCATCCGCCGGTCTGGGAGAGGTCGAGACGCTGCAGGTGGCCGGCAACCTCGTGATCGACGACGGCGGTCGCTCCCCCGACGACCTCGCGACGGTGATCCGCGACACGGTTCGGGGTGCCTTCGGTTTCGATCTGCCCGTCATCGTGCGCACGCATTGCGAATTCGCCGATGCACGGGCGCGCAATCCCTGGGCCGATGCGGCCGAGGGGCGGTGGGTGCAGACGGTGTTCCTCGACCGCGCGCCGACGACACCGCTCGAGCTGCCGCACGGCATTCCCGAAGAAGCGGTGCTCGACGACCGCGAGGTCTTCGTGCGGTATCCCGAGGGAATCGGCGGGTCGAAGCTGCAGGCCGGATGGTTCGAGAAGCGTCTCGGCGTCGTCGGCACCGCGCGGAACAACAACACCGTCGCGAAGCTCATCGAGATGAGTGCGTGAGCGCAGCGCGAGCCGTCGCGCGGGCGAGGCTCGTCGAGATGCGCGCGCGAGCGGAGCTCACCGGGATGAGTGCGTGAGCGCAGGAGCACCGCTCACGCCACGAGACGGCGTGCTCGTGGGTGTGGACGAGCGCTGACGGACCGTCACGGCGATCGCCGCGCACGCGATCACCGCGAGACCCCCCACGACGGTCAGGACGCTCAACTGCTCCCCGAGCAGCAGAGCCGCCCACGCGAGTGAGAGCACCGGTTGAGCGAGCTGCAGCTGGCTGACGCGGGCCATCGGCCCGATGGCGAGTCCGCGGTACCAGGCGACGAAGCCGAGGAACATGCTGACGACGGCCAGGTAAGCGAACGAGCCCCACGCGACCGGATCGGCGGTGACCGGCGTGCGCAGGGCGGAGAAGGCGGTCAGGCCCACCATCATCGGGCTCGACAGCACCAGGGCCCACGAGATCGTCTGCCAGGCGCCGAGTTCGCGCGACAGCACCCCGCCTTCCGCGTACCCGACGGCCGCGGCCGCGACGGCACCGAGGAGCAGCAGGTCGGACACGTGCAGGCCGCCGGATCCCCCGGCGAGGGCGAACGCCACCGCGACGACCGCCCCGACGACGGCGGCGATCCAGAATCCCCGGCCCGGCCTCTCACGCGTGCGCACGACCGCGGCCACCGCGGTGGCGGCCGGGAGGACGGCGATGACGACGGCGCCGTGACTCGCCGGCGCCGAGGTCAGCGCGAGCGACGTCAGCAGCGGGAAGCCCAGCACCACTCCCCCGCCGACGATCGCGAGTCGCGCCGCCTGACCCCGTGTGGGCCGCCGCGACCGGGTGACCGCCAGGGCGACCCCGGCGATCACAGCGGCGACCACCGCACGCCCGGCGCCGACGAACAGCGGATCGAGCTGCGCGACGGCGAGGCGGGTGAAGATCACGGTGAACGAGAACGCGAGCACCCCGACGCCTCCCCACACGAGGCCGCCGCGGGGCACGGCACCGGGCACTGTCTGCATCCGCCCACTCTGCGGGTTCGCGCTGCCGCGTCGCGCGGTCCACTCGCCGTCGCGTGGCATCCCTCGCTCGAAGGCGACCTCGGGTCGCTGCTCCGTGCGTTCCGTTGCTCTCCCTCGGGCGGCGGGCTCGGGTTCGGGGCGCGTTCGTTCGTTTGGGGCGTGATTCGCCCGCCCCAACCGGAGAAAGCCGCCCCGAACCCGACCGAGCACCGCCGGCCCGCCACGCACCGACCCCGAGCACCGCCGGCCCGCCGCGCACCGACCCCGAACAACGCCACCCCCGAACAACGCCACCGCCGAGCACCGCCCCGCGCGGCCGCGCGAACACGACGACGCCGCCGCAACCGAGGCTGCGGCGGCGTCGAGGAGTGCGCGTCAGTGGAAGAAGTGACGCTCCCCCGTGAAGAACATCGTCACACCGGCCGCGCGCGCGGCGTCGATGACCTCGGCATCCCGCACCGAACCTCCGGGCTGGATGATCGCCGAGATGCCCGCGTCGATCAGCACCTGCGGGCCGTCGGCGAAGGGGAAGAACGCGTCGGATGCCGCGATCGAACCGCGGGCGCGGTCGCCCGCACGCTCGACGGCGAGACGGCACGAGTCGACGCGGTTGACCTGGCCCATTCCGATGCCGACCGTGGCCGAGGCCTGGGCGAGCACGATGGCGTTGGACTTCACGGCGCGGCACGACTTCCACGCGAAGATCAGGCTCTCCATGTCGGCCTCGGCGGGGCGCTCGCCCGAGACGAGCTCCCAGTTCTTCGCGACCGACTCGATGTCGTCGGGGAAGCGGTCGGCATCCTGCAGCAGCAAGCCGCCCGAGACCAGGCGCACGTCCATGCGCTCCTGCTGCCAGTCGGTGGGCAGCTGCAGGACGCGCAGGTTCTTCTTCAGCTTGAACACCTCGAGCGCCTCGGGCTCGAAGTCGGGGGCGATGATGACCTCGGTGAAGATGTCGCGGAGGTTCTCGGCCATCTTCAGCGTCACGGTGCGGTTGGCCGCGATCACGCCGCCGAACGCCGAGACGGGGTCGCACTCGTGCGCGCGCAGGTGCGCCGAGGCGATCGGGTCGAGGGCGTTGGGAGCGGCGACGGCGATGCCGCAGGGGTTCGCGTGCTTGATGATCGCGACGGCGGGCTTGACCATGTCGAAGGCCGCGCGAAGCGCCGCATCGGCGTCGACGTAGTTGTTGTACGACATCTCCTTGCCCTGCAGCTGCGTGGCCTGGGCGATACCGTGTCCGCCGACGCGCGTGTAGATCGCCGCGCGCTGGTGCGAGTTCTCGCCGTAGCGCAGAGTCGACAGGCGCTCGGCCTGGATCGTCAGGTGCGCGGGCAGGTCGATGTCGTCGCCCAGCGTCCCCTCGGCGAACCACGTCGACACCGCCGTGTCGTACGCGGCGGTGTGCGAGAACGCACGGGCCGCGAGCTCGCGGCGCTGCACGAGGTTCGTTCCGCCCTGGGTCTGCAGGGCGTCCATGATCGCGGGGTACGACTCGGGCGAGACGACGATGGCGACGTTGGCGTGGTTCTTCGCCGACGCGCGCACCATCGCGGGGCCGCCGATGTCGATCTGCTCGACCACGTCGTCGCCCTCGGCCCCGGATGCCACGGTCTCGACGAACGGGTAGAGGTTCACGACCACGAGCTCGAAGGGACGGATGCCGAGCTCGCCCAGCTGCGCCTCGTGCGAGGCGAGGCGCAGGTCGGCGAGCAGGCCCGCGTGCACGTTCGGGTGCAGCGTCTTCACGCGCCCGTCGAGCGACTCGGGGAACCCGGTCACGGCGGAGACGTCGGTGACCTCGTACCCGGCGTCGCGCAGCAGCGTGGCCGAGCCGCCGGTCGAGACGATCTCGACACCGGCGGCCGCGAGGGCCTCACCGAGGGCGAGAAGACCGGTCTTGTCGCTCACCGACACCAGCGCGCGCCGGATCGGGACGACATCGCGGGGGCGGTAGTCGGCGGGGTCGTGTCGGGGTCCGGCCATGGCGTTCGGCTCCTGTGTCTCGAGTCGGGTTCGATCGCGGCGGACGAGCACCCGCCGCATGGTCAAATCAGGCGGTTCGGGATGCCGAGGCGGCGAGGTCGAGGTCGCCCTCGGCGATGCGGCGCACCACGTCGATCAGCAGTCGTCGTTCGACGGGCTTGATGCGCTCGTGGAGGCTGTCTTCGTCGTCGCCGGGGAGCACGGGGATGCGCTCCTGGGCGAGGATCGGACCGGTGTCGACGCCGGAGTCGACGACGATGACGCTCGCCCCCGTCTGCTCGACGCCCGCGGCGAGCGCGTCGCGCACACCGTGCGCACCGGGGAACTCGGGCAGGTAGGCGGGGTGGGTGTTGATGATGCGCGGCTCCCACGCGGCGACGAGGTCGGCCGGCAGCAGGCGCATCATGCCGCTGAGCACGACGAGGTCGGGGTTCCAGACGGCGAGCTGCTCACCGAGTTCCGCCCCCCACTCCTCGCGCGTCGCGAACGAGCGGAAGGGAACGAGGAAGGTCGGGATGCCGAAGTGCTCGGCGTGCGCGAAGCCCTCGGCCTCGCGATCGGCACCGACCGCGACCACGCGCGCCGGGAAGTCGGGGGCGGCAGCCGCCTCGAGCAGGGCGCGGAGGTTGGAGCCGGCGCCGGAGATGAGGACGGCGACCGTGAGCACGGAGGTCAGTCTACGCAGGTGCGCCGGAGCCCGCCGAGCCCGGGCCCCGGGCTCGCGAGGGCGGGTTCCGGGAGACCCCGCCGAGCGCGGGCGCGGGGCCGGTGCGGACGGGTTCCGACGGGTGCCCGTGGCGCGCCGGGGCGCCCGGCCTCGACGCAGCGCGAGACGACGGAGCCGCTCCGCGCGTATCTCGGGCTCGGCTCAGCGGCGTTGTTCGTCGTCGCCCGGCTCGGCCCAGGCGGCGCGGATGCGCGCCCGCACCTCGTCGTCGCCGGCGGATGTGTCGGCGTCGTCGGGTCCGCCGTAGGCGCGGGGCCACACGTCGTGCGCGATCCCGGTGCCGGGGGCCGACGCGGCCGGGGTGGGACCCGTCGCGTGCTCGTCGCGGTCGAACGGCACCTGTTCGCGCGGCGTGAACGAGAACGCCGGAGAGTCGTCGCGACGCGGGGCGGCGACCTCGGCGCGATCGGAGCCGGCGCCGAAACGCGGGCTCAGCAGAAGGATCGCCAGCCCGACCAGCACCTCGAGCCCGAGCGCCAGGGCCAGCGGACCGGGCTGCGGGCCCGTGTCGGCAAGCCGGCCGGGCCCGATCGCCCCGGCGGAGGCCAGCGCGGCGAGCGCGCCGACCCCACCGGTCAGCACCGCGACGGCGAGGGCCACGATCAGACGCGGCGCGAGCGGTTCGGGCTCGACGGTCGACGGCATCCGTGATCGCAGGATCCACCCGGTCAGCGCACCGACGCCCACCGGCAGCAGCACGAGCAGCAGAAGCCACGACGACGTCGAGTCGGGCACCGCGCCCAGCACCGGGATGCCGGGGAGGGCGCCGACCTGCGTCGCGGCGGGCGTGACGGCGGTGTCGGTGCCGAGCGCGAACCCCGGCCCCGCCGTGAAGGCGACCGCCCACAGCACGAGGGTCGGCAGGTACACGAGCTGGCCGAGGGCGATGACGGTCGCGCCGATGCCGTCGGCGTTGCTGGCCTGGTAGAGCCCGATCACCTGGGTCGATCGCGCGATGAGACCGGCGACCACGACCACGCCGCCGACGGCGACGAGGCCGAGCGTGGTGAGAGCGAGCCCGCGCAGCACGAGCCCGGGCACGGGCGCCCAGGCGGCCGGCATCCGTTCGATCCGATCGCGGACGGCGTCGACGGGTCCGTCATCGCCCACCCGCCAGGCACCGATGACCGCGCCGATGAACGACGGGACGAGGAACAGCAGCGCCGGCAGCAGGATGGCGAGCCACGTCTCGGATGCCACGAGGTCGGCGTTCGCGGTGAGCGCGACGATGCTGGCCACCCCGGTGAACACCAGTGATCCCGACAGCCAGCCGGTGAGCGCTGCGCCGGCCTCCCCCGCGCGGACGCCCGACCGGGCGGCGAAGAGGGCTGTGAAGGCGGCGAACGCCAACGGGGCGAGCGAGAGGGTGAAGGTGGCGAACGACGGGTCGATGCCGGTGGCGGCGAGGTACGCGTCGGGCAGGGTCACCGTCACGGGGACCAGATGTCCGAGATGCCAGACGGCGGCCGAGGCCGGCCACAGCGCGCCCCAGTCGGGGGCTCCCAACCCGAAGACCCACAGCAGGGTGAGGGGGGCGAGCACGACGGCGATGCCGCCCGCGGCGGCCAGGACGGCGTCGAGAGCGGCCAGGAGGGCGACGAGGAGACGATGCATGGGCGAGTGCGACCCTACCCGCGCCGCCCCGGAGCGCCGCTGAGGCGCGGCGGCGATGCGCGTGCACGACGGGGTCCGCGGCGCTCAGCGGTGTCGAACGTCCACGACACGCCGCATCCCGCGCGGCGCAGCGGAGTGTCGTGGACGCTCGACAGGGGCGGCTCAGTCCCCGGGGGACTCAGTCGACCGGCTCGAGGACGAACAGCTCGATGCGCCGCTCGGTCTTCTTCTGGTACTCGTCGTAGTCGGGCCAGACCTCGGTCGCGTAGCCCCACCACTCCTCGCGCTCGGCACCCTCGGCCTGGTGCGCGTCGTACTCCTTCTTCACGTCGCCGTCCTGGAGGGCCACGCGGGGGTTCTTCACGAGGTTGTAGAACCACGCGGGATGCTCCGGAGCACCACCCTTGGATGCCACGACGGCGTACTTGCCGTCGTGCTCGACGCGCATGAGGGCGGTCTTGCGCAGGCCGCCCGTTTTGGCGCCGACGGTGGTGAGGACGATGATGGGAACGCCCCGCATGTCGGCGGACTCCTTGCCCCCCGTGGCTTCGAACGTCTCCGCCTGCTGGCGGGCCCATTCGCTGGTGCTGGGTAGATACTCTCCTGAGAGTGACATAGCTCACACGATACGTCGGCGTCTCCCCCTCCGGTCCAGACCCCTCCCCCTGTTTCCTCCCCTGTTTCCTGGAGCCTTCATGAGCGCTTCCGCTCCCGAGACCACCGCCGCCCCCGCCCCGAAGAACCGTCTCGACCGGTTCTTCGAGATCACCGCCCGCGGCTCCACCGTGAGCGCCGAGGTGCGCGGCGGCGTCGTCACGTTCGTGACGATGGCGTACATCGTCATCCTGAATCCGATCATCCTGTCGGGCACCCCCGACGTGGCCGGCAACGCCCTCGGGTTCCCGCAGGTCGCCGCGGTGACCGCCCTCACGGCGGGTGTGATGACCATGCTGTTCGGTCTGGTGACGCGGATGCCGTTCGCCTTCGCCGCGGGCCTGGGCATCAACTCGTTCCTCGCCGTCGGCATCGTCGGCGAGGTCACCTGGCCCGAGGCGATGGGCCTGGTCGTCATCAACGGCCTCATCATCGTGCTGCTCGCCGTCACGGGCCTGCGCCGCATGATCTTCGAGGCCGTGCCCCTGGCCCTGAAGACCGCGATCACCGTCGGCATCGGCCTGTTCATCGCCTTCATCGGCTTCGTCGACAGCGGCCTCGTCACCTCGACCGGCCTGAACTCGCCGCCGGTCGGCCTGGGCGTCGGCGGGTCGATCGCGACGATCCCCACTGCCCTGTTCGTGCTGACCCTCGTCATCACCGCCGTGCTGCTGGTGCGCAAGGTCAAGGCCGCCCTGTTGATCGGTCTTCTCTCCGGAACGGTGATCGCCGTGATCGTCGAGGCGATCATGGGCCTCGGCGCCAAGGCCGACGGCAACCCCGGCGGCTGGGGCCTGAGCGTGCCGACGCTGCCGTCGCAGTGGGTGAGCCTGCCCGACCTGTCGCTCGTCGGGCAGGTCGACCTCGCCGGATCCTTCGGCCGGATCGGCGCCCTCGCCGCCCTCATGCTCGTCTTCACGCTCGTGTTCACCAACTTCTTCGACGCGATGGGCACGATGACCGGCCTCTCGCGCGAGGCGGGCCTCGCCGCCCCCGACGGCACCTTCCCGCGCCTGCGATCGGCGCTGGTCATCGAGGGCATCGGCGCCGTGGCCGGAGGCGCCACCTCGTCGTCGTCGAACACGGTGTTCATCGAGTCGGGCTCCGGCATCGGCGAGGGCGCGCGCACGGGCCTGGCGAATGTCGTGACCGGTGGACTGTTCCTGCTCGCGATGTTCTTCACGCCGCTGACGAGCATCGTCCCGACCGAGATCGCCGCCGCGGCCCTGGTCATCGTCGGCGCGCTGATGATGGCCCAGATCCGCCACGTCGACCTCAGCGACATGTCGGTGCTGATCCCGGTGTTCCTCACCGTCACCGTCATGCCCCTGACGTACTCGATCGCCAACGGCATCGGCGCGGGCTTCGTCAGCTGGGTGCTGATCCAGGCACTGTCCGGCCGCGCCCGGCGGGTGAGCCCGCTGCTGTGGATCGTCGCCGCCGGCTTCGTCATCTTCTTCGCCCGCGGTCCGGTGGAGGCGCTGCTCGGCTGAGCGTCGCGCTCTTCGGGGGCCCGGATGCCACGGCATCCGGGCCCCTTCTCGTCGCTGCCGCGGTGGCGCGTCGCGCCCCGAACGGCGAGAAGACCCGAGATTCCCCGGATGACCCGCCATGGCGATGAATCGCGGGTGGTCTCGGAAGACCCGCATCATCTCGGCGCCGGGGTCCGCCCGTCGGCCGCCCAGCCGCCGCGGTGGCCGCGAGAGCCTGCGGTCCTGCGCGGGTGGCGGACCGCCGCGCGGGCACCGGAAGCGCGGCCCCGGGCACGCGAAAGGGCCCGGATGCCGTGGCATCCGGACCCTCAGAAGCGGAACGTCAGAGCGCTTCGATGATCTCGCGCATCAGCGACGCGGTCTCGGACGGCGTCTTGCCGACCTTGACGCCGGCGGCCTCGAGGGCCTCCTTCTTCGCCTGAGCGGTACCGGCCGAGCCGGACACGATGGCGCCGGCGTGGCCCATGGTCTTGCCCTCGGGAGCGGTGAAGCCCGCGACGTAGCCGACGACCGGCTTGGTGACGTTGGCCTTGATGAAGTCGGCGGCGCGCTCTTCGGCGTCTCCGCCAATCTCACCGATCATGACGATGGCCTTGGTCTCGGGGTCGGCCTCGAACGCCGCGAGGGCGTCGATGTGCGTGGTGCCGATGACCGGGTCGCCGCCGATGCCGATGGCGGTCGAGAAGCCGAGGTCGCGCAGCTCGAACATCATCTGGTAGGTCAGGGTGCCCGACTTCGACACGAGGCCGATCGGTCCCTTGCCGGTGATGTTCGCGGGGGTGATGCCCACGAGGGCCTCGCCGGGGGTGATGATGCCGGGGCAGTTCGGGCCGATGATGCGGGTCTTCTCGCCCTTCGACTTCGCGTAGGCCCACGCCTCGGCGGTGTCGCCGACGGGCACGCCCTCGGTGATCACGACGAGGAGGGGGATCTCGGCGTCGATGGCCTCGACCATCGCATCCTTCGTGAAGGCGGGGGGCACGAACGCGATCGACACGTCGGCGCCGGTCTCGCGCATGGCCTCTTCGACCGAGGCGTAGACGGGGAGCTCGACGTCGTTGCCGGCGGCATCCTTGTGCGAGACGGTCGTTCCGGCCTTGCGGGCGTTCACGCCACCGACGACCTGCGTGCCGGCCTTGAGCATGAGGGCGGTGTGCTTCGTGCCTTCGCCACCGGTGATGCCCTGGACGATGACCTTGGAGTCCTTGTTGAGGTAGATCGACATTTCTCTCTGTCCCTATCCCTTACGCGTTGGCCAGTTCGGCGGCCTTGTCGGCGCCCTCGTCCATACCGGCGGCGAGGGTGACGAGCGGGTGGTTGGCGGCGGCGAGGATCTCGCGACCCTCTTCGACCTGGTTTCCGTCGAGGCGGACGACCAGCGGCTTGGTCGCGGTGTCGCCCAGGATCTCGAGGGCCTTCACGATGCCCTCGGCCACGGCGACGCACGAGGTGATGCCGCCGAAGACGTTGACGAAGACGCTCTTGACCTGCTCGTCGCCGAGGATGACGTCGAGGCCGGCGGCCATGACGGTCGCCGAGGCGCCACCACCGATGTCGAGGAAGTTGGCGGGCTTGACGCCGCCGTGCTTCTCACCGGCGTAGGCGACGACGTCGAGGGTCGACATGACCAGGCCCGCGCCGTTGCCGATGATGCCGACCTGACCGTCGAGCTTGACGTAGTTGAGGTCGTGCTGCTTGGCCTTGGCCTCGAGCGGGTCAGCGGCGTCCTTGTCTTCGAGCTCTTCGTGCTCGGGGTGACGGAAGCCGGCGTTCTCGTCGAGCGAGACCTTGCCGTCGAGGGCGATGATGTCACCGTCTTCACTCTGGATGAGCGGGTTCACCTCGACGAGAGTGGCGTCCTCGCCCTTGTAGACGTTGAAGAGCTTCACGAACACGTCGGCGACCTTGGGCGCCAGCTCGTCGTCGAACTTCGCGGCCTTGGCGATCTCGAGGGCCTTCTCGGGGGTGATGCCCTCGAGCGGGTCGACCTCGACGCGGGCGAGCGCCTCGGGACGCTCGACGGCGAGCTCCTCGATCTCCATGCCGCCCTCGACGCTGGAGAGCGAGAGGTAAGAGCGGTTGGCGCGGTCGAGCAGCACCGAGAAGTAGAACTCCTTGGCGATGCGGGCGCCGGCGGCGACCATGACGCGCTTGACGACGTGACCCTTGATGTCGAGACCGAGGATGGCCTGGGCCGCCTCGAACGCCTCGTCGGGGTTCTTCGCGACCTTCACGCCGCCGGCTTTGCCGCGGCCTCCGGTCTTGACCTGAGCCTTGACGACGACGACACCACCGAGCTTCTCAGCGGCCGCCTTCGCCTCCTCAGGGGTGTCGGCGATGATGCCGGCGAGCACCGGCACCTCGTACTTTTCGAACAGATCACGTGCCTGGTACTCGTAGAGATCCACGGACAATCCTTCGCTGGGCGATCGGTGGTGGGAGGAGGCGAAAGTCTCTCGATATCAAGAGATCTGCGCCAATCGTCCACCCTACCGGACGGGGGTGAAACCGCCCGACCCTTGTCCCTTCGATGGGAGGGGGTGCGGATGCCGCTGTGCCGGCGGAGCGAGGTGTGAGCAGTGCGACGCGACGATCGACTTCGCGCTCACGTGCCCGCCCGCGTCGTGACCTGATCCGTCCGCTCGCTCCGCCTCGGCCGCGCCGGCTCACTTCTCCGGACTCCGCCCAGCGCACCACGTCGCTTCGGCCTGCGAGGTTCGTTTTTTGAGCCGCGCCGTGAGGCACGAGATGACCGCTTCGGCGAGAGGACCCCCGGGCGTCGAGCCCTATTGGCCGGTCGCCGGGGCACCGCCCCCGCAGCCCTCGGCAACCTTTCGCCCCGGCAGAGGACGCTGCCCGCACCACGAGACGACGATGAGCACGAGGGCCCCGCCCGACAGCAGGCCATCGGCGATGCCCGCCGGGAGCATGAAGATCATGAGAACGAGGGTGACGAGGCACATCACCGCAGTCACGACGAGACCCCATAAACGGTTCCGAAGAATACCGACACCCCCGAGAACCCGAAGGACGCCGAAAATCCCGCTCATGACCATGAGGAGATAGAGGTTGTCTTGGAAGTATCGCAAGGCGAAGTGGAAGTGTTCGCCGATTCCGCTCTCGTCTACGTCCAGCATGACGAGGACCGGCATTGCGAGGAAGGCTCCGACCTCCATCACCGCTCCCTGCGCGATCACGAGCCACGCCGCGACGCGATACTGCGCACTCAGTCGACCTCCGTCATCGAGCAGATCCCGCCCGGGGGGCTGCGGTCGTGCAGTCATGGGAGGAGAGCCGAAGTGGATTGCCGCATACCCGGATGCTAGGGACTGCTCATCTCGTTCCCCCTCGTCGCCTCGCCTCACGCCGTTCATTCCGCGATTCCCCCGCGCCACCTTCATCCATGGGTGAGATGGGCGGGGAGCGCACCTCACTCCCCGGAGAGCATCGCGCGAGATCGGCGCGACACCGCCAGCGACCAGACGTAGCCTCCGTTCGACTCGGATGAGTGAACCCACCAGGATGCGTCGGCGCTGAGCTGCCACCCCGAGCCCGTCGCGAAGGGAATCGGGATGAGGTCGACCCCGAGGAGGGGCACGGGACGGGTGGCCTTCCAGATCGCCTCGGCTTGAGTCCATTGTCGAGCGCTGCGGATGGGCGATGCGCACCACCGACTCGCGGCGCGGAAAGCGGCAGGCCGCTGACGGTCGGTCCGCTCGACGTCGATGCCGCAGGGGAACGCGGATCGACTGACCATCGCACGACCCGGAGTTGCCGTTGTACTCCAGTGCATTCCGCATCCCGGACACACCCACCGTCCGCTCGCCGCGGCGTGGGGTCTACAACGCCCTCCACCCTCGCAAGGCGTCACCTTCACGATCTCTCGCAGGACGCGTGAAGCAGACGGTTCGAGCAATCGGCCGAGCGCGTCGGTTGGAGAGGGACGGGCCTCGACGGACCACACCGCCGCTTTCAGACCCTCAGGCGTCGCGAGACCGAACGACGACGGACTGATAGCTGCCTCCCACCTCGTACGACGAGACGATCGCCCGCCTCGGTAGTGAACGGCCCGGGCTCGCTCGCGCTTTTCGATCGAGGGCGCCGTCGTCCGTCTCCTCGCTCATCCAGAGCGCGTGAGCGACACCGAGCAACGCCGACGAGGCCCCCGCGTCGCCGAAGATCTCCTTGGGTGCCGAGAGGACGGCCGAACTCAGACCGGCATCCCGGACCGCCGTCGTCTCGGTGTCGTCGATCGCAGCGCGACCGCACGCCGCCGAGACGACGACGTCCACGTCGCACGCGGCGACTCCTGCGTCGACCAGAGCACTCCGGAACGACCGCGACCAGCCGTCGCTCGAGGCCTCGAGTCGTCCCGGGCCACTCGCGTCCCCGGTCATGCCGAATCCCTCGATCCATCCCATCGTCTTTTCCTGCGGAGCCGTCGCGGCCGCCTCCAGAAGAACGGCCACGCCGGCTCCGCCGAAGACCTTGCCCGAGTTCCGGAACGGGAGACAGCGTTCCCGCGAGAGGAATCCATCGATACGCGCGTGCGCCGCCAGCATCGCCACGGGCGCCTCGTCCGCCGAGAGCACCATCATCCGGTCCGCCGCTCCGCGCTGGATAAGACGGGTGGCGAAGTGAAGCGCGGAGATGCCGGACGTCCCGCCCGCGCAGATCGTGGCCGTGGGTCCCTGAAGCCTGTTGAGCAGGGCGACGTGGCCACCGGCCGCGTTCATCACGGTATTCGGGAAGAGACGCGTGTTGCCGGACCCTGTCTGGATGAGTTCTCTCTGAAAGGCCTCCACCGTTGACAGGGGGCCCGTTCCGGTGGCGAAAATCAGCCCCGTCCGCGAGGCTTCGTCGCGGCTCAGCTTGCGCTCGCGCAGCAGGTCCGCCACCACGACCGCGGCTCGGCGTCCGAGATTGTCGATGCGTCGCAGCATCTGCGGGTTCACACCGCGCGTGAGGTGCTTCTCCGGGATCTCCGCAACCGGGAAATCGCCATAGCCCTCCAGCGTGACCCGTTGCGTTCCGTACGCCGGCTTCCACGCCCGGAGGAGGGCTCGCACGTCGGCCGAGTCTTTCGCATCCGCCGCGATGGCTGCGGTACCGGTGATGACGACGGGGCGCTCCGTCGACGCAGACGACTCCCCCCGAGCAGCGGGGTCGTCGCGGGTGAGCAGAAGGGATGCGTTGTTGCCGCCGAACGCGAAGGAGTTGGACAGCGCCGCTGACAAAGCACCCGTTCGTCCAGCCGCGGGGACGATATCGAGGCCATGCGGCGCGTCCATCGCATCGGGCGGAACGACCGTCGGGGGGAACACGCTGTCACGAAGCGCGAGCACGGCCGTGACCGCTTCCACGGCTCCGGCAGCGCCGAGCGTGTGCCCGATCATCGACTTGGTGGAGCTGAGGGGAGGCGGGTCGGACGGACGCAGCTGAGCGATGGCCCGCGTCTCCGTGCTGTCGTTCGCGGGTGTGCCCGTGCCGTGTCCGTTCACGTAGTCGACATCGTCGGGCGACAATCCGCCCATGTCGAGCGCGGCTCTCATCGCGCGAAGCGCACCCCGCCCGGTGGGATCCGGAGCGGTGGGGTGGTGCGCGTCCGCGCTGAGGCCATAGCCCCGGACCACGGCGAGAACGGGGATGCCGCGCGCCTGCGCCAAAGCCAGCCTCTCGAGCACGACGACGCCGGCCCCCTCGCCGAGGTTGAGACCGCTGCTGCGCGTGTACGGGGCGCAGTGCAGGGGGTCCAGCGCCTCGAGGCAGGAAAAGCCGCCGAACGAGAAGTAGGCGAGAGGATCGACCCCTCCCGCGATCACGACATCCGCGTGCCCGCTCTCGATGAGTTCCACGCCGTAGGCAATGGCGACCGCCCCCGCAGCGCATGCATTCGACTGCACGGTTCGAGCTCCGGTGTAGCCGAATTGCTCAGCGATGTAGTCCGCGACCGAATGGAGAGGATATTGGCGGAGGAGGCTCGCGTCCGCACGTCGCAACCCCTCTTCGAGCCACTGGCGGTGAAAGGCCTCACCGGAGCGTGCGCCACCCAACGATGTACCGAACGAGATGCCCACGCGCTCCGGTGCATAGTCGGCCGCCGCGAGACGGGCACCGGCGACGGCCTCCTCGGTCGCATCAAGCGCCATGGCATGGCATCGGTCGACCCTACCCCGCCCGGCTCGGCGCGGCACAGCGGCCTTCCAGTCGGAACCCCCGGGCAGTTCCCCCGCGAGTTGCGAGATGAAGCCGTCGGCGTCGACCGACGTCACACGGGAGATGCCGGAAGAACCTGCTGCGATGGCGGCCCAGCTTCGCTGGGCGTCGAGGCCGACAGCCGCGAGCAACCCGACCCCGGTGACGGCGACGTCGGAGGCGATCATCCGATGGTCTCGGTCCAGGAGACGGGCTGGACCGCCGGCCGCGACACTGTTCGGATCGTCCGACCGTCGGCGGTCAGCTCCAGCCCGGGGACGTCGAAGGGGGTATCGAGCAGGGCGAGGGCATAGCCGCCCTCGCCGTCGATATCGGCCGCGCAGAGATGGATGCGACCCACCGTCACCCCGCCGGCCTCGACCGCGCTTCCACGCTCGAGGGAACGGGTCGCTCGAACGGCAACGAGTCGGCGTTCAGGCGGGACGGCGTGACCGGCTCCACGGTACGGGTCTTCGCGACCGACACCCGCCGCCCACCCGGCCCCCGCCTCGGGCACGGTGATGCCGTCGAACTGGTCGGGCACCACCGGATGGTTCACCTCGATCCGCGCCCGGAGGAGAGCCTCGGGGCCGACGAATGCACCCCCGACCTGGGCCAGTCGGGGCCGGAAAACGTCCATGAGCACTCCCGGGCCCACATTTGCGACGACGACGTACCCGTACTCGGCCGTCGTGCCGGTTCGCGCGAGAAGCGCGACCGACGCCCCCGGGATCTCGACGGGCTGCCATTCGTTCAGGAGCAGGGTCGCGATATCGTCTGCGGCGAGTCCACCGACGACTTCCCACGAGCGGGGGCCCTCGATGGCGAGGACTCCCCAGCCGGTGAGGACGTCGACCGTCACATCGTGGATTCCGAGCGAGAGCGCGACCGCGCGCATGTCCTCGCCGGCATCCGGGCGATGCTCCGAAATCACGAGGGTGCGGTCCTCATCGAGAACGGCGAGCACGAAGTCCACGACCCGGCCATCGTCATCGAGCACGAGCGAGTCGACGACCGATCCTGGTTGGGCGAACTCGGTCGGCCGGGCGATGACGTGCGACAGAAGGGCGCCGCGGCCCGCACCTCCGATCGAATGGATGGTCGTGCCGCGCGCGTAGGCGCCCGCGGTTCGACGAAGCGAGAAGTACTCCGAGCTCGTGGACATGATTCTCCTTGAAAGGTCGTCGGTCGAGTTGTCTGCGTCTGCGAAGGGGACGACCGCGGTCATGACGCCTCCCACCGGAAGCGCCACACCGTCGCCGTGGGCTTCGAGGAGAGTCGCGAGTAGGCGGCGATCAGCACGCCCTGCGGGGTGGAGCGGATCAGAATCTCGGGAGAGGCTCCGCACACGGGTGCGAGGTGAAGCCACCCCTGGTCCATCTGGAAACCCGCTTCCCGCGTCCACGTGCGCCACGGTCCCGGGGACACATCCAGGTCGACCCGCCCACCCGCCGCGTCTGCGACCGCGACCCGCTTCACCTTGGCGAGCATCAGGAAGACGACGGCCTCCTGCTTGCGTTCCTCGGCGCGGGCGCTCACCCGCAGGCCCAGATCGGTGGTTCCCTCGAACGTCACCAGGGACCATCCCGCCTCGTCGCATTCTCCGCCCGCCTGAAAGGGGACCCGGGCGTCGTCCGTCGGCCACACCGCACCTCGATCGCCATCCGTGCGATCCGGTTGTGCGCACACCCAGAGCGCCGTCGAGACTGTCGTGAGTGGACCGATCGACCGCCGGGAGGGGAACGGCGACGACACCACGGTGAGGCTGTCGCGAGTCCACTCCACGAGCCCGGCGTCCGGCGCCACCGTGAGCGTTCCTGCGTCCGTCGTCGTACGGATGACGTCGGCCAGGGCGCGCCGCGAGCGCCGCCACGTGTCGATCACTCGACAGTCGCTTTCCGTCCATTCGAAGGCGGAGCGCGCGGCCGCCGTCAACGCCAGGTCGTACCCCGCCGTCCCCTCGCCCGAAAGGCGGACCAGGTGCCCTCCCTCGAGCCGTATCCTTCGTCCCCGAAGACGCGTCGCCGCAACGGTGATTCCCGAAAGTCCGTCGCTCCAGACGACCTCAGCGCCATCGGCCGGCCAAGAGCTCGTCGCGTCAGCGGCCGCCTCGAAGTCCACGCGATCAACGGGCCACCGCCCGCGCACAGCGTGGGCGGAGTGCACCTCCGTGCCGTCGCGCAGGAGAGTGAGGTGCGCGACGCGCAACCCCAGGCGGGGGTAACTCACCACCTCGCTCGCGTCCCGACTCGTCGCTGTCACCCGTACCCCGGACGGGAGGAACTCCACGACGCGCTCCACGTCGCCGTCGTCGATGCGCCAGCTGTCGACAGCCATGTCGACCACCACGGGACGCGAGAGCGGTCGCCGCGGACCCGCGGCCGACGCCCCTGCGACCGGATGCGGGTCGGCGACAACGGGACCGAGGTGAGCCGGATGCGAGACGACGAGGGCACCTCGGTCATCGACGGCCACCGTGAAGTCCCCGACCGCCCTCGACCTCGTGACACGGGTGCGATGCGCACCGTCGTTGTCATCCGGCGGCACGAAACCCGGTGCCGGGGAATCGTTCACAGAGAGTGCCACAAGCGCGGCGTCGTTCACACGGCCGGTCGCGCTGACGAAGAGGCCGGGAAGCTCGAACTCGTAGCGGATCGCGTCGACGCCCTTCGGACGGCGGACGATTCCACTGTTGACGGATTGTGCGCGGGAGCTCCGGATGGAGCGCCAGTTGCGCTGACCCCCACCGAGCGATCGACCTGTCCAGGTGGCCGCATTGTTCATCAGATCAGCCGTCACCCCGGGGAGCACACTGACGAGCTCGACGTAACCGTCCTCATCCGGGGTCATCCCGTCGAGGGCTCTGAACCCCACACGGACGTAAAGAGGAAACGCGCGGGTGTTCGCCGGGTCGACCTCGACACGCAGACCCCGGACTCCTGAGGCGACCAATCGGTCGAAGGAATCGGTGAAAAGGCGCCCCGCCAACATGCCCGTCCGATGGCTCGGCGCGATCACGAACATCCCCGCGAAGAGCTGACCCGCCGGGGCCACCCGACGTCCCGACATCGCCGCGTAACCGATGGTCGCGACGATCTCACCTCGCTCCTCGGCGATCAGGAAGAGACGCACGCCGCGCTCGTGGAACACGCGTCCGAGGACGGCACCCGTCGTGGCGTCGCCAGGCGGGCCGTAGCCGTTCCGGACGAAGAACGCGGCGACTCGGTCGAGGTCGTCCTCCCCGGTCGGTTCGCGGATCTCTGCGGACACGAGGTGCCCTCAGCCCTGACCGCGGGCGATCGCCAGAACGCCGCTCGCGACGACTCCACCGTCGACGGTGATCTCGACGGCGAACTCGGTCAGCGCGCCGATCGATGCCCCCGCTCGCGCCGTGATCTTCATCTGGTCCCCCGGGACGACGAGCGCGCGGAACCTGAACCGCTTGATCGACGCCAGATATCCCAGGACCGGCCCCTGCTCGTCGGACGAGCCGATCAGCCCGCACAGCTGCGCCGCGACCTCGATCATGTGGACGCCCGGGTAGATCGGGTTGCCGGGGAAGTGGCCGGCGAAGACCGGGTCGGAAATGGAGACGTTCTTGGTTCCGACCGCTGAGACCCCGACCTCGAGGTCATCGACACGATCGAGGAGCAGGAGAGGATGCCGGTGCGGAAGCCGCCGTGAGACGTCGACGGGCCCGATCGCGGCCGCGCGTCGAGCCCTCACGGAGTACGCGCCTGTTCGATGAAGTCGGCGATGGTGTTGATCGAACCGAACACGTATTTGTCATCGTCGGTGATGTAGACACCGAAGTTCTCATCGATCAGACTCACGATCTCCAGCGTGTCCAGCGAGTCCAGTTCGAGCCCACGCCCGAAGAGGGGCTGATCGTCGTCGATGAGCATCACGTCGATGGGGAGCCCCAGTCCCTCCGCGATCAGTCCCTTGACCCGATCGTTCACTGCCCGTCGGGCGGCTGCACACTGCATCACTTCTTGGTGTTCCATGTCCACTCTCCGTGAAGAGGTCTCAGGCGGTCAGTCCGCCGTCGACCGAGATGATCTGTCCGGTGATGTACGAAGCGTCATCGCCGAGGAGGAACTGCACGAGGGATGCCACTTCGCGCGGTTGCGCCATCCGACGAAGGGGTACCGCGTCGACGAGCCGCGCGAGATCCCCTCGCGGCATCCGACGGACCATCTCCGTGTCCGTGAAGCCGGGCGCGACCGCGTTGACCCGAAGTCCGGCAGGCGCACCCTCCCGCGCGAGCGCCCGGGTCATCGCGTTGACCGCACCCTTGCTCGCGGCGTAGTTTGCCTGACCTACCTGGCCCCGCAAGCCGGACACGGAACTCATGAAGACCAGGGAGCCCCCGGTCCGCCGCATTGCCTTCATCGACTCTCGAGCGACGAGGAACGAACTCGTCAGATTCGTCTCGACGACGGTGTTCCACGTTGCGAGCGACATCATCGGCGTGAGCCCATCGCGGGTCACTCCAGCGTTCGACACGACTCCCGCCAGTCGAGGATGTCCGACGCGGACCTTGCGGAACAGCTCTCGGACATCCGCCTCGGAGGACACATCAGTCTGCATCGCCGACGCCGAGCCCCCGCGGTCCGCCACCGCCTGCACGACCTGCTCGGCTTCGTCGGCGGCACGTCGGAAGACCACGACGACGTGCCATCCCGCGTCGGCGAGCGTCTCGACGCACGCTCGACCGATGCCACGGGAGCCACCCGTGACGACGACGCTCCGCTCAGGCTGCATGAGCTGCGTTCCGGAAGCCGTCGTCGACGATGGTCGCGCCCTTCGCGACGGCCTCCCCTCGCCACAGACGGGTCAGAGTGTGGCCGTTGCCGAGGATGACGGCACGGCATCCGCTCTCGTTCGCGACCGCGGTGACCAGATCCCATCGCACGGTTTCGCGCACTCCATGTCGCACGTCCTGTTCGATCTCTTCGGCTGTACGGAGGAGCCGCCCCGAGAGGGCCGAGAGCAACGGCGTGCGCGGCTCACGGAACGGCAGGGCCGCCACTTCCGAGGCCCATCGCTCGACGATCGGATCCATGAGCGAGGAGTGGAACCCATGGCTCACGTCGAGGAGACGACAGCGCGAGCCGAATCGCGCTTGCGCTTCGGATATCGCTTCTCGCGGCCCGGAGAGGACGATCTGCCGCGCGCTGTTGATGCAGGCGATGTCCAGCCCCGACGATGCAGCAGCGCGGGCGAGGTCGTCGCGAGCCCGGTCGGAGGTGACCGCGACGGCGAGCATGGCCCCCGCGCCCGGAGCCGAACCCATCAGTTGACCCCGGGCGCGCGCGAGCCGGATGCCGTCGACGAAGGTGAGGGATTCCACGACGATCGCCGCGGCGAGCGCCCCGACGCTGTGGCCCGCGACCCATCGCACATCGGAGGGAGGGCGAGACACGGCCTGCCACGCCCGCATCGCAGCGACGGCGAGCAGAACGATGGCGGGCTGGGCGTACTCGGTCGCGGTCAGGGCGTCGGCGGAGGTGCCCCACATCACCTCCCGCATGTCGAAACCGAGCGCGTCCGCGGATTCATCGAAGGTCGCTCGCGCGGCGGGGTGCCGAGCGAGGAGCTGTCTTCCCATTCCCAGGGTCTGACTCCCCTGGCCGGGGACCGCGAGAAAAGTCCCGTGCATCAGCGGATCCGCCGAGCAAGCTGACGCGCCCCCAGGGCAGCGAACACGACGAAGACCGCGACCATGACACCGGCTGCGAAGCTCGCCGTGACATCGAAGTCGCCGACCTTCGCCGAGATGCCGTAGAACGTCTTGACCGCGTCCACCGCCGGACCGGTGTCGCCGGCGAGTGCTGTCAGCGCCTGCACGGTCATGGGCTCGCGGATCAGCATCGCCGACTGCGCGAACGGGAGCGCATTGATGCCGTTCACGATGGCATCCGGGAGCGTGCCCACGGGGATGTACGCCCCTGCGAGGAAGCCGATGACGGTTCCCACCACGGTCGACAGCGCCGCGAAAGCGCCGGAACTGCGCAAGAAGGTGACGACGAAGCTCGACAACGCCGCGAAGGCCAGGCTCGACAGAGCGACGTATCCGAGCGTCTCCCCCGCCTCGCTCGCGGTCATGATCGAGTCGCCCTGCGTGAGGAGATAGACCTGCCCGAAGACCAGGATGACCAGGGTCATGGCGAGCGAGATGAGAAAACTCGACAGAAGGTACCCCAGGATGAGCTCGACGCGGCGGATGGGCGATACGAGGAAGTCGCCGAAGCGTCCGCTCGCTCGGTCGTCGACGAAGACCGCCAGGGCGGCCAATGCCGTCGTCAGGGTCGTGATCATGGTGATCCCGGCGAATACCCACGCATTCACGAACCAGTGGATGTCCCCGGTCTCCGCGTTGGGAAAGCGCTCCGTCAGATTGTCGACCTGCAGATTCCCGAGGAAGAGCGCATACAGCGCGATGAGGATCAGCGCGGACAGGAGTGAGAAGAACACCCCGGCGCGGTCGCGGAAGAACAGGCGCAGATTGCGGCCCGTGAGGATCGAGACCGTTCTCATGCCGCCCGCCCTCCGGTCACGTTCAGGAAGACGTCGTCCATCGTTCCGTGGCGGAACTCGAAGTCGGTGACCTGTGGCGCCTGAATGAGCTCCCTCGCCTGCTCCACCCGGTCGACGGGTACGCGCACGACGTCGCCGCTGTGCTCGCCGACGACGTCCCGCGCGTCGCACTCGGCCAGGAAAGACGAGACGTCGGGCGTACGTACGGTCAGCACGCTGCGGCTGAAGGAGGACCGGAGGTGGGCCGGAGTTCCCTCGGCCATGATCCGTCCATCGGAGATGATGCACACCTGATCGGCCCGTTCGGTCTCCTCCATGTAGTGGGTCGTCAGGAAGACGGTCGTCGAGTGGTCTGTGCGCAGCTGGCCGATCGCCGACCAGATCTGCTCGCGCGACTGGGGGTCGAGGCCCGCGGTGGGCTCGTCGAGGAAGACGACGCTCGGGCGGTGGACGATTGCGCGCGCGATGTCGGCTCGGCGCTTCTGTCCGCCCGAGAGCACGCCGTATCGACGATCCAGGAAGTCTTCGAGGCCGACGAGCTCCGCCAACTCGCCGATCCTCGCCGAGGCCTCGCGCCGCCGTAGCCCGTAGAAGCCCGCTCTGATCGCCAGGTTCTCTCGGACGGACAACAGCGGGTCCAGGAGCGATTGCTGGAAGACGGCGCCGATCACCTCGCGGACCCCGTACGGGTCTTCCACCGCGTCACGGTCCTGCACCTGGATCGTGCCGGAGGTCGGACGCAGGACCGTCGTGATGCAGCCGATCGTGGTGCTCTTGCCTGCGCCATTCGCTCCGAGGAACGCGAAAAGCGATCCCGTGGGTACATCGAAGGACAGATCTCGAACGGCCTCGAACGTGCCGTAGCTCTTGCGGAGGTGTTTCACCTGAATGGACATGAAGAGCTCCCGCTCGCTATGAGGTGTGACAAGAGACCGAGGACCGGCGGTCGCGCCGCGCGCGAGGGCACCGGCATCAGTCGCCTCGCGAGGTCGGGCACGCATCCCGGCCGGGGACGGCGGTGGCGCACGTGCCCTGGCTCGGGAACATCCGATCGGTGGTCAGCCCCCTCCGCGCCCCCTCCGCGAGGAACTCCCGGACGGGCATGTTCGCCGTTCGGAGCTCGGCGTCGGTCCCTCGCCCGACCTCGGCGTGGCCGTGCTCGAACGAGGCATTCGATCGCCCATTTGTGCGCATGTGTGAATGCTAGCCAGTCATTTTTGACTTCCTCAAGCCATTTCACCCGCTCATCGCGACGAGCCACTCCCCTACGCTGAGCACATGGCTCGCACGAGAAAGACGCCGCACCCGTTCGACAAGCATCTGGGTGCCGCGATCCGGAGTGCGCGGGCGCGACGCGATCTCAACAGGGAGACGCTCGCCGCCCGCACCGGCATCCCTCTGTCCAACCTGAAACGACGCGAAGACGGGGTGAACGAGACGACGGTCTCCGAGCTCGAGCGCATCGCCGCCGCCCTCCGGGTCTCCGCGCGGGACATCGTCGACATGGCCCTGCAGGACTACGGCGCAGACGGACGGACGGGTCCGAGCAGTCCACAGGACGGTCTGCAGAAGCTCCTCGCGTCGGTGTCGGAACCCCCTCGTACCCTCGAGGAAGCGGACGCCGTGATCTATCTCGGCCACGTCGCTCCTGGTCGACGCGACGCCGCCAACACCGACGATCGGATCGCCGCGACGGATTGAGGGGAACGGTGACGGAACTCCTGCGCATCGCACGTCAGCTGGGCGTGAGCGTCTGCGAAGCCCACCTGCCCGAGCCGTACCGAGGCTTCTACGACCACGAACGACGCCGAGTCGTCTACGACGCCCGACTCACTCCCGTCGAACGTTCATGCGTGATCGCGCACGAACTCGGACACGCCTTCCACGATCATCGCGTAGCCGGCGACCTCGAAGCCGAGGCCGCCGCCGACGTCTTCGCCGCCCGGATCCTCATCGACCCCGGGCGTCTCGCTCAGCTCGAGGCCATCGGACTGAGCGGAGCCGAACTCGCCGAGGAGCTCGGCGTCAGCGTCAAGCTGCTCCGCGTCTTCGCGGAGAGTCACGTCACGCGCATGCGGGGCATCGCCTCTTCGCGTCCGCGGCTGGGGCAGGAGCAGTTCCTGCACGCCGTCCGGTGAGCGGCTCGGCCTCGGGGCCGGTCGGCCGTCCGGGGGTCGGCAGCGAGAAGGGTTTCGCCGTCTCTGCCGTGTCCGGCCCACTTATGACGCGGGGGTCCGAACGGGGCGATGCGCCCGGCGCGTGGCCACGAGTCAGCTCACTGCTGCGCGGGACCGCGGCCGCCGCGTCAGATCCACCGCCATCTGCACCCGCCGACCGTGAGCATCGAGCCCGAGCCGACGCTCGACGTCGACCAATCCGCGGTGGAAAGCGGTGACGGGGGCCTCCTCGACGAAGCCCACGGTGGCGTAGAAGGGGGCGTTCCACGGGACGTCCGCATAGGTACGAAGCGTCATCCGCTCGTGGGCACGCTCTCGGGCCACCCGCATCGCGGCGACCAGCAGCCGCCGGCCCCAGCCGCGGCGTGAAGACGTGGGATCGACGGACAACTGTTCGAGATGACACAGTCCCGCGACCTCCGTGACGTGCGCGAATCCGACGACCGTGCCCCCTTCGCCCACGGCGACGAGAACGAACCCCGGCCCCGCCACGCGTGCGGTACCCGCCTCCGCGGCGGGCCAGTCCGCGGGCGCGAGGCGGTCGATGAGCAGACGGTCGGCATCGTTCTCGATCCGCTCGATCGCGCCCGCATCGGCGGACGAGGCTAACCGCACCCCTTCATCCCCGTCGACCATCAGATCCACCCCCGCTCCCGCGCATGGATCGTCGCCTGCTGACGACTCGCGAGCCCGAGCTTTCCGAGCACCGACGAGACGTGGTTGCGCACCGTTCCCGCCGACAGGTGCAGCGCCGCCGCGATCTCGGCGACCGTCTCGCCCCGCGCCCCCGCCCGCAGCACGTCGAGCTCGCGGTCGGTGAGGGGGCTGCGTTCGTCGCTGAGCGCGTCCGCGGCGATCTCGGGGTCGACGTAGCGGCGCCCGGCCGCGACCTCGCGGATGACCGCGGCCACGTCGTCCGCCGGCCGGGATTTCGGCAGGAACCCGTCGACTCCGGCGCTCAATGCCCTCCGCAGCACCCCGGGCCGGGCGTGGCGCGTGACGATCACGCAGCGCGCGGGCACGCGTCGGCGGATGCGGGCCGCGGTGTCGACGCCGTCGAGTCCGGGCATCTCGAGGTCGAGCAGGCACACGTCGGGGCGCAGTCGCTCGGCCTCGGCGAGCGCGGTCTCGCCGTCGCGGCACTCGGCGACGACCTCGAGGTCGTCCTCCAGGCGCAGGAGCGCGGCGAGGGCGGTACGGATCATGTCCTCGTCGTCGGCGATGAGCACGCGGATCATGCGGAGACCCCCTCGGGAACACGGACGGTGAGGCGGAAGCGATCGTCGAGGCGGGTGGCATCCATGGTTCCCCCCACCGCTCCCACCCGCTCGGCGATCCCGGAGAGCCCCGCGCCGTCGCCGACGGGAGACGCCGCGCCGCGCGAATCGTTGTCGACGACGAGCACCCACGCCCCCTCGTGTCGGGAGAGGGAGAGGGATGCCGAGATCCCGCCGCCGTGCTTGAGCACGTTCGTGGTGGACTCCCGCACGATCGGGCCGAGCACGTCGGCGGGGGCGCGGTCGGCGGCGGTGTCGACGAGCAGCTCGACGGTGAGACCGGCGGCGCGAAGCAGGTCGGCGGCGTTGGCGAGTTCGTCGGGCAGCGGCACTCCGCGGAAACGCGCCGCGAGGTCGCGGGTGCCGCGGCGGGCGTCGTCGACGCTCACGCGCGCCGCGCGCACCTGCTCGACCGCGGCCTCGGGGTCGCGCGTCATCATCTTCTCGGCGAGCTCGAGCTGCAGGGCGATGACCTGCAGGTGATGGCCCTGCAGGTCGTGCAGGTCGCCCGCGAGCCGCAGGCGTTCCTGGGCGGCGGCGAGTCGTCCCTCGGCGCGGCGGGCGCGGTCGAGTTCGCGCACGATGTCCCACCACCACAGCGAAGTCGCCGTCAGCACCGGAAGCAGGGCGACGAAGAACGGCAGCGTGAAGACCGCGATGTACCCCTGCGGGTTCACGCGGATCGCCTCGACGAACCACACCACGACGATCACCACGATCGACAGCACCGCGAGCCGGAGGCGCACCCCGCCGGGCCATCGCACGAGACACAGCGTCTGCGCGCCGAAACCGACGCCGAGCAGCACCGACCCGGCCGACACGCCCATCGCGGCCGCCGCGGCGATCCCGAGCGCGACGAGCGGCCACGCGGGGCGGCGGGCGGTGTCGTCGGCGTCGCCGAGGGGCTCGCGGCGATAGCGCACGAGCAGCAGCACGGCGGATGCCGTCGACCCGGCGACCCCGGCCAGATTCAGCACGAGGGCGGCCGGGGTGCCACCGACGAACACCGCGAGCGACCAGATGAGGGCCGCGAAGACGTGGAGGAACAGGATCGACGACGCGGTGTACCACCACGTGACGCGCACGTCGCGGGCGTAGGCGGCGGTGGGGGTGCTCACCCCGGCCACTGTACGGCCGTGACATTCGTCACGGGTGGGCTGCCGTCATCGGACGGCGGCCCGGTCAGCGCGGCGACGGCGCCCCGCCGCTGCGTCGATTGATGGCGTAGATGATCGGCGTGAGCACGGCCAGGATGGCGAGGGCCCCGAGCAGGATGAACGAGGTGTCGTGCTGCATGATCAGCTCGGCGATGATGTATCCGATCGCGGCGGCCAGGGCGCTGTAGAACGCCTTCAGCCACTGACGCGCGGTGGACGGGGTGGCGAGGTGGTCGGTCACGGCGGACTCCTTCGATAGGTGCTGCGAGGCTATCGGGAATCGGATCGATCACTCATGGTCGTCGCATAGCTTTTCTCAGCGGCGGATAGGCACCGCCCCAGGCGCGGTGAGGGCGGGGCGCCTTCTCTGGAGCCATGCACCCCGCAGACCGCTCCCCCGAAACCGACCCGTCCGGCCCGGCACCCGAGGTCGGCACGACCGGCGCCCCGTCCGCCCGCCGGGTGGCCCGTCGCACGTTCCTCGCGGCGGGGCTCGTCGTCGTCCTCGGCGCGGGCGGCGCGGCGTGGTGGGCGGCCGACCGCTTCCTGATCCCCCATGTCGAGGTCACCGACGTCGCCGCCTACGAGGCCGAGCACTCGAGCGTGTCGACGACCACCGACGCCTCCAGCGCCGACGGTGCCACGGCCGCCGTCGCCACCGCGCCCATCATCACCGATTCCACCTTCGACGACGGGTCGACGTCGGTGACCCTGGCGACGATGACCACCGGCACCGGCTCGAGCACGGTCACCTACTACGTCGCCGACGTCATCCTGAGTGACGCCACCGCGCTGCGCTCCGCCTTCGCCAACAACCAGTTCGGCGAGAACATCACGCAGACCACGAGCGAGATCGCCGAGGCCAATGGCGCGGTCTTCGCGATCAACGGCGACTACTACGGCTTCCGCTCCACCGGTATCGAGATCCGCAACGGCGTCGTGTATCGCGACGAGGGCGCCCGCGAGGGCCTGGCGTTCTACACCGACGGGCACGTCGAGGTGTACGACGAGACGCAGACCACGGCCGCCGAGCTGCTGGCATCCGGGGTCTGGAACACGCTCAGCTTCGGGCCGGCGATCGTCGAGGGCGGGCAGGTCGTCGACGGGATCGAGAGCGTCGAGGTCGACACGAATGTCGGCAACCACTCGATCCAGGGCGACCAGCCGCGCACCGCGGTCGGGGTGATCGACGACAACCACCTCGTCTTCGTCGTGGTCGACGGTCGCCAGGAAGGCTACAGCGCGGGAGCGACGCTCCCCGAGCTCGCCGACATCATGCTCTCGCTCGGCGCGACCACCGCCTACAACCTCGACGGAGGCGGCTCGTCGACCATGTACTTCAACGGGCAGGTGGTCAACTCCCCGTCCAACGGCGGCGAGCGCGCCACCAGCGACATCCTCTACGTGGCGGGCTGAGCGGTGTTCGTGCTCATCCCCGCCTACGAGCCGGGCCCGCGCCTGCCGGGGCTCGTGCGCGACCTGCGCGCCGCCGACCCCGACCTCGAGGTGCTCGTGGTCGACGACGGCAGCGGGCCGTCGTTCGAGCCGGTCTTCGCCGCGGTCGGCGATGCCGGCGCACGCGTGCTCACCCACCCCGACAACCGCGGCAAGGGCGCGGCGCTCAAGACGGGCTTCGCCCACATCGCCGCCCACGATCCGGATGCCGACGTGGTCACCGCCGACGCCGACGGGCAGCACACGCCCACCGACGTCTGCCGCGTGGCCGAGGCCCTGCGCACCGACGCCGCCGATGGGCGCAGCGCGCTCGTGCTCGGCGTCCGCGGCTTCGACGGGGCGGTACCCCTGCGCAGCCGCGTGGGCAACGCCGCAGCCCGGGGGCTGTTCCGCCTGGCCACGGGTCGGCGCGTCAGCGACACGCAGACCGGGCTGCGCGGCATCCCCGCGGATCGCCTGGACTGGGTGCTCGGCATCCCGGGTGAGGGCTTCGAGTACGAGCAGCGGATGCTGCTGCGCCTGGGACCGGATGCCGTGGCCGCGCACGAGGTGCCGATCGACACGGTGTACCTCGACCGCAATTCCTCGAGCCACTTCCGCCCCGTGCGCGATTCGCTGCGGGTGCTGCTGCCGGTGCTGCTGTTCGCGTCGTCGTCGCTCGCGGCGTTCGTCGTCGACACGGTGGCGCTGCTCATGCTGCAGGCCCTGACGGGGTGGCTCGTGCCCTCGATCATCGCCGCCCGCGTGCTGTCGGCCACCGCGAACTTCGTCGTCAACCGCCGCGTGGTCTTCCGCGCCGGCGAGGGGCCGATGCTCGGTCAGGCGGTCCGCTACGGCGTCCTGGCCCTCGCACTGCTGGCATCCAACATCGCGTGGATGTCGTTCCTCACCGACAACGGTCTCGCGCTCCTGCCCGCGAAGGTCGTGACCGAGGGGGTGCTGTTCGTCCTCAGCTACGGCGTGCAGCGCTCCCTCGTCTTCCCGCGGACGGATGCCGGGTCCCCGGCGCGCACGCCGATCCCCCGGCCGTCGCCGCCCACCCCCGACACCCCCGGAGGCTTCGACAGGCTCAGCCTCCTCCGCCCCGGAACCCCCGATCCCTCTTCCCCCACCCCCGCAAGGAGCACCCCATGACCACCACCGCCCTGATCCTGGCCGCGGCCGACCTCGTCGCCGCCGTGCTGCTCAGCGCCGTCTACTTCCAGCGCCACCGTCGGCGCGACCTCGTCGTCGCCTTCCTCGGCGTGAACGTCGGCGTGCTGGCGGTGGCCACCGTGCTCGGCACCGCCGAGGTGGCCCTGGGCCTCGGGCTCGGCCTGTTCGGCGTGCTGTCGATCATCCGCCTGCGCTCGAGCGAGATCACGCAGCGAGAGGTGGCGTACTACTTCGCGGCGCTCGCGATCGGTCTCATCTGCGGTCTGCCCGCCGCCGACCTCGCCACCCCCCTGCTGCTGGTCGGACTCATCGTCGCGGTTCTCGCCGTGGCCGACCACCCGCGCGTGCTGTCGCGGGCCCGTCACCAGACGGTGCACCTCGACCGCGCGATCGCCGACGAGACCGAGCTGCGCGCCGAGCTCGAGCGCCTGCTCGGCGCCGACGTGACCGGCGTCACCGTGCAGCAGCTCGACCTGGTCGACGACACGACACTGGTCGACGTTCGCTACCGCGTGCGACCGGCACCGACGGCGGTCGCCGCACCGCGGCCGGCACTCGAGGCCGAGAGGGCCGACCACCGCACCGGCGAGGCGAGCTTCGCCGACCTGATCGGCGGCTCCCGGTGACCGCCCGCGACCGCGCCACGAGCGCCATCGCGGCCCTGCCCGCGGTCGGTCTCGACGCGCTCACGACCGAGGCCGCGCTGCTCACCCGCGTCGACCGCAAGTACGTCGTGCCGATGGATGCCGCGGCATCCCTTCTCCACGACCTCCAGCGCTCCGTCGACGCCCCGGCGGCGCTCGAGATCGAGGGCGAGCGCGAGCTCGCGTACCGCTCGGTGTACTTCGACACCCCCGATCTGCTGAGCTTCCGCCTCGCCGCCCACGGCCGCCGCCGCCGCTTCAAGCTGCGCACGCGCACCTACCTCGACACGGGGGCGGCGTTCCTGGAGATGAAGACGCGCGGAGCGCGCGGCCTCACCCGCAAGGACCGCGACGCCTACGACCTCGACGCCGCCGACCGGCTCACGGCCGAGGCCCGCGACGACGTGGCCGAGGCCCTCGGGGCGATCGGGGTGGAGCCGGCCCGCGCCGACGACCTCGACGCGCGACTGCAGACCCTGTACCGCCGCACCACGCTGCTGCTTCCCGGGGCGATCCCCTCTCGCGCCACGGTCGACCTCGACCTGCGATGGATCGCCGCCGACGGCGGAGGCTTCGCCCTGCCGCGCTTCGCGATCGTCGAGACGAAGTCGCCGGGCCAGGCGGGCGCCCTCGACAGCGCCCTCTGGCGCGCGGGCCACCGTCCGCAGCGCGTCAGCAAGTACGCCACCGGTATGGCGGCGCTGCGCGCCGACCTCCCCCGCAACCGCTGGACCCGGGTGCTCTCGGGCCCCTTCGCCTCACCGGCATCCCTCTCCCCCGCCCGCGCCGCTCGAAAGGACACGCCATGCGCCGCCGCCTGATCCCCCTCGCCCTCCCCCTCGCCCTCGCGGGCCTCGTGCTCGCCGGCTGCGCCGTGACCGCCCAGCCGGGCGCGACCACCTCGTCCGCGTCGGAATCGAGCGTCACCTCGACGACCGAGACCATCGCCGAGGTCGACTCCACGATCCCCGCGGCCGCCGCCGAGCTGCTCTCGGCGAACGCCGACGGCACGGTCGTGCGCGACGACGAGTGGAACCTCGCGGATGCCGAGACCATCACGCTCTCGGGCACCACCGCGTCGAGCGACTCGGCGGGGGTCACCGTCGACGGATCGACCGTCACGGTCACGGCCGCCGGGGTGTACCGCCTGACCGGGACCCTCGACGGGCAGGTGGTCGTCGCCGCCCCCGACGACGCGCAGGTGGTGCTCGTGCTCGACGGCGCCGAGATCGAGAACGTCTCGGGTTCGGCGATCCAGGTGGTCACGGCCGACGACGTCGCGATCAGCCTGGCCGCCGGTTCCACCAACTCCGTCACCGCGACCAGCTCCGCCGACGCCGACGCGAGCGCTGCGATCTACGCCGACAGCGACCTCACCGTCTCCGGCTCCGGATCGCTGACGGTCACCGACACCGGCAACGACGGCATCTCGGCCACCGACGACCTCGCGATCATCGGCGGCACGATCACGGTGGATGCCGCCGACGACGCCCTCCGCGGCAAGGACTCGCTCGTCGTGAAGGACGGCACCCTCACCCTCACCGCGGGCGGCGACGCCCTCAAGAGCGACCAGGAGGACGACGCCACCCGGGGATACGTCTGGATCGCCGGCGGCACGATCGACGCCACCGCGGCCGACGACGGCATCGACGCGTGGACCGACGCGGTCATCACCGGGGGCACCGTGTCCCTCGCGACCGAGGATGACGGCATCCATTCCGAGACGGCGCTGGCCATCGCCGGGGGCGACGTGACGATCACCCGGTCGTACGAGGGGATCGAGTCGGCCGACATCCGCATCGCGGGCGGCGTCGCACGGATCACGTCGTCCGACGACGGCGTCAACGCCTCGGGCAACACCGCTTCCACCGACGGCGGCATGGGCGGCGGCGGCATGCAGGACAGCGGGGAGACCCTCACCGTCTCGGGCGGCACCCTCGTGGTCGACGCCGACGGCGACGGTCTCGACTCCAACGGGACGATCGAGATGACCGGTGGCGACGTCACCGTCTTCGGACCCACCGCGCAGAACAACGGCACCCTCGACTCCAACGGCGGGATCACCGTCACGGGCGGCACCCTCGTCGCGATCGGGAGCACCGGCATGGCCGAGTCGCCCGACGAGTCGTCGGGGCAGGGCTGGCTCGCCGCGACCGTGTCGGGCTCGGCCGGATCGACGGTGCAGATCACGGATGCCGCCGGCACCGTCATCGCCGAGTACACCGCCACGAAGACCTTCGGATCGGTCGTGTTCTCGTCGTCGGCGATCACCGACGGCCAGGCGTACACACTGACCGTGGACGGCGCCTCGACCTCGGTGACCGCGGGCGAGGCCGTCGCGGGCGGGATGGGAGGTGGCATGGGCGGACGACGCTGAGAGATCACGATCGACGGCCGCGGTCCGGGGCTCCTCCCCTCGGATTGCGGCCGTCGCGCGTGCCCCCTGACCGATGTCATGCCCGGTCGTGACACCGCGGCACTGCCGCTCCGGCGCGGATACGAGTGCGATGGGATCATGTCCTCCCCCACCACTGCGCGCACGCCGTTCTGGCGTCGCCCGTTCGCCCTGGACGTTTCGCTGCGCTACCTCGTCTTCCCCCTCAGCGAGGTCCTGCTGTGACGGCCCCGCGCCCCCGTTCCCTGCGCGCGCGGCTCGCCGAACGGCGCGCGAAGGAGGGGGACGGCCGACCGCTCGCGCCGTTCCGGTGGTGGCAGGCGCTGAGCCGCTCGCAGCTGTCACTGTCGATACCGGATGCCACCGGCTCGGCGACGGAGTTCACCGTCGACGTGCATCAGCTCGGCGACCACGCCGACGGCACGGTGCGCGCACGCCTGTATCGCGACGGCGCGCTGGCCTCGGTGTCGCGCCTGCCCGCGCGGTTCGCGGTACCCGGGGGTCACATCGAGGTCGCGGTCGGCACCGTCGGCCTCCGCCGGTGCCACTTCGTCCCGGCGGTGGGCGACGAGCGTCAGCTGGCCCCGCATCCCCGCTCGGCGGAGGGACGCCGGGCCGCCTTCGACCGCGATCATCCGCGTGCGAGCCGGGTGGTCGGCATCCTGTCGCTCGCCGTCGTCATCGTCGGGGCGGCCATCGCGGTCCCGCAGCTGCTCGCGACCCTTTCGCAGATCCCTCTGATCGCCGACTCCCTCGGCTCGTTCACGTCGCCGCTGACCCTTCCGCCCGCGGTGAATGCGGGGGTCACGGTCGTCGTCGTGCTGGCCGGCGTCGAACGGGCGCTGCGTCTGCGATCGTCGTGGCTCGACGACCTCGCCACGTGAGCGGACGGCTCGCGCTCAGCCCCAGAACCCCGGTCGATGCCGCCGCCCGGCTCACGCGGGGTCGACGTCGACCGTGACGAAGTGCCGCAGCTCGAGCGGGCGGGTGAGGAAGCGCTCCTCGTCGGGAAAGGTGACGGGACGCGTGCGCCACTCGGCATCCGCGTAGCCCACGAGCGCGGAGGCGTCGGCCCACGCGCTGACGTACTGCACGCGTCGAGGATCGGCGTCGTCGACGAGCACCTCGTGTCGCACCATCCCGGCATGGGTCGCGGGGAACGTCGACACGAGCTCGCGCAGACGGGCGAGGAACTCCTCGTGCATCCCTTCGCGGACGTGGGCTTCCGAGACGCGGATGATCATGCGTCCGAGGCTAGGACGCGCGGCGCTCCCCCGCCGCCCGATCCCTGCCACGTGGAATTGGATCCCCGACAGACGACAGGATGCCGCGGCCTGAGCGATCAGCTGGTGGTGCCGGAGTCCCCGGTCGAGCCGTCCGTCGAGCCGTCGGTGGATCCGTCGGTCGTTCCGCCGGGACCGCCCTCGCCCATCTGCGGAGGGGTGCCGTCGCCGAAGTCGGGCCGCTCGCCGCCCATCTGCGGCGGAGTGCCGGTGCCGAATCCGGGCATCGTGCCCGAGGTCGCCGCGTTCGCGGCCGAGGCGTTGCCGATCGCGAAACCGGCCCCACCGCCGACGAGCAGGCCGACGACGAGCGCACCGGCGCCGATGCCGGCGACGAGGCGGCGCGTGAGCGGCGGTCGACGCTTCACCTCCGTTTTCTGCGCGTCAGCGGGCGGGGTGGTCGGGACGGGGTCGATCGTGGTCATGCCGCCGAGTGTGGAGCGCGCACCCTCACCTCGCCCTACGCCCGCCTATCGATCGGCTATGCCCGCCGCTCGGGCAGGTCGCGCGGGCGGTCGTCGCCCTCGCCCGTCTGCACCGTGCCGTAGGCGGCGGGCAGATCGGTCGACGACGACGGCGTCCACCCGTAGGCCGCCGATTGCGCGGCACCGGCGTCCACCACCGGACCGAAGGCCGATCGCAGGGCCTCGCGTCCTCTTCTGCCCCGTCGGCGCAGAACGACGATGAGCCGCACGATCACGCCGACGGCGATCGCCGCCCAGAACACCCACTCGATCCAGCCGAACGCCCCCATGCGATGCCCCCTCCTCGCGGCGATGAACCGACGACGATACGCGCCCGAGCTCCCCCGAGGAAAGTCGGCGACGCCCGTGACATTCGTCAGGGGCCCACCGATACATCGTCCCGAGCGGCCGTGACACCACGGCACTGCCGCCGTGCGCGCGTCGCCGATGGGATGGATTCATCGCGGAACACCCCGCGGACTCATCCCCCAGGAGCTTCCATGTCGAACCCCGTCACCGATCTCGTCCTCGGATTCCAAGGCCTCGTCGCCGACGTGCCCGATCTCGTGCAGCCGCTCATCGTCGCGCTCGCGGGCGCCGTGCCCTTCATCGAGGGAGAGGGCGCCGCCGCGATCGGCATCATCGGCGGCATCCACCCGGTCATCGCCGCGCTGGCCGGCGCGGTCGGCAACCTCCTCTGCGTCGCCGTCGTCGTGCTGGCGACCTCGCGCGTCCGCGCTGCCGTCACGACCCGCCGCGGCGCACCCGCGAAGGCTCCGACGGCGCGCCGGGAGAAGTTCGAGAAGGCGTACCACCGGTACGGGACGCCCGGGGTGAGCCTGCTCGGCCCCCTGCTACTGCCCACCCAGTTCACCGCCGCGGCGCTCACCTCGACCGGGGTCTCGCCCGCGCGGGTGATCGGTTGGCAGGCGCTGGCGATCGCGCTGTGGACGGCGGGGATCACCACGATCGCCCTGGGGCTGATTCGCATCGCCGCCTGAGCCGCGAGCCGGGCCCGGGCCGGGGTCAGAGCAACTCCGCCGACCCTGGATCACCCGGACGCGAAAGCGAGGAGGATGACGTCGTGCCCTCCCGTTTCACCCTCCGAACCGACATCGCGGCGAGTCCCGCCGCGGTGTTCGACCTCGCGCGCGACATCGGCGCACACGTCGCCTCGATGCACGGCAGCAGGGAGAGCGCCACTGCCGGCGTCACCGAGGGGCCGATGCAGCTCGGCGACACGGTCACGTTCCGGGCCCGCCACGGGGGCATCTGGTTCACCATGACCGCTCGCATCTCGGAGATGGACGAACCGACACGGTTCGTCGATGAACAGACGCGGGGCCCTTTCCGATCGTTCCGGCACGAGCACCGGTTCGACGAGACTCCCGACGGCGGGACGAGGATGACCGACACCATCGACCTGGCCTCGCCCGTCTTCGGAATCGTTGCCGAGCGCCTGATCCTCGTGCCGTACCTGCGCCGGCTCATCGCCCGACGAAACGCCCACCTCGCGGCATCCTTCGCGGAGGAGGGGATGACGTGAAGAGCGGCCCGACGCACGCGAGATCGCGAGCCGGTCTCCACTCAGCGCATCAACGCCGCCAGCGCCTCGGCACGCGGCAACTCGACGTCGCTCGTCACGGTGTCGTATCGCCGGACGCGCCCGCCGTCCGCGAAGGCGCTCCACCCCGGATCCCCCGTCTCGGCGAAACGGATCCAGTCGGCGTGCATGCGCTGCGCGAGCTCCCGCGGGGCGGCGGGTCCCGTCATCCGCTGGCCGGCCGCGTCGTCCAGGGCGTCGAAGACGAATCCGATCTCGAGCGCGTGTGCCGCGCGCAGGTCGCGCACCGGGCTCTGCCACGCGAACTCGTAGACGAAGGTGGGGGCGGTGCGGGAGCGCGCGACCTCGACGGCGGGCGCGCGCAGGATCAGGTCGGTCAGCACCTGCCCGATCATCTCGCCAGCCAAGGCATCAGGAAGGGCCCGGCGGTAGGCCGCCCACACGCCGCGCGGGAGGCGCTTCGCGAGGGCCAAGACGGCGTACGTGCGCCGCGTGAGCCGGGCGAGCGCCGCGGGCGGGTACCAGAGGCGGTATTCGTCGGTGTTCGTGCCGATCAGCACGGGAACATCGGCCGTGACGAGAGCGCGCCGCGGCGATTCCGGAAGGGTCGCGGGATCGATCGCGGCGGTGAAGCCGGGGGTCCCCCGCAGCGGCGTCGACCGGGCGGCGAGTCGGTCGCGGGCCGCCACGAGCCGCTCCGGCGCGACCTCGCGCAGCGCCGCCGCCGTCGCATCGACACCGAGGGCGCGCGCGATCCCGCGGATCGGCCGCGCCGCGCGCTGGGGAGTCTCGGCGTCGAGGGGGCCGGACTCGATGATCGCCCCGGCGATCAACGGACGCAGGTCGTCGCGCGAGAGCAGGGCGGCCACGACCGCTCCCCCGGCGGACTCCCCGAAGATCGAGATGCGCGCGGGGTCCCCACCGAACCGCGCGATGTTGCGGTGCGTCCAGCGCAGCGCCTCCGCGGCGTCGGCGAGGCCCAGGTTGCGCGGCGCGTCGGGCAGCACCGAGAACCCCTCCGCTCCGAGCCGGTAGTTGGCCGAGACGAACACGACGCCGTCGCGGGCGAACGGGGTGCCGTCGTAGGTGCTGAGCGCCGCCGTGCCCCGCTCGAGCGCACCGCCGTGGAACCACAGCATGACGGCCGCGCCCTCGGCATCCTCCGGTCGCCACACGTTGACGGTGAGCACGTCGTCGCCGGGAATGATCGTGGATGCCAGCAGCTCGCCGGTCGCGCCCGGATACGGCGACTGAGGAGAGGTCGGACCGAACTCCGTAGCTTCGCGCACGGCATCCCAGGGCTCCACCGGCTCTGGCCGCGCGAACCGTCTCGCCCCGGTGGGAGCTGCGGCGTACGGGATGCCGAGGTAGCGCTCGACGCGCTCGGCGGACGATCCGGCGACGGGGCCCGTTTCGGTGACGATGACAGGACGCGACATGCGCCGGAGTCTACGGGCCGCGTCGTGCATCTCTCCCGAGAGGAGCGCCGCACGCTTCCGGATGCCGAAGACACGACGCACACCCCGGCGGATCGCCGGGCGCGATCAGGGGGATGCCGGCATCCCGCGCTTGCGCGCGACTCGGCGCCACCACGGGATCTCGCCCACGGGTTCGCACTGCTCGTCATGCGCCGCGAGGTGCCCCGCCCACAGCGCCTCTGCCACGTCGGCAAGGTCCGGTCCCGCGGCGACGACACGGGCTTCTTCGTCGAACGCCGTCCACACCCCGTCGAGGTCGCGACTGATGTACCCGAACAGTCGGCGCGAGCAGGCGCCCATCACGAAGTCGTCCTCGACCTGCTTCCATGTCGGGGCCTTGGCGGAACGGCGCAGCGAGAACATCTCCCGCTCCTTCGGGTCACAGCGGTGTGTGACTGGAGTCTGCCACTCAGCAAACGCAAAGGATAGAGACGCCCGCGCGAGGCCATCGCACCGCTGGCATACTCGGCTTTCGCGCCGATCACCCGTGAGGCGAGGAACGGAACGCCCATGAACGTCGAACCCGGCATCTACGAACACTTCAAGGGACAGCGATACGAGGTGTTCGGAACGACCCGGCATTCCGAGACCGAAGAGGTCTTCGTCTCGTACCGCAAGCTCTACGACGACTACTCCTACTGGGTGCGCCCTGTCGAGATGTTCACCGGGACGGTCGATCGAGACGGCTACTCGGGGCCGAGGTTCCGGCGAATCGTGTAGCCCGCGTGCAGAAACTCCGCGACGCGCACGAACTCCGTCGGCACTCGCCGATCCGCGCTGAGGCTGCACGCATCGCTGACGTTATGTACGGCCGGTCACGGATGTGGAGCCCCGTACCTTAACACCACCCGATCAACCTGCTGCGAGCACTGTCTCGCGGCCGCGACCCCGCGTAGCATCGCGGTACGCCGGAGTCCCTCCGCGGCATCCGGTCCCTCCGTCACGACGAGCACACGGGAGAAGCAATGGACACGATGGCCATGATGAAGTCGATGGACATGGGCGAGATGACCATGGACATGGATGCCATGCAGGAATGCATGCAGTCGCTCAACGCCTGCGCGATGGCAGCGGCGATGTGCGCCGGCAGCGTGATGATGCACGGCGCCGAGATGGCGACCTGTTGCGCGATGTGCTCGAACATGGTCGAGATGGCTCAGGCGACGATGCACATGATGATGCGTCCGGCCGGGATGAACATGGACGTGATGAACGCCATGATGACCGCCTGCATGACGATGGGCAAGGCCTGCGCCGCCGAGTGCCGCGCTCACGGCGACATGGACGAGATGTGCCGCTACTGCGCGATGGCCTGCGACGACATGGTCATGAAGTGCGAGGCCATGATGGCCTCGATGTCCGCCTGAGTTCCGTTCTTCGCGCGGCCGCTGACGTTTCGTCGGCGGCCGCTCGGCTATGCGGCGCGTGCGGTCGTGAGGATCGCCGACGCGCTGAGCAGCTCCGCAACCGGGTGGTACGCCACGGGCTCCCCCACCGCGATGTCGACGGCAGGTCCGACGACCCGCAGCTCCACGGTCGCGCCAGTGAGCAACGCAACGGCTACCGTCGCGCCATCGGCGTCGACGACGAGGCCGTCCCACCATGCGGAGGGGTTCGAGGCTGCCATGCAGCGCTGGATCGGGTGGACTGTCGACGAGATCGTACGGGACATGGCTTCACCTGCCTTCGGAGTGGTTGGTGAGATGAAGCTACGGGATGCCACGGGAGCGGGCGATCTAGGGCGTAGTGGGGCGTAACACCGGGCACTCGGATGGCCTGCACGTCCGCTTTCTTCCTGCCGCGCGGTCGGCGGCTCGAGGACGTCCTGCGCCGTTGCTCGCCGAATGTCTCTGATTCAAAGCCCGGTCATTGTGCCGAATCACGACCGCGCCGCGCCGCAGCCGAGGCCTCCATCACACCGCACAGCAAGCCGAGCGCGCCCCCGATCATCATCGCGGGGGCGATGACGGAGAGGGCGCTTGCGAAACTCGCGTATCCGACCGCGGCGCCGATCACGACGGGCACCAAGGCGACCGCCACCCGCGTCGCTGGGCGCTGGACGAACGGCAGGGTCATAAGGGAGCGTGTCGCCGCCCAGGTGATCAGACCGAGCGCGGCCCCGATCACGAACCCCGCGGGACCTCCCCACACCATCAGCCCCCATGGAGCTGTCGAGACCGATGCTTCAGGACTCACGACGGCTAACGCGGCCAGAGCCACGCCTCCCAGGCCTGCGGGCGAGGCACGCCAAGAGTGTTCGTGCGCTGGGACGCAGGAAGGCGTGTCGCATGGCCCGACGCTACAGCGTTGACTGTGAGCGCACTCGAACTTCTACGCTGACCGGGTGAGCACCGATGACGCCGGCCTGACGGTCGCGCAGATGGCCCAGACGACCGGGGTGACCGCGCACACCCTGCGCTATTACGAACGCGCGGGGCTCCTACGGCCGGTGGCACGGACCACCGGCAAGCAGCGTCGGTACCGCGACACCGATGTGGAATGGGTGGCGTTCCTGCTGCGACTGCGGCAGACAGGGATGCCGATCGCGCAGATGCGCGAGTACGCCGACCTACGTCATCGCGGAGACGCGACCACGCACAGTCGCCTCGCCCTTCTCGAGGCTCATCAGCGAGCCCTGCATGAGCGGGTCACTGAGCTCCGCGCGCACGAGCGCGCCCTGGACGAGAAGATCGGCGTCTATCGCCGGGCCCTCGACGCGACCGACAGAAACGATGAAGGACGGCAGGATTCATGAGCGAGACGACAGCCCGAGAGCAGCAATTCACCCGCGGCAGGGAGGTCCTGGATGCCGTCGACGGAGAGGCCGGCGCGAAAGTCATCGATGCGCTCGCTGACGTGTCCCCGGAACTGGCTCACCAGGTCGTCGCGTGGGCCTTCGGCGAGATGTACGCACGCCCCGCACTGCAGCCCCGCGATCGACAGCTCGTCACGCTCGGCATCCTGACTGCCCTCGGTGGGTGCGAGCCCCAGCTCGATGTGCACGTGAACGCGGCGCTCAACGTCGGGCTCACCCCGACCGAGATCACCGAGGCGATGCTCCACGCAGCCGTGTACTGCGGCTTCCCGCGCGCGCTGAACGCCACATTCGCGGCGAAGAAGGTCTTCGCGGAGCGTGGCCTGCTGCCCGTGGCTTGAAGTGACTCTCAGGCGGTGCGCGCGGTCGTGAGAATCGCCGACGCACTGACCAGTTCCGCGACCGAGTGACACGCCACCGGCTCCCCCACCGCGATGGCGACGGCAGGTCCCACGGCCCGAAGTCCGACCGTCGCGCCGTTCAGCAGCGCAACGGTCACCGTCGCGCCATCGGCGTCGACCACGAGGCCGTCCCACCACGCGCAAGGGTTCGAGGCTGCGGTGCAGCGCTGGATCGGGTGAATTGTCGACGAGATCGTGCGGGACACGGCTTCACCTGCCTTCGTAGGGGTTGGTGAGACGAAGCTGCGGAATGCCATTGGGTTGGGCGCTCTGGGGCGTAGTGGGGGTGACATCTCAATCTTCCGTCAACCGATTCATATTCGCCTGCAACCTAAAGGACCGAAGAATTCGCGCGTCGAACAAGTTGAACAACTGCAGCCACCTTCTCTTGCAAATCCAGTGGCCACTCATCCCCCGACACCTCTACGACAGCTTTGGCAATAGCCACTTTACTCGGATTCCCCACTCCGACACGGGTCGCCGCTAGCGGATTATCCCAGCGCCCGAACGAACTGAAGTTCGCACCAGATACACTTGGGTGCGCTGCGACGATGGCAGAATTTAGCCGCGCCTCTTCGATGTAATTTTCGATTGTGTACCCGGCTGTCACCCAGGCCAATCCTGTGGAGGGATCCCCCTCTAACTCCTCGATTACACGCGACTTTGCGGCGTTGAGACCCGCTTCCTCGGAACGACGATCCGAGTCGATGAGAACTACCATATATCGATTTAGGCTACGCAAAGAAACAAACTCCTCAACCTCTTCCGCATCCAATGGAGACAGAGCGCTCAGAAGCGAACCCCCGTAGAACATGATCGTGTAATGCGTTCCCTCAACAAACTCAGCAGGCGCCATCTGCTCGATCCAATGCTTGACATATACTCGATCGGATGGCCCTTCAACCCAAATCACGGCGTTGGCTTGCACGAGGTCAGACGGCCTATAGCCCAGATCGGCGCAAATTGAACTTCGCGCACGAGCCGATCCGGCGAATCTCAGCTTAGATTCATTACCCTCTCGCTCGATATGGAAAATTGAACCGATCGAAGAGTCGAGCATGTGCGCCGAGTGGGTCGCAATAAAGTATTGGTTGCTAGTTTCCAAGGCCAGATATTTGAGAAGCTTTCTCTGGAGCACGGGATGAAGGTGAAGCTCCGGCTCCTCGACGCAAAGAACGGCGTCCGTTGTCACAGTGGCTGCCGCCGCCAGGATCACGACTTCGTGGACTCCCGTCCCCATATTCTCGATGGGCAGTGTCTGCCCGCCCTGCGTAACGTGAATAGTCGCGACATCGTGGGGAATATCTATCGATACTGACTGGTCGTCTAGCACGGCGCGAACAAAGTTCTGCAACGCGCGGAAAATCTCCCTGTCGGACAGAGATTCCGTGGATGGACTCTGCAATCGCTGCAGCCGCCGGATGATGTTTGTCCCGTTGAGATCAAAGCTGCCTTCGCCGCCCCCGGATATGGAACGAACTCCATCGACCGTGAGGGCCGGGGGGAGAACCGGACGCCATCCCTCAATCATTCGGAGCACTCTGAAAGCATCCTCCCCGCGCCCACCACCGCCCGACGAGGTGATTGCGATTGACAGTTCTCTCGCTAAAGCCGTGTCGCCAATTTCGTTTGCTATCGCTCTGAGTCCGGCATCGTCAGCAGCGTCATTTAGACCGATGGGCCACCAAAACCCGCCTTCGTTCTCCTCACCGAGAGATAACGAACGATGAGAAAGGAAGCTCATCACGCGCTGCGGTTGGACTTGAACAGAGTTCAAGGACATCCACTCCGCCACATCATCCATCGAAAAGTACACCCAAGCACGGAAAGCCGCGTCGTGGCCGAGCGGCCTGTCCAACGTAGTGAGCGTGGCGTCGTCACCGCGGAGCACCTTACTCACAACTCGGAGAACGTTCGACTTACCAGCGTTATTCTGTCCCACGATTAGGTTGACTTTTCCTGCCGGCTGAATGACCGCCGGTTGAGAGCCAGAGAAGCTTCTGTAGCCGACGAACGCGAGGCCTTGAATGTGATTCATTCGTCCATCATCTCGGATCCGGCCGTACGGGGCGGGATGCTCCACTGGCTATATTGCGTCGACGATCCCTGCTCTAGTGGTCGACCCCGGCCCGCTGAGCGACCGACCATGAGTGCGGAGGCTTACGCCGGCGGGTCCTGCATGTGTAACGCCCACGTAAACTCCCCCTCTCCCCCACCCCCGCCGCGGGTGAAACAACCGTTACCTCCCCGCCCCCGGCCGCGCGGTCCCGGGAAACCCCTCCTCCCTACGCTGGCGACCACGCCCCACCCATGCGGGGCGCTGCACCTCCCCACATCGCCTTCCGGAGGACTCCGTGACCGTCACCGACCCGCGCCCCGAAACCGCAACTCCGCCCGCGGCCGCAACAGAAGTAGCGGAGCTACAACACCGCCCCGGCCGCTGGATCGACAACTGGAACCCCGAGAACGCCACGCAGTGGGCCACAGAGGGCAAGGCCATCGCCTCCCGCAACCTGCGGTGGTCGATCTTCGCCGAGTTCCTCGGGTTCGTCGTGTGGCAGCTGTGGTCGGTCGTGGTCGTGTCGCTGCCGGCGGCAGGCTTCCAGCTGTCCACGGGCGAGATCTTCTGGCTCATCTCGATGCCGAGCCTCGTCGGCGCGACACTGCGCATCCCCTACACGTTCATGGTTCCGCGCTTCGGCGGTCGCAACTGGACGATCGTCTCCGCGGGTCTGCTGCTCATCCCGAGCATCGGCCTCGCCATCGCGGTGTCGAATCCCGCGACCCCGTTCGGCCTGCTGCTCCTGATCGCCGCGTTCGCCGGCTTCGGCGGCGGCAACTTCGCCAGCTCGATGGCGAACATCACGTTCTTCTACCCCGCCGCGCAGAAGGGATACGCGCTCGGACTCAACGCCGCCGGCGGCAACCTCGGCGCCTCGGTCGCGCAGTTCGTCGTTCCGATCGTCATCACCGTCGGAGCCGCCGCCACCCTCAACCTGCCGCTCGCGGGTCTCATCTGGGTGCCGCTGATCCTCGTCGCCATGGTCGGCGCCTACTTCCGCATGGACAACCTCTCCAGCGCCAAGGCCGACATCACGGCATCCCTCGCCGCACTCAAAGAGCCGCACCTGTGGATCATGGCCGTCCTCTACATCGGCACCTTCGGCTCGTTCATCGGCTTCGCCGGCGTCTTCCCGAAGCTCCTCGCCGACACGTTCCCCGACTTCAAGGGGATCACGATCGGCACCGCGACCGTCACCCTCGCCTTCCTGGGCGCCCTCATCGGCTCGCTCGCCCGCCCCTACGGCGGCAAGCTCGCCGACCGCTTCGGCGGTACCGTCATCACGATGGGCGCGTTCACGGTGATGGGTCTCGGCATCCTGGGCGTCATCCTGACCCTGCCGATGCAGAACTTCGCGGTCTTCCTGCTCTGCTTCCTGGTGCTGTTCGCCGCCGCCGGCATGGGCAACGGCTCGACCTACCGCATGATCCCGACGATCTTCGCCCTCCGCTCGAACAACGGGATCGGCGCGCAGCGCAAGGCCGCGGCCGCACTCGGCCTCATCTCGGCCATCGGCGCGTACGGCGGGTTCTTCATCCCGCAGCTGCTCGGCTTCTCGAAGACGACGTTCGGCTCGTACACCCCCGCCCTCGGTTGGTTCGCCCTGGCGTACGTCGCCTTCCTCGCCCTCACCGCCGGTGTGTACCTGCGGATGGCGAAGAAGACCGGCACCCGGATCTGATGACCATGAGCTCCGCCGACACCCACTGCCCCTACTGCGCGCTGCAGTGCGCCATGACCGTGATCCACGACGGGTCCACCACGGTCGCCGGCCGCGACTTCCCCACCAACCGGGGAGGGCTCTGCGCCAAGGGCTGGACGTCGGCGGAGCTCCTGGCATCCCCCCAACGACTCGGGATGCCGTTGACCCGACGGCCCGACGGAACCCTCGCCGAGACCACCTGGGATGAGGCACTGGATGCCGTCGCCGCGGCGTTCCGCGACACGAAAGCCGCGCACGGAGCCGACGCCAACGCCATCTTCGGCGGCGGCGGCCTCACCAACGAGAAGGCCTACCAACTCGGCAAGTTCGCCCGGGTCGCTCTCGGCACCTCGCGCATCGACTACAACGGCCGATTCTGCATGTCGTCGGCGGCAGCGGCATCCAACCGGGCCTTCGGCATGGACCGCGGCCTGCCCTTCCCCGTCACCGACCTCGACGACGCCCGGACCATCCTGCTGCTCGGCTCCAACGTCGCCGCGACCATGCCGCCGTTCCTCGCGCACCTGGCCGGAGCACGGGCGAACGGCGGCCTGATGGTCGTCGATCCGCGCCGCTCCGCCACCGCGCGCCTGACCGAAGACGGGGCCGGCACCCACCTGCAAGCCGCCCCCGGCACCGACTTGCCGCTCCTGCTCGGCCTCACGCACATCGTCATCGCCGAGGGCCTCGCGGACCGCGCGTATATAGAAGAGCGCACGACCGGCTTCGACGCCGTACGCCGATCGGTCGCCGCGTGGTGGCCCGAGCGCACCTCGACTACCACCGGCGTCCCCGTCGCTCAGCTCCGCGAGACCGCCCGCCGCCTCGCCGCGGGACGCACGTACATCCTCACCGGACGCGGCGTCGAACAACACGTCGACGGCACCGCCACCGCGACCGCCGCGATCAACCTCGCCCTCGTGCTCGGGCTCGTCGGCCGCGAGGACTCGGGCTATGGCACCCTCACCGGACAGGGCAACGGCCAGGGCGGGCGCGAGCACGGGCAGAAGGCCGACCAGCTGCCCGGCTACCGCTCCATCCGCGACCCCGAGGCGCGTCGGCACGTCGCCGGGGTGTGGGGCGTCGATCATGACGACCTCCCGGATGCCGGCATCCCGGCGACCGCCCTGCTCGGCGAACTCGGCGGGCCGGTGAAGACTCTGCTCGTCGCCGGGTCGAACGTCGTCGTCTCGGCGCCCGACGTCGAAGCCGTGCGGGCCCGGCTGGAAGCCCTCGACACCCTCATCGTGTGCGACTTCTTCCTGAGCGAGACCGCGGAGCTCGCCGACATCGTGCTCCCCGTGCTCCAGTGGGCCGAGGAGGAGGGCACGATGACCTCGCTCGAGGGCCGGGTGATCCGCCGCCGCCAGGCGCTGCCCGGGCCCGACGGTGCCCGCAGCGAGCTGTGGATCATGGCCGAGATCGCGCGGCGCCTGGGCGCGGCATCCACGTGGTCGACGAATCCGGCCGAGGTGTTCGACGAGCTCGCCCGCGCCTCGGAGGGCGGCATCGCCGACTACTCCGGTCTCTCGCACGCCCTGCTCGACACGGGCATCGAGGCGTACTGGCCGTACCGGTCCGAGAGCACCCCGCGTCCGTTCGCCGAGGGTTTCGCGCATGCCGACGGGCTCGCCAGGCTCGTACCGGTCGAGGCCGCTCCCCCGACGCCCACCGACCGCGGCGGCGACCTGACCCTCGTCACCGGTCGCTACCTGCAGCAATACCAGTCGGGCACCCAGACCCGCCGCGTCTCCGAGCTGAACGGCGCCAGGCCCGAGGCGCAGCTCGAGATCCACCCGGCGACGGCCTCTCGACTCGGCATCCGGGAAGGCGCACTCGTCGCGGTGTCGAACGAACGCGGCACCGTGCGGGCGCGGGCGAGCGTGACGACCGACATCCGCCACGACACCGTCTTCCTGCCCTTCCACTACGCCGGCGACGAGTGCGCGAACCGCCTGACCGAAGCTCGCGTCGACCCGACGTCGGCGATGCCGGAGTTCAAGCGCACGCGCGTGACGGTCGCTCTGGATGCCACGGTGCCGGTCGCGCGACCCACCGCGCACGAGCCGGTCGGGGTCTCAGTCGCGGGTGGACCGATCGATGATGCCGGTCGGGGCGGCGCGTTGACGAAGGAGGGTCTGCATGCCTGAGCGTGTGGTGCTGGTGGGCTACGGCCCCGTCGGGGCGCGGCTGATCGACGGGCTGCTGCCCGCGGTCCGCGACGGGCGCATCGACCTCACCGTCGTAGGCGCCGAGCCCCACGACGTCTACAACCGCGTCCTGCTCGCCGAGTACGCGGTCGGCCGCACCGACCGCGCGGGCCTCGACATGGACGACCGCCGCGTCGCCGAACAAGCCGGCGTGCGGTTCCATCTTGCGACGACGGTGGTGGGCGTTGACCGTCACCGCCGAGTCGTGCGCCTGCACGATGGCATCCCTCTCGACTACGACCGGCTCGTGCTCGCGACCGGCGCCCGCGCGAACGTCCCGACACTCGCCGGGATGGAGCGCGCGCGTCGCGACCGCGCATCCGTCTCGACAGCCCCCGACAACCTCGACCTCGGCGGCGCGCCGCTGCCCCGCGGCGTCGTCGCCCTGCGCGACCTCGCCGACGCCGAGAACGTGCGCGCGGCCGTCTCGGCCGGGCAGCGAATCGTCGTGCTGGGCGCGGGAGTGCTCGGGATGGAGCTCGCGCTGGCCGCCGCCGAGGCCGGAGCCGAAGTGGTGGTGGCATACCACTCCGCCGCCCCGATGAACCGGACGCTCGACGAGAACGGCGGGCGAGTGCTGGCCTCAGCCGCTACCGCGGTCGGGGTGGAGATGGCGCACCACGCGCGCGCCGAGAGCATCCTCCTCCGCCACGACGACCACGGGCACGCGTGGTTCGACGGCCTGGTCTGCGCCGACGGCAAGGTGCTCGCGGGAGACCTGCTCGTGCTGTCGTGCGGAGTCGCGGCGCGGACGGAAGTGGCATCGCTCGCGGGCCTGGCGATCTCGACGGGGATCCTCGTCGACGGGTCCTCGCGCTCGTGGACCGACCCCGACGTCTTCGCGATCGGCGACTGCGCGCACGTCGCCGACCCGGCGGATGCCGACCCCCACGGCCGAGTCCCCGGGGGCCCGAGCGGGCTCGTCGGACCGGGCTGGCGCCAGGCCGACCGCCTTGCCGCGCTGCTGTCGACGGGCGTCGCTGCGGCGGCACCGGGGAGCGTGAACGGTTTCGCTGCGGCATCCCCTGTTCCGGTGCCGGTCGAGCGCCCCGGTGTCGTCATGCTCAAGGCCGAGGGCGTCGACGTCGTGGCCGGCGGAGACGTCGACGCCGACCCCTTCGCGCACGCCCCCGGATGCCACGGCCCCCAGGTCACGATCTGGGCGGACCCCGCGCGGGGTGCCTACGTCAAGCTCGTCACCGTCGAGGGCGTGCTGACCGGCTTCGTCGCGGTCGGGATGCCGCGCACCGGCGCGGAACTGACGCTGCTGTTCGAACGCGGCTCGGAGCTCCCCGCCGACCGCTCGGCGCTGCTCCGGCTCGACGCGCCCGACGCCGGGATGGCCGTCGTCGCCGACCCCTTCGCCGCCGACGCCACCGTGTGCTGGTGCAACGGCGTGAGCGCGGGCGCGATCCGCGAGGCCGCCACGGCCGGAGAGCCCACAATCGCCTGCGTCAAGGCATCCACCCGTGCCGGCACCGGCTGCGGCGGGTGCGTCGGCCGGATCACCGAGCTGCTGGCCCGCGAGACCGTCCCGGCGTGAGTGCCCACCCCGGGCGGGCGGGCTCGGCGCTCAGGACGGGTCGCCGCCGCGGGCCTCGCGCCACCGCTCCCACACCACGGTGGCCACGCGCGGGTCCGCGCCGATCGGGGTCGAGGTCAGATCGGCATCCGCGCTCTCGATGACGCGCGAGAAATGCCCGGGCGCGAGCACGTAGCTCGCCGCGACCGTCCGCCGTCCGTCGGCCCGCGCCGCCGCCACGGCGTCGGGGATCCGCGGCTCGGAGGCCGCGGCGTACGCCGCGACGACGGGGCCCTGCACTCCGGCATCCGCCATCATCGCCGCCATGCCCTCGACGTCGACCACCGCGCCGGGGCGCGTGGAACCGGCGGCCGCGAGGATGACCGTGTCGTCGGGCCCGGCTCCCGCGTCGCGGACGCGGTCGGCGAGGATCTCGGCGAGCAGCCGGTGCGGGCCGAGGGGCCCGGCGACGGGGAGGCCGTCCGCTGCCTCTTGCAGGTCGACCTCGGTGTGGTACCCCGTCGACAGCAGCAGCGGCACGATCACGATGTCGGACGTGCGTTCGCGGGCCTCCTCCACCACGTCGGCGACGAACGGCCCGTGCACGTCGACGTAGGCCTCGAGCACCTCGACGTCGTCGGGGGCGGTGGCACGCAGGATGTCGAGCAACTCGCGGACGACGACGCGTCCTTCTTCGAAGCGCGTCCCGTGGGCGCACGCGATGAGCACAGCGGTCACGAATCCTCCTGGTCGATCACGTCGAGCCGATAGCCGCGCTTGTAGACCGTGCGGATCAGATCGGTGCCGCCCAACGCCTCGCGCGTTCGTGCGACTGCCACCTCCACCGCGTGAGCCGACGCCCCCGCGTTCGTCAGCACCGCGACCAGATCGGCGCGCGTGACGACGGCCCCGGGCTGCATCGCCAGGGCGCGCAGAATCTCCACCCCCGTGCGGGGCAGAGGGGTGAACGTCCCATCGAGCACGATCCCCGCGGAGCGGATGCCGAGCCGGCCGGCCGTGGTCGGGATGAGGGGGGCGTCGGGTCCGCCGTAGTGCGTCACCACGGCGCGGACGAGCGCCCCGAGGCGCCCGCGGTCGGGAACGAGGGGGATGATCCCCGCCTCGATCAGGGGCCCCGCGGTGATGGGACCGACGGCGGCGACGAGCACCTGCCCCCGCGCGGCACGGGATGCCACTCCCTCGAGCGCGTCTGCCCGCTGGGCGGCGAGGATCCATTCGCGGGCCGCGGGCGCCGAGGTGAACAGCACGGCGTCGATCTCTCCGCGCGCGACCTGCTGCGTCGACGCCGCGACGACCTCGGGGTCGGGCGGCGGCCCCCACCGGTAGATCGTCAGGCTCGTCACGCGCGCCCCGGCGGCCTCGAAGGCTTCGTCGAGGCCGTCGGCACCCGAGCCGTGGTGCTGGACCGCGACGTGAAGTCCGTCGACGCCCTCGGCGACGAGGAAGTCGCGCAGCTCCGCCGAGGTCTCGCTCTCGGCCACCCAGTCGGCGTCGAAGCCCGCTTGCTGGATCGACCCGCGTGCCTTGGGCCCGCGCGCGACGATGCGCGCGGCGTCGAGTACGGGAGCGAGGGCGTCGTGGAGTCCCGCCTCGTCGGCCGTCTCCATCCAGGCGCGAAACCCCACGCCGGTGGTGGCGACGACGACGTCGGGTGGGTCGTCGACGAGAGTCCGGGTCTGCGCGATGAGCTCCTCGTCATCGACGTGGGGCACGATCGTCAGCGCCGGGGCCACGCGCACGCGCGCGCCGTGTCGTTCGAGCGCGGCCGACAACTCCCCCGACCGCCGGTCGACGGGAAGCAGCATGGTGCACCCCTGGAGCACCGTGCTGATCGTGCGAGGCGGTGCCGTCACCCGATGCCCTGGGCGCGCGCCGCTGCGAGAGGCTCGACGGCGACATCGGCGGCCGGCTGCGGGAGGAGCAGATCGGCGCGAGCGACGTCGCCGAACACGAGCACCGCGGGATTGGCGAGGCCCTGCGCCTCGGCATCCCGGACGGCCGTTCCGAGAGTCGTGCGGATCGTGCGCTGCGCCGGGGTGTGGCCGTTCTCGACGAAGGCGACGGGGCGCGACGCCGGCGCACCCGCCGCGAGGGCTGCCGCGGTGAAACGGGGAAGCGCGCTCACGCCCATCAACGCCACGACGGTGGCGCGGTCGTCGCGCAGCGCCGCCAGGGTCGCCTCGCCGGGGTGCTCCTGACCGTTCACAACATGAAGGGTACCGGCGACGCCTCGGTGGGTCACCGGCACACCCGCGGCCGCGGGCACCGCGATCGCGCTCGAGATGCCGGGCACGACCTCCACCGGGATGCCGGCGGCACGGCACGCGATGACCTCTTCACCGCCGCGCCCGTAGACGAAGGGGTCGCCGCCTTTCAGCCGCACCACGCGCAGGCCACGGGCCGCCCGGTCGACGAGGATCGCGTTGATCTCATCCTGGGGCACCGGGTGATGATGCGGACGCTTGCCCACGTCGACGAGCTCGACATCGTCGCCGAGCTCGGCGAGCACCCCGGTGGGCCCGAGGCGGTCGTGCACGACGACGTCGGCCTCGGCGAGCAGGGCCCGGGCGCGGACGGTCATCAGGTCGATGGGACCAGGGCCGCCGCCGACGAGCGCCACGCTCCCCACAAGCGGACGACGTCGGCGGCGGAGCGGAAGGGCGCCTTCGGCGAGGCGCTGAGCGATGGCGTCGCGCACGGCGACGGTGCGGCGGGGGTCGGCGCCCGCGGTCGAGACGACGCCGACCATGACGTCGCCGCTCGTGGTCTCGGCGGCCAGGCGCGCGGTGCCCTTTCCCCCGTGCCCGGCGTTGACGCACCACACCCGGCGCGCCTCGGCGGCCTCGACGACCGCCGCGTCGACAGAAGCCGACCCGGTCGCCGTATGGCAGAACCAGGCGTCGTCGAGGTCTTCGGAAGCGAAGAAGCGCGCGTGCCACTCGATGTCGCCCGCGGCGGCGAGCGCCGTGAGTCCCGCGGTGGCGACCGGGGCGACCAGGCGCACGCGGGCGCCGGCGGCACGAAGGCGAGCGATGCGCTTCTCGGCGACGGCACCGCCGCCGACGCAGACGACGAGACGGTCGGCGAGGTCGAGTCCTGCGAGAGCGATCATCGGGGGTCTCCTTGGATGCGGACGAACACGATGCCGTCGGTCACCGCGACCGGGTGCACCCGGACGCTCAACGGTTCCTTGCCCTGCGTGTCGAGACACAGGCCGGTACGCAGGTCGAAGACCTGCTTGTACATCGGGGATGCCACGGTCGGCACTCCCCCGCGATCCCCGACGATCCCGCGCGACAGGATCGCCGCGCCGCTGAAGGGGTCGATCTGGTCGATGGCGAACAGGCGCCCGTCGTAGGTGCGGAACAGCGCGATCTGGCGACCGTCGACGAGGGCGGCCGCCCCGCGCTCGACGAGCAGGTCGTCGACGCGGCAGATGCGGGTCCACTCCTCCGGGACGGCCCCCGCGACCTCGGCCGGCGCGGGCACGCAACCGGGTGTGATGGCCGGGGTCTCGGCATCCATCGTCGTGGTCTCCAGGATCGTCATGAGCGCACCGCCAGTGTCGTCCCGCCGATGAGGACCGCGCCCGAGGCGCGCTCCTCGGCCGTGGCGGGGCGGGGCTGACCGCGCTCGCTCACGTAGGCGAGCGTGGGGTCGGCGGTGCCGGGGGCGTTGACGAAGCTCTGGAAGCGCTTCAGCTTCTCGGGGTCGGCGAGAGTCGCCGCCCACTCGTCCTCGTAGTTGTCGATGTGTGCGGCCATCGCGCGGTCGAGGTCTTCGGCGATGCCGAGCGTGTCGTCGAAGACCACGCCTTTCAGCGCCTCGATGCCCCCCTCGTAGTCCTCCATCCAGGGAGCCGTGCGCTGCAGCCGATCCGCGGTGCGGATGTAGAACATCAGGAAGCGGTCGATGGCGCGCAGCAGTGCGTCGTCGTCGAGTCCCTCGGCGAAGAGCACCGCGTGACGCGGAGTGAAACCGCCGTTGCCGCCGACGTACATGTTCCAGCCGGCCTCGGTCGCGATGACGCCGACGTCTTTGCCGCGGGCCTCGGCGCATTCGCGCGCGCAGCCCGATACGCCGAACTTGATCTTGTGCGGCGAGCGCAGCCCCCGGTAGCGCAACTCGAGCTGCACGGCCATGCCGACCGAGTCCTGCACGCCGTAGCGGCACCACGTCTGCCCGACGCACGACTTCACCGTGCGCAGCGATTTGCCGTACGCCTGTCCCGACTCGAAGCCGGCGTCGACGAGGCGCCGCCAGATGTCGGGTAGCTGCTCGAGCCGGGCGCCGAACATGTCGATGCGCTGGCCGCCGGTGATCTTCGTGTAGAGCCCGAAGTCGCGCGCGACCTCGCCGATGACGACGAGACCCTCGGGAGTGATCTCCCCGCCGGCGATGCGCGGAACGACGCTGTAGGTGCCGTCGCGCTGGATGTTGGCCATGACGTGGTCGTTGGTGTCCTGCATGGTCGCGAGCTCACCGTCGAGCACGTGCTCCGCGTACAGGCTGGCCAAAATGCTCGCGAGCGCCGGCTTGCAGATGTCGCAGCCCCGGCCGGTGCCGAAGCGCTCGACGATCGCGGTGAAGGTCCTGAGCCCCGAGATGCGCACAGCGTCGAAGAGCTGCGCACGGGTGAACGGGAAGTGCTCGCACAGCCCGTTCGAGACCTCCTTCCCGGATGCCGCCAGCTCGGCCTGGACGAGCTTCTTCACGAGCGTGAAGCACGAACCGCACGCCGCTCCCGCTTTGGTGCACGCCTTGACCTCGGCGGCATCCCCGCAGTCGTGATCGGTGACGGCTCCGCGGACGGTGCCCGCGGTGACGCCGTTGCACGAGCAGACGATGGCGTCGTCGGGGAGGTCGCCCTGCGCGGCGGGCGCGAGGCCGTCGGGCAGGAGGTACGCGGCGGGGTCGCCGCCGAGGGCGCGCCCGACGAGCGGTCGGAGCACGCTGTAGGCCGACGCGTCGCCGACCAGGATCCCGCCGAGCAGCGTCTGCGCGTCGTCGCTGAGCACGAGCTTCTTGTACACGCCCGACACCGGGTCGGCGTAGGTGACGTCGAGGGCGTTCGGCGTCTCGGCGAGCGCGTCGCCGAAGCTCGCGACCTCGACGCCGGAGAGCTTGAGTTTGGCGGAGGTGTCGAAGCCGTCGAAGGCGGCCTCGCCCCCGAGCAGCCGAGTGGCGGCGACCTCGGCCATCGCGTAGCCGGGGGCGACCAGGCCGATGCATTGACCGCCGAAACTCGCGACCTCGCCGATCGCGAGGATCGCGGGGTCGGAGGTGCCGCAGCCGGCATCGATGACCACGCCGCCCCGCGGGTCGACGCGGAGGCCGGCGGTGCGGGCCAGCTCGTCGCGGGGGCGGACGCCGACCGTGAAGACGACGATGTCGACGGCCTCCCACGTGCCGTCGCGGAGCTCCAGTCCGCACACGGCTCCGGACATGTCGGCATCCACGCGGGTCGTCACCGAGGAGGTGCGCACGTCGATACCCCGCGCCTCGATCAGGCGCTCCAGCGCCTTGGCCCCGCCCAGATCGAGTTGCGCCGACATCAGACGCTCGTTCGATTGGAGGACGAAGGGGGCGACGCCCTCAGCCTGCAGGGCTCCCGCGGCCTCGAGCCCGAGCAGACCCCCACCGACCACCGCGCCGCGTAGGGGGCGGCCGAGCTGGGCGCGGCGTCGGGCCACCCAGGCCCGGATGCCTTCGACATCGTCGAGGGTGCGGTAGACGAAACAGCCCTCGTGATCGAAGCCGTCCAGTGCCAGGCGGGCGGCGAACGAACCCGTGGCCAGGACGAGTCGGTCGTATCCATGGGTCGCACCGTCGGCGGTGGCGACCTCGTTCTTCTCCCGGTCGATCCTCGTCACGCGCGCACCGGTACGCACGCCTACCCGCCCGTGCGCGAGGACCCGGGGGTCGAGGGCGAGGTCCTCGAAGGTCTTGCCGGCGAAGTACCCCGTGAGACCGACACGATCGTAAGGCCCGTGCTTCTCGTCGCCGAGCACGGTGATCGACCAGCGGTGGTCGGCGTCACGGGCGGTGACGCTCTCGACGAAGCGGTGCGCCACCATTCCCGCACCGACCACGACCAGGCGACCGGGCGACGAGTTCGAAGTGAGCATGCCTCGACGGTAGGCAGGCGAGGTTTCGCCGAAGTCGTCGCGCGCGTTACCTCCCGCGAACTTTTGTCTCACGATGAGGCCGTCGCCGTGTGAGCTTTCCCGTCGGAAGCCGCGGGGGCGCACCCCGAGCGATTCCGCTGCGGACGACAGCGGGTCGCCGAGCTCGTCCTCCACGAACGCCGAGGATCCGCCCGCAGCGACGGGCCGAATGACTGATGCCCGCGCCCGCGGCCCGACCCCAACGGCAGTATTCTTCCGCCATGCCTCCGCTCGCCACCCTGCCCGCGTTCGTCCTGGCATCGCTCGTGCTCATCGTCATCCCCGGTCCGGGCGTGCTGTTCGTGATCGGTCGGTCGATCGCGCTCGGGCGCCGCGCCGGGGTGCTCAGTGTCGTCGGCAACGCGATCGGCAACGTCCCGGCGATCCTCGCGACGGCGTTCGGGGTGGGCGCGATCGTGGCCTCGTCGATCGTGGCCTTCACCGTGCTGAAGATCGTCGGGGCGATCTACCTCGTGTGGCTCGGCATCCAGGCGATCCGTCACCGGCACGCGCATCTCGCAGCGACGCAGCCCGCCGCGCGATCGAAGTGGACGCTGCTGCGGCAGGGTTTCGTCGTAGGCGTCACCAATCCGAAGACCATCGCGTTCTTCGTGGCCGTGCTGCCGCAGTTCGTCGACCCGCACGCGGGCGCTGTGTGGTCGCAGCTGCTGGTGCTCGGCCTCATCTTCCAGGTGCTCGCGCTGCTCTGCGACAGCACGTGGGCCCTCGCCGCCGGCACCGCCCGTACGTGGTTCGCCCGCTCGCCGAAGCGCCTGTCCGCGCTGTCCGGCACGGGCGGCGTCATGATGATCGGCCTCGGCGGAGCGCTCGCGCTCACCGGCGCGAAGAGCTGACGGCGGGTCCGCACGACTCCTGCATCCGGCGATGAAACGATCCGGTTCCGCTTACCAACGGACGGAATGCAGGAGTTGTGCGCGCACCTCGCTGCGCTCGCGCATCTCGGCCGCCGACGGCCCGGCAGCGAGCACGAGGACCCTGCATCGTGCAGAGGAGCGGAGCACTCCCCTCGCGAGCGACGATGCCGTCACGGCAGGAGCACCGACTCCGCCGCGGTGAGCAGGGAGATCAGGAGAGCCCCAGCGAACACCGCGACGAGACGCCCGTGCCCGGTTGTGGGAGGTGACAGGCGCAGCCCTGCGGTGGACTGCACGATGCGTTCCATCGCGGCCAGGAGCGTGGAGTGATGGGCGATGGGAGTCGCGGCCGAATCGAAGGAGAGGAAGGTGCCATCGGGTGCCTCGATCACGTGCCCGATGACGGTTCCCTCGATCTCCAAGACGTAGTGTCCGGACTCCGGAACGCTCGCGAGCACAGCCGGGGCTGTCCGAGCGGCGTCGGGCACGTTCACCGGCCTCATGATCGCGACGCCGGCGACATCGACCAGGTCGCTGCGCGCTTCCCGGGTCGGGAGAGTCCGTCGAGGTCGATCCCCTGAGACGATGTCGCCGCAGCCCTCATCAGCCATTCCAGGACGGCGGAGTCCAAGACCACTCCGCCCGTCCTCTGCATGACGAACATCAGAGGGATGGACGGATGGAACCAGAGATACGACCGGTTTCCTGATTCCTCCGGGTGAGGCCGCCACGAGGCGAAGAATGTCTCGGACCGACGGAGCTTCGCGATCGCGACGGTTTGCAGATAGGCAAGCGAAAGGTCCGGGAGAGAAAGAGGTTCTCGGGCCGAACCGTAGAACAGGTGCCCCATTGTGTGCGCCCCAATCCACGCTGATGGATACGCGCCGGGGTCTGGGGCAGCTGAGCGCAACGGTACGAGGATCGACGCCCCGAATCAAGACCGTCATTTCGTCCGTCTGCATTTTCCACGCGGGTGAGCGGGGACGGCCTAGAGTGAGGTGAGGCGTTCCCTAGACCTAGGTCGCTGCCTTGTCCCTAGGTCTGGAGCATCATGTTGGAATTCCCGCTCTATACGTCGTTGTGCGAATGGTTCGTGTCGACCCTGCCGGTGGAGCACGCGGCGATCTCGACGCTCGGCGAGCCGTTCGAACTGGAGACGGTCTGCGCCAGCGATGCCGTTGCGGCCGAGCTGGAGCGGATACAACTCGACGGTGGCGCGGGCCCGTGTTGGCACGCGAAAGCCACGGGCACTCCGGCGCTGTTGCCCGACCTGCGGCACGGCGAGGACTTCTCGTGGCCGGCCTTCGTGGATGCAGCGGAGTCGTTTGCGGTGCGTTCGGCGTACGCGTTCCCCATGTCCGTGGGGGCCGTGGACGTCGGAGTCGTCGACCTGTATGCCACGCGCGCCCACGCCCTGGACTCGCGCGAGGTGGAGGCGGCGTGGGCCATGGCGGATATCGCGGCCGTACGCGTCGTCGACCATCTTCTGAGCAATCTCGGCGCCTCGTCTCCTCCCGCAGGATCTCCGAAGAGATCGATACATCAAGCGACGGGCATGGTGATGGCCCAGCTCGGCATCCCTTCGGATGACGCGTTCGTCGTCATCCGAGCCCACGCCTTCGCCACGGGCAGGACGGTGTCCGACATCGCGGAAGCGATCATCCGGCGCGAGATCGATTTCTCCGCGTGACCCGGTTCGAAGGAAAGTACATTGCCCCTATGACGAATGCATCGCGGGAGAAGGAACTCGTCGAGACGTTCGTCGAACTGGCGGACACCCTGGTCACCGGTTACGACGTCGTGGACCTTCTCCACCGGCTGGTGACGCGATGCGCCCGGACCTTGGACGTGGCGGGCGTCGGCATCCTCATTCCGGATGCCGACGGGACGCTGGAGGTCGTCGCCTCCACCAGTGAACGCAGTCAACTCATCAGCCTCCTCCAATTGAGCGAGGAGCAGGGGCCGTGCCTGGACGCGTATTTCTCCGGTCAGCAAGTGACCGTTCACGATATCGAGGGCATCCGAGAACGATGGCCGCGTTTCGCGACTGCGGCCGGTGAGCTGGGCTATCGCTGGATGCACGCCATCCCGCTTCGACTCCGTGACGACGTCATCGGTTCGCTGAACCTCTTCGGCGATCAGCCCGAGGCGCTGACGGCGGACGATGCGATGGCTGCTCGCGGGCTGGCCGACATCGCCACCATCGGGATCCTTCACGAACGGGCATTCCGCGAAGCCGACGTCGCACGGCGGCAGTTGCAGCACGCGCTGGACAGCCGAGTCGTCATCGAACAGGCGAAGGGGATCCTGGCGCACATTCACGCCATCGACATGGATGCCGCCTTCCACCAGCTTCGCGAGCGAGCGCGCAGCAACCACCAGAACCTGTCGGACACGGCGAGAGAAGTCATCGCCGCTGCGACTCGTCGACGGGTCAGGCCTGACGAGGCGAACGACGCCCCGACGATCTGATCGGGGTCGACCGGTGCGGGGCGTTCCGGGTCGGCGCGGGCCGTGCTCGAGAGGCGTCTATCGCCCACTCGACCCCCGGCGTAGAGTCCGATCATGGACGGGATCGATGCGGGCCACGACGACGAGATCGCCGCCGAACACTGGGACGATGACGGAGGGTCCCCGACGTCTCCCTCCCCTCAGAGGCACCACCATGCGGCGATCGAGATCGATACCGTGACGCACCCGCTCGGCGGGGCGCCGAGATCGTCTCGACCGAATCCCGCGGACCCCCGCTGAATCCAGGAACGACGAGCACGAACGGTCTCCCTCAACGCGGAGAAGAGTCGGACGGCTCGCGCAATCCGAAGCGGTGCACTGTTGCGTCTGGCCCGCTGGTGCGCGCTCAGACCACGAGCCGCATCCCGGTCGGAGGCTCGTGGTCGCCGGCGTGTCCGAGTCTCGATACGCAGCGGCAGGTCGGCGGAGCCTCGAAGTCGCATCGCAGCGCATCGAGATCCGCCTCCGCGCGTTCCCATCGGGCCCGCAGATCGGCGGCGCGAGCGGTGGCATTGCGCAGTCTCACTTCAGCCAGATCCTGTTCCGCCAGACGCGCTCGGTCTCGTGCGGCGACGTACGCGGCCAGAGCAGTCGCCGCCTGCTCGTATGCCGCTTCGAATTGCTCGGCGGTGACGGTGGGGTAAGGGGTGTCGTCCATCGATAAACCTCCTGTAGCGCGTACGGACGGTCCTCGGAGGTCGCAGTCGGCCGCGACGGACGGATCTGACGACCGTGACGGCAGCCCACTGACTCACCTTCGACGCTGCCAGCAAAGCGCGTTTACGCGTGTCGGGGAAGTGCAGTTGCGAAGTCTCCCGTGACCTCACACGCCTTCGCGCCCGGGTAGTGCGTCGCGTCGCGGGCTCGCCGAGCTCTCGCCGCCTCGCCCGAGGTGCGTGTCGGCTGATTCGTCCACGAGGTCCATCAGCCCCGTCGGACGACCTCATCGTCGTCCACGAGGGGTGCACGCACGGGCGCCGCCCGCCCTTCCGATCATCCGCGCTGATAACGATGCTCGACCTCGAGTCCGTGTTCCGAGTGTGGGAGAGAGAGGGCGGCACGGCCGACCGGGGCGATCGCGGATCGCAGCGCCCATGCGATGCACGACACGTCGACGACCTCCTGGAGCCAGGATCGGCCTCGGCGGAGCGCTCTTGCTCACCGGCGCGAAGAGCTGGCCCGCCCGGCCGGAGAACTCCGCTCCCTCAGCTCCGAGCGGACACGCCCAGATCGGCCGATGCCGAGCCCTCGAGCCGCGTGCCGTCGGCGTCGTAGCGCGAGCCGTCGACGGGGCTGTCCCACGACCGCTCCGCGTCGTTCCACGTCAGCGGCGCGGGCGCGGTGACGGCGCGCGTGCGTCCGTCGACCGTCGACACGGCGGCGGTGCGCAGGCCTTGGCGGGCCACCAGGCCTGCCCCCTCCGCCGGCCGCTTCACCGGCGCCGGAGCCGCGTTCGTCAGGGCCGAGGCGGCGATGCCGACGCGGCGGGTGGCCTCGCCGATCCCGCGGCCGAGGTCGGCGGGCACGGTCATGCGCGTGCCGATGGTGCGCATCCACTGCGGCCGGTCGCCCCGACTCACGCCCCGGATCTCGTCGGTCAGCCGCATCGCCGCCGCCGGGGCGTTCGTCAGACCCCAGCCCGCGTAGCCGGTGGCGAAGCGCAGACGACCGAGGCCCCGCGGCATCCCCCCGATGAAGGGCACGAGGTTGTGCGACTGATAGTCCTGACCCGACCAGCGGGCGATCTCCGCCCCGACCAGCAGCGTGCGGCGAGCCCACGCGGCAAGACCCTCGGCGAGTGCGACCTCCGACCTCGCCGACCCGACCGGATGCCGCGCCCCGGTCACCAGCAGCACCGACCGCCCGAGCGACGACGGCGCCGCCACGACGCTGCGTCCGTCGGCGCCGACCTCGCTCCACATGCCGCCGGGGGCTTCGGCATCCCCTTCGAGCTCGAAGGCGATCGCCCACGAGCGCAGCGCGCGGGTCTTCAGGTCGTACAGGCCGCGGCGGGCGATGGGCGTGCCGGTGGCGAGCACGACCGTGTCGCCCGAGAGGGCGCCGCGGTCGGTGTCGACACGACCGGAGGGCAGCGCGTGCACGTCGGTGACGCGCACGCCGGTGTGCAGCGCGGCTCCCGCGTCGACCGCGGCCCGGGCGAGCGAATCCGTCAGCAGCGAGGGGTCGAGGGCCAGCTGGTCGTCGAGGGCGAGGGCGCGCACGGGGGTGCGTCCGCCGAGGTCGTCGGGGGCGTCTTCGCGCACCGGGAGTCCCGCCTCCCGTGCGGCGTCGCGGACCGCGTCGAGCGCCGGGTCGGTGGCGAGACCCCGCCCGAAGGTGAACGCCGTACGGCGATCGGCGGCACCGCCGGCTCGCTCGGCGAGCCACTCCTGCCCGGCGCGGTTGGCATCCACGTACGCGCGCACGAGGCTCGCCGGGTGGTGCCGACGCAGGGTCGCGAGGGTCGTCCCCTGCAGCAGGGATGCCATGCCCACCGACGCCCCGGTCGCGCCGCGCCCCACGGGGCCGGCGTCGACGACGGCGACGTCGACGCCCGCCTCGGCGAGCATCACGGCGGTGGACAGGCCGGTGATCCCGGCACCCACGATCACGACGTCGTGGTGCGCTCCGGGCTCGAACGGCGTGCCCTCGACGGGCGGCTGGTCACGGAACCACAGCGGGGAGGTCATGCGCTCCATCCCACCGCGGGGGCCGGCATCCCGGCATCCACTTGCCCCCGACGGTGGTTTCGGTTAGCCGCACCGAGAGGGTGCACCCGGCGGCGCAGCTGTGGCAGCGTGGACCGATGGACCCGCTCACCTCGCTCGTCTTCCTCGTCGTCATCGCCGCCGTCTTCCTCTACGCGATCTACGGGGTCGTCCGTAAAGCGGTGCGCGACGAGCTCGACGCTCACGGCCGCGACTCACGATCCCCCCGCATCGGCGACTCCCCGGCCTCCGACGCCTAGGCTCATCACGTGAGCGACGCCCCTCCCCCTCCGAGCCGCACGGCCGTGGTCGCCGCCGCCATCGACCTCTTCGTCGAGCACGGGTACGACCAGACCTCCGTCGAGCAGATCGCGCAGGCCGCGGGGGTGTCGCGTTCGACCTTCTTCCGTCAGTTCGGCGGCAAGGAAGACGTGGTGTTCGCCGACCACGAGGTGCTCCTCGCCGAGACGCGGGCGTACCTCGCGCAGCATCACGACGACCCGTGGGCGGCCGTGTGCGAGGCGTCGGTGCGGGTGTTCCGGCACTTCGCCGCGGATCCCGAGCTGGCCCGCCGCCGATACGTCATCGTGCGTGAGATCCCGGGCCTTCGCGACCGCGAGATCGTCACCGTCTTCCGCTACGAGCGCCTCTTCGACGAGTACCTGCGCGGGGCGCTGCCCGGTCTCGACCCCCTGGATGCCGTCGGTTTCGCGGCCCTGGTGACGGCGGTGCACAACCACGTGCTGCGCCGTCTCATGCGCGGTGCCCGGGTGCCGGCATCCGTCCTGCGCCGCGCTCTCGACGACGTGCTGCGCCGCTACGGCGTGCACCCCGACGGCGACGACGCGGCCGGCGACGACCTCATCGTCGCGGCCTTCCCCCGGCGCATGCCCGCCGCCGAGGTGACGCGGCGCTTGCGCGCGTCGCTCGGCGACTGACCCGCGGAGCGGCGCCGCCGCTCACGCAACCGGTTTGGCAAGTCCGTCGACGACCTCTGCCGAGGGAAGGGATGCGAGTACCTCGCCCGGCAGGAACAGCTTTGCGCCACGGATCCCGGCGCCGACGATGGCCCGCGGTAGTGCGGCCACCCGGGCGTCCAGCAGAAGACGCCACTCGGACGGGATGCCGAGTGGCGTGATGCCCCCGTACTGCATCCCTGTCTCGACGACAGCGGCATCCATCGGGGCGAACGTCGCCTTCCGTGCGTCGAGGAGTTTGCGCACGACGCCGTTGACGTCGAGCCGCGTGGTGGCCACGGCGAGGCAGGCGGCGGTGCGGATGTCGGCGCCGCGACTGCCCTGCACCACGAGGCAATTGGCTGAGATGTCGAGGCTCTGGCCGTATGCCTCGCAGAACGCGACGGTGTCGGCGAGCGCGGCATCGACGGCGGCGACCTCGATGCGCGCCGCGACGTCGGCGGGCAGGCGGTCGATCGCAGCCGCGACCGGCGCCGCGAGCAGCTCGGGATGGTCGGCGGCGGGGAGGAAGACCAGCGAACTCACGCGACGACCATATCCGCTCGGCACCCCGCTGCCGCCTGGAGCATTGATGTCCCACCGATCTCGCATCAAGAAAAATCGACCGCACCACGACAGACGGTGACACCAAGTACCAACCTGCGTGATACTGGGAACCATGACCATCGATGCCGATGCCCGTACGCTGCCCGGCGAGCGCGTCGCCCACTACGACCTCCTCGACCGCCGCGACACCGACTACTACGCGGTGTTCGCCGACATCCCCGACGCCGACCGCGCGATCTGGGACACCGCCAAGGCGTTCGCCGACGAGGTCGGCACGCGCATGCAGGGCGAGTGGGATGCCGCGACCTACCCGATCGACCTCGTGAAGCGCATGGGCGAGCTCGAGCTGTTCACCGACGGCATCGAGCACCCCGAGCTTCCGCACACCTCTCCCCTGGCGGCCGGCCTGGTCAACATGGAGATCTCGCGCCACGACGGCTCCCTCGCCACCGCGCTGGCGGTGCAGGGCGGCCTGGCGCTGCGGACGCTGGCGTTCTACGGCTCGCCCGAGCAGCAGCAGCGGTGGCTGAAGCCCCTCGCCGACGGCACCGTGCTCGGCGCCTTCGCCCTCACCGAACCCGACCACGGCTCCGACTCCGTGTCGCTCGAGACCACGGCCACCTGGGTCCCTTCGACAGGCTCAGGGACCGGCGGATGGTCGCTCAGCGGAACGAAGAAGTGGATCGGCAACGGCGCCTCCGGCGGCATCACCTTCGTCTGGGCCCGCGTCGACGACGAGGGCGGCGACGACCACGGCAACGTGCGCTGCTTCCTCGTCGAGCAGGACACCCCGGGCTACACGGGCACCGTCATCACCGGGAAGGTGTCGCTGCGCGGCATCCACCAGGCGCACATCGCGATGGACGACGTGCGTCTTCCCGCGGATGCCGTGCTGCCCGGCACCCACACGTTCAAGGACGCCTCGGTGGTGCTCTTCGCCACGCGGTCGGGTGTCGCGTGGTCGGCGCTCGGTCACGCGACCGCCTGCTACGAGATCGCGCGGACGTATGCCACAGAGCGCATGCAGTTCGGCAAGCCCCTCGCGAAGTTCCAGATGGTGCAGGAGCGCCTCGCGCAGATGCTCGACGAACTCACCGCGATGCAGCTCTACTGCCGCCGCCTCGCCGACCTCGAGACCTCGGGCGGCCTGCGCCCCACCCAGGCGTCGCTCGCGAAGTACCACAACACCCGCGCGGCGCGCCGGGTGGCGGCGATCGCCCGCGACCTGCTCGGGGGCAACGGCATCCTGCTCGAGAACGGCGTCATGCAGCACATGGCCGACATCGAGGCGATCCACACCTACGAAGGCACCGAGAGCGTGCAGGCCCTCCTGCTCGGCCGCGACATCACCGGCATGAGCGCGTTCGTCTGATCCCGGATGCCGGGACCGGAGCCGCGGGCGGGGCCCTAACCGGCGGGCCGGACCCGCGCAAGCCGCGCCGGCGATGTCGGGCCCTCCCGCTAACGTCGTCGCATGGGCCTCTTCTCTCGTCACCCCGCTCCGCGTCGCGCGATCGAAGCCGTCGCCGAGACCGTGCAGACGCCCCCCAAGAGCCTGTGGGCCGATGGCTTCGGGCGTCTCGCCGTCCGCGCGGTGCAGATCATCATCGTCGTCGCGCTCATCGCGGGTGTCATCTGGGGCATCCAGCAGGTGACGCTGGTGATCATCCCCCTGATCCTCGCGCTCATCTTCGCCTCCGCCTTCGGCCCCGTCACCATGTGGATGCGCCGCAAGGGCGTGCCCGCCGTGATCGCCACGCTGCTCACCCTGCTCGCGGTGGTCGTCGTGCTCGCCGGCCTCGGATGGCTCGTCGTCAACGCCGTGATCAACCAGTGGGACACCCTCAGCACGCAGGCCGTCGAGGGCTTCCAGAAGGCCCAGGACTGGTACCACACGCTCCCGTTCGCGATCTCGCCCGAGCAGGTCGACCAGGCCGTGCAGGGCATCACCGACTTCGTCACGAGCGCCCAGTTCGGTACCGGCGCCCTCGCGGGCGTGAGCGCGGTCGCATCGTTCGTCACGGGCTTCGTGCTGATGGTCGTCATCCTCTTCTTCTTCCTCAAAGACGGCCCGCGCATGTGGGAGTTCGTGCTGCGCCCCTTCCACGGCAGCGACTACGACCGCGCACGCCGCATCGGCGACAAGACGGTCACGGTGCTCGGGTCGTACGTCCGAGGCACCGCGTCCGTCGCGGCCGTCGACGCGATCGGCATCGGCGTCGGCCTCGCGGTCCTGCAGGTTCCCCTCGCGCTGCCCCTCGCGGTCCTCGTCTTCCTGCTCGCCTTCATCCCGATCGTCGGCGCCGTGACCGCCGGCATCCTGGCGGCCCTCGTCGCTCTCGTGACCAACGGCTGGGTGATCGCTCTGGTGGTCGTGGGCATCGTGGTCGTGGTCAACCAGCTCGAGGGCAACTTCCTCCAGCCCGTCCTCATGGGCCGCTCGATGAAGCTGCACTCGTTCGTCGTGCTGGTCGTGCTCGCCGGCGGCACCGCGATCGGCGGCATCCTCGGCACCCTGCTCGCCGTCCCGCTGACCGCCGTCGTGTGGGGGATCATCACCGTGTGGAACGGCCCCGACAAGCCGGCCGAGTGGGCGCGTCGCAAGAAGCGCAAAGACCCCGTGCCGCTGGCGGGCGGAGAGAGCTGACGGCCGTGCCGTACGACATCCCCGCTCCGATGCTGGCGAAGTCCGTCCCCATGGTGCCCGAGCACGAGAAGGTCGCGGGTGGGTTCAGCTATGAGCCCAAGTGGGACGGCTTCCGCGCGTTGGTGTCGTGGGACGGCACCGACGTCGAGATCGGCAGCCGGGGCGCCAAGCCCCTCACCCGGTACTTCCCCGAGCTCGTCGAGGCGTTCGCGCGCGTTCTGCCCGAGCCGTGCCTCATCGACGGCGAGGTCGTCGTCGCGCGCGGCGAACCGGGCGCCCAGAGGCTGGACTGGGAGTCGCTGTCGCAGCGCATCCACCCGGCGGCGTCCCGAGTGAACATGCTCGCCGAACAGACCCCGGCGATGTTCATCGCCTTCGATCTCCTCGCTCGCGGCGACCGCGACCTGCAGGGCGAGCCGTTCTCGGAGCGCCGCGCGCAACTCGTCGACCTGTTGGGCGCCGTGCCCCACCCCGTGCACGTCACGCGCACCACCGACGACCCCGACCTCGCGCGCCGATGGCTCGCCGAGTTCGAGGGTGCCGGTCTCGACGGCGTGATCGCCAAGCCCCTCGCGCAGCCCTACGCGCCGAACAAGCGCACGATGTTCAAGATCAAGCACGCCCGCACCGCCGACGTGGTGCTGCTCGGGTACCGCATCCACAAGTCCGGCGAGGGAGTCGGGTCGCTGCTGCTCGGTCTGTACGACGATGACGGCCGACTGCACGGCGTCGGGGGCGCCTCGGCCTTCACCGACAAGCGTCGTCGTGAGCTGATCGACGAGCTCGAGCCGTACGTCGAGCGCGATGACGAGGGTGCCGCCGTCACGGGCGAGACCGACCGCTCGCGCTTCTCGGCATCGAAGGACGTGTCGTTCGTGCGCCTGCGCCCCGAGCGGGTGCTCGAGGTGCGCTACGACCAGCTCGAGGGCATGCGCTTCCGCCACACGGTGCAGTTCGAGCGCTGGCGTCCCGACCGCGAGGCTCGCTCGTGCACCTTCGCGCAGCTCGATGCGGTGAGTTCGTATGACCTCGGCGACGTGCTGGACTGACGCGGGCGCTCGGCCCTCGACCGCGCCGCCGAGGGCTGACGGCTACTCCGCCGGCGTCTTCGCCCGCGACGGCTGCACGCGCGGCGGCTCCCCCGGCATTTTCGGGAACTCGGGCGGGAACGGCAGCTCGCCGAGCCCGTTCTCGGCGTCGCGCTGCCACCACTCCAGCAGCGTGTCGATGCGTCCGGGCTGCGAGGCGAAGCCCTCCCACGAATCCCCGTCGGATGCCAACCGCTCCGGCACCGAACGCACGGTGAACGCGAGCGGGTCGAGGCCGTCGAGTTCGTCCCAGGTCACCGGGGTCGACACCGTCGCCGTGGGCAGCGCGCGCGGCGAGTAGGCGCCCGCCATCGTGCGGTCGCGGTTCGCCTGGTTGAAGTCGACGAAGATGCGCTGCCCGCGCTCCTCCTTCCACCAGCTGGTGGTCACGGCATCCGGCATCCGTCTCTCGAGCTCACGCGCCGCGGCGATGACGGCGTGCCGTACGTCGAGGAACTCGTGCGTCGGTTCGATCGGGCAGAACACGTGCAGGCCGCGGTTGCCGCTGGTCTTGATCCACGGTTCGAGACCCGCCTCGCGCAGCACGACCCGCAGTTCGTGCGCGGCCGTCACCGCCTCGGCGATGCCGGTGCCCGGCTGCGGGTCGAGGTCGATGCGCAGCTCGACGGGGTGGTCGGGGTCGGTGGCGAGCGAAGCCCACGGATGGAACACGATCGTGTTCATCTGCGCCGCCCACACGGCCGAGGCGATCTCGCCGAGGAACAGCTGCGGATGCCGCCGCCCGCTGTTGTACGTCACCGTCACCGCCTCGACGAAGGCCGGCGCGCCCTTCGGCGGGTTCTTCGAGAAGAACGCCTCGCCGCCCACGCCCTCGGGAAAGCGCTCGAGGGACACCGGCCGATGCCCGTTCGCCGCGATGAAGGGATCGCCGACCGCGATGAGGTATTCCGCGAGCTCGCGCTTGGTGATCCCGACGTCGGGCCACAGCACGCGATCGGGGTTCGAGATACCGACCTCGCGGTCGCCGTCGGGGCCCGGCACGGTCAGCGTGATGCGAGGGGATGCCATGTGCCGACGCTAACGCGCGTGCGGGCGTCGTGTCTGCCCCGTTGCGGTGTCGGGGCAGCGAGGGGATCCCTGTCTGCCCCGTAGCGGTGTCGGAGTAGCCGGGGGGATCCGTGTCCACCCCGAGCCGCGGCATCCCGTCCCCGCCTACGCTCGAGACATGACCACCGCCGCCGCCCGCACCGCCCTCGACATCGCCGACTGGCGCCGCCGCGTGTTCGCGCTCTACGACGCCGTGCGCGAGGCCGACGATCCCGAAGACGCCCACGAGCTCTGGCGCATCGAGCGCGACGCGCTGTTCGCCGACCACCCCGCGACACCGCTGCTCCCGGAGCAGCGCGAGGGGTTCGTCGGACTCCCCCTCGCCCCCTACGACGCGGCGTGGCGCTTCGAGGTCCCGCTGCTCGACGCCGAGGAGGCGTCGTTCGTCGCCACCACCGGAACGGACGGTGAGGTCGGCTTCGAACGCATCGGGCGGGTCGAGCTGCCCGACACCGGCTCGCTCGACGTGTGGCGGCTGACCTCCTACGGCGGCGGACTCTTCGTTCCGGTGCGCGACGCGGCCGCGGGACGTCCGGGCGGCACGTACGGCGGCGGACGCTACCTGCTCGACACCATCAAGGGCGCCGACCTCGGCCGAGGGTCCGCCCCCGACACGCTCGTCATCGACTTCAACTTCGCCTACAACCCGTCGTGCGCCTACGACCCGATGTGGGCGTGCCCGCTCGCCCCCGCCGGCAACGTGCTGCCGGTGGCGGTTCCGGTCGGCGAGCTGTACGGGGTCTGAGAGCCGAGCCGCACGGCATCCCTGAGAAACGAGAGCGGGCCGCTCCCCGGGTGGGGGCGGCCCGCTGTCGTCGGACGCTCAGGACTCCGCGGCAGCGGCATCCTTCTCGGCGAGGTCGATCACGGGGGCGAGTTCCGCGCGGGTGAGGCGGATCCACGGTCCGGCCGGATCGATCAGGATGCCGGTGAGCGCGGGGTCGCTCGCCAGCGCCTTCGACAGCTGCGCGCGCGAGATCGGGAGCGGCTGGTCGCCGCGGCCCAGGGCGAGGAGCTCGAGGGGGTGGGTGAACACTTCGAGGAAGCGCTCCCCCGCGGCCGAACGCGATTCGGCGACACCGATGGGGCCGCCCTCCTCGGTGCGGTTGACGGCGATCCACATCGGGGCTTCGGCGATGATCGCGTCCACGACCGTGGAGACCGTCTCGTCGGTGCGCGTCTCGCACAGGGCGGTCTTGATGCGCAGCTCGGGGTCGACCTCGGCGACCATACGCTCGAGGAGGGCCTTGGGCAGCACGGCGCGATTGTCTCCGGATGCCGGGTCGAGCACGATGCCGGCGTACGGGCCCGACAGGACGTGCCGCAGCAGCGCCATCACGGGCTGGCCCATCGCGGAGGTGTCGTGGTCGCCGTCGGCCTCGACGCTCGCGCGGAGCGCCAGGCCGCCGCTGTAGGCGAGCACGAGCTGCTCGTCGCCGCGGTTTGCGACGGCGAGCGGGAGGTCCTTGCCCTCGGCCAGCAGCGCGCGGGCATCGCCCTTGACGCGCAGGAACACGTGACCCTGCAGGAGCTGACGGGCGACGTTCAGCAACTGCGCCGGCTCGGGCTGCCCGGAGATCTCGGCGAGGGCGTTGCCCAGCAGCGCGTTGTCGCGCAGGCCCTGCACGGTCTCGGGGGCCTCGGGGGCCTTCATCGGACCGGGCTGGCGGGCGGAGGGACGCGCGGCCACCGGCGGCGCGTTCGTCAGCGACGGCGCGGGCTCGGGACCGGCGCCTACGCCGCGGAACGACGACATCGAGATGCCGACCGTCGGCGCCGCCTCGGCCGAGGCCTCGGGGGTCGTGTCGGCGGCGGGAGCGGCGTCGCTCGGGCCGGAGGGGTCGACGGGCTGTTCGCCCGGTTCGATCGTGGTGTCGGGCCGGTCGACCGATGCGTCGTCGTAGTCGGACTTCTTGCGGCGCGAGAAGAGAGCCATTCCGCCAGCCTATCCGGGCGGCTCGGGCGCCGGGGCCCGGCGGCGCGGCGGCGGGCGCGGGCATCCCCAGCGGTTCGGGGCGCGATTTTTCGTTCGGGGCGGGTATTTCCCGCCCCGAACCGAGAATCGCGCCCCAAACCGGATATTCAGCGCCCGGCGCGATGCGCGCGCTTCGTCGCGGCGGTTACAGCTTCGCGATCGGCGCGATCTTCACCAGCAGCTTCTTCGGGCCCACGGTGTCGAAGCGCACGTGCGCGACGCGCTTCGCGCCCTCGCCGGTCACGGCATCCACGCGGCCCTCGCCGAAGTCGTCGTGCCGGATGCGATCGCCCGCGGCCAGGACCATGTCGCCGTTGTCGCGCACCTTGGCCGGGATGCGGTTGGGGAACTTGCTGGGATCGGCCGGCGCGCGCTTGGGCAGAGGAACGAGGTCATCGCCGTAGCGGTTGCCGCCCCCGGGCTGGCCGGGCCGGCGTCCGCGCGCGTTGAGCGCGCGCGACTGGGATCCCCCACGCCCGTTGACGTCGCCCGGCGACTGTCGCCAGTCGATGAGGTCGGCGGGGATCTCCTGCAGGAATCGGCTCGGCATGGCGACGGTGACCTCGCCGAACTGGGCGCGGGTCATCGCGAGGGATACGTGCAGGCGCTTTCGCGCGCGCGTGATGCCGACGTAGAACAGGCGCCTCTCCTCCTGCGGCCCGCCCGGCTCGTTGGCCGAGATACGGTGCGGCAGCAGATCTTCTTCGACGCCGGTGAGGAACACCGCGTCGTACTCGAGACCCTTCGCGGTGTGCAGGGTCATGAGCGACACCGATCCCGACGCGTCGTCGAGGTCGTCGGCATCCGCCACCAGGGTCACCTCGGTGAGGAAGTCGATGATCGTGCCCTCGGGATTGTTGCGGGCGAACTCGCGCGTCACCGCGATGAGCTCGTCGAGGTTCTCGAGGCGCGCTTCGTCTTGCGGGTCTTTACTCGCGCGCAGGGCGTCGAAGTAGCCGCTCTTGTTGAGCAGCAGCGTGAGCCCCTCGGTGACCGAGGTGGAGGGGGCGAGCTCTCCGGATGCCGGGAGCATGACCGCCGTGGCCTCGGTGAGCACCGCGTCGAGCTGGTCGATGGCCTTCTGCAGCTTGGGGCCGACGCCGAGCTGGGCGGAGTTGGCGAGCGCGTCGCGGAAGGTGATGTCGTGCTCGGCGGCGTAGCGCGCGATGGCCGTCTCGGTGACGTCGCCGATGCCGCGACGCGGGCGGTTCAGGATGCGACGGAGGGCCATCGAGTCGGCGGGGTTGGCGACGGCGACGAGGTAGGCGAGGGCGTCTTTGATCTCGGCGCGCTCGTAGAACTTGGTGCCGCCCATGATCTTGTAGGGCACCGCGGAGCGGATGAAGATCTCTTCCAGCGCACGGGACTGCGAGTTGGTGCGGTAGAAGACCGCGACGCCCGAGTAGTCGACGCCCTTCTTGTGCAGCGCCTCGATCTCGTCGGCGACGAACTGCGCCTCGTCGTGCTGCGAGTAGCCGGTGAAGCCGATGATGGGATCGCCCGCACCGACGTCGGTCCATAGCTTCTTGTCTTTGCGGTCGAAGTTGTTCGCGATGACCGCGTTGGCCGCCGACAGGATGTTCTGCGTCGAGCGGTAGTTCTGCTCGAGCAGCACCACCTTGGCGCCCGGGTAATCGCGCTCGAACTCGCTGATGTTGCGGATGTCGGCGCCGCGGAACGCGTAGATCGACTGGTCGGAGTCACCGACGACGGTGAGCGACGCGGCGTCGTCGCCGGCGGGCTCGGCGTCGAAGATCATCATGCCGCCGGAGGAGAACGGCTCGGCATCGGATCCGGGCGCTCGCGTCAGCTCGTGGATGAGGGCGTACTGCGCGTGGTTGGTGTCTTGGTACTCGTCGACGAGGATGTGCCGGAACCGCTTGCGATAGCGGTCGGCGACCTGCGGAAACGCGCGGAAGAGGTAGACCGTCTGCGCGATCAGGTCGTCGAAGTCGAACGCGTTGGCCCGCTGCAGCTCGCGCTGGTACGAGCCGAAGATCTCGACGAACACCCGCTCGGCGGGGTCGCTCATGTTGGCGGAGCGGGCGTACGACTCGGCGTCCGCCAGTTCGTTCTTGAGCTTCGAGATGCGGCTCTGCGTGCCCGCGGGGGTGAGACCGAACGAGTCGCCCTCGTGCTCTTTCACGAGGCGCTTGATGAGCGCACGCGAGTCGCCGGAGTCGTAGATGGTGAACGACTTGGTGAAGCCGAACTGCTCGGCCTCACGACGGAGGATGCGCACGCACGCCGAGTGGAACGTCGAGATCCACATGCCGTCGGCCTTCTGCCCGATGAGCTGGTGGACGCGCTCGCGCATCTCGCCGGCGGCCTTGTTGGTGAAGGTGATCGCGAGGATCTGGCTCGGGTACGCCTCGCGCGTGCGCAGCAGAGAGGCGATGCGGCGGGTGAGCACGCTCGTCTTGCCCGATCCGGCGCCCGCGACGATGAGCAGCGCCTGCCCCCGGTAGGTGACGGCCTCCCGCTGCGGGCCGTTCAGCCCCTCGAGCAGGTCGGCGTCGGGTCGGGCGGCCGACGGTGCGGAACCGCCGACGATGAGGGGCGTGGAGGCGTCGGTCATGGCGCGTCCAAGTCTAGGCGGGGCCTCCGACATCGGCCCCGCGACGACGTTACGCGCGCGCCTCGCCGGCGGCTCCCGACGACAGCAGCGACTGCGCGCGCGAGAAGTGCTCGGCATCCACCGTCACGTCCCAGCGCTCGGCCTCGAAGCCCTGCACCGACGAGAAGTCACGGCGACCGCCCGTGAAAGCGTGCCCGGCGAAGCCGAAGACGGCGCCCCAGACGGCGCCGAGCACGAGGCCCAGCAGGACGAACCCGAGGAACCCGCCCACGCTCAGCAGACCGATCAGCACGCCGATCATCAGGCCGAACCACGCGCCCGATGCGGCGCCGAGCAGCGCTGCCCGGCCGCGGGTCATCCGACCCGTGACCTGCTCGACGATCCGCACGCCGTGCCCGACGATGGCGGTGTGCTCGACGGGGAACCCGGCGTCGGAGAGGCGATCGACGGCGGCCTGAGCCCCCGTGTAGTCGCTGAAGCTCGACAGGACGCGGCGTTCGGGGGTGGCACGGGTGACGTCGGACATGGTGGATTCCTTCCCTCGGGACCCTCACGCTAGCCCCGCCGGGTGACGACGCGAGGGCGGTTGCGCGGCGGCGGAGCCGGGGTTAGTCGCTGTCAAACCCCGCGCGCTCACACCCTCGATCGACACAATGGGGGCATGCGCCTGATCCTCAACGTCCTCTGGCTGGTGCTCTCGGGCTTCTGGCTCTTCCTCAGCTACCTCGCCGCGGGGATCGTGCTCTGCGTCCTGATCGTCACGATTCCGTGGGGCATCGCCGCTTTCCGCATCGGTCTCTACGCCCTCTGGCCCTTCGGTCGCGAGATCGTGGCGAAGCCGACGGCGGGCGTGGGGTCGTTCCTCGGCAACCTCGTATGGGTCGTGCTCGCGGGCTGGTGGCTCGCGCTCGAGCACATCGTGACGGGGCTCCTGCTGTGCGTGACGATCATCGGCATCCCGCTCGGCATCGCCAACTTCAAGCTCGTGCCGGTCTCGCTCTTCCCGCTCGGCAAAGAGGTGCGCGACATCCGCCGCGGCGGACCCTTCGATCAGACGCTGGGCCGCTGACCGCCCGGGCGCCCCTCGGCGGCTGAGTCTCGGCGCGCGCGGCGTTCGAAGACGCGACGCGGCAGAGCGAGCAGGATGCCGACGATCGTGGCGATCGCGCCGATAACGGCCGTGACGCTCACGAGTTCCACGGGGAAGGCGCCATCGCGCATGCCGGTGAGGCGGGCGAGATCCCAGGGCAGGATGCCGATCTGCTCGTTCCACGAACGGAGGGCGTCACCCGCGCCCGCGAAGGCGATGGTGGCCGCGGGCAGCGCGTAGCCGATCCCCATCCCGGCGAGCGTGATGCCCGCTGCGCGGGGGCGACCGAGCTGCGGAGCGAGCGACCAGCCCGCGGCGACGAAGACCCAGGCCACGAGGGCGAAGGCCACCATCAGGTAGAGGACGCGCACGGCCGGCACCGCCCAGAGCGACGGCCACACGCCGTCGGGACCCGACAGGGCCACCGCGAGGAGAGCGACGACGCAGCGCAACACCAGCGCTCCCCCGACCGCCGCGATGATCGGCCAGGGCGACCGGCGGCCGAGCAGCAGTCGCACAGCCGCGGCGAAGAGCAGCCACCCGAGGATCGCGATGGCGACGCCGAGCAGTCCGTCACGCGGGGTCTGCACGATGCGCGTGGTCACGAGCAGCCCACCGGGCACGAGGATCATGAGCCAGCGATCCAGCGGCAGCACGCCCAGGCTCGACTCGCGCGCGCGCCACGGGCGCGTCGAAGCGATCCACGTCGCGCGGGCGGCGGCGGCTCCGGGCCGTCGGACGAGGCTCGTGCGGGCCGCGAGCATGCCGATCACGAGCCACGCGACGCCGAGAGCGAGAAGCGCGCGCGCGAGCCACTCGGTCGTGGAGTCGACCATCATGGGCACGCGCGCGAAGGGATCCACCAGCACGGCGATCACGGCGCCGAAGGCGAGGAGGATGCCGGCGACGCCCAGGGCCAGGATGCCTCGCCCCGCCGTCGTCGCCATGCGCCAACGTTACCCGGCGCAGGCTGGACGTCCGCTCGGGGCGACCGGGGCTCGAGCGCCGTGCCGGGCGGGCCCCGCCCGGGGGACACCCCGGGATGCCGCTCAGCCGCGATCGTGGAGAGTGACGTGGTAGCCGTCGGGGTCGGCGAAGGTGAAGGTGCGACCGAAGGGGCCGTCGATCGGATCCATCACGATGCGGTGGCCGCCGGCGAGGAGCGCGTCGTGGATCGCCTGCACGTCGGTGGCGTGCAGCCACAGCGCGACGCCGACCCCGGGCTGCGAGACGCCGGTGAGGTCGATCCCCGGCGCCAGGTCGCGCAGCGCGAAGGCGATCGGCGCGGTTGTGAACACGACGGCGTGGGGCGGGCCCGCGGGCGAACGCTCGAGACCGAGGTAGCGCTCGTAGAAGGCGTGGGAGGCGGCGAGGTCGCGCACCTGCAGGGAAATGAAGTCGGGTCCGGTGACGGGCATGTAAGCTCCTTAGTCTATGTCAGTTATCTGACACTCACTGTATGTCAGAATACTGACATGGCGCAAGAGCGGATCCACCTCGACACCTCCCTCGGTTACCTGCTCAAAGAGGCGGCGAGCGCCCTGCGCGTAGCCATGGAAGACGTGCTGCGCCCCCTCGGGATGACGATCACGCACTACTCCTGCCTCGAACTGCTCGCGCAGCGACCCGGCCTGTCGAACTCCGACCTCGCGCGCGGGGCCTTCGTCACGCGCCAGTCGATGAACGTGCTCCTGCAGGCGCTCGAGAGCGAGGGGATCGTCGAACGAGCCGACACGCCGACCGTCGGGAAGGCCTTGCCGACACGCCTGACGGAGAAAGGCCATCGCGCGTTGGGCGCGGCGAGCGCGGCCGTCCGCGACGTCGAGCGCCGCATGCTGAGCGGGATGACGGATGCCGAGCAGGAAGCGGCCCTCCACGCTCTGCGCTCGATGGTGGCGGCCCTCCGGTCGTGATCGCGCGATGGATTGTGTAACAATCCATCCATGCTTCCCGCGTTCGCGATCCTCGCCGCCGCGCTGTGCTTCTCCACCACGGGCACCGCGCAGGCCCTCGCCGGTGTCGACGCCTCGCCCATCGCGGTCGGCGCGGCGCGCATCGTGCTCGGCGGCGGAATCCTGGGTCTCATCGCCCTCGCGCGCCGGTCCCCGCCCCGCCCCGCGACGGGGACGCGCGCATCGACCGCCGCGCTCATCACACTCGGCGCGATCGGTGTCCTGGCGTATCAGCCGCTGTTCTTCCTCGGCACGCGCGAGAACGGCGTCGCCATCGGCACGGTCGTCGCTCTCGGCTCGGCGCCCATCGCGACGGGGATCGTGGATGCCGTGCGCCTGCGCCGCGCCCCCTCCCCGCGCTGGATGCTCGCCACCGCCATCGCCCTCGCGGGGGTGGTGCTGGTGTCGGGGGTGACCGGCGGCGCCGTCGCCCTCGCCCCCGGCGGACTGCTCGGCTCGGTGGGCGCCGGAATGGCCTACGCCCTCTACACGGTGTGCGGCAAGGCGCTGATCGAGAGGGGGTGGGACTCCACGCGCGTGATGGGAACCGTGTTCGGCGTGGCGGCGGTCGCGAGCGTCCCGGTCCTGCTCTTCGCGGGCACGGGCTGGTTGCTCACCCCCGACGGCCTCGCGCTCGCGCTCTGGCTCGGCGTCGTCACCACCGCGATCGCCTACCTCCTCTTCGGGTGGGGGCTCGCGCGCCTTAGCGCAGTGACCGTGTCGACGCTCACCCTCGCCGAGCCGCTCGCGGCCACTCTCCTCGGCCTTCTCGTGCTGCACGAACAGCTGACACCGGTCAGCGCCCTCGGCCTGGCGCTCATCGCCGTGGGTCTCGCCGTGGTCTCCGCCCCCGCTCGCCGACGCCAGGAGGTCCCGGATGCCACGGCTCGCGCCTGACGCCCCCGCACCGGGCCCCCGCACGGCCGATGTCGTCGCCGACGCCGTGCGCACCGGCATCCTGTCGGGAGATCTCGCCCCCGGTACGCCCCTGCGCGAGGAGGAGCTCAGCGCCGTCTACGGCGTCTCGCGCCACACGGCGCGGACCGCGCTCGCGCGCCTCACCGCCGAGCGACTCGCCACCGCCGAGCCGTACCGCGGCGTGCGGGTGTCGTCGCTCGACGACGATGCGCTCGTCGCGCTGCAGCAGCTGCGGTGCGCGCTCGAGACCGAGGCTCTGCGGATCGTCCGCGACCGCGGCATCCATCCTCCCGGTGTCGACTCGGCACTCGACGCCTTGGAGACGGCCGAGGCGTCGGGCGACTGGACCGCGACGCTCGCCGCGCACGCGCGCGTGCACCTCGCTCTCGTCGAGGCCGCCGGCAGCCCGCGGATCGCCGAGGAGTACCGCCGCCTCGACTCCGAGATGCACCTGCTGCTGACGCACGTGCGCCCCGCGTACGCGCCCGGCGCCCTGGCCGAGGAGCATCGCGCCTACGTGACCGAGGCGCTGCGAGACCCCGAGCACGCCGTCCGCGCGCACCTCGAGCACTCGACGCGGGCGATCCTCGACGGTCGGCGCCGGGGCTGAGCGACACACGGCGAAACCTCTCGTCACGCTCCGCAACGACCCTTCGCCGTGCCGGCGGTGCGGGTTAGCGTGGGGGCACATCGCGGCGATCCGGGCGGTCCCGGGCCTCGGCTCATAACCGAAGGCGTGGCGGGTTCGACTCCCGCCGTCGCGTCCACGTCTCACGCCCCGCCCCTGCGGACCCGCCGGCCGGGGTCGACCCGGCCGCCTCGCACCGAGATCGAGCATGGGCTTCCTCGCCGGTCGCCCCGAAATGACCGCATCGTCGTCCCGAGTCAGAGCGGGGACGCTTCCTCCTCCCGGCCGAGCCGCCGCCGCGAATCTCCACCTGCCATGCTGGACACATGGCATCCCCCGCACCTCAGGACGTCTCCATCGGCAGCGAGATGATCCGTCTCGGCCCGTTCCTGAAGTTCGCGGGCGTCCTCGACTCCGGCGGAGACGTCAAAGAGGCGATCATCGACGGCTACGTGCAGGTCAACGGCGAGATCGAGCGCCGTCGCGGGCGTCAGCTGCAGGTCGGCGACGTGATCGCGTTCGAGGGTCGGGCTTTCCGCGTGCAGGCCTGACGCCGCGACACCGGAGGCCCGCCTCCCCTGACCGGGAAGACTGGCCCCTCATCGACGCCTCGCGCTCGTGACGCGCGGATGCCGACCGAGCTCAGTGCTCGTCGTAGTGGTCGCTGTGCAGCGCGTGACGGTGGCCGTCGTGCACGTAGTCGGCGTGGTCGTCGTGCTCGACCTTCTCGTGGCCGCAGTCGTCGCCGTGACGGTGCTCCTCGAGCGAGTGCTCCGCCTTCGACTCGTGCTCGTCGTAGTGATCGCCGTGCAGCGCGTGGTGGTGAGTGCCGTGCACGTAGTCGACGTGGTCGGCGTGCTCGATCTTCTGGTGGCCGCAGTCGTCGCCGTGCGCGTGCTCTTCGACGCTGTGTTCGGCGTGGGTGTCGGCAGTGCTCATTGTTCGTTCCCCTGGGTGGTCGGTTCGGTGACGTGGGCGATCGCATCGAGCACGACGTGAGCGACGTGCTGGTCGGCGAGGGCGTAACGGATCTCCTTGCCATCGCGCTCCGAGGTCACCAGGCCGGCCTGGCGCAGGGTGCGCAGATGCTGAGACACCAGCGGTTGCGAAAGACCGGCCTTCGCGGCCAGTGCGCCGACCGTGAGCTGCTCGGTGTTCAGCAACCAGACGAGCGCCAGGCGCGACTCGCTGCCGAGCACCTTGAACAGTTCAGCGGCCTCGTCGAGTCCCTCGATCGCGTCCACGTCTCCGACACAACCAGATACATAAACGCATTGCAATATGTTCACCCAAACGGGAACGGTTCTCGTTCGCGTTATCGCGCCGAGCGCCGCAGTCAGGCGTCGTCATGCGGACGCAGCGAACGCGTCCACCCGAGCGCGGCGGCATCCTCGATCTTCTTCGCCTCTCGCCGCCGCCACGCCGCGCGCCCGATCTCCGCGGCCTGCCAGGCGAGCGCCAGCCCGATCGCGATGCCGATGACCCACCCCGCCGCCTCCATGCGGCCGAGTCTACGAACGCGCGGCGGCGGGGCCCCGGATCACCCCTGTCGCCCCTTGAATCGCGGATTGAGCTTGTTGATCACGAACACGCGCCCCCGGCGGCGCACGACCTGCGCGCCGGGCTGCTTCTTCAGGGACTTCATCGATGCACGGACCTTCATGGCATCCTCCTTTTGATAACCGTTCTCAATAGCAGGCTAGAGTGTCCCGTGAGCCGAGACAACCGAGAGGTGGATGCCATGCCCCGCACGATCGCCATCATGGGCGTGTGCGCCCCGGAACGTCGCGCCTACGCCGAGCGCACCGCGGTCGCCCTGGAGCGTCCCCTCCACCTGCTGCGCTTCGCCGACCTGCGCTCCGCCCACGCCCTGCCGGCACCGCGGCCCCGCGCCTCGGACGAGCATCCGGTCGTCGATCTCGGCACCGACGTCGACCTGATCCACGCGATCGTCGCGCGCGGTGGCGCCGATGTCGAAGCGGTGTGCCTCGTCGACGCCCGCCACATGATCGGCGACCTCCTCGACGAAGCCGCGCTGGTGGCATCCGCGAAGCCCGGCGACACCCGCGGCGACGTGGGAGCGCGCGCCCGGCAGGCCGCGCTGGCCCTGGAGCTGGCGACGCGGATCGTCTGGATCAACTGGGAGCAGGTCCCCACGCCCGCCCTCGCGGTGCAGATGGCCCTGGCCTCGCACCTGAATCCGAGCGCCGTCGTGCGCTTGTCCCGCGATCCGCTGAGCGACCTCCGCTCGCCGGCCACCCACGAGGGCGAGCTGCTCGAGCGCGCCGGCTGGGTGCGCGCCCTCAACGGCGCGCACGACCCGTACATGCGCGACAACCGCGTCGCCACGCTCGCGTACGAGCAGGTGCGCCCCTTCCACCCGGAGCGGCTCTCGGCGGCGCTCGACCGGCTCGACGAGGGGGCCGCCGGTCGTCTCGTCCGCTCGGCGGGGTTCTGCCGCCTCGCGTCGCGTCCGGGCATCCTGGCGCGGTGGGAACACGTCGGCTCGGCCATGTGGATCGAACCGCTCGGCACCGACGACGGCCGCATGGGCCTCGGCCAGGAGATCGTCTTCACGGGCCTCGACATGTCGGCGCCGCGCCTGGCACACGTGCTCGATCAGGCCGCGCTCACCGACGACGAACTGGCTGCGGGCCCCTCGGCCTGGGCGACGTTCGACGACCCCCTCCCCGCCTGGCCGGCCGCGCAACCGTCGATCCCGGATGCCGGTGAGTAGAGCGACAGCCCCGCTCCCCCGGGGCGGCGCGCTCGGGCGCATCGGCTCCGGGGCCGATCGTCATCGTCACCCCACGTCGCCCGCAGAGCGTCGTGTCAAGCCGGTACGCCGTCGCGACGCCGAGGAGCACCGTGGAGCACATGAGCACTCCTGACATCCCCACCCGTCACTCCGACGACGCCCACGCCGACTCCGCGGCCCCCACGGATGCCGTCACCGACGAGGTCCGCGAAGACGCCGCCGAGGCCGAAGAGCACGTTCACCTCGACGACCGCACCGGTGACGCCGTCGAGGGCGACTCCGCCCCCGCCGACGACCCCGGCTTCCCCGCCGCCGAGGGCCACGCCTGACGCGTTCCCTCCGAAGACGACCTTCGAGGCGCGGTGACGACGTCGCCGCGCCTTGCGGCGTCCCCCATGCCGAGAAGACCGCGCCGGGCCGCGACCTCAGGATGCCGCGAGCGCCCGCCCGAGGGCATCGCCCGAGGTCCATGCGGTGCGCACCGCTGCGCTCTCGCCCCACGCGTCACCGCAGGCCGACAGCCCGGGCGAACGGAAGAACGGGCGCCCCGTCGCCTCGGCCGGGCGGGCGAAGGTCCACCGGTGGGCGCGCGTGGCGACGGGGTCGTCGTCGATCCGCAACAGGCGTTTGGTCGCGGCCACCACGGGAGCGATCGCCGCATCGGGGTCGTCGAGGTGCCGGCGCGCGCGAGCCGCCGTCGTGTGCACCACGAGCACGGGCGCACCGTCGCCGCGACGGTCGCCGTCGTCGGCGAGGAACGACACGTCGGCGTCGTCGGCGGCGAACGCGCCGTGCAGGTCGGCATCCCACCGCCGTTCGTCCCAGCGCAGCACCACGGCGATCACGGGCTCCCACTCCTGCTCCCCGCCGGGTGCCTCCCCGGTCAGGCGCGCGGCCTGCGGCGCGGGCATCGCCAGCACCACCTCGCCGGCCTCGTCCCCATCGACGCGGAAGGGTCCGACGCTCTCGACGACGCGTTCCGTCTCGACGTCGAGTCCCTCGGCGAGATCGAGCGCGAGCGAGCGCAGTCCGAGCGGAGCGGCCCACCGCATGGGCCCGGGCTTGGGGGTCTGCGAGCCGTCGGGCTGGATCACCTGGAACGTGTCGGTCCAGGGGCGCGCCAGCTCCCGCTCCTCCCAGTCGGCCACGACGTGGGCGAAGCCCTCCGCCTCGCCGACGACGAAGTACGAGGCACCGAGGTCGACCGCACGACCGTCGATCGTGCGGCTCGAGAGGCGCCCGCCCACGCGTCGACCGCGATCGAGCACGCGCACCGACCGCCCGGCATCCTGCACCGCCCGCGCGCACGCGAGCCCCGAGATGCCGCCGCCGACCACCGTCACGTCTACCGTCATGACGTCATCCTCGCGCGACGCAGCCGACCGGTCGGCGGGGTTGCGCGCCGCACGTCCCGGCCTTCGGGCGACGCCGGCGAGCAGAACTCCGGAGGAACGGAACCCGGCCGCGGTCCCACCCGCGTCACGACGTGGCGGCCTCGTCGGACCACGCCCGGAGATCAGGTGTTCTGCACGGTGCCGAAGAACTCCACGCCCAGGTCGGGATGGTCGACGAACACGCCATCGAGACCCGCGTCGCGCAGCACGGTCCACTCCCCGCGGTAGTCGCCGAAGGCGGCCTTCCCGCCCCCGCGGCGATACGCGGGGAGGAGGAACGCGTTCTCGGGGCGGCAGGTCCACGTGAATACCCTTAGCCCGCGCTCCTGCGCCTCGCCGACCAGACGGGCCGGACCCGTGGCCCTCCCCCACCGGTCGGGCGCGAGCACGAGCCTCTTGTCGGGGCTGATCCCCTCGACGGCCTCGGCGAGCGCGTCCAGCCCCGACCCCGTCAGCATCGAGGCGTAGGTCGCGGCGTCGGAACCGTCGCGTTCGCGCAGGTCCCACGGGGCCCCGTCCGACTCGATCAGCTGCACGAGCGGAACCCGGATGCCGCGCTCCCGCAGCCGCGCCAGCACGAGGGGCTCGAACGACTCGATGACCAGCGCGTCACCGGCATCCGCCCATCCACTCTCGCGCAGCTCGCTCGCGACGAGCTCGGCCATGTCGAACCCGAGGCGGGAGAAGGCCGCGGCGTGTTTGACCTCGAGGACGACCCCGACGCCACCCTCCCGCGCGAGGTCGAGGACCTCGCGCAGGCGCAGCACCGGATCACTGCCGTCGTGCGCGGCGCTCGTCGGTCGGATCGCGGGGATCCGTTCGCGGCAGCGCAGGGTCTGCAGCTCCGCCCACGTGAAGTCCTCGGTGAACCAGCCGGTCAGCCGCTCTCCGTCGACGACCTTCGACGTGCGGCGGACAGCGAATTCGCGGCGGGCCGCGACGTCGGTGGTCCCGGAGATCTCGTTCTCGTGCCGCACCACGAGCACGCCGTCCCTCGAGGGAACCACGTCGGGTTCGACGGCATCCACCCCCGCCGCGATCGCCCGCAGGTAGGAGGAGCGGGAATGCTCCGGGAGGTATCCGGGGGCACCGCGATGACCGATCACGACAGGCACCCCGTCACGGTAGCGAGGGCGGGTGAACAAGGGGTCCGCTCAAAGCAGAATCCCAGTCACCACAAGGATTCTCGCGGCCCCCTCGGCTAGTGTTGTCTGACAGCACGGTGCTGTGATCACCATCTTTGGAGTGTGAGTTCCCGTGGCCCTCAATAACCCGGCATTCAACAACCCGGCGTTCCAGGACCCTCGAGCCGGTGGCGCTCAGACGCGCTACAGCCCGCCCCCGGCCGTCGACCCCGCCGCCGCCGCCTCGATCGAAGGCGCCTACGCCGCTCCGTCGGCGAGCGCCGTCGACACCGGCCGCATGACGGTCGAAGACACCGTCATGAAGACCCTGGCGCTCTTCGGCATCCTCGTCGTGACCGCCGTCGTCGGCTGGATCTGGTCGATGGCCGGCGTCAGCGCCGCCAACCCGAACCCGAGCGCCGCTCCGATGATCGTCGGTGGCCTCGTCGGTTTCGTGCTGGCCATGGTCGCGACGTTCAAGAAGAAGCCCTCCGTCCCCGTCTTCGTCGCCTACGCGGCGTTCGAGGGCCTGTTCGTCGGCGGAATCTCGGCGTTCTTCGAGTTCATCTTCCCGGGCATCGTCCTGCAGGCGACGCTCGGCACCCTCTCGGTCGTCGGTGTGACCCTCGCCCTCTTCGCGAGCGGCAAGATCCGCGCGTCGGCCCGTGCCACCAAGATCTTCATGATCGCGATGGTCGGCTACCTCGTGTTCAGCCTGGTCAACCTCGGCCTCATGCTGTTCAACGTCCCGATCGCCGGCGGTGCGTTCGGCCTTCGCAGCAGCATCGAGATCTTCGGCATCCCGCTCGGCGTCATCATCGGCGTGTTCGTGGTGATCATGGCCGCGTACTCGCTGGTGCTCGACTTCGACCAGATCCAGCGCGGCGTCCGCAACGGCGCCGCCCGGGTCTACGGCTGGGTCGGCGCCTTCGGCATCATGGTCACCGTCGTGTGGCTCTACGTCGAGATCCTGCGCCTCATCGCGATCGTGCGCGGCAACAACTGACGCACTGATTGCTCCGGAGGGCCGTCCCGTTTCGGGGCGGCCCTTCGTCGTTCCCGGCTCGGCATCCACGGTTCCGCCGGCTCCGGCCTCCCGGCCTCCCGAACGAGTGTCCACAACACCCGGACGTTGCGCGAACTCATCCGGGTGTCGTGGACACTCGCGTCGCGACCCCGCGGCATCCGGTCGCCCCTCCCCCGGCGAGTGTTCACCGCCACCGCACCGCCCGTGCTCACGCGGGACACCCGTCGCAAGGGGTCTGGCTCCCGGATGCCGCGGGGCTAGCCTCGCGGCATGAGCCCCGCCAAGACCCCGGCCGAGATCCTCGACGTCGACGGACACGAGGTGCGCGTCACCAGCCCGGACCGCGTCGTGTTTCCCGAGCCCGGTCTGACGAAACTCGACCTCGTGCGGTACTACCTCTCTGTCGCCGAGGGGGCGCTGCGGGGAGCGGGCGGACGACCCATGGTTCTGAAGCGCTTCTCGAAGGGCCTCGATCAGGAGCCGTTCTTCCAGAAGCGCGTCCCGGAGAAGCATCCCGCGTTCATCGACACCGCGACGCTCCGCTACGCCTCCGGCACCTCGGCGGAGGAGACCGTCATCCGGGATGCCGCGGGCCTGGCGTGGGTCGTCAACCTCGGCTGTCTCGACCTCAATCCGCACCCGATCCGCGCGGAGGACCTCGACCACCCCGACGAGCTCCGCGTCGACCTCGACCCCATGCCGGGAGTCGACTGGACGCAGATCGTCGACGTCGCGTTCATCGCGCGCGAGGTGCTGCACGATCACGGTCTCGTGGGCTGGCCGAAGACCTCGGGCTCGCGCGGACTGCACATCCTCGTGCGCATCCGCCCCGAGTGGGAGTACGCCGACGTCCGCCTGGCGGCCGAGACCCTCGCGCGCGAGGTCGAGAACCGCGCACCGGGGCTGGCGACCGCCCGCTGGTGGAAGGAGGAGCGCGGCGAGAGCGTCTTCGTCGACTTCAACCAGAACGCCAAGGACCGCACCGTCGCCTCGGCGTACTCGATCCGTCCCCTGCCCGACGCCCGGGTCTCCGCGCCCCTCACGTGGGACGAGGTCCGGAGCCGACGCCCCGAGGAGTTCACCGTCCTGACCGTGCCCGAACGCTTCGCCGCCATCAGCGACCCGCACGCCGGAATCGACGACGCGGCCGGCTCCCTCGACGCCCTCCTGGCTCTGGCGAAGGCGCTCGGACCCGCCGAGAAGCCTCCCCGCGGCTCCGACGGCTCGGGCCGCCGGGCATCGACGATGCCGCTCATCGAGGTCGCGCGCACCAAGACCAAGCCCGAGGCGCTCGACGCCCTCGAGACCTGGAAGGCACGGCATCCCGAGGCCGGCGCCGCTCTGCACCCGGCGGACGTGCTGGTCGACGGGATGCGCGGCTCGAGTTCGCTCTGGTACCGCGTGCGCGTGAACCTGCAGCACGTCCCGGATGCCGAGCGCCCGGCGCAGGAGCAGCTGATCGCCGACTACGACCCCTGGGCCGGCCGCTCGGGCTCCTGAGCCCTCTCCAGGGAACCCACCAGGTGGGCCATGCCGTAGCGGTAGGCCTCGTCGAGATCGCCGCCGAGGCGGAAGGCTCCGGCGAGCTCCATCGTGACGAACCCCGTCGCCCAGGCCGTCAGCAGCCGAGCGGCGTCGAGTGCGTGCTCCGGGCCCACCGCGGCCTCGGTGGCGCGCAGCACCGGCGCGCTGGTCGCGGCGAGCCGATCGGCATCCACGATGCTCGCGAACAGCAGCCGGAACGCCTCGGGCCGCTCGCGTCCGAAGCGACGGAAGGCGAGGAGCGCCTCGTCGAGCCGACCGGATGCCGCCTCCAGGCGGTCCGTGAGATCGATGGCGGCGGCCTCCCCGACGAGCCCCAGCAGGGCCTCGCGATCGCGCAGGCGCTTGTACAGCGATGGGGCGCGCACGCCGACCGCGGTCGCGACGGCCTGCATCGTGACCGCCGCGGGACCCCCCTGTTCGAGCAGACGGGTCGCCGCGTCGACGATCTGCTCGATCGACGTTCTCTCCGGTGTCGGCACGACCCCTCCTCATGGCTACGCAAATAAGCTATCATGGCTAACACTCGTAGCCATCGTCAGGAGAAGGCCCATGGAACTCAGCCCCGCACTGCACCGCATCGGCAACGACATCGTCGCCGCGTACCTCATCGTCGCGCCCGAGGGCCTCACGCTCATCGACGCCGGCCTCCCCGGCATGTACGCCGACCTCGAGCGCGAACTGGATGCCATCGGCCGCCCGATCCACGACATCAAAGGCGTCGTGCTCACCCACGGCGACAGCGACCACGTCGGCTTCGCGGAGCGCCTGCGCCGAGACCACGGCATCCCCGTCTTCGTCCACGCGGCCGACGCCGACCGCGCACAGGGCGGAGACAAGCCGAAGACCGCGGTGGGGCCGATGCGACTCGGACCACTGCTGCGCTTCGCCGCGTTCGGCATCCGCAAGGGAATGCGGCCGCAGTGGCTGACCGAGGTGGTCCGCCTTAACGAGGACACGACGCTCGACCTGCCCGGAGCGCCGCGCGTCGTGGCGATGCCGGGGCACTCGCCGGGGAGCATCGCGCTCTTCTCCCCCGCGGTCCGCGCCGTGTTCGTCGGCGATGCCCTGACGACCCGACACGTGCTCACCGGCCGCACCGGACCCGGCCCCGCCCCCTTCACGGACGACCCCGCCGAGGCACTCGCCTCGCTCGCGCGCATCGCCGACTTGGATGCCGACTGGGTCCTCCCCGGCCATGGACCGGCGTTCCGCGGCTCCCCCGCAGCCGCCGTGAGCGCCGTCCGCGGAGCCGCGCGCGCCTGACCTCAGCGGCGGCGCGGGCGCGAGAGCACCTCGCCGCACGCGGCGGCCAGCGTCTGCATCGCCCGCGCGGGACTGAGGGTCGCCGCCGCGCTCACCGCTTCCGTCGACAGTCGCTCGCGCGTCTCGGCATCCGTCAGCACCCGGACGAGGGCGGTGACGAGAGCGTCCTCATCGTCGTCGGGAACCAGGATGCCGCCACCCGCGGCCAGCATGTCGCGCGGACCGTACCGGATGTCGTAGGCCACCACGGGGGTCCCGTGCGCGAGCGCTTCGGCGAGGGCGAGGCCCTGCCCCTCGAACGCCGAGGTCGTGAGGTAGACCGCCGCGTGGTCGAGCACGGCCCCGGGATCGTTCGTGAGGCCCGGGAGCGAGACGGCGTGCGTCAGCTCCCGCTCGGCGATGAGGGCCTCGAGTTCGCTCCGTTGCGCCCCGGCCCCCCAGAGCTCGAGGCGCGCCGTCGGCACCTGCGAAACCACGCGCGCGAACGCGCGGACGGCCGCGGGAAGACGTTTGCCCGGAGCCAGCCGCCCCAGCACCACGACCAGGTCCGGGTCGCGCTGCGTCACGGGCACGGCCGCCGCCGGGGCGCGGACGGCGTGCGGGGCGACGAGGTCGTGCGCTGCGGTGCCGAAGCGTTCGCGCACGTCGTCGCGCTGCTGCGCGGTCGGCCACAGCACTGCGTCGAAGCGCGGGGCGATCTCGAACCAGCGCGTCCAGAGCGCGTTCAGGGCGGAGTCGGGGCGGTAGGGGGCCTCGAGATGGATCGTGTGAACCGTGTGCACGATCCGCACGTCGTCGTCGCCCCACCCGACGACGAGTTCCCCGAGCTGACGCGACTCGCAGATGATCACGACGGGACGCGGAGTCTTTGCGCGCAGCTGCGCCGCGAGGTGCGTGAGCCACGCACGGTAGAGGGCTCCGAACCCGTCGATCACCCCGACGGGATCGCCCGCGGCATCCCGGATCACGATCGGCGCCGTGCTCAGGTGCCAGTCGGGGTCGATCACGTTCGGCAGCGAAACCGCGCCGCCGGCGACGTCGCGGTACTCGAGCGCCGGGTCGGCCTCCCCCTCGTGCGCCGCCTCGCGCAGCCACCCCGCCGCTCCCCCGTCGGGCGCGCCGGCCTCGTCGAAGAGGTTGCGGAAGATCCCGGATGCCGACGCGGCGCCCCGCTCGACGAACGTCCGGCGGTGCGCGGCGTGGGCGTCGGCGGTTCCGGGGTCGACGGTCAGCAGCAGCGGTGGCGCTCCGGCATCCGCCATCTGACGCGCGCGGGCGAGGGTGGAGATCGTGTACCCCCCGTCGAGGTCGGGGATGAGCCTGCTCGACAGGATGAGGTACCAGGCGTCGGGGAACTCGGCGTCACTCACGCCCCCATCCTCCCCCACCAGCGACGGCACTCCCGCTGCGCGCACTGCTTGCGCGCGCACGTCCCGGGTTTGGGGCGCGATCCGTCGTTCTGGGCGCGAAGATGACGCCCCAGGGCGAGAACGACGCCCCAATCCACGTCAGCCGAGTCGATCGGGGTAGGGGCCCGCGCCCGTACCTCCCGGCCCGACCGGCGGAGCGTGCACGCCGCAGCGAACGAGAGGCGAAGTGACACGCCCTCCTGAGTCGATCGGGGTGGGGGCCCCGCTCTCGACTCAGGAGGGCGTGTCACGTAGCCGGGAGTCAGCAGCGACGTTCGTCGCGACCGACAGCCCGGCTCACTCCCATTCGATCGTCCCCGGCGGCTTCGACGTCACGTCGAGCACGACGCGGTTCACGTCGCGCACCTCGTTGGTGATGCGGTTGGAGATCTTCGACAGCACGTCGTAGGGCAGGCGCGTCCAGTCCGCGGTCATGGCGTCCTCCGACGACACCGGCCGCAGCACGATGGGGTGGCCGTAGGTGCGGCCGTCGCCCTGCACGCCCACCGAGCGCACGTCGGCGAGCAGCACGACGGGGCACTGCCAGATCTCGTCGTCGAGACCGGCCTTGGTCAGCTCGGCGCGCGCGATGGCGTCGGCCTCACGCAGGATCTCGAGACGGTCAGCGGTGACCTCGCCCACGATGCGGATGCCAAGACCGGGCCCCGGAAAGGGCTGACGGCCGACGATCGCTTCGGGCAGGCCGAGCTCGCGGCCGATCGCGCGCACCTCGTCTTTGAAGAGGGTGCGCAGCGGCTCGACGAGCTCGAACTGCAGGTCTTCGGGGAGGCCGCCGACGTTGTGGTGGCTCTTGATGTTCGCCGTGCCGGCGCCCCCACCCGATTCGACGACGTCGGGGTAGAGCGTGCCCTGCACGAGGAACCGCACCTGCTCGCCCTCGGCCTTGGCCTCGGCGACGAGGTCGGACTGCACCTTCTCGAACGCGCGGATAAATTCGCGGCCGATGATCTTGCGCTTCTGCTCGGGGTCGCTGACACCGGCGAGGGCGTTCAGGAACGTCTCGCGCGCGTCGACGGTGATGAGCTTCACGCCGGTGGAGGCGACGTAGTCGTTCTCGACCTGCTCGCGCTCGCCCTTGCGGAGCAGTCCGTGGTCGACGAACACGGCGATGAGCTGGTCGCCGACGGCTTCGTGCACGAGCGCGGTCGACACGGCGGAGTCGACGCCGCCCGAGAGGGCCGAGATCACGCGGCCGGTGCCGACCTGCTCGCGGATGCGCGCGACCTGCTCGGCGATGACGTTGCCGCTGTTCCAGTCGGCGGGTAGGCCAGCGGCCTTGTGCAGGAAGTTCTCGAGCACGTTCTGGCCGTGGTCGGAGTGCTTGACCTCGGGATGCCACTGCACGCCGTACATGCGGCGGGTGTCGTTCGCGAAGGCGGCGACGGGCGTGTGAGCGGTGCGCGCGAGCACCTCGAAGCCCTCGGGAGCGCGCGAGACCTGGTCGCCGTGGCTCATCCAGACGTTCTGCTCGGCGGGCTGGCCCTGCAGCAGCATCCCTTCGGTGACCACGGTGGCGTCGGTCGCGCCGTACTCGCGCAGACCCGTGTTCGCCACCTCACCGCCGAGCGCCTTCGCCATGACCTGGAAGCCGTAGCAGATGCCGAGCGTGGGCACGTCGAGGTCGAACACGTCGAGGTCGAGGCTCGGAGCCCCGTCTTCGTACACCGACGACGGACCGCCCGACAGGATGATGCCGACGGGGTTCTTGGCCGCGATCTCCTGCGCCGAGGCGGTGTGCGGCACGATCTCGCTGTAGACGCCGGCCTCGCGGACGCGGCGGGCGATCAGCTGCGCGTACTGGGCGCCGAAGTCGACGACGAGGACGGGACGCTGGGACGTTTCGGTCTGTTCGGTCACCGGGTGCCCTCCGGGGCGGAGACGGGAGCGGAGGCCGGGTCGGCCTCGCGCTCGGCGAGGTAGGCGCGCACGCCGCGGGCGGTGCGCACCTCGAGGATGAAGGAGAGGAACGGCACCACGCCACCGAGGGCGAGGAAGACGAACCGACGGAACGGCCACCGCATCAGGCTCCACACGCGGAAGCACGAGAAGAGGTAGACGACGTAGAACCAGCCGTGCGCGACGAGGATCGCGAGCGACACGTTCACGCCGTCGCCCGTGGAGAGGATCTCGCAGCCGCTGCCGCCGGGCACGAACAGCGAGAACCACTGGCAGTCGGGGCCGGGGACGGCATCCGCGAACCACAGGAAGCCACCGGATCCGCCGAGGAACAGCTCCACGTGAATGGGCGTGTACTTCAGGATCATCTCGGCGACCAGCAGCAGCAGGCCGACACCGGTGATGATCGAGCAGATCTGGTAGAACTTCAGGGCTCCGCGGATCGCCGGGAACGAGGCGAGCTTCGGGGCGCGGGGCATGGATGCCAGTCTAGTCGCGGGATTCCGCGGGTTCTGCCGCGAGCGGCCGGGGCTGTTCGCCCTCGAACTGTTCGTCCTCAAGATCTTCCACTTCCTTCTCCCACGCGTCACGCGCGAGGCGGTACCAGAGGTACAGCGCGAAGCCGGCGAAGACCGCCCACTCGGCGGCGTAGAAGATGTTCAGCCAGTTGACGCGGGAGCGCTCGTCGGGTGCCGGCGACGAGATGGCGTCGAGCGGGCCGATCGCCGTCTGCGACGCGATGTACTGCCGGTAGACGTCCAGCCCGGTCGTGTCGTGCCAGCGCCCGAGCAGCATGGCCGGTGACATCTTCACCAGCGTCTGCGGGTCGGCACCGGCGGGCGGGACCGACGGACCCTCGTCGGAGATCAGGCGTCCGGTCACCTCGACCACCGCGCTCGGGTCGGCCTCGACCTCGGCCTGCAGCTGCGCGGCGGCGGCATCCGCCTGGGCGGGATCGCTCGTCCACCCGGTCGCCACGGCGATCGAGGTCGGCTCGGCCGCACCGGCGACCCGCAGCTGGCCCGTCACCCAATAGCCTTCGACGTCGTCGTTGAAGCGCGACGACACGACGATGAAGTCGGATGCCACCCACGTGCCGCTCACCTCGACCCGCTGTCCCACGAGCGGCTCGGGCAGGTAGTCGCCCGGCTGCACGACGTCGTCGAGCGGACGCACCACCTCGGTCTGCCCCGGCTCGGGCGGAGACGTGTCGACGGCGCGACCGAGCTGCCACTGCCCGAGCCACGCGAGGGCTCCGGCGACCACGAGGGAGAACGCCAGCAGCGCGATCCACCGCGGCCGCAGCATGACCTCCCGCAGCGTGGGCGGGAAGACCTGGGGCGGCGCGGGGGCGGTCGCGGGGGTGGACGTCATGCGTGCTCCGGCGTCAGTGGCCGTAGGGGGCGACGACGACCTCGACGCGCTGGAACTCCTTGAGGTCGGAGTACCCGGTGGTGGCCATCGACTTCTTCAGCGCGCCGATGAGGTTCGCGGTGCCGTCGGCGACGGGCGCGGGGCCGTACAGGATCTGCTCGAGCGGGCCGACGCGATCCACCGCGACCCGGCGACCGCGCGGCAGCTTGGCGTGGTGCGCCTCGGGGCCCCAGTGGAACCCGCGGCCGGGAGCGTCGGTCGCTCGCGCGAGCGCGACACCGAGCATGACGGCATCCGCACCCATGGCGAGGGCCTTCACGATGTCGCCCGAGGTACCCACGCCGCCGTCGGCGATCACGTGGACGTAGCGTCCGCCCGACTCGTCGAGGTAGTCGCGACGAGCGCCGGCGACGTCGGCGACGGCGGTGGCCATCGGCGCGTGCAGGCCGAGCGTCGCACGCGTGGTGGACGCCGCTCCCCCGCCGAATCCGACGAGCACGCCGGCGGCTCCCGTGCGCATGAGGTGGAGGGCTGCGGTGTAGGTGGCAGCGCCGCCGACGATCACGGGCACGTCGAGGTCGTAGATGAACTTCTTGAGGTTGAGCGGCTCGGCGACGCTCGAGACGTGCTCCGCCGACACGGTCGTACCGCGGATCACGAAGAGATCGACACCCGCGGCGACGACGGTCTCGTAGAGGTCGTGCGTGCGCTGCGGGGTGAGCGCACCGGCGACGGTGACGCCCGCGGCGCGCACCTCGGCGAGACGATCGCGCACGAGCTCGGGCTTGATCGGCTCGGAGTAGAGCTCCTGCATGCGGCGGGTCGCATCGGCCTCGGGGAGGGTCGCGATCTCGGCGAGCAGCGGCTCGGGGTCGTCGTATCGCGTCCACAGACCCTCGAGGTCGAGCACGCCGAGACCGCCGAGACGGCCCAGCTCGATCGCCGTACGCGGGCTGACCACGGAGTCCATGGGCGCGCCCAGCACCGGGATCTCGAACGGGAACGCGTCGATGGTCCACGCGGTCGAGACGTCTTCGGGGTTGCGCGTGCGCCGCGACGGCACGACGGCAATGTCGTCGAAGGTGTAGGCGCGGCGGGCGCGCTTGGCGCGGCCGAGGTCGATCTCCATGGTCACCCGACCAGCCTACCCGCGCCCTCCGACATCCCCGCCGGATCCTCCACCGTCGCGAGAAGCGACCGACGGCGGCGACGACGGCGAATCGGCACCGCGGAGCAGCCGCGTGAGCGGCCCGTCGAGGGCGAAGAGCAGGAAGCCGATGGAGCCGAGCCACGGACTGAGGAGCATCGCCGTCCCGCTGATCACGACCGCGCTGACACTCGCCCGCCCCAACCGACGGGCGTCGGCGGGCGACATGTCCACGATGGCGCCGGAGCGCACCGCCCAGACCCACTGCAGCCAGCCGAGCACGATGGCGAGGAAGAAGTTGACCGGGAGCAGCACCCTGCCGAGCAGGAAGTCGCTGTACGTAGTGTCGAGAGACGAGGTGAACGGCACCAGCACGATCAACAGCAGCCGGACGTTGTTGATCCACATGCCCGCATCGTCGATGCGCACGATCCATTCGAACTGGCGCACGTGCGTCATCCACATCACGCACAGGATGAGGAAGCTGATGACGAACGAGAAGAGGGGGTGCGTCAGCCCCAGGAGCCCCGCGACCAGATCGTCATCGGTGCGAACGGTGCCCAGCGACTGATCCGTCAGCCCCAGCACCAAGAGAGTCGCCGCGATGGCGAACACCCCGTCGGTGAACGCCTCGGCGCGCCGCGTCGACACGGATGCCTCGGGGTGACTCCTCCGCCTGATCATGCGCACAGCGTATCCGCGTGCTCGAGGACGACGAAGGGCCGGGCAGTCGCCTGCCCGGCCCTTCTCACATCGCTGCGTTACTTCTTGTAGTTCGGCGCCTCGACGACGATCTGCACGTCGTGGGGGTGCGATTCCTTCAGGCCCGCCGAGGTGATGCGCACGAACTTGCCCTTGGCCTTGAGCTCCTCGACGGTGCGCGCACCGACGTAGAACATGGACTGCCGCAGGCCGCCGATGAGCTGGTACGCCACCGCGGAGACCGGGCCGCGGTAGGGCACCTGACCCTCGATCCCCTCGGGGATGAGCTTGTCGTCGCTGGGGACGTCGGCCTGGAAGTAGCGGTCCTTCGAGTACGACGTCTTCTTGCCGCGGGTCTGCAGGGCACCGAGCGAGCCCATGCCGCGGTACTGCTTGAACTGCTTGCCGCCCTGGAAGACGATCTCGCCGGGCGACTCGTCGGTCCCGGCCAGGAGCGAGCCGAGCATGACGGTGTCGGCACCGGCGACGAGCGCCTTGGCGATGTCGCCCGAGTACTGCAGACCGCCGTCGGCGATCACGGGAACGCCCGCGGGGATCGCGGCCTTGGCGGCCTCGTAGATCGCCGTGACCTGGGGCACGCCGACACCGGCGACCACGCGGGTCGTGCAGATCGAGCCCGGTCCGACGCCCACCTTCACGGCATCCACTCCGGCGTCGATGAGGGCCTGAGCGCCCTCGCGGGTCGCGACGTTGCCGCCGATGACGTCGATGTGGTCGAACGAGGCGTCGGCCTTGAGACGCGAGACGATGTCGATGACGCCGGCGGACTGGCCGTTGGCCGTGTCGACGACGAGCACGTCGACGCCCGCGTCGCGCAGAGCCTCGGCGCGCTGCCACGCGTCACCGAAGAAGCCGATCGCCGCGCCGACGCGGAGGCGCCCGTGGTCGTCCTTGGTGGCGAGGGGGTACTTCTCGCTCTTGTCGAAGTCCTTGATGGTGATGAGGCCGGCGAGCTTGCCGTCCTCGTCGACGAGCGGCAGCTTCTCGACGCGGTGCTTCGCGAACGTCGCGATCACGTCGTTGGCGTGGATGCCGACGTGCCCGGTGATCAGACCCTCTTTGGTCATCACGTCTTTGACCTTGGTCGTCTGACGTTCGAAGCCTGAGACGAAGCGCATGTCGCGGTTGGTGATGATGCCGACGAGCACGCCGTCGGGGTCGACCACGGGAAGGCCCGAGATGCGGTACTGCGCGCACATCGCGTCGACCTCGGCCACCGTGGCATCCGGGTTGGTGGTGATGGGGTTGGAGACCATGCCCGACTCGCTGCGCTTGACCTGGTCGACGATGCCGGCCTGGTCCTCGATCGAGAGGTTGCGGTGCACGATGCCGATACCGCCCTGACGCGCGATCGCGATCGCCATGCGCGCCTCGGTCACGGTGTCCATCGCGCTCGAGAGCAGAGGAGTGGCCACCGTGATGCGGCGCGTGAGCCGCGACGACGTGTCGGCCTCGCTCGGGATGACGTCGGTGTGCCCCGGCAGGAGCAGGACATCGTCGTAGGTCAGTCCGATGAAACCGAAGGGGTCGTGCTGCTCCATGGATCCTCCTGCGCGCGCGGCGCCTGCTCGAAAAAAGGACGACGTCGGCCGGGGCGCCCGGGAAGCGCTCCGCCTGGAATTCTAAAGCGTCGAAGCGGCCCGAAATGTTCCCGGAGGGCTGGCCGCTGCGCGCAGGGCCCATGACACGGTTCGCTAACGACCCGCTCCGCGAAACACCGTCGACACATTACGCTCGTAGCGTCGACCGTCGAAGCTGACGGGACGACTTCGTCAGCGCTGCCGAACTGGAGACTCCGTGGGTCATTCCTCCCCCACCGCGATACGATCGCGCACCATATCCCGACTGGCCGTGATCGTCGCGCTCTTCGCGAGCACGATCGCCGTCCTGAGCCTTTTCCTCGCGTCACCCGCCCACGCCCAGACGACGACCGCCCCCACTCCCGCCGCCTCGGCGGGGACGGGCGACGTCTCGACCCAGTACACGATCGGCGGCATCATCCGCGCCGGCGACGAGCCGGTCGAGGGAGTCGAGATCAGTGTCGAGGGCTCCGGCTTCTCGGAGATCGGCACCACGGGCACCGACGGTCGCTGGGCGGTCGCGGTCCCCGGGCCGGGCGCCTACACGGCGACCCTGCAGGTCGACACCCTCCCCGACGGCGTCGCCCCGCGCGATCCCGACAACGTCACGCGCGACGTGACGATCGGCACGACCAACACGGTCAACGTGCTCTTCCCCACCGGTGAGGGCACGGCCGCCGCGGGCTCCATCTGGGACACGCTCTTCTCGCGCTTCTTCTACGGCCTCAACTTCGGCCTGCTCCTGGCGCTCGCCGCGATCGGCATCTCGCTCATCTTCGGCACGACGGGCGTGAACAACTTCGCCCACGGCGAGATGCTCACCTTCGGCGCGATCATCTTCTACGTCTTCACGGCGATGGGGTGGAACATCCTCCTCGCGATCCTCCTGACGGTCGCCCTCTCGGCGGCGCTGGGATGGACGCAGGATGCCGTGCTGTTCAAACCTCTGCGCAAACGCGGGGTCGGTCTCGTCCAGGTGCTCATCGTGACGATCGGCCTCTCGATCGTCCTGCGTTACCTGTACCTGTACTTCTTCGACGGCGGCACGCGCAACATCGACACCGGCATCACCGACAACGTCACGATCGGCCCGGTGACGGTCACCCTCACCTCGATCATCAGCATGGGCATCAGCGTCGTGATGCTCGCTCTCGTGGCGTACTTCCTGACCCGCACCCGTATCGGCAAGGCCACCCGCGCCGTCAGCGACAACGCCTCGCTCGCCGCGGCGTCGGGAATCAACGTCGACCGCGTGATCCGGATCGTCTGGGTGCTCGCGGGCGCCCTCACGGGTCTGTCCGGCGTGCTGTACGGCCTCTACCGCGGCGTCACGTGGGACATGGGCTTCGCCATCCTGCTGCTGCTGTTCGCGGCGGTCACCCTCGGCGGTCTCGGCAGCGCGTTCGGCGCCCTCGTCGGATCGCTCATCATCGGCATCATCACGGAGTTGTCGACCATCGTCATCCCACCCGACCTGCGGTACGCGGTGGCCCTGATCGTGCTCATCGGCGTGCTGCTCTTCCGGCCGCAGGGTGTGCTCGGTCGTAAAGAGCGGATCGGTTGAGGTAGAACGACATGGACTGGCTTTCGATCTTCAACAACGCCGCGGGCGAGCTCATCAGCCCGACCACCGCGGCCTACGCCCTCGCCGCCATCGGCCTGAGCGTGCACTTCGGCTACGCGGGGCTGCTCAACTTCGGTCAGGCGGGCTTCATGGCCGTCGGCGCCTACGCCTTCGCCATCGCGACCCTGTCGTTCGCGGCCCCCGTGTGGCTCGCGATCCTCGTCGCGATCGTCGCGTCGGTGCTCTTCGCCTTCCTCCTCGGCATCCCGACTCTGCGCCTGCGCGCGGACTACCTGGCGATCGTGACCATCGCGGCCGCCGAGATCGTCCGGTACGTGGTCTCCACCGTGGGGCTCACGAGCGTCACCGGCGGCTCGCAGGGTCTGAACGGCTACAACCGTGAGTTCCAGGCGATCAACCCGCTGCCGGCGGGCACGTACGGCATCGGGCCGTGGACGTACTCCGCGAACGACTGGTGGGTGCGCCTGTTCGGCTGGGGCCTCGTCATCATCGCGACGATCCTCGTCTTCATGCTCATGCGCAGCCCCTGGGGCCGTGTCGTGAAGGGCATCCGCGAAGACGAGGACGCCGTGCGCAGCCTCGGCAAGAACGTGTACTCCTACAAGATGCAGGCGCTGGTCCTCGGCGGCGTCATGGGCGGACTCGCGGGCGTGGTGTTCATCCTCCCCCGCGCCGTGCAGCCCGGGAACTACGGCACGGCCCTGACGTTCTTCATCTGGACCGCGCTCCTGCTCGGCGGAGCGGCCACGCTCCTCGGCCCGATCGTGGGCGCGATGCTCTTCTGGGTGCTGCTCTCGCTGTCGAACGGCATCATCGTGGGACTGCGCGACGTCGGCATCCTGGGCTTCATGTCCAGCACGCAGACGGGCCAGGTGCGCTTCATCCTCGTCGGCATCGGACTGATGCTCCTGGTGATCTTCCGACCGCAGGGCATCTTCGGCAACAAGAAGGAGCTGTCGTTCAATGTCTGACACGACCGTCACCCATCCTCTCGTCAAGGGAGAGGTCCGGCCCGGCTGCGAGAAGGTCGACCCGATCGTCGTCGCCGACAGCGTCACCCGCCAGTTCGGCGGTCTGAAGGCGGTCGACGTCGAGCACCTCGAGATCCCCCGCGGGCAGATCACGGCCCTCATCGGCCCGAACGGTGCCGGAAAGACGACGCTGTTCAACCTGCTCACCGGGTTCGACAAGCCCAACACCGGCCGCTGGAGCTTCGAGGGCTCGAACCTCGCGAGCGTCCCCGCGTTCAAGGTGTCGCGCCGCGGAATGGTGCGCACCTTCCAGCTGACGAAGTCGCTCGGCCGTCTCACGGTGCTGCAGAACATGCTGCTCGGCGCCCGCGGGCAGAAGGGCGAGAACCTGTTCCGCGCCCTCATCCCGGGCATCTGGCGCTCCCAGGAGGCCGCCAACACCGAGCGGGCCGACGACCTGCTGCGCCGGTTCAAGCTGGATGCCAAGCGCGAGGACTTCGCCGCGTCGCTGTCGGGCGGCCAGCGCAAGCTGCTCGAGATGGCGCGTGCGCTCATGAGCGACCCGAAGCTCGTCATGCTCGACGAGCCGATGGCCGGTGTGAACCCGGCCCTCACGCAGAGCCTGCTCGGCCACATCCTCGACCTGAAGAAGGAGGGGATGAGCGTGCTCTTCGTCGAGCACGACATGCACATGGTGCGTCACATCTCCGACTGGGTCGTCGTCATGGCCGAGGGCCGAGTGGTGGCCGAGGGCCCGCCCGAGACGGTCATGAGCGATCAGGCCGTCATCGACGCCTACCTCGGCGCGCACCACGACACCGACCTGGGCGACATGACCACGTCGCAGCTCGAGACCATCCAGGCCGAGGCCGCCGCGGAAGCGGAAGCGGAGCTCATCGCCGACGAGAAAGACGGAAAGCTCTGATGACCGACACCACCGCCACGCGCACCGCGGTCCTGCGGACCGACGACCTCGTCGCCGGCTACCTCCCGGGCGTGAACATCCTCAACGGGTGCACGGTCGACGCCTACCAGGGCGACCTGATCGGCATCATCGGTCCGAACGGCGCCGGCAAGTCCACGCTGCTGAAGGCCATCTTCGGTCAGGTCAAGATCCGCGGCGGTGCCGTGCTGCTGAACGGCGAGGACATCACCGCGCTCAAGGCCGACAAACTCGTCGGCAAGGGCGTGGGGATGGTCCCGCAGAACAACAACGTGTTCCCGAGCCTGTCGATCGAGGAGAACCTGCAGATGGGGCTCTTCCAGCGCCCCAAGGTCTTCGCCGAGCGCTTCGAGTTCGTCACGGGCCTGTTCCCCGAGCTCGGCAAACGGCGTCGTCAGCGCGCGGGTTCGCTCTCGGGCGGCGAGCGCCAGATGGTGGCCATGGGCCGCGCCCTCATGATGGACCCCTCGGTGCTGCTGCTCGACGAGCCGTCGGCCGGCCTCTCGCCCGTGCGACAGGACGAGACGTTCCTGCGCGTGGCCGAGATCAACCGCGCCGGCGTGACGATCATCATGGTCGAGCAGAACGCCCGCCGCTGCCTGCAGATCTGCCACCGGGCCTACGTGCTCGACCAGGGCAAGGACGCGTACACGGGCACAGGTCGCGAGCTGCTCACCGACCCCCGCGTCATCGAGCTGTACCTGGGCACCCTCGCCGCCGACGAGGACGCCAAGCGCGACGGCAAGGGGTCCGAGGCCTGATCCGGCGCCGATACATCGCGAGTGCGGCGCTCACCCTGGTGGGCGCCGCACTCGCGGCATGTTCGGCCTCCTCCTCGCCTCCCGCGTCGTCGCTCGAGGTCGCCCTGGTGCAACAGCGCGGAGACATCGCCGTCGGTCGCGTACAGCTGCGCGTGACGAACACCTCGGACACCGCCACCACCCTCACCGCGGCCTCTTTCACCTCCCCCGTCCTCGCCGGTTCGGCGGAGTGGAATGCCGTGAGGCCGACGACCCTCGCCCCGGGCCGCACCGTCGACCTCCCGGTCCTCCTGCCCGCCATCCGCTGCACCGATGACGCTCAGGCTCCCGAGGCGACCTTCACCGCGGGCGGAGTGACCGCGACCGCGCCCCTGGCCGACGAGCTCGACGTTCTGCGGCGCGCGAGCGCCACGGCGTGCGACCGCGACGACCTGGCATCCGTCGTGCAGGTCCGGGCCACGAGTGCCGCAGCCGGACCCGGCGGCTCGATCCTGATGCGCGTGGCCGTCGAGCCCGTGCCGGAGGGCCAGGGCACGGCCGACCTCGTCGCGCTGCGCGGCACGGTGCTCCTGCGCTTCGCCGCCGGGGCGGAGGCTCCCGTGGGGCTGAGCGTGGCCGCGGGCGATGCGCCGTCGGTCGTCGAGATCGCCGTGGTGCCGCAGCGGTGCGACGCGCACGCCATCGCCGAAGACAAGGTGGGGACGCTCTTCGACCTCGTCGCCCGGGTCGACGGGCGCGAGGTCGTGGTGCCCCTCGAGCGGTCGAAGGACGTCGCCGACGCGCTGCTCGCTCTCACCGCCGAGGTCTGCGGCCTCACTCCCACCCGCTGACGGCCCGCAGCGACGCGCGGCCTCGCCTCCGCGGGCTGCGTATCCGCGCCGGTGCGCCCGCGCGGCCTCTGCCGACGTCACGACGAGGCGCCCGGACCCCCGGGCCTCGGACACGCGAAAGGGCCCGGATCCTCGCGGATCCGGGCCCTCGCGTGGGGTCGGGTCACTCGTTGAGCGAACCGAACTCCGTGTTCAGCAGGGTGTACTTGTTGTCGGCACCGTACTGGTAGATGCCGATGTACGCCTCGGTCGGGTCACCGTTCTCGTCGAAGGTGATCGGGCCGGAGACACCGTCGTAGTCGATGTCGGTACCGGCGTTGATCAGCTTCAGGCAGTCGGCGAACGTGGTGCACTTCTCGCCGCCCTCGGAGACCGACTGCAGGTTGTCGCGGATCGCGGTGCCCGAGTCGTCCTTCGCCTGCGCCGCAGCGAGGGCCGCGACGATGACCGCGTCGTAGGACTCCGGAGCGTAGCTGTAGTCGGTCAACGCGGGGTCGACCTCCTTCAGACGCGACTGGAAGTCGGTGTCGGCGGGGTTGCCGGGCAGCGTGCCCTTGGCGCCCTGGAGGGTGCCGGCCGGGAACTCGTACGAGTTCGACAGGTTGCCGTCGACGAAGTAGACCTTCGACGCCGCGTAGCCCTGCGTGCTGACCAGCTGCGGGATGATCGAGGAGGTCTCCTCGAAAGCGATGACCGCGATCGCGTCGGGCTGGGCGGCGAGCAGCTCGTCGACCTGCGACGTGAAGACCGTGTCACCCGGGTTGTAGGGGACCGCGACCGAGACCTCGCCACCGGCGGCCTCGATGGCCGTCGTCGCGTTGTCCTTCAGGCCGATGCCGTACGGGTCGTTGATGTAGATGATGCCCACGTTGGCCGCACCGTCTCCGACCATCAGGTTGCCGAGCACGCGGCCCTGCAGCACGTCGGAGGGCGCCGTACGCCAGTAGTACCCGTCGTCGGCGTAGGTGGTGAAGTCGGGCGAGGTGTTGGCGGGCGAGATCTGCACGACGCCCGCGTTGACCAGCTGGTCGACGAAGGTGAACGAGACACCCGACGAAGCCGCACCGATGACGACGTCGGCGCCGGCGTCGACGAGTTCCGTCGCCGACTGGGTCGCGATGTCGGTCGTGGTGTCGCCCGAGTCGCGCTCGGTCAGCTCGGTCGTGAAGGGGAAGTCGCTGCCCGTGGCCTCGATGTCCTTTATCGCCAGCTTGACACCCGCGACCTCGGGCGGGCCGAGGAAGGCGAGGTTACCCGTGGCCGGGAGGATCGTGCCGACGTGGAACGTGCCGTCGGCCTCGGACACGGCGCCGCCGCCCGACGATGCACTCGGTGCGGCGGCGTCGCTGCCGCCGCCGGAGCATCCGGCGAGGACGAGCGCGCTGGCGCCGACCAGGGCGATGCCGCCGAGGATTTTGGCGCTGCGCGTGCGCGGAAAGACGTTCATAGTGCTCCTTGCTGTGAATGAACGTTGGGCGACCCAATGGGCCACCTGGTGACCTAAACCTAATCGTCGGCGCATTTTCCGCGTGTTGCCGTTCGTTAACGATGTGCGTCGAAGCGATCACGGCCGCATAACGGTTGGGCTCGCGTCTTGACGGCATCCCGAAGAGTGCACGGATCGTCGGACCGGGAACGAAAGAGCGGCCGGTTCCGGCAGCGTCACGGGAATGCGAGAGGGAATTCCGGCGCGACGCTCTCGAGGCACCCGACGACGTCCGTCGAGCGGACGGGTAGTGCGTCGTTCCCCGTCAGACCGGCTCGACCACGTCGTCGAGCACGCGCCGCTGTCGCCGGGCGGCCATCACGGAGTCGACGCTCAGCATCACCAGCGCTACCCAGACGAGGGCGAACCCCACCCACCGCTCGGTCGTCATGGGCTCGTGCAGCACCCACACGCCGATGGCGAACTGGATGATCGGCGCGACGAACTGCAGCAGACCGATCACCGTCAACGGCACCCGTCGGGCGCCCGAGGCGAACAACAGCAGGGGGACGGCGGTGATCGCCCCCGCCAGCAGCAGCAGCACCGTGTGCAACGTCCCCGCCGTCCCGAGCGTGATCCCCGTGAGGTTCGCGACGAAGATCAACTGGATGACGGCGACCGGCAGCAGCCACATCGACTCGAGGGTCAGCCCGCTCACGGCATCCACCGCGGGACCGATCTGCTTCTTGACCAGGCCGTAGAAGCCGAACGAGAACGCCAGCGTCAGCGCGATCCACGGGAAGGCGCCGTACCCCACGACGATCACGACGACCGCCGCGACGGCGACGCCCACCGCGATCCACGGCAGCACCCGCAGCCGCTCGCGCAGCACGACGACGCCGAGCAGCACCGTGACGATCGGATTGATGAAGTACCCGAGGCTGGTCTCGATGACGTGTCCGGTGAGGGCGCCGAAGAGGTAGGTCTGCCAGTTGACGTAGATCAGCACACCGGCCACCGCGGTGAGCACCATCAGCCGCGGCTGCCGCACGATCGCGAGGAACGGCCGCCACGCGCGCAGCACGGTGAGCAGCAGCAGGCAGAACACGAAGGCGAGGACGATGCGCCAGGCGACCACCTCGAAGGGGCCGGTCGGTTTCAGCTGCAGGAAGTAGATGGGCAGCACGCCCCACAGCAGGTAGGCACCCAACGCGTACAGGGCGCCGCGGGTGCTCCCACCGGTCGGAGCGGAGGGAGCGGGGGTCACCGACACAGCCTACGCGCGCCCTCGACGCCGCGACGGTCGCGCACCCGCGCATTCCTGCCATCGCAAGGCGACGTCGACGCCCCCGCCCCCGCCGGAACGAGTCCGGGCCCGACCGCCGACACGCGGGAACGACGAAGGCCCCGGATGCCGAGCACCCGGGGCCTTCGATCCAGTCACGCGATCAGCGGACGACGACCGCCAGGACGTCGCGAGCCGAGAGCACGAGGTACTCCTCGGCGCCGAACTTGACCTCGGTGCCGCCGTACTTGCTGTAGAGCACGCGGTCGCCGACGGCGACGTCGAGGGGGACACGGTTGCCGTTGTCGTCGATGCGGCCGGGGCCGACGGCGACGACTTCGCCCTCCTGCGGCTTCTCCTTGGCGGTGTCGGGGATGACGAGACCACTCGCGGTGGTCTGCTCAGCCTCGACCTGCTTGATGACGATACGGTCCTCGAGCGGCTTGATGGAAACCGACACGGTCTACCTCTTCTTTCTCGTTACAGAAGACTTGTCAGCACTCACGCGGGGAGAGTGCTAATCCGAGTGTAGAGAAGCGCTGGCACTCATGCAACGCGAGTGCCAGCACACTCACCCGCCTAGGCTGAATCGGTGGATACCAGCGAGCTGACCGCCCTGCTCACGCCCGACGGCCTGCGCCTGCTCGACGAGCTCGGCCCGGTCGCATCCACCGACGACGCCGCCCGTGCGGTGTCGCGGCTGCGGGCGGCCGGTCACTCCCCCGACCTCGTTTCGGCGGTCGTCGGTCAGTCGCGGCTCCGCGTCCGCGCGGCCGCGAAGTTCGGCGCGTTCGCCGACCGCATGCTCTTCACCCGCGCCGGCCTCGAGCAGGCCACGCGCCTGTCGATCGCGGCGCGGCACGCGGGGCGGTTCCGTGCCGCGGGCGTGGAGAGCGTGGCCGACCTCGGCTGCGGCATCGGCGGCGACGCGCTCGGGCTGGCGGGGCTCGGCATCCGGGTGCACGCGGTCGACGCCGACGAGGTGACCGCCGCGATCGCGGCCTACAACCTCGCCCCCTTCGGCGAGGCCGCGACGGTGGCGCACGCGCGCGCCGAAGACGCCGACCTGACCGGGATGGATGCCGTGTGGCTCGACCCCGCGCGCCGCACCGCGGGTCACTCCGAGACGCGGCAGGTCGCCTCCGGCGAGTGGTCGCCGTCGCTCGAGTGGGTGTTCGAGCTGCTGCGCCGCACCCCGGGCGGAGTCAAACTCGGGCCCGGCTTCGACCGCTCGCAGATCCCCGACGACGTCGAGGCGCAGTGGATCAGCGCCGACGGCTCGACCATCGAGCTGGTGCTGTGGGCGGGCGCGCTCGCCCGCGACCACGTGAGGCGTGCGGCTCTCGTGGTGCGCGGCGGCGACGCGTGGGAGCTCACCGCGCCGGCGGACAGCCCCGACGCCGAGCAGCGGGAGCTGGGCGCCTTCGTGCACGAGCCCGACGGCGCGGTCATCCGCGCCCGGCTCATCGGCGAGGTGGCGCGCGCGCTCGAGGCGGGGATGCTCTCGCCGCAGATCGCCTACCTCACCTCCGACACTCCCCTCACGAGTCCCTTCGTGCAGTCGTTCCGCGTGCGGGAACAGCTGCCCGCCGACCCCAAGAAGCTCGCGCAGGCCCTGCGGGCGCGCGGGATCGGCACGCTCGAGATCAAGAAGCGCGGCGTGGACGTCGACCCGGCCGTGCTGCGCAAGAAGCTCTCGCTCCGCGGCGACGAGGCCGCGACGCTGCTCCTCACCCGCGTGGGGTCCACGCGCCTGGCTCTGCTGGCCGACCGCGTCTGACCCCGGCGGCAAACGGCACCTCAGCGCACGGCGAGCTGCGAGAAACCCCAGATCAGCCACCCGGCGCTGAACACGACGGCCAACAGCGACAGACACAGCGCCCAGACGGCCACGCGCCGACCGTCGTGCGGGCGTCGCAGCGAGATCGCGGCGAGGATCGTCCCGATCACGCCCAGGGGAAGCAGCCACCCCGTGATGAGCGCCGCGGCGAGCGCGAGGATCGCCACCGCGAGCGCCCACGGCGCCAGCGACCGCGGGGGTGCGGGCGCGGGCGGGACGTACGGGATCAGGTGGTCGCCGAACGCCGCCATCTCGAGCTGCGCGGTCGGAAGGCGTTCCGGGTCGTCATCCGCGATCTCCGGGCGCTCACCCGCAGGCACCATCCACGGACGGCGCGGGTCGATCGGAGCAGCCGCGGGCTCGGGCGTCTCTTTGCGCGCCCGGCGTGTGGGCGGCGTCTGATCGGTCATGGCGCCGGGGTCTCGGCATCCGGGGCCGGGGCGTCGGGGTCTTCGGCGACCTGGATCTCGGTCACGGGCAGGGTCGAGTCGGCGCCGAAGGCGAGGGTCGAGGGGCGCCGGCCCGACGCGATGAGCTCGGCCGCGAGAGCGGCGATCATGGCGCCGTTGTCGGTGCACAGCCGCAGCGGCGGGATGCGCACGGCGACCCCCGCCGCAGCCGCGCGCTCGAGCGCGACGTCGCGCAGGCGCTTGTTCGCGATCACGCCCCCGCCCAGCAGCAGCCGGGGCACGCCGTAGCGCACGCACGCGTCGAGGGCCTTGGTCACGAGCACGTCGACCACGGCTTCGCGGAACGACGCCGCGACATCGGCCACGGGCACCGGCTCACCGGTGGCCTCGTGCTGCTCGACCCAGCGGGCGACGGCGGTCTTGAGCCCCGAGAACGAGAAGTCGTAACGGTGGGATGCCATGTCGGACGCGCGAGAGAGTCCGCGCGGGAAACGGATCGCGGCGGGGTCGCCGGTCGCCGCCGCGCGGTCGATCTCGGGACCTCCGGGGTACGGCAGCCCCAGCAGACGCGCGACCTTGTCGAACGCCTCGCCCGCGGCATCGTCCATCGTCTCGCCCAGCAGCTCGACGTCGCTCGTGAGGTCGCGGACGAGCAGGAGCGAGGTGTGGCCCCCGCTCACCAGCAGGGCGACGGTGGGGTATTCGAGCTCACCCGCCTCGGCATCCAGGATGTCGGCGGCGATGTGGCCCACGAGGTGGTTGACGGCGTAGAGCGGCTTGTCGAGCGCGACGGCCAGGCCCTTGGCCGCGCCCACGCCGACCATGAGCGCTCCGGCGAGTCCCGGACCGCTGGTCACGGCGACGGCGTCGAGGTCGGCGAGGGTCACGCCCGCCTCGGCGAGAGCGGCGTCGATCGAGGGCTGCAGGGCTTCGAGGTGAGCGCGAGCCGCGACTTCGGGGACCACTCCGCCGTAGCGGGCGTGCTCGTCCATGCTCGAGGCGATGGTGTTGCTCAGCAGGGTCCGGCCCCGCACGATGCCGATCCCGGTCTCGTCGCAGCTGGTCTCGATTCCGAGCACGAGGGGCGCGTCCATCAGCACCATCCCTTTCCGGTGGAGGTCGCGGGGTCGGATGCCGCGACGCCCATGGTCTCGGCCCGCCGTGCCGCCCACCCCCGCAGGTCGAGCTGCATCACGATCGCGTCCACGTCGTCGGGCTGGTAGTACCGGGGGCGGCGGCCGACCTCGGCGAAGCCCTCCGACGCGTAGAGCGCCTGCGCCACGGGATTGTCGGCGCGCACCTCGAGGAAGACGTCGTGCACGCCGCGGCGCGCGGCCTCGTCGAGCAGCGTGTTCAGCAGGGCCCGACCGCGCCCGCGTCCGCGGGCCGCCGCCGAGATCGCGATGGTCTGGATGTCGGCATCCCGAGCCCCGCGCACCGCACGGAGACCCGCATAGCCGACCAGGCGCCCGGCCTCCTCGACGACGACGTAGAAGCCGTGCGGTGAGGCGAGCTCCTCGCGCATCATCGCCGCGCTCCAGGCGTCGGTGGGGAACGACGTGCGCTCCAGGTCCATGATCGCGTCGAGGTCGGCGACCGCGGCCGCCCGCGTCGACATCAGCTGACCCTCTTCGGGGCGTGCGCGGCGACCACGTCGGGGCTGCGCAGGTAGAGCGGCTCCGTCCCGGCGAGCGTGCGGTCGGCGTCGAGAGCGCGCGCGGCGACGAGCGCGATCATCGCGGCGGACACGCTCGTGGCGTCGTAGCGCCGCGCGCCGGCCTCGTCGAGCCGCGCATCGAGCTCGTCCCGCGGGCTGAGGGCGGCGTCGGAGAGGCGCACGGGGAGTCCGTCGTCGTCGAGGCCGTCGTACACGCTGAAGGCGAACTCGCGTCGCCGCGCGTCGGTCACCACCGCGAATCGCCCGGTGTCGGTGCCGGTGAGGGCGTCCGCGAGCAGGACGCCCAGCGCGACGCCGTCGTGGCTGGGCACCGGCACGACCGGAACGCCGAGGCCCAGCGCGTAGACGCGCGCCGTGGCGATGCCCACCCGCAGTCCGGTGAACGGGCCCGGGCCCATGCCCACCGCGACATGGGTGGGAGCTGCGGCGACGGACGAGGCGCGGCGCAACAGGTCGCCGATGACCTCGGCGTGCCCGAGGGGGTTGGCGCTCTGTTCGTCGGCGAGCACCTCCCCGTCGCGCGTGATCGCCGCGACAGCGGTGCCGAGCGAGGTGTCGATGCCCATGATCACCGTTCCAGGGTATCCGGCGCCTTCCTCCCCCGAGCGTCGCGGCATCCACCGCTCCCTCCGCTCCGAACAAGGGACATGGATGCCATGGCCCTCGGGCTGCGCCGGATGGTCGTCCCCACGGGGGTCGGCCCCATCGTCGTGCGCGCCGGCAGGGCATCGGGCAGCCCCGTCGCGACCGTGATGCTGCACGGCGCGGCGGGGTCGTGGGCCACCTGGGCACCGATGATCGCCGCGTCCGACGACCTCGGCCTGCCCCTCTCCGACATCGTCGCCATCGATCTACCCGGGTGGGGCGAGTCGCCGGGTCCTGTGCCCGCGCCCGCCGACCTGGCCGTCGCCGTCGCGGCGGTCGCGCGTGCGCTGGGCTACCCCCGCTGGCGCATCGTGGGCCACTCGCTGGGCGGCGTGATCGCGCTCGACGTCGCCGCGCGCTTCCCCGCCGAGACGGTCGCCGTGGGCGTCGTCTCCCCGAGCGGCGCGGGTGCCCGTGCGGTGACGCGTCGTCCGCTGGCCGGCGGAGTCCGGCTGCCCTGGCTCGCGGGCATGGTCCTGGCCATGCGCATCCTGCGAGCGCTCGGCCCCCTCGCCCGCCCGCTGCTGCAGCTCCTGCGCCGCACGGGGTCGCTGCGGACACTCGCCCGGCCGTTGTTCCGGCATCCGGAGCGCGTCGATCCCGCCGTGACCGCGGCCCTCGCCGATGAGATCCGCCCCTCGGCCTTCCTCGCCGCCGCGCGCATGTCGCGTACCCACGACGACGGCGTCTGGCGCCGCATCGTCTGCCCGGTCCGCTCGGTCCACGGCGCGCACGACGTCTTCGTCGCCGCCGCCGACTCGCGGGCCTGGGCGCGCCTCATGCGCGACTACGACGACCGCGTCCTGGGCGACAGCGGGCACTTCGCCCACGTCGAGCAGCCCGTCGAGACGCTGCGCGCACTGCGCGAGGTCTGGGCGGCCGCGCGGACCCCGCAGCTGCCGCGATCACGCCGCCGCACCACCGAATCCCGGCGCGGACGGGCGACCCCGAAGGTCTGACCCGAGGCGCCGAGGGAGACCCGTCAGGGACGGCGGGAGATCGTCACGGTGCGCGGAGCATCGGCGTCCAGTTCGACCGTGTGCACGGCGATCTCGCCGCACGCATTGTCGACGCCGCGTCCCCCGGTCTGCCGCGAGATCTCGATCTCCCACCACGTGTCGGCGAGGTACTCGGCGACTCCGCGCCCCCACTCCACGATCACGGCGCTGTGGGCGACGTCGATGTCGAGGTCGTCGAGCTCCACCGCGGCGCCCAGACGGTAGGCGTCCACGTGCACCAACGGTGTCCCCCCGACCAACGAGGGATGCGTGCGCGCGATCACGAAAGTGGGGCTCTGCACCGGCCCGCGGATGCCGAGCCCTTCGCCGATGCCACGGGTCAACGTCGTCTTGCCGGCGCCGAGCGGGCCCGTGAGCACCACGACGTCGCCCGGCTCGAGCGCCCGCCCGATCTGCCGGCCCAGCTCCTCCATGTCGGCGGGGGCTTCGACGACCCGTTCGCCGAGCACCTCTTCCGGAACGCTCACGCGTGCACCTCCCGTCGGGGAACGCGCGGCCCCACGCGCGTGACGATCTCGTAGTCGATCGTGTCGGCGGCATCCGCCCAGTCACGAGCCGAGGGCGCACCCAGCGTCGGGTCGCCGAACAGCACGACCTCGTCGCCCACGGCCACGGGGTGATCGCCGACGTCGACGACGAACTGGTCCATCGCGATGCGTCCCGCGACGGTGAAGCGCCGGCCGTTGATCGACACCGGGCCCCGGCCCGAGGCCTGCCGCGGGACGCCGTCGGCGTAGCCGAGGGGCACCAGTGCCAGCGTCGTGTCGGCGGGCGTGCGGTAGTCGTAGCCGTACGACACCCCGGTGCCCGCCGGAACCCGCCGCACGGCCGCCACCGCGCCTCGCAGCGTCATCGCGGGGCGCAGCCCGAGGTCGGCCGGGGTGCGGTCGGCGAGAGGCGAGACGCCGTAGAGCCCGATGCCGATGCGCACGCAGCCCAGGCGCGCCTCCGGAAGCGCGATCGCGGCGTTGGTCGCGGCGATGTGCCGCAGCGGCGGCTGCAGCCCCATCGACGCCGCCAGCACCACGCCCTCCTCGAACCGGGCCAGCGCCGCGCGGTCGTCGTCCAGGCTCGTGTTCGACAAGTGCGAGAACAGCCCGACCACGCGCAGACGGCCGATGCGCTCGAGGCGGGCCGCCTCCGAGAACACCGTGCGCCAATCGGCCGGGGCGACCCCGTTGCGCGAGAGCCCCGTCTCGATCTTCAGGTGCACGGCCGCGGGGCGGTCCTCCGTCGCCGCCTGACCCGCGCGCAGCAGCTGGTCGAGGTCGGAGATCCCCAGCTCGATCCCTTCGCGCACCGCCTCGTCGAACGACGCCCCCGGGGCGTGCAGCCACGCGAAGATCGGAGCGCGGATGCCCGCCCGCCGCAATGCGAGCGCCTCGGCGATGTCGGACACGCCGATGCGCGTGGCCCCGCCGCGCAGCGCGGCGACCGCCGCCCGATGGGACCCGTGTCCGTAGCCCTCGGCCTTGACCACGGCGATGACCTCGGCGCCCGTGAGCGCGCGCAGGTGCCGGACGTTCTCGGTGATCGCGTCGACGTCGATGAGCGCTTCGCGCAGCACGCCCGGTGCCATCTTCATGCGGTGTCCTCTCGGGCCGGAACGGGAACGGATGCCGCGGCGGTGCCCTCCGCGGCGACGGCGGGCGCCGCGTGCGCCGGTGTCGGCGGTGCGACCGCCTCGGCGATCACGTAGGCCGTCGCGAGCCCCGCGTCGTGCGACATCGACAGGTGCAGCGCGGTGATCCCTCGAGCGGCGACGGTCGCCCCGGTCTCGCCCCGCACGACGAAGACGGGGCGGCCCGAAGGCTCCGAGGCGATCTCGATGTCGGTCCAGTGAACGCCGTCCGACCCGCCGAGCGCCTTGATGAGCGCCTCCTTCGCGGCGTACCGCGCAGCGAGCGACCGGGGCTTGAGGATCCGTTCGGACGGCGCGAACAGGCGCGTGAGAAGCCGAGGTGTCCGCGCGAGGTGCTCCTCGAACCGCGGCACGTCGACGAGGTCGACCCCGATTCCGACGATCATGCGGCCTCCTCCCGGCATCGGTGTCCATTCTGCCGGTGTCCGCCGACATCGAGCGCCGCACGGGGTCGCGCCTGGCTGCGGGCGCGTGCCGGGGACGACCTCCCGCGGGTATTCCGCGCGGACGACCTCCGGCACCGAGTCCGCGCGGCGCCGGCGTCCCGCGCCGCGACCGCGGACCGCCCGCCGCTCCGCCCGAGCGACCGTCTCGAGCAGAGACGACGAAGGGGCCGGATGCCATGGCATCCGGCCCCTCGCGATCAGCGGTGTTACTCGACCGTCACCGACTTCGCCAGGTTGCGCGGCTGGTCGACGTCGAGACCCTTGGCCTCCGCCAGCCCCATCGCGAAGATGTGCAGCGGCACGACGGCGAGCAGCGGCTCGAAGAGGGGAGCCGCGAGCGGGATGCGCAGCACCTCGTCGGCGGCGGGGAGCACGGCGACGTCGCCCTCCTCCGCGATCGCGATAACGCGGGCACCGCGTGCGCGGATCTCCTCGATGTTCGAGACGACCTTCTTGTGCATCTCGCCCGAGCCACGGGGGCTCGGCACGACCACGAACACCGGCTGACCGGGCTCGATCAGGGCGATCGGACCGTGCTTGAGCTCGCCGGCGGCGAAGCCCTCGGCGTGGATGTACGCGAGCTCCTTGAGCTTCAGCGCGCCCTCCAGCGCGATCGGGTAGCCGACGTTGCGGCCGAGGAAGAGCACCGAGCGGGTGTCGGCCATCCAGTGCGCGAGCTGCTCGATGCGGGTCTGCTCCGATTCGAGCACGCGCGCGATCTTCCCGGGCACCGCCTCGAGCTCGGTGACGGCCTCGACGGCGACGACGGGGTCGATCGCTCCGCGCACCCGCCCGACGTGCAGGGCGAGCAGGTAGAGCGCGGTGATCTGCGCGACGAACGCCTTCGTCGAGGCCACGGCGACCTCGGGGCCGGCGTGCGTGTAGACGATGGCATCCGACTCGCGCGGGATCGTGGCGCCCTGCGTATTGCAGATCGAGAGCGTCTTCGCACCGCGGGAGCGGGCGTACTTGACGGCCATGAGGGTGTCCATGGTCTCGCCCGACTGGCTGATCGACACGACGAGCGTGCGGGGCGAGAGCACCGGGTCGCGGTAGCGGAACTCGTGCGCGAGCTCAACGTCGACGGGCACGCGCGTCCACGTCTCGAGCGCGTACTTGCCGACCATGCCGGCGTAGGCGGCGGTGCCGCAGGCGATGACGAGGATGCGGTCGATGTCGGCGAGGAAGTCGTCGAGTCCCTCGAGCTCGGGGATCTCGACGCGGCCCTCGTGGATGCGGCCGCGGATGGTGTTGGCGACGGCCTCGGGCTCCTCGGAGACCTCCTTGGCCATGAACGACGACCAGCCGCCCTTCTCCGCCGCGGAGGCGTCCCACGTGACTTCGAAGGCCTCGACCTCGACGGGGGCGCCGGAGAAGTCGGTGACCTCGACGCCGTCGGGGGTGATCGCGACGATCTCGTCCTGGCCGATGGCGAGGGCGTTGCGGGTGTGCTCGACGAAGGCGGCGACATCGGAGCCGAGGAAGTTCTCGCCCTCGCCGAGGCCGATCACCAGCGGCGAGTTGCGGCGCGCACCGACGACGAGACCGGGGTGGTCCTCGTGCATCGCGAGCAGCGTGTAGGCGCCCTCGAGGCGCGAGACCACGGCGCGGAAGGCGGCGACGAGGTCTTTCGAGCGGGCGTACTCGCGCCCGATCATGACCGCCGCGACCTCGGTGTCGGTCTCGCTGCGGAAGGTGAAGCCCTCGCCGACGAGCTCGCTCTTGAGCTCGGCGAAGTTCTCGATGATGCCGTTGTGGATGACGGCGAGCTTGTCGTCGTCGGCCAGGTGCGGGTGCGCGTTGGCGTCGGTGGGGCCGCCGTGCGTCGCCCAGCGGGTGTGTCCGATGCCGGTCGTGCCGTTGGGCATCGGCGAGGTCTCGAGGTCGTCGCGCAGCACCGCGAGCTTGCCGGCGCGCTTGCGCATCCCGAGAGCACCCTCACCGTCGATCACGGCGATGCCGGCGGAGTCGTAGCCCCGATACTCCAGACGCGACAGACCCGCCAGAAGGATGTCCTGGCTCTGCCGAGGACCCACGTAACCGATGATTCCGCACATGGTCCCCGAGTCTACGCGGCGGGGCTGGGTGAACCCCGCCGCCGCCGCCCGTGCCGCGACGGACGCCGATCCGCTCGGCGCGGGGTGCCGTTCGCGCGAGGACGCGGAGCCGGCTCAGAGCTTGCGCAGCAGCACCGACTCGACGGTGTGGTCGGCGCCCTTCTGCAGCACGAGCTTGGCGCGGTGGCGCGTGGGCAGCACGTTCTCCTCGAGGTTGGGCAGGTTGATGTCGCGCCAGTAGCCCAGGGCGCGTTCCACCGCTTCCTCGTCGCTGATGTCGGCGAAGACGCGGAAGAAGGAGGTCGGGTTGGTGAAGGCGTTGTCGCGCAGCGCGAGGAAGCGCTCGACATACCAGCGCTCGATGTGGGCGGCGTCGGCATCCACGTAGATCGAGAAGTCGAACAGATCGCTCACCGCGACCTCGTTCGGCGACGGCGGCGGCTGGAGCACGTTCAGCCCCTCGACGATCACGACATCGGGACGGTGCACGCTCACGTGCGCGTCGGGCATGATGTCGTACCGCACGTGCGAATAGAACGGCGCCCGCGCCTCTTCGGCACCGGATTTGACCTCGCTCAGGAACTCCACGAGGGCCCGGCGGTCGTACGACTCGGGGAAGCCCTTGCGATCCATCAGCCCGCGGCGCTCGAGCTCGGCGTTCGGGTACAGGAACCCGTCGGTGGTGACCAGCTCGACGCGCGGGGTGTCGGGCCAACGGCTCATCAACTCGCGCAGGAGGCGGGCGATCGTGGACTTGCCGACCGCGACCGATCCCGCGACCCCGATGACGAAGGGGGTCGTGGCATCCGGTTCGCCGAGGAACTCGCTCGTGTCGGCTCCGAGGCGACGCGTGGCCCGGGCGTACAGGCTGAGCAGGCGGCTGAGCGGCAGGTACACCTCCGCCACTTCGCGCGGGTCGAGTCGGTCGCCGATGCCGCGCAACTGCACGATCTCGTTCTCGGTGAGCGGCTGCGCGATTCCGCCGGCCATACGGGCCCAGTCGTCGCGGTCGATCTGACGGTAGGGGCTCAGCGACGGTGCAGGAGCGGCTGTCTCGGCGGCGGACACCCGCTCATGCTACCGGCGGTGCGCCGTCGCGCCGCCAAGCAGCCGACCGCGCCGGCGGGCTGTGCCCGCGGCATCCGGATCCGCCCCCGCCGACGACGCGCCGGTCCCCCACTACGCTCGGACCGTGCGCCTCGGAGTCCTCGACATCGGTTCCAACACCGTCCACCTGCTCGTCGCGAACGCGCGCGCCGGGGGTCGCCCCACGGCCACCACCTCGCACCGCTCGGTCCTGCGCCTCATGCGCTACCTGCTGCCCGACGGGTCGATCTCCCCCGAGGGCGTACAGGGCCTCGTGGATGCCGTGACCGCCGCCTGCGAGCGCGCCCGCGCCGAGGGGGTCGACGAACTGCTCGCCACCGCGACGTCCGCGGTGCGCGATGCGACGAACGGCGAAGAGGTCATCGCCCTGATCGAGGAGGCACTCGCCCAGCCCCTGCAGGTGCTCGGCGGCGAGACCGAGGCACGCTTCACCTACCTCGCCGTCCGGCGCTGGTTCGGGTGGTCGGCCGGCCAGATCCTGCTGTTCGACATCGGCGGCGGCTCGCTCGAGATCGCGGGCGGCGCCGACGAGCTGCCCGATCTCGCCGAATCGGTGCCGCTGGGCGCCGGACGCTCGACGGTGCAGTTCCTGCCGCACGATCCCCCGAGCGACGCCGAGATCGACGCGCTGCGCCAGCACGCGGCATCCGTCCTCGCGCCCGTGGCCGAGCGCTTCGCCGCGCTCCCCCGCCCCGACCACGTCATCGGGTCGTCGAAGGCCATCCGTTCGCTCGCCAAGCTCGCCGGATACCCGGTGCCCGGCTGGTCGGGGATCGACCGCATGGTGCTGCCGCGCAAGGAGCTGAAGGACTGGATCCCGCGACTCGCGCGCATCCCGGCCGACGCGCGCGAGGCCCTGCCGGGCATCACCGCCGACCGGACGTTCCAGATCGTCGCCGCGGCCATCGTCGTCGAGCGGGCGATGAAGGCCATGGACGTCGAGGAGCTCGAGGTCTCCCCGTGGGCGCTGCGCGAGGGCGTGCTGCTGCGCTACATCGAGGCGCTCGAGTACTGACCCCGCGCCCCGTCGCGCCCCCGACGGGCCTCTCCGCACCGACCGGGACCCGCCCACCGACCCAGGCCGGACCACCGAAGCGAGGTCCCTGAGCCCGTCGAAGGGACCGGACCCCGCCCCGGACGCCCGCCCGGGACCGGCCCACCGACCGAGGTCCCTGAGCCCGTCGAAGGGACCGGACACCGCCCCCGGACGCCCACCCGCACCCACCGACGACGAAGGCCCAGGCACCCCGCACGGGGTCCCTGGGCCTGTCGAACCGGCGGGCGCTAGAGCGCCAGGCGCTCGCGCACGACCTCGGCGAGCCGGTCGGCGTGGGCGCGGGCGACGTCCTCCGACGCCGCCTCGACCATGACCCGCACCAGCGGCTCGGTGCCCGAGGCGCGCAGCAGCACGCGACCGGAGTCGCCGAGTTCGGCGGTGGATGCCGCGACCTCGCGCTGCACGACCTCGTCGGCGACGCCGTCGCGATCGACGCCGCGGACGTTCACCAGCACCTGCGGGTACACCGTCATCAGCGACGCCAGCTCCGCGAGGGTCTTGCCCTGCCGCGCCATCTCGGCCACGAGGTGCAGACCGGTGAGCAGTCCGTCGCCGGTGGTGGCGAACTCGCTCATGATCACGTGGCCCGACTGCTCGCCACCGAGGGAGTAGCCCCCCTCGTTCATGGCTTCGAGCACATAGCGGTCGCCGACGCCCGTCTGCAGCACGCGGATGCCGTGATCGGCCATCGCGCGATGGAGGCCGAGGTTGCTCATGACCGTCGCCACCAGGGTGTCGTCGACGAGCGCGCCGCGCTCCTTCATCGCCACCGCGAGGATCGCCATGATCTGGTCTCCGTCGACCACCTTGCCCTCGGCGTCGACCGCGAGGCACCGGTCCGCGTCGCCGTCGTGGGCGATGCCGACGTCGGCGCCGAGGCGCACCACCGCCTCCGCGAGCACGTCGAGGTGGGTCGAGCCCACGCCGTCGTTGATGTTCAAACCGTCCGGCTCGGCGCCGATGACGGTCACCTGCGCACCGGCGTCCTTGAACGTCTCGGGCGACACCCCGGCCGCCGCACCGTGCGCGCAGTCGAGCACCACGTGGAGGCCGTCGAGGCGGTGCGGGAGGGAGCCCAGCAGGTGCAGCACGTAGCGGTCCTCCGCGTCGGCGAAGCGCCGGATGCGTCCGACGCCCGCGCCGGTGGGCTGCAGACGCTCACCCTCGAGGGCGTGCTCGATGCGCTGCTCGACGATGTCGGGGAGCTTCGTCCCCCCGCGCGCGAAGATCTTGATGCCGTTGTCGGGGGCCGGGTTGTGCGACGCCGACACCATCACGCCGAAGTCCGCGTCGTGATCCGCGATCAGGAAGGCCGTGGCGGGGGTCGGGATCACCCCGGCGTCGAGCACGTCGACGCCGGAGGAGGCGAGTCCTGCGGCGACAGCGGCGGCGAGGAACTCCCCCGACACCCGGGGATCGCGCGCGACGACGGCCGTCAACCGACGGCCTTCCGCTTTGCGCGCCTCCGCAGAACGGCCCTGGCCCAGGACGACAGCAGTCGCCTGGGCCAGGTGCAGCGCGAGTTCGGCGGTGAGGAGGCCGTTGGCCAGCCCCCGCACCCCGTCCGTGCCGAAAAGAGGCATACGGAGAGTCGAACTCAGCGCTTGGAGTACTGAGGCGCCTTGCGGGCCTTCTTGAGACCGGCCTTCTTGCGCTCCTTGACGCGAGCGTCGCGCGAGAGGAAGCCGGCCTTCTTCAGGGTCGGGCGGTTGTTCTCGGCGTCGATCTCGTTGAGCGCACGGGCGATGCCCAGGCGCAGCGCGCCGGCCTGACCCGAGGGGCCGCCACCGGAGATGCGCGCGATCACGTCGTACGAGCCCGCGAGCTCGAGCACCGTGAACGGGTCGTTGATCAGCTGCTGGTGCAGCTTGTTCGGGAAGTAGTCCTCGATCGTGCGGCCGTTGACCGTGATCGTGCCCGAACCGGGGATGAGGCGCACGCGGGCGATGGCCTGCTTGCGGCGGCCCACGGCTGCGCCGGGAACCGAGAGCACGGGGCGCTCGGCAGCGACGACCGACTGCTCGGCCGGCGTCTCGGTGCTGTAGTTGCTGGAGTCGATGTTCGACACTGTTTCGTCCTTATCCGGCGGCGCTTACTGGGCGACCTGGTCGAAGGTGTATGCCGTGGGCTGCTGGGCACCGTGGGGGTGCTCGGCGCCGCGGTAGACCTTGAGCTTCTTGAGCTGCGCCGCGCCGAGGCTGTTCTTGGGCAGCATGCCGCGGATGGCCTTCTCGACCGCGCGGACGGGGTTCTTCTCGAGGAGTTCGTCGTAGGTGACGGACTTCAGACCGCCCGGGAAGCCCGAGTGGCGGTACGCCTTCTTCTGCGTGAGCTTCTGACCCGTGAGGGCCACCTTCTCCGCGTTGATGACGATGACGAAGTCGCCGGAGTCGATGTGGTTGGCGAAGGTCGCCTTGTGCTTGCCGCGGAGGAGGACCGCCGCGTGCGAGGCCAGGCGGCCGAGAACGACGTCGGTGGCGTCGATAACGACCCACTCGCGCGTGACCTCAGCGGCCTTGGGGGTGAAAGTGCGCGTCACAGTAGTGCTGCTTTCTTGATCGAACGGAGGAGTTCGTGAATCCCGCTCCGGTGGTCCGTTGCCCCGCCGATGACGGGGGAACAGGGCCGGTGGAGGGCTCACGTTCGGGCGTCCCGCTCGCAGGGAGGCGGGCACCAAAGAGCAAGACTACGGCATCCGGATGCCATCGCCAAACGGGGACGGCGACGACGAGGGGGCGGGCTCCCGTGACGCCCCGCGGGACCGCGCTAGGAGAGCAGGGCGCCCGCCGCCAGCAGAGCGTATCCCGTGGCGTTGAAGACCACGTGCACCGCGACCGCCGGCCATATGCGTCCGGTCGCCATCACGAACGTCCCGGTCACGACGCCGACCGCGGCGAGCGCGATCGAGTCGACGCCGCCCTGATGCGACGTGAGCCGGTGGGCGACGACGAACAGAGCCGTGGAGAAGGCGACGGCGGCGATCGCGGCGGGCACCCGCCCGCTCAGCCGCCTCACGAGCGCAAAGGCGCACACCAGCACGACCCCCCGGAAGAAGAACTCCTCCGTCACCGCCGCGACGACCGAGTCGGCGAGGGCGTCCGCGACGAACGACTCGGGCAGGGATCCTCCCGTCGAGACGGTCGAGGGCCAGGCGGCCGGCACTCCCCCGGTCTCCGCGAGGGCCCCCTGCACGATGCGCAGAGCGACACCGAAGACGATCCCGTAGACCACGTCGATCAGGCGAACGCGCAGCAGCCCGCGGGGCCGGGACCGAGAGAAGGCCAGGGCGATCGGCACTCCGAGAGCAACCCACACGACGGCCCGCGCACCCCCCTCCGCCGTCTCGGGCGGAAGGAGGACGGATGCCGCCCGCCCGGCCAGAGCACCCGCACCGAGCGCGCAGACGGCCCACGCCAGCAGTTCGAGGTTCCACCGCCGCGTCGTCGAGCGCCCCTCGCGCCAGGGCCGCGGACGGCTGCGCCGTCGCCGCTGCATCCCGCGAGTGGAGGCGTCGGCGGCGTCGGACATGGCGGTCACGTTAGGTCGCGTCCGAACGGGTCTCAGCGGACCCGCCGGGCGAATGCGGACGTGCGGCTCGGCGATTCACCCCCGCTGTCATCACGCACCGATGCCCCGTCACCGGGCGGTGACGGGGCATCGGATCGGCCGGCGCGTCCCCCGCGGATGCGGGCGAGAGTGGGGCGCGCCGAGCGGGTCAGCGCTTCAGGAAGTCGATGAGCACACGGTTGAACTCGTCGGCGTGACTCACGTTGACGCCGTGCGGCGCTCCGGCGACCACGTGCAGTTCGCTCCCGGCGATGGCCTCGTGCGTGCGCTTGCCCGAGCCCTCGAACGGCACGGTGGCGTCGCTGTCGCCGTGGATGATCAGAGCGGGCACACCGACGTTCGGCAGGTCCGCGCGGAAATCGGTCGTGGCGAAGGCCTCCATCGACTTCAGGGCGGCGTGGTGATCGGCCTGGTTCGCGAGGCGCTCCGCCTCGGCCTGCTCCTCGGGCGCGACGACGAGCTCGCCGTTCACCGAGAAGAAGTCGGTCGTGAACTGGTGATAGAACGCCTTCTCGTCGTCCGTGAGTCCCTGCTTCATCCCGTCGGCGGTGTCGTCGTCGAGGGGCCCCTCGGGGTTGTCGTCGGTCTGGGCCAGGTACGGCGGGACGGCCGCTGCGAAGACGACGCTGTGCACGCGGTCCGCGCCGTGGCGCGTGAGGTAGCGCGCCACTTCGCCGCCGCCCATCGAGAAGCCCACCAGCGTGGCATCCCGCAGGTCGAGCGCCTCCAGTACGGCCTGAAGGTCGTCGGCGAACGTGTCGTAGTCGTACCCGGTGCGGGGCTTGTCGCTCCGGCCGAAGCCGCGGCGGTCGTAGGTCACGACCCGGTGGCCGGCCGCTTCGAGGGCCGGAACCTGGTGCGCCCACGACTCGCCCGACAGGGGCCAGCCGTGGATCAGCACGACGGGGCGACCCGATCCGCCGGTGTCGTCGACGTGGAGGTCGATGTCGGTCAGAAGTCCATGGTGTGCGGTGATCTCGCTCATGGCCGCCATGGTTCGCCCTGCACCTGACCGGAGGCCCGCCGTTGACGATCGCGTCGAGAATTGGTATCGCTCGGCCCGCCGGGGAACGCACACGCGACGCCGCGATGCAAGCACTCCGGCGGTCCGTTCGCGCATCGCTAGCCTCGCGCCATGGCCTCGACCCGCTCCCTCGCCGTCGCCCTGTCCGCTGTCACGGTCCTCGCGCTCAGCGCCTGCGCCCCCTTCGGCGGTGGCGGCGGATCCCTCACCCCCACCGATCAGGATGCCGTCCGCGCCGTCACCACGGCCGAATCCGACGCCGGTGGCCGTGCGTTCGCGCTCGACGCGGATGACGACCGGTGGGAGGTGCACGTCGCCGTCGGCGATCAGGAGGTCGAGGTCCAGGTCAGCACCGACGGTACCCGCGCGGAGTCCTCCGACGGCTCCGAGAGACTCGATGCGGACGACTCCGCCGCTCTCCAGGCGACCACGACCACCCTTGCGGATGCCATCCGCATCGCCGCGACGCGGGCCTCCGGTGGGGCACGGGTCGAGGAGGCCGTCCTCGAGCAGGAGGACGGCGCTCCCGTGTGGAAGGTCGAGATCGCCGGAGGCACGACGGTCCGCGTGTCGGGTGTCGACGGCAGCGTGCGCTGAGGCAGCAGAAGCAGGGGTGGGTGCGCAAGCCCGGAGCCGGCATCCGTGGGGATGGCCCCCTCTCATTACACTCGCCGCATGTGCCACGCTCTCGACGCCGACGGTCATAGTCCGAGCGCCCGGGTGACCCCGGGTGCCGGACGCATCGCGACGAAGGCGGGCGAGCGATGAACGACCTCGCGCTGAACATCGTGCTGGTCGTGGTCTTCGTGCTCATCGGCGGGGTGTTCGCCGCGACCGAGATGGCCCTGGTGACGCTGCGCGAGAGCCAGGTGAACGCCCTCGCGGCGCGCGGGCGGCGCGGGCAGAAGGTGGCCGACCTCGCGCGCAACCCCAACACCTTCCTCTCCGCCGTCCAGATCGGCGTCACGGTCGCGGGTTTCGCGTCGGCCGCGTACGGCGCCTCGTCGATCGCCCCGTCGGTGACCCCGCTCTTCACGGCGTGGGGGCTCGACGAGCCGGTCGCGGCCACGGTCTCCACCATCGCGCTCACCCTGGTCATCGCCTACCTCTCCCTCGTCCTGGGCGAGCTCGTTCCCAAGCGGCTCGCGATCCAGCGCAACGCGGCGTTCGCCTACGGCGTCGCGCCGGTGCTGAACGGCTTCGCCACCCTCATGCGGCCCGTCATCTGGCTGCTGTCGATCTCCACCAACGTGCTCGTGCGTCTGCTCGGCGGCGACCCGAACAAGACCGGTGAGGAGCTCACCGAGGAGGAGCTGCGCGACATCGTGTCGAGTCACGAGGGCCTGCCCGCCGACGAGCGTCGCATCCTCGACGACGTGCTGTCGCTGCGCGACCGCCACGTCAGCGAGGTCATGCGACCCCGCCCGGAGGTCGTCACCCTGGATGCCGGCGGCTCGATCGCCGAGGCGGTGGAGCGTGTACGCGATCTGCCCTATTCGCGCTACCCCGTCGCTGAGCACACGATCGACGACGTCGTCGGATTCGTACACGTTCGTGACCTCTACGAGGACACGTCGCGTCCCCTCACCGCCGTGATGCGCGACATCCGCTACATCCCGTCGACCGCGCGGGTGCTTCCCACCCTCACCGCGATGCGCGCCGAGGGCAGTCACATCGCGGTCGTCGTCGACGAGTACGGGGGAACCGACGGCATCGTGACCCTCGAAGACCTCGTCGAGGAGGTGGTGGGCGAGATCTTCGACGAGTACGACGACGCCGCCGAGCAGCCCCTTGCCGAGGGCGAGCACGGCACCGTCGAGGGCCGACTCAATCTGCAGGACTTCGAGGAGGCGACCGGGGTGACGCTCCCGCGGGGCGCATCCGACACCGTCGCGGGATTCGTCGTCGAGCGGCTCGGCCGTCTCGCCCGGGTCGGCGACACCGTGGAGGTGGACGGCGCCACCCTCCAGGTGAGCGCCGTCGACCGCCGACGCGTGGCCGAACTGCTCGTCACCCGGCATCCCGTCGACGACGACGACGCGGCACCCGCGGCCCGCGACTGAGCGTCCGACAAGCCTCGGCTTCCGGCCCCGCGCGCAAACGTCTCCCGCCGTCGGGCGTCGCCCGTCGACGGGATGGAGGCTCAGGCGAGGTCGCCTCCGAGCGGGGCGACAGAGTCCCCCAGCTCGAAGTGATGCCCGTTGATGGCGAGCAGGTCGCGGTCGCCGTCGGGGAGGAAACCCGATGGCGCCGTGAAGCTCGCGTCGCTGCGGCGGATCATGCGCCCATCGTCGCCCGGGAGCGGAGGCGATGGCAGGGCTTGACAGAGCGACTCGCTCCGGTCCGGCACATTCGGTTGTGCACAATTAAATTGTGTGCAACAGTTCTTCCATGCCCGCCGTCGACGCCCTCGTGTGCTTCGCGCTCTACGCCGCCAACCGCACGACCACGCAGGCCTACCGCGTCCTCCTCGAACCGTGGAACCTCACGTACCCGCAGTACATCGCCCTGGTCACCCTGTGGGGCGACGGCGATCAGACGGTCAAAAGCCTCGGCGAGGCGCTGCAGCTGGACTCGGGCACCCTCTCGCCGATGCTCGCCCGCATGGAAGCGGCGGGCTACATCGAGCGGACCCGTCGCTCCGACGACGAGCGGGTGGTTTCCGTGTCGCTGACGCCCCGAGGAGCCGGCCTGCGGGAAGAGCTGTCCCACGTCCCCCGCTGCATCGCGGCCGGCGCGGGTCTGTCCGACGCCGACAGCGCACGGGAGCTGATCGACGCTTTGCACCAGCTCACCGAGGCGATGAAAGACCTGCGCGACCACCCCGATACCGTCCTGTCGGCCGTGGGCGCGCCCCGCCGTTCGTCGTGACGCGACGACGCCCCTCCGTCCCCAGAAAGGAACACTCATGGACGTTCTCTACACCGCAGAAGCCGTTTCCACCGGCCACGGCCGCACCGGCCACGTGACGGCCGGTCCCTACATCGACCTCGAGGTCGCACCCCCGAAGGAGATGGGCGGATCGGGCGCGGGCACCAACCCCGAGCAGCTCTTCGCCGCGGGCTACGCCGCCTGCTTCCACGGCGCCCTGCACGCCGTCGCGCGCGGCCGGAAGATCACCCTCGAGGACTCGTCCGTCGGCGGCCGCGTCCACATCGGCCCGAACGGCCAGGGCGGCTACCAGCTGGCCGTGCTGCTCGAGGTCGTCCTCCCGGGCGTCGAGCACGACCTCGCCCAGGAGCTCGCCGACCAGGCGCACCAGGTGTGCCCCTACTCGAACGCCACGCGCGGCAACATCGAGGTGACCGTCACCGTCTCCGAGGACTGACCTCCCGACTCCCGGGGCGGGGCGCTGAGCCCCACGTATCGCGCCTCGTCCTGGGCCTGCCTCCGGCAGTACGACGCCGCCCGTTCCCTGCGGGCGGCGTCGTCGCGTGCAGCGCCTCCACCCCGCCCGCCGCACGTCAGGAGAGCTGGAGCTCGGCCTCGGTCTTCGGATAGGAACGGCGCAGCCACTGGCCGAAGCCCGGCTGGGCGAGACAGGCCGTTTCATCGATGCACGTCACGACGGGATCCTGCGCCGCGTACACCTGGTACACGTCGACCTTCGCATCCAGCGGAGCTCCGACCACGTTCACCGGCTGCCGCTTCGAGGGATACCCGATGTAATAGGTCACCGCTTCCGCCGGCACCCCGGCGGTGGGCGCGACGGCACGCACGAGCGACCCGACGCACGAATGGTCGGGGTGGTCGCCTCGCGCGAAGGCGCTCTCGTGGGGGATGTTCGTCGTGATGCGATCGGGCCGCCCCGCGTGGATGAGCTCGGCGACCGTGTCCGAGAGGCGTGCGGCGTCGAGGGTGGGGCCGTCGTCGATGGGGGCGAGCGCCGGCACGGTGCCGTTGATCAGCTGCGTGAGTCCCGCTCCTCCCGTGGCGGGAAAGCCCTTCGCGCTCAGGTTGCCGTCCGGCAGTCGCAGCACCGTGATCGACAGACGCGGCTCGTCGCTCGGCACGAACCGCGTGACGCGGGCCCCGCTCAGCAGCGCGATCTCGCGCGTCTCCCACGGCGCCGTGCTGCCGCGCATCTGGTCGTAGGCCGCGCGGATGCCCGCCTCGCGCTGCTGCGCGTAGGCGAGGCCGCGCCCGGCGTCGCCCGCGGTGATGAAGATCGTCCGCAGGGTCGCTCCGGAGGCGATGACCTCGCTGAGGTGGGGGTTGGCGAAGATGATGTCGTCATCGGCGTGGGCCCAGACCGCCACCGTGGAGTCGTCCCCCGGCTCCTCGAATGCGGGCGACGCGTCCCGCGGCGCGTCGCGGGGCTGGGGGACGATCGGACTCAGCTTGACCCAGGTGCCGTCGGGCCCGTCCGACCGCCGCATTTCGCGGTAGGCCCACGCGCCCCCGCCGATCGCAGCGAGACCGCCGACGGCGAGGCCCCCGAACACGAGCGATCGGCGCGAGATCGAGCGCCGGCGGCTCGCCCCGGCCCCGTCCTGCGCGTCGCGTCCGGCACCGCCGTCGCCGCTCGATGGCTCGTCGATGTCACTCACGGCGACTCCGTCCTGTGTTGCGCCCCCCGGCGACGGATGTTCGGGTTCCCCCGCGCCCTCGGGCGCACGGGTTCCCCCGCGCCCTCGGGCGCACATCGACGGTACCGCGAAGCACGCCGCTCACCGCGCGCGAAACCCCGCGGCGGCGCGACGTCGCGGGCAGAGCGGACCGGTCACCGCCTCGATCATCCCGCGGGTGACCGCGCGCGGCCGGCCGGTCCACCCCACGCATGGCCGATGCTCAGCCCGCGCCTAAGAACGCTGGCGACACTCGCCCTTATGCAGACGTCCTCACCGCCGCGGTCTCTGTCGCCCGTCGCCCTGCGCATCCGCGCCGTCCTCAACGACTGGGACCCGATCGGGGTCCATCGGATCGGGCGCGGGTGGCCCGACGACGAGTACGACGACCTGATCCTCCCGATCATGAAAGCCCTCGAGGTCGCCCCGAGCGTCGACGAGCTGGCCGCCGACCTGCGCGAGGTCGTCGAGGTCGATTACGGGCTGCCGACCCCCGACGGATGCCACGATGCAGCCCGCTCCCTTCTCGCCCTGTCCCACTGATCGCTAACCCCCGCCGACCCGCGACGCAAGCCCTGCCGGCACGTCGGGAACGGGTCCTATCGTGCGGAGCATGGTCGATCTCTCCCGCCCCCAGACGCCCGATCCGTATCCCCTCCTCCCCGCCACCGCGTCGTTCGACGTGGCCAGTGACGACGTCGTCAACGGTGAGCCGCTGAAGGACGATCAGGTGGCCGAGAAGGGCAACACCTCCCCGCACCTCCGGTGGTCGGGTGCCCCCGAGGGCACGAAGTCGTTCGTCGTCACCGGCTTCGATCCCGACGCGCCGACGCCGAGCGGCTTCTGGCACTGGGTCCTCGTCGACATCCCGGCGGACGTGAACGAGCTCGCCACGGGGGCCGCCTCCGGCGACCTGCCCGGCAACGCGTTCCACGTGCGCAACGACGGCGGCGAGAGCGGGTTCATGGGCGCCGCTCCCCCGCAGGGCGACCAGCCCCACCGCTACTTCTTCGTCGTGCACGCCGTGGGCGAGGAGACCCTCGGTGTCGACGCGGACGCGAGCCCCGCCGTGGTGTCGTTCAACCTGGCGTTCAAGACGCTCGGCCGCGCGATCCTGCACGGCACGTACCAGCACTGAGCGCGGGCCATGACGCAGCGCAGTGAAGGGTTCGACAAGGACGAGACCATCGCCGACGTCGAGGAGCGCGTGCAGGTGCGATTCCCCGACGCCCCCGCGGAGGTCGTGCACGACGAAGCCGTGGCGGCCGTCGACAAGTACGCGGACGCCCCCGTGAAGGACTTCGTCGACATCATCGCCGAGCGCGACGCGCGCGCGGCCGTCGAGGACGCGCTCGCCTCCGACGACGGGTGATCAACCGAGCTGGAGCTCGGCCTCGCTCTTCGGGTACGAACGCTGCAGCCACTCGCCGAACTTGCGGGTCTTGAGACAGTTCGAGCGGTCCGCGCAACGGATCACCTTGTCCTGCTGCGTGTAGATGCGGTACGTGTCGACCTTGCGGTCCAGCACCGCTCCCTCGAGGTTGCGGGGCAGGTTCTCCGACGGGTAGCCGACGAAATACCGGACGCCGGGGGCCACCGCCGCGTCCGACGAGAGCGCTTCGCGCACGAGAGCGCCGACGACCGAGTGATCCGGGTGATCGCCGGGGGCGAAGGCGCTGCCGCGCGGGATGTGGGTGAGCGTCGCGCTCGGCCCGACGGCATCCGCGAGCTCGCGTATCGACGCGACGACCTGCCCGCGACCGACCGCGGGGCCGCCGTCCACGGGGGCGAGCGACGAGATCGCCCCGTCGTACAGCTTGCTCAGGGTGGCGAAGCCCGTCTCGGAGAAGCCGCCGTCCGTGATGTTGCCGTCGGGCAGTCGCACGTAGGCGACCGAGATCCGCGGATCGCCGTCGGGACTGAGTCGGCGGATGTGCAGGCCGGTGTCGAGGGTGACGTCGTCGGCATGCCAGAGCCCCTCCTGCCCGCGCATGGCGTTGTAGGCGCGCAGGATGCCGAGTTCCCGCGCCTGCACGTACTCCATACCCTTGCCGGCGTCGCCCGCGGTCAGGAAGACGGTCCGCACGCACTGGCCCGCGGCGATGGCGTCCGAGATCGTGGGGTTGGCGAAGATGATGTCGTCGTCCGGGTGTGCCCAGAAGCTGAGGAGAGTGGGAGCCCCGTCGCAGACCTGGGCGGCCGGTGACGTGGGCGGAGCGGGCGTCGGCGTCGCGGTCGGAGTCGGGGTCGGGATCGAGGGTGAGGCCGACGACCCCGTGAGGGTCGGCGACGGAGACGGCGACGGTGACGCCGCGGAAGGAGACGCGGTGGCGTCGATGGCCGCCGGATCTCCCGAGGGCCGCAGGAGCGCGAACGCGAAGACCGCCGCCACGGCGACGAGGAGAACGGCCGCGATCGCCAAGGCGGCGATGAGACCCGCCGACCCCTCACGTCGTGCGCCGAGGAGCGGCGGCGGGACGCGGGTCATCAGGTTCCTCCGGTAGGCGGGTGGGCATGCATCCCGCGATGCGGGGGGAATCTCGCAGGCGGCCGGCGTCGGCCGATCCGCTGCCCGAGTGTAGGGGACGCGCCCCTCGCGGGGCCACCGCCCGCGCGTGAGGGGCGCGGCGGACCGCGCTGTTGTGATGACTTCGTCTCACGTGTCGGGTGAGTTAGCGGGTGACGGCCGCGGTGTTTCAGACTCGTGACAAGTGCCGCAGGGTGACTTATGGGGTGACTCTCGCCTGTTATCGTTCACGGGGTAAGCCGAAAGGCTCGCCGGCCGGGGGGGGAGGAGCTGCACATCGTGACGTCCGATCTTCAGATGAGCGCTGAGACCGCGGACGCGGACGCGGACCCGCTCACTGCGCGACCCCCGCGGGAGACGCCGACCCAGGCGCCGATGTACCAGCGCGATCCGTGGCGGCGGCGTTACCGTCTCAACCTCGCGCTGACCGATCTCTTCTCCCTCACGTGGGTCGTCTACGGCACGCAGCTGCTCTGGTTCGGCCTGGGGAACGTGCAGCTCGCCACCGGTCGCGACAGCCGGATCAGCGACCTCTCGTACTGGGTCTTCTCCGCCATCCTGATCGTGACCTGGATGTGGGCGCTGTCGTTCGTCGACTCCCGCAGCGACCGGGTCATCGGGACCGGCTCCCAGGAGTACGTCCGCATCGCCGACGCCAGCTTCCGTCTCTTCGGGACCGTCGCGATCATCGCCTTCCTGACGCAGATCGACGTCGCCCGCGGATACCTCCTGATCAGCCTGCCCCTCGGCATCCTGGTCCTGATCTTCACGCGATGGATGTGGCGGCAGTGGCTGGTGGCCCAGCGCTCGCGCGGTCTGTACTCGGCGAACGTGCTGCTCGTCGGGTCGCTCCCCTCCGTCACCCAGCTCGCGCGCGAATTCGGCCGCTCGCCCAGCGCGGGCTATCGCGTGGTGGGCGCGTGCGTCCCCAACGGCAAGATCGCCGACGTCATCCCCGGAACCGAGATCCCGGTGATGGGGCACGTGGGAGACGTCACCCGCGCCCTGCAGGTCACAGGTGCCGACACTGTCGCGATCACCAGCGCCGACGACCTGCCCGCCGACAAGGTCAAGCAGATCTCGTGGAGCCTCGAAGCGGGCCGCCAGCACCTCGTGCTGGCCCCGAGCATCATCGACATCGCCGGCCCCCGACTGCACACGCGTCCCGTGGCGGGGCTCCCCCTCATCCACGTGGAGACGCCGAAGTTCTCCCGCGGGCAGAGCTTCCTCAAGCGCAGCGTGGACCTCGTCGCCGCGTCGGTCGGCGTCATCCTGCTGAGTCCTCTGCTGGCCTTCCTCATGATCGCGGTGCGCCTGTCCAGCGACGGTCCGATCTTCTTCCGTCAGACCCGCATCGGGTTCCGTGGACGCGAGTTCACGATGATCAAGTTCCGCTCGATGGTCGTCAACGCCGAAGACCTCCTCGAGCAGCTCGCCGCGCAGGAGCGGGACTCCGGCAACGAGGTGCTCTTCAAGATGAAGAACGATCCCCGCGTCACCCCCATCGGGCGTGTCATGCGCAAGTTCAGCCTCGACGAGCTCCCCCAGCTGTTCAACGTGATCGGCGGGTCGATGTCGCTCGTCGGCCCGCGCCCCCCGCTGCCCTCCGAGGTGGCGGTCTACGCCGATCACGTGCATCGCCGATTCCTCGCCAAGCCCGGCATCACCGGGCTGTGGCAGGTCAGCGGGCGTTCCTCGCTCTCGTGGGAGGAATCGGTCCGTCTCGATCTCTCGTACGTCGAGAACTGGACCCTCCTCGGCGACTTCGTCATCCTCGGCAAGACCGCCCGCGCCGCCCTGGCGCCGGGCGAGACGGCCGCGTGAGAATCCTGCGCTCCCTCGCGGGTCCGCGAACCGGCGTGTCCGGGTCGCGTCGACGTGAATCTGAAAGGCTCTGATCGTGCGTTTGTCTGTAGTGGGTTGCGGGTACCTGGGAGCCGTGCACGCGGCTGCGATGGCGTCGATCGGGCACGAGGTGGTCGGCATCGACGTCGACGAGCGCAAGATCGCCTCCCTGTCCAAGGGTGAGGCGCCGTTCTTCGAGCCCGGTCTCCAGGAGATCCTCACGGAGGGCATCGCCTCCGGTCGCCTGTCGTTCACCACCGACATGTCCGCTGCGCAGGGCGCGAAGGTGCACTTCGTCGGCGTCGGGACGCCGCAGCAGGCCGGTGGCCACGCCGCCGACCTGACCTACGTCGATGCCGCCGTCGACGGACTCCTCCCCTTCCTCAGCGACGGAGACATCGTCGCCGGCAAGTCCACCGTGCCGGTGGGAACCGCCGCGCGCCTCGCCCCGCGCGTGGCCGAGCGCGGCGCCGTGCTCGTCTGGAACCCGGAGTTCCTGCGCGAGGGCTGGGCCGTCCAGGACACCGTCGACCCCGACCGCCTCGTCGCCGGCGTCCCGTCCGAGGACGGCAAGCCCACCGCCGAGGGCGAGCGCACCGCCGACGTCCTGCGCGAGGTCTACCACCCCTCGATCGCGAAGGGCACGCCCTTCATCGTCACCGACTACGCGACGGCCGAACTGGTGAAGGTCTCGGCGAACGCGTTCCTCGCGACCAAGATCAGCTTCATCAACGCCATCGCCGAGATCGCCGAGGTCACCGGTGCCGACGTCACCACCCTGGCCGACGCCATCGGACACGACGCGCGCATCGGCCGCCGCTTCCTCGGTGCCGGCATCGGCTTCGGCGGCGGATGCCTCCCCAAGGACATCCGCGCCTTCTCCGCTCGGGCCGAAGAGCTCGGACGCGGGGAGTCCGTCGCCTTCCTCCGCGAGATCGACGCCATCAACCTCCGCCGTCGCGACCGCGCCGTCGAGCTGACGACCGACGCCCTCGGGGGCAGCGTGTTCGAGAAGAAGGTCGCCGTCCTGGGGGCCGCCTTCAAGCCCCACAGCGACGACATCCGCGACTCCCCCGCCCTCGACGTCGCCGTGCGCCTGCACGGCCTCGGGGCGCACGTCGTCCTCACCGACCCGGCTGCGATCGAGAACGCCCGTCGCATCCACCCCCAGCTCACGTACGAGACCGACCTCGACGAGACGCTCCGCGACGCGGACGCGGTCATCGTCGTGACGGAGTGGGACGAGTACCGTCGTGAACTGTCGCCCGAGCACGCGGCCTCGCTGACCCGAGGGCACGTCGTCGTCGACGGACGCAACTGCCTCGATCCCGTCGCGTGGCGCGCCGCGGGCTGGTCGTACTTCGGCATGGGTCGCCCCTGACCATCCCCTCCGTCATCGCGAACGCCCCGGCTCCGGCCGGGGCGTTCGTCGCTCGCGGAGCAGCATCCCACAGCGGATCGTCATCCCGAGAGACTCTGCTCCGACGCGCGGATGACCGAGCCCGGCGCTCCCGCTGGATCGACGTGGGAGCGGCGCCGGGGTCGTGGTCGTCGGGGGACGAACCGAAGTTCTCTCCGACCCGCGTGACGAATCCTCCCCTCCACGCGTCTGCATAGTGACGGTCCGCTGCGGATCACCGCCGGACCCCGTGCAGAAGGAGGATGCCATGCGCAACAAGATCATCCTGATCGGCGCCGTCGCGCTCATCGCCTACGTCGTGGGGACCCGCACCCCGCGCGTGCAGGTCAAGAAGCGGGAGTCCGTCGGGCACCAGATCGTCCGGTTGTGGGACGACCCCAAGGCCCGGCGCCGCCGGCACAAGGCGGCGAAGAAAGCCGCTCGCGCTGCGCGCAAGCGCGCACACCGCACCCTGCACGACCTGCGCTCCTGACCCGGGCAGCGCAGTCCGACCGACCGGGAAGGAGTCTCATGAGCCGTATCTCTTCGAGCAAAACGGTGATCCGTTCGCGCCGCAGCGCCGCCGCCGCGATGACCGGTGGCGTGGTCATCGCGCTCATCGTGCTGCTGGGCTTCCTCCCCCTCGTGACCTTCCTCGCGGGCGCGACGGCGAGCACCGCCGGGTTGGTGCCGTTCCCCGTGCTGGGCGTGACCGCGGTCGCGCTCATCGGGCTGCTCGCCATCGTCGCCCTGCTGGCGGGGTCGGTCACGCGGCGCCGCGCCCCCGCGGCGTGGGCCCTCTCGGCGACGGCGGTGGTGGTGGCGATCGTCGTGACCGCGTTCCCGCTCATCGCCGTCGTCTTGGGCTCCGTCGACCGCGTGGGAGACCTCGGTGCGGTCGTCGAACAGCTCGTGCAGCGGCTCGGTGGGGGCAGCTGACGCACCCCTGTGGATGACACGCCACAACGACGCATGCGCATGCGAAGATGCCTCCCAGGAGGAACCATGCACCTGCCCCTTGACGATCCGCCGCGAGAGCGCGGGCGATTCGACGACGACGACCTGCTGGTCGGCTTCGCGCCGAATTGCCTCGCCTGTTCCCTGACGATGCGTCCGCACTCTTCGCGCGACGGGCTCGCGTGGTGGCGATGCGGCGAATGCGCTCTTCCCCGGATCTGCTGAGCAGACGACTACGCTGACCCCGTGGGGGCCACCATCCTGATCTCGATATCCGCCGTCGTCTCGGCGGTGCTCGTCGGGTTCGTCGCCCGGCGCATCCTCGGGACCGCGGTCGGGTGGCCGCGCAGCATCGTCGTCGGGCTCCTCGTGTTCTTCCTCGGCGTGCCATCCGCCCAGTGGACGCTCGGTCAGACCGACCTCATCGACACGAACGCCGTCGTCGAAGCGAACGACGCATGGCTGTGGATCGGGCTCATCGCCCTGTCGCTCGCGTGGGTCTTCGCCCTCGGCGTCGCGGCGCTCGTCGCGAGCGAGGCGATCTTCCCCACGCGCCCTCTCCCCAACCCCATCGACCTCGTCCGTGCCGCGCTCCGCCAGCGCAAGCGCACCCGCCGCTATCTCGAGATCCTGACGATCGCGTCCCGACACGGCGTGGGATGGCTGTTCCACGGCGGCCGCGCGCGCGTCGAGGAACAACTCAGCACCTCCGAGGAACGCGCGAATGCGATCGTCGCGACCATCAACGACGCGGGGGTGAGCTTCGTCAAGCTGGGCCAGGTCCTCTCCACGCGCCGCGATCTCATCCCCGAGCCGTACCTCACCGCCCTGTCATCCCTCCAGACCAACGCCACGACGCTGGCGTGGGAAACCGTGCGAGCGGTCATCGAAGACGACCTGGGCACGGCCATCGACGAGATCTACGCGCAGGTGGATCCGGTCCCCCTCGCCGCCGCCTCCGTGGCGCAGGTGCATCGCGCCGTCCTGCGCGACGGAACCCCCGTCGTCGTGAAGGTGCAGCGCCCCGCCGCGCGCGCTCAGGTCGAAGCGGATGCCGACATCATCGGCCGTCTGGCGCACCGGGCCGAGATGCGCACGCGGGTGGGCCGCGACCTGCGCATCGAGTCGGTCGCCCGCGGGTTCACGAGCACACTCGTGGAGGAGCTGGACTACCGGATCGAAGCTCGCAACACCCGCATGATCCATTCCACTCTCGACCTCATCGACCGCGCGGAGCCGTCGCGCCGCGGCGTCGTGACGGCTCCGAGGGTCTTCGAGGCCGCCTCGGGACAACGCGTCCTCACGATGGACCTCGTCGACGGCGCGGCGCTGAGCGACAGCGTCGACCGCCTCGCCACGTTCTCCGCCGAGGATCGCGACCGTCTCGCTCAGACGCTGATGTCGACGGTCATCGAGCAGATCCTGGTGTACGGCGTGTTCCACGCCGACCTGCACCCCGGCAACGTGCTGCTCAAAAGCGACGGGACTCTCGGACTCATCGACTTCGGCGCGGTCGGCATCATCGAACGCAGCCGCCGACAGCACATGACCGCGCTCCTCCTGGCCGCCCTGAGCGAGAACGACGTCGCCGCCACCGATGCCCTTCTGCTGATCGTGGATCCCCCCGACGACCTCGACATGGATGCGTTCCGCCACGACGTCGGAATCGTGCTCACGACCGAGCACCTGCGCACCGACGGCCAGGGCTCGATCTTCACCCGCATGGTCGACGTGATCCGCCAGCACCACATCGCCCTTCCCGGCGAGCTCGCCTCGGCCTTCCGCAGCTTCGCCACCCTCGAGGGGTGCCTCCGCGTCCTCGTCGACGATTTCGACATGGTCGGGCGCGCTCTCCCCCTCATGCCGACGCTGCTGCGCCGGACGTTGTCCGCGAAGCGCATGGCCACCGATCTCCAAGCACAGGCCGTCATCTCGCTCGCCCGCCTGGAACGGATGCCCCAGCGCCTCGACGCCCTGTTGTCGGGCGTCGAGAAGGGGTCGATCGGCGTCACGCTCCGCAGCGACGACGGCAACGACGTCAGCGGGATACTCGGACGCGTGACGGCCGAGGTGGCGTCGACGCTCGTGTCGATCGCGGCCGTCGTGATCGCGGTCGTCCTCGTCATCGCGGGAGGCGGTCCCGTTCTCGGCGGCTCCGTGACCCTGTTCGCCGTCCTCGGAGCGGTCATCGGCCTGTTCGGCTTCCTCGGGCTGCTGCGGATCGTCCGGAGGACGTTCACTCGACCTCGATGATGCGCCGGCCTCACTCGTCGGCGCGTCGCATGCGATGTCGGCCTCACCGCGGCAGTACGGTGAGCGCACCACCGACCGGTGGACGGGCTCCGAAGGAGAAGTCCCATGTTCGCTCTCGCCCTCGTCCTCATCGCCGCCACCATCTGGATGATCGCCGCCCTCGCCACCGGCATCGGGCTCGGTCGGGTCATCGCCCGAGCGGATTCGCAAGCGGTGCGGGGCTCGCTACCCGCCGCACCGGGTCTGTCCGGGACCGTGCGGTCGTGAGCAGCGGTCCGACCCGTTGACGACACTCCCGCACCCCGCAGACCCCATCGGACCGCTGCGGGGCCGAGCGTCAGTCGCTCTCCGGTCCGGGCAGGGCCACCGGAGGCTGCGGGCCGGCCGGAGGAACCGGAACGGTCTCCGCGGGCGGGGAGCCCGCCCGCTTCCGCGACATCTGCTCGCCCTCGCCCGCCGTCGTCGGCCCGTCCACGGGGGGTGTCCAGAGCGCGTCCTCGTCGCCCCGTTCGGGAGCCGCCGTCGCTTCACCCGGCAGCTCGCCCGGAACGGCTGATGTCGTCGCTGGCACGGTCGTCCCGGCAGCGATGTCTTTCAGGATGCGACGCGGATGCAGAGCCCGCGGGTCGTATTCGCGCCAGTCCGGAGCGAGCTCGTCGAGCTCATCGACCACCTGTGCGCGACCCTGCTGATACAGGGCGTGGATGCGACCGATGTGGCGCGGGAGCGCCCGCCGGAGCTCTCGCAACCGCTCGGGCCCCATGATCAGGCCGACCAGGACGGCCACCACGATCATCTTGTCGATACCGAGATCGAACACATCAGCTCCTCTGTGCCGAACCGGCGTCCCGCACGGCGTTCTCCTGCAAGCGGCGGAATTCCCGACGAGTGGCGGGCTGCGCGGGGGACCGCCCACCGGCGGTCGGGGCGGGGAGGGCCGTGACGGCCGCGAGGATCGACGACACCGCCTGCGTCGCCTGCCGTTCGAAGGCGAGCCAGGCGGCGTCCGGGCCCCCGACCGGATCGAGCATGTCGTCCTCCTCGGCGTTGCGCGGCGGCGCGCTCAGCCGCGCACGCGACACCGAATGGACGAGCCCCGCCCATGTCGTCGCCCGGCCGTGGACCGTCTCCGCCAGGTGGGAGAACTCGCGGATGGTGAACACCGATGAGATCAGGTCGGGGCGCAGATCGAGCACCGTCCGACGGTGCACGCGCTCCGCGCAGAGGACGGTGTCACCCGTGCGCAGGACGCCCTCGTCCAGACGCCGTGAGCGATGCCCCTCCAGGTTCAGTCCATAGGTACGCCCGAGAGCGACCACCTTCTCATCGGCAGGAGTCCCCGGTCGGGCGAGGGTCCCCGCACTTTCGAACGTCAGGCGACCGCCGTGCCCGTCGGGGACGCGGGACGCGAGCAGGGCCGCGACGAACGCCGATCGGATTTCGTTGGCGGTGCAGACGATCAGGACGCGGTCAGTGCTCACGATCACCTCGTCTCCTCCGGCACGGTCCTCCCCGGCCGAAGAGAGGCACAGGGGCGGACACCAGTAAAGCCGTGCTGCGAGGTGGCGCCTGACCGGTGGGCCGTTTCGCTTCCGACCGCCGGGCTGGTGAAGTCGCTGCTGAGGCCGGGCGATTGTCGATCGCATCGCGGGCGACGCGCACGTGTCGACCCGAGCATGAAGGGACGGACACTTCTCGAAAGGTCAACTCATGGGAATTTTCGGCAACGCACTTTCCGGCTGGCATCTTCTGCTGATCCTCGCCGTCGTCCTGCTGCTGTTCGGGGCGTCGAAGCTGCCGGGGCTGGCGCGCAGCGTCGGCGAGTCCGTTCGCATCCTCCGGACCGAGAGCAAGGAGACCGACGCCCCCGGCGATGACACCGCGGCCGCCGCGTCGCCCGCCGTGACCGATCGCGCCGCCGAGAGCGGGCGCACATCGCCGTCGGCGTGAGTCGGGAAGCGCGCGAGCGCCGTCGGAGCGAACGGATCCGGTCGGATGGGAGAGGAGGGGCGATGCCCCTCCTCTCCCATCTTTCGGAGCTACGGCGCCGGCTGATGATCGCGGCCGGCGCCATCCTGATCGGAGGCGTCGCAGGGTTCCTCCTGTCGGACATGGTGATCGCAGCGGCCGCTGAACCGCTCTCGCACGTGCACGGCCCCTCCGTCGCCACTCTGAACTTCACCCGCCTGGGCGAGGCGTTCGACCTGCGTTTCAAGATCGCCCTGACGCTGGGAATCATCTTCGCCGCTCCGGTGTGGATCTGGCAGGTGTGGGCGTTCCTGGTGCCCGGACTCACCTCACGGGAGCGCCGGATCGGCATCGCTTTCGTCTGCGCGGCCGTGCCCCTCTTCCTGGGGGGCGTGACCTTCGGGTGGATGATCGTCCCCCAGGTCGTGAACCTGCTCGCGGGCTTCGCGCCGGCGGCGTCGACCACCATGCTGACGGCCGGTCAGTACTTCGACTTCCTGCTCAAGCTGATCGTGGGCATCGGGATCTCCTTCGTCTCACCGCTGGCCCTCGTCGCCCTGAACGCCGTGGGGGTCCTGAGCGCGCGGACGATCATCCGCGGGTGGAGGGTCGCCCTGGTGGTGATCATCTTCTTCTCCGCCATCGTCACGCCCGCCTCCGACGTCATGAGCATGCTGCTGGTTGCCCTCCCCCTCTGCGTGCTCTACCTCGGGGCCGCCGTGTGGACGTCGATGCACGATCGGCGCAAAGCGCGCCGCGCGCTCTGACGCGGCCGCTCAGGATTCTTCGACGAAGGCACGGAGGTGTCGGTCGGCACGGACAGCGTGCACGACGGCCCGTGCGGCCTCGCGAGACATCGCGATCGACACCCCGCCGGGCGCTTCGACGACGAGCCAGGTCTCGTCGTCGGCAGACCGACGAAGCAGGCCCACCTCGTAATCGTCGAGCCGACCGGGACCGCTGCTCGCCGCGGCGCGCACGCGGAGGGCGACCGCCACTCCCTCGCTGCGATGGTCCTCGTCGTCCGCGTGCACGGTACGACCGTGATCGGTCGCGCACCACTCGAACGCACAGCGCCGGAACTCGAGATCGAAAGCTTCTTGTCGGTCCATGCCGCACACCTCTCTCAGAGGACCGCCCGGGTGGGCGGGCCGAACGTGGGTGGGCACGACGTCAGTCTGCCTCGAACCTCCGACACTGCCGTCAGCGCCCGGGTGCGAGACCCTCCGGAGGCGTCGGGACGAGGTCGCGGAACGGGATGCCGAGGACCTCCGAGAGGAGGACCAGCGTGCGCAGTCGCGGATTGGCGGCCGTTCCCGGATTCGACTCGCCCTTCTCGAGCTTGCGGTAGGTGAAGGTCGCGAGTCCGGCCGCGTGCGCCACCTGCTCCTGCGACAGGTGCTTCTCGGCCCGCGCGCGAAGAAGTCGCACTCCGAGCTCTCGCGCGAACTCGGACCAGGGGTCGGGCGATTCGCTCATGGTTCCAGCTTGAACCGCGACCAACTCTCACATGAACATGTGAACATGCTCCCCCGGAGAGAATCGACCCTTCGACGGCGGCGCGACGAGATGGTGAGCTGACCGGCCACCGGGGTGATGGAGGGAGCGATTCTCGCGCATGGCGCGACGATCCCCGCGCCGGCACTCGCGCATCGGTCCGCACCAGCTCGGAGCGGACGACGCGCCTGCGCGCCTCACCCGAGGACGTCTCCTTCGAGGCCGGGACCCGCGTTCCGATGCGGGTGGGACAGTTCCCGCGCCCACCGTCGTAGCCACACCCGGGCGACGGTCTCTTCACGACCTCGGGGCACGGTCCGCGGAGCACAGATGAACACTTCCGTCTCAATTGTCGACTCACCCCTCACGTCAGATGACGTCACCCCTCCTCCGGCCGCGCGACGCATCCCCTGGCAACGCAGGTACGCGCGACTCGTTCTCGCGATCGACACCATCGTGGTCGCGATCGCCGTCTTCGGGTCGCAGGTCTTCTGGTTGGGTCCGCACTCCGTTGACGTCGCATCGTCTCCGCTGGACTACACCACCCTGTCGCTCGTCCTCTCCGTCGCGTGGCTCGGAGCCCTGACCGTCGGGGGCACGCGGCATCCCCGGGTGATCGGCTACGGGATCACCGAATACCGGCTGACGCTCGCCGCCTCCTTCCAGCTCTTCGGCGCTCTCGCGATCGTGGCCTATCTGACGGGCGCCGACGTCTCGCGCGGATACTTCCTCCTGAGCCTCCCGCTCGGAACGACCGCGCTGCTGACCGGCCGAGCCCTCTGCCGCCTCTGGCTGCGTCATCGACGCCGTCACGGCCTCATGAACGCCCGCGTGATCCTGGTGGGCGGGGCCGACGAGAACGCCCGCGTCGCCGCGGAATTGGCGGCGCAACCCGCTGCGGGACTGCAGGTCGTCGGCATCCACGAGCTTCCCGGCGAAGCCGCCGCGTGGAACGAGGTGCAGGCCGCGTCCCTTCGCCGGCTTCTGACCGACTTGCGTGCCGACAGCGTGCTCATCTCGGGCGGCGCCCTGCTCGAGGCCCGCGACATCCGCCGCATCGGGTGGAGTCTCGATCCCGGCCAGCAGCACCTGATCGTGGCCGTCAATCTCACGGACGTCGCAGGACCCCGCCTCCACACACGGCCCGTCGCCGGGCTTCCCCTGGTGCATATCGAGACCCCGCAGTTCTCGGCCACGCAGCGGATCCTCAAGCGGGCCTTCGACATCGCGGGCTCCGCGTCGCTCCTGCTCCTGCTGGCGCCCGTGTTCCTCGTCCTCGCGCTGCTCGTCCGCATGTCCGGCCCGGGGCCGATCTTCTACCGTCAGGAACGCGTCGGGCAGGGCGGAACGCACTTCGGCATGATCAAGTTCCGATCCATGATCGACGGCGCCGATGCGAGGCTGCACACCCTTCTGGCGGAGCAGGGGCGCGAGGGCACCCCGCTGTTCAAGGTGGCCGACGACCCCCGCATCACACCGGTCGGTCGCTGGCTGCGGAAGTACTCCCTCGACGAGCTGCCTCAGCTGCTGAACGTGCTCGCCGGACAGATGAGCCTGGTGGGCCCCCGCCCGCAGCGCGATGCAGAGGTGGAGTTCTACGACGACGACGCGCACCGCCGGCTCATGGTGCGGCCCGGGATGAGCGGCCTCTGGCAGGTGAGCGGCCGATCCGCGCTCGCGTGGGACGACGCGATCCGGCTCGATCTCTTCTACGTCGAGAATTGGTCGCTCGTGGGCGATCTCACCATCCTCGCGCGGACGTTCAAGGCGGTGCTCGTCCCGGGAGACACCGCGCACTGACGCCGATCCACGAGAAGAGGCGCCGGCCATCTGGCCGGCGCCTCTCGCGTTGGGTGTGAGCGCTCAGGGCGTGCGGCGGCGCCGACGCCCCGCCGCGGACGCGACGGGGGCTACGAGCGTCGTCTTTTCACTCGGCGAGTCACCCTCGGCTTGGCTCACCGTCCTTCGCTGAGACAGGGTGCGCAGGCCGCTGACGTTCTCCGGGGGCAGCTCCGACGACCGCCGCCGAGGACCGGTGGACTCCTCGGCCTCTGCGGCCTCCGCGACCCGGGTTCGACGACCCAGCCGCCACCAGGGCCGCGCCTCGCCGCGTGGCGCGCCGTAGCCGTAGTACCCGCCATAACGACCCCCGTAATAGGACGAGTCGACGCCACGGAGGGGAGCCCGGTTCAGCACCACACCGAGGAGGTGGCCCCGCGTCTTCGCGATGTTCTCCGCGGCCCGGGAGAGCATGTCGTCGGTGGTCCGGCCCGCCGTCACGACGAGGACCGCGCCGTCCGCCCAGCTCGCGATGACGGCGGCGTCGGCCACCGCGAGCGTGGGTGGGGAGTCGACGACGACCACGAGATCCTCGGCCAGCTTGCGCGCCAGCGCCTGCATCCGCTGCGACCCGACCATCTCGCTGGGGTTGGGCGGGGTGCGCCCGGCGGCCACGACGAAGAGCCGGCCGTTCTCGTCCACCTGATGGGCGACCTGTTCGATCTGCGCGCGCCCGGCGAGCACGTCGGACAGTCCCACGTCGTCGGAGAATCCGAACATCCCGCCCAGCACGGGACGCCGCAGGTCGGCGTCCACGAGGATCACGGCCTGTCCGGTCGCCGCGATGCTCACGGCGAGGTTCGCCGCCGTCGTCGACTTCCCGTCACCGGGGAGCGGGCTCGTGACCACCATGACGCGTGCGGGCCTGTCCACGTCGACGTACTGCAGGTTGGTGCGCAGCTCTCGCATCGCCTCCTTGTGGGCGAACGAGCCGCGGCCGTCGCGGATGTCGTCGAAGGAGAAGACCGCGCGGCCCGACGCCAGTTCCTTGTCGACGGGCAGGATGCCGACCACGGATGCGGCGATCGTGTCGGTGATGTCCGAGGCGGAACGCACACGTCGGTCGAAAGCCCGCCGCACGAGGGCGAAGACGATTCCGGCGAGCGCCCCCACGAGCGCTCCGATCGCGACGTCGAGCTTCACATTCGGGGAGGACGGCGACGTCGGCAACCGCGCGGAGTCGCCCGCGATCAGGCGCACGGCGCTCTCCCCACCCCGCCCCGTCTGGAGCTGATCGACCTGCGTCGTCATCCCCCGGATCCACGCCTCTGCCAGGTCGCGGGCGGCTTCCGGCGTCGAGCCGGTGGCATCCACGCGGACGTTGACGGTGTCGACGGGGTTGGAGACGTGGACCCGTTGCACCAACGCCTCGGGGGTCTCGCTCAGGCCGAGCTCGCTCTTCGCCGTCTCCGCGACGCTGCGCCAGTAGCCCATGTCGATGAAGGACTTCACTTTCGAGAGCGCGAGCTGGTCACCGGCGAGGGCGGCGCCCGTCGACCCGTCGGAGGCGACCGCGGCGACATAGCCGCTGGCGTCGGCGGTGTACACCCTGGGTTGTACGGCACTCCATGCCAACCCGACCAGCCCGCCCGCGACCGTCAGTGCGACGATCGCCTTCCAGTACGCGCGCAGGATGCGCACCACCCGCTGCATGTCCACTCGTGTCCGCCTTTCCACGCCCGCCGGACAGACCCGTCGGACCGCCCGCAGCATAGGCATGAGCCTCGCCACCGACGGACCAGCCCCTCTCCGCCGACCCGCGGGCGAGGAGCCGATCGAGTCGCCCCGCTGACGACGGATGGGGTGATGCGGATGGGGTGATGAGGGGATGACGAGGAGGATGAAAGAGCCGCCCTTGGTCTCTCTCGTCCTCCCCCTCACCCACAGGATCATTCCTGCGCGGTCGGCTACCCGCTGCGCGCGCGAACGTGTCTGCACGGAGACGTTCGGTCCCTGAACTGGAGGTAACGATGCTCATCGATGTGGACAGCCTGCCCACGAACGCGCGCTCCACCCGTCGCACGAGCCGCTACTGGGCGCCCCGCGCGGGCGCTCTCGCTCGTCTGCACGAAGCGCTGAGCGGCGACGTGGTGCTCGTGCGCGGTCCGGCCGGGGTCGGCAAGACCTCCCTGCTGCGTCAGTTCGCGGTCTCCCTCGAAGACGACCCCGAGCGCGGAGTCCAGCTCCTCGACTCAGCCCAGGCGCCGGCGATCTCCTTCCCGCGCGTCCTCGAGGCTTTCGCGGACGGGCCGTCGGTCCACGTGCTCCTCGTCGACAACTTCAGCGAGGACACGGGCGTGACGACCGGGGACCTCCTCGGCATGCTGCGCAGCGATCCCGCCCTCCGCGTCATCGTCGCCACCCGTTCGTCGACGGGGCTGGAGAGTCCGCTCGTGGCTCTCGAGTTCGACGTGCAGGTGCTCGCGGCGGAGGACCTGCGCATGACCCGCGACGAGCTCGTCGCCGTCCTCTCCCTGAACGGTGTCGAATCCACGGACAACGCCGTCGACAAGCTGGCCGAACTCACGTACGGCTGGCCCGCCCTCGTGCAGCTCGCCGGCACCCGTCTCCGCCTGGAAGGCACAGCGCTTCGGACGCAGGACGACGCCGTCGGTGCGGCCCGATACGCGGTCGCCGCCCTGACGAACGACATGGAGCAGAGACTCGCCCTGCCTGTCACGGATGAGATGCGCCTCCTCGCCGTCGCGCCCTACATCACCGCCCCTCTCGCCGAGGCGATCGGGATGGACACCACCACCGTCCTCTCTCGCGACCTCCTCAGCCGCATGCAGGCGGCGGGGCTGGTCTGGCCAGGCTCCACGCGCGTCACCCTCGCCGAACCCGTCCGTGAGCAGTGGTTGGGGGTGATCACGGCCCGCAGCCCCCAACTCGTCGCGACCGCCCGGCTCCGCCTCCTCGATCACCTGGTCGAGGGCGGAGAGCCGCTCCTTGCCGCTCAGCTGGCCGCCGACGCCGGTCAGTGGAACACCCTCGCGGGAGTCCTCCGCTCATCGGGACCCGAGATCTGGGCGCGGGATCGAGACGCCTTCGATCGTCTCGTCACGGCGCTCCGGCTGAGCGGTCCGGCGGAGCCGCGTGTCATCGGCACCCTGCTCGCTCTCGACGCCGAGACGGCGTCATCGCCGGAGACGCCGGCTCGGGCGGTCGGTGCCCTCGGACGGCTCACGGATGCGAAGAGCGCGGCCGCCGCCAACCTCGACGCCCTGATCCTCCGCGTGAGCCTGCTTCGCGCCGCGGGGCGGTTCGCTCTGGCGACGGAGGCCGCGACCCTGCTGTCCGACGCGCTCCGACGGCGCCCGGAGCTCGAGGGCGAGGCGCTGCACGAGGGCTGGTACCAGATCGGCATGACGGCGTTCGCGATGGGCAAGCTCCGTGAGGCGACGCTCGGGCTGGGGCAGGCGGAACGCACCGCACCTCCGGCTCGACGTCTGCGCGCCCGCGGAGCCCTGGCGATCATCGCCCTCCTCGAGGGCGACGTGCGCGCCGCGCGGCGCATCATCGATGACAATCGCGCAGACCCGTGGTTCGCGTCGCCGTGGGGTGAGGGGATGCGCATCGCCGACGCCTGGCTGCTCCTCGAGACGGGCGACGCCTCAGAGGCCCGGACACGCTTCGATGCGATCCCGGCGACGGAGGGGGCGCGCGAGCTCTGGCCCTTCGCCGCGGCGGCGCACACCCTCTCATTCCTCCTGTCGGGCGCGGCGTCGGATGCTCTCGGCCTCCTGCGCGCCTGGACGGGTCGCGCGCGCAGCACGCCGCCCTCGCACTATCAATCCACGCAGATCCTCACCGCACGAGCCAAGGTGCTCATCGCGCTCCGCCAGGCGCGCAAAGCGCTGGCGCTCTTCGAGGGACCGTTCGCGCTCTCGCCCGTCACGGCCCCCGCGATCGCCCTGTCGCAGTTGTACGCGGGTCGCACGCACGAGGCCTTCGTCATGAGCGTGAAGTGGGGCCTGCACCACGAGCCGTCCGCACGCGCGGCGCTCGAGAGCCTCGTCGTGAGCATCGTCGCCGATGTCCGCCTCAACGGCGTCGACGCGCACCGCACGGCGGTCCAGCGAGCGGAGGCGCTGAGCACGCGACACGACCTGTGGGGTCCGTGGAGCGCGGTCGCACCCGAGGACCGCGCCCTGGTGCTGCGGCTGCTGTCTCCCGCCGCGCGCGCCCAGGTCGCGGAACGGACGTCGTTCTTCGCGTCGTCGGTGAGCGTGCCGCACCTCACCAAGCGCGAGCAGGTGGTCCTCGCGCACCTGACGCCCACCTCGACCATCGCGGACATCGCGCGCGCTCTCGTCGTCTCCCCCAACACGGTCAAGACGCAGCTGCAGAGCCTCTATCGCAAGCTCGAGGTGTCGGACCGGTCGAGCGCGATCCGGGCCGCCCACGCCTGGGGGCTCATCGAGGGCGACGGGGAGGGGTGACCGGGTGGTCGCGCCGCCGTCGACGCGACCACCCCACCACTGCGCGTACGACGAAGAGCAGGACGAAGACGATCACGACACCGGGAACGGTGAGCGGGATCCCGGCTCCGCGCACGACCGCCAGCATGACGATCAGCGCCGCGACGGGGAGGAGCAGGACCGCCGCCCGCTTCAGCCGCCGGAGGGTCAAAAGGGCCCTGCCGCGACGGCGCGGCGCTCCGGGGATCACGTCAGAATCCCCGTCCGTCTCGCCAGGCCGTTCGGAGCTCGCTCGCGATCTGCGATCCGAAGACGCCGAACCAGGCGATCGCCAACGTCGCCGCCGTGAACTCCAGGTTGCCGCCCAGCACGGTGTCGCCCCGGAACAACGCGAGCATGGCGCCGGTGAACGAGGTCGCTCCGACGGCGATGAGGATCAGCAGACTCGCCCCCCTCATCCAGGGACGCCGCCGCACGAGGGCGACCTGCCCCATCGCGACGATGGCGAGAACGAAACCGATGACGGCGAAGGTGATGTGGACGAGATCCTGCGGCAGCGCTCCGGGCGTGAACGGGACCGGACACCCCGGTGAGCAGGTGACGGCCGACGCGATCCCGAAGCACAGGCCGCACAGAAGCAGTGTCGTGGCGATGGGCCAGCCGACGTCGTAGACGTCGTTCGGCCCGCGGTGGAGGGCTCGATCGACCAGGACCGCGGCGACGGCCAGCAGCAGCAGCGCCAGATTGAACACGGGAGCCGTCGGCATCCCCGTCGCCCCCAGCTGACTGACGTAGTGCACGCTGGGGTCCCACAACCGGCAGACCCAGATCAGCGCCGCGCTCACGAACGCGGCGGCGGCACCGACCGCAGCCTGGATGACGGGGCGGCGCGTGAGGGCGGTCGGGCGGATGCCGGCCGGCCGGTCGACGGTCTCGGTCAAGGGCTCCTCCTGGATCGGGCTCCGCCACATTATCGTTCCGTCCGCCTCCGGTCCGTGGAGAGGGGGTGATGTGCGCATCGTCCGGGGTGATTTCGGCGGGAGGGCTCCGGCATCCGCTCTCGTCCGCATCGGATGCTGGGGCTGCGGGCAGGGCGACCGCGTCACCGTGCGAGCCGGGGGGCCGTACCGTCGGACCGTCGCTCTGCCCGCACCCCTCGCCGCCTCGCGAGGTGTGCGGAGAGCCCTGTCGCCGTCGTCTCGACGCGGGTTCCCCACTCCGGGAACAGGCGAATCCGCGGGTGAGAATCGACGCTCCCGGCGGCTCATATCGCCCCCGACTGAGAGGCTCGGGGGGAGCGGACGTCGCGTGGCTCTCCCCCAGAACCTCACTCCCGACGACTCCGCTCGTCCATGGATGCGCGGCCCCGGCCACGGCACCCGGCCGCAGGGCCGCGCATCCTCTCGAACCCACGACCCGATGACCGGCACGAGACCGGATCGGGGCGTGCGGGGGTGCGAAGACCCAGGAGGAAGACGTGACCGAGCGAACCGACGGCATCCCGGGCACTCCCGACCAGGACCGCTCGCACGAGGACGCAACGGGCGACTCCGCGCTCGACGCGCTGTTGAGGTCGGTCGGAGGCGGCGACGAGGGTCCGGTCTTCCCCGTCGGGTTCCGCGGATACGACCGGGATGCGGTCGACGAAGCCGTCCGCGAACTCGGCGAGCGCCTCCGGCGCAGCGTCGAAGAGGCGCACGATGCCAAGCTCCGGGCCGAAGCGATGTTCGCTCAGCAGCGGGCGGAGCACGACCAGGAACTCGCGGAGGCCACCCGTCGGCACACGGAGGAGAACAGCGCACTCCGCGAGCAGCTGCGTGAGGCCGCGGCCCGCGCCGCGGAGGCGGAGACGCAGGTCTCGGCACTCTCGAACGAGTTCGCCGCGCGCCGGAGCGACGATGACCCCGAACAGGGCCGCCAGCAGTTCGACGCGATCCTGCGCGTCGCCGAGGAGCAAGCGTCGGTCCTCGTCCAGAACGCGGTCGGGCAGGCGGAGCGGCTGCTGGCGAGCGCCCACGCCGAGGCAGCGGCGATCCGCGACGACGCGGTCTCCGAGCAGGCTCGCCTCCGCGCGGAGGCGCAGCACGACGCCGATCAGGTCCGTCTCCGCATCGAGACCGAGGCGACCGCGCACGCGGCGCGCCTGGAGCGCGAGGCGGCTCACGCCGCCGAGCGCGTCTCGCAGGCGGAGCGGGAGGCGGTCGCGGTCCGCACCGAATCGGAGAAGGGTGCGGCCGCCCTTCGGTCCCTCGTGTCTCGGGAGACCGCCGACCTTCGCGCCAAGGCCGAGCGCGACGTCCGCGAGATGACGGCAAGAGTCCTGGAATTCGAGGAGTCCCTGACCCGACGACAGGACGAGGCGCAGCAGGAGTTCCTCGTCCTGCACGACCAGGCCGTGGCGCACGCCGAGCGGATCACCTCGGACGCGAGCGAGCAGGTCGCGGCGGCCCTCGAACACGCGCGACGCATCGCGGCACGGGCCGACGACTACGAGCGTCTCGCCCGCGCGCAGGCGCAGCGGGTCGAGGCCGACGCGCAGGTGCGCGCTCGGGAGATCCTCGACGCGTCGCGCGATCGGGCCCAGACGATCGCCGACACGATCACGCAGCACGCGGCCTCGGTGCTCCGCGACGCGGAAGACCGAACGCGCGACCTGCGCTGGCAGCAGCAGCAGCTCGGCAGCTTCATGGCCGAGATGAACGAGCTGCTCCGCGCCGTGCCTCGCGGCGGCTCCGACGGACGCGACCTCGGCGACGATGACACGGCGGATCCCACCGCGACGGACGTCTCCGACGTCGCCTACGGCGACGCGCAGGATGCGGTTGAGAACCCGGAGAGCGCGGCGGCATCCGTCGACGACGGGGAGTGAGCGCCGCGCCGTCTCGGCTCCGACCCGCGCGGAGCCGACTAGCGTGGAACGATGCGCACCGTTCCCCTCGGCTCCTCCGGTCTCTCCGTCCCCAACGTCGTGGCGGGCATGATGCGGATCGACGACAAGACCGATGCGGAGGTCCGCGCGCTCTACCAGGCGTCGCGTGACGCCGGCATCGACTTCTTCGATCACGCCGACATCTACGCGCGATCGCTGCACTCCGCGGAGGAGCGCTTCGCTCAGGCCCTCTCCCTGAGCGGCGCGGAGCGCGCCGAGATCCGTCTGCAGACCAAGGCGGGCATCGTCCCGGAGGGGCCGTACTTCGACTTCTCCTACGAGCACCTGGTGTCGTCGGTCGAGGGCTCCCTGCGGGCTCTGCGCACCGACTACGTCGACGTCCTGCTGCTCCACCGGCCCGATGCATTGGTCGAGCCCGATGAGGTGGCCCGCGCCTTCGACCACCTCGAGGAATCCGGGAAGGTGCGGGCGTTCGGGGTCTCGAACCACACGCCCCGCCAGATCGACCTCCTTCGCACCGCGGTGCGCCAGCCGATCGTCGCCAATCAGGTGCAGCTGTCGATCGCGCACGCGCCCGTCGTCGCGCAGGGTCTCGCCGCGAACATGGAGACCGCCTCCCAATCCGCCGTTCTCGACGGCGGCGGCCTCGTCGAGTACTGCCGCATCGAGGGCATCACGATCCAGGCATGGTCCCCCCTGCAGGGAACACGCGGCGGGGGCGGGGTCTTCCTCGGTCATCCCGAGTACGCGGAGCTCAATCGGGTGATCGACGATCTGGCCGGCCGCTACGGCGTCGAGCCCCTGGCGATCGCGGTGGCGTGGATCACGCGTCATCCGGCGGGGGTGCAGGTCGTGCTGGGCACGACGACGCCGGCGCGGGTCACCGATGCCGCCGCGGGCTCCGACATCCCGCTCACCCGGGCGGAGTGGTACGCGCTCGTGCGGGCCGCGGGGTACATCGTCCCCTGAGCGCGCCGCTGGTCAGTCGCCTCGGCGGCCGCGCCGGCCTCGTGAGATGACGACGATCGCGCCGATGACGACGACGGCCGCTCCCAGGAGTGGAACCAGCACGAAGGCCAGTCGTCCCGCCTCCGCCTCGGAGTCCGGTTCGGCCTGCTCGGCGACGGCGGCCGACACGGGGGATGCCACGGACACGACGTCGCTGTGGACACCCACCGCATCGGTGGTGGCGGCGAAGGCCGGTGCGGGAGCGAGCGCGATCGTGGCGGCGAGGAGAGCAGAGGTCATGAGGGGGGTTCTTGCGATGCGCACGGCGCACTCCTTCCATCGGGTCGCCCACGATACGTATGCTCCGACCGGGAGGCCCCACGGTAGACGGCGGGCGCCGGGAAGGATATGGCGCCGAACCGGTCGCCTAGGCTGACCTCGACGACCCACGAGAGGAGATGACGCGTGGCGCGAACGCAACGCCCCTGGGGCGCCGTGCTCAGTGGAGTCGCGGCCGTGGTCCTCGCGACCCCGACGTTGGTCTTCCCCGCGGATTCGCCCACGGAGCCCAAGCTCGGCTTCTTGGCGGTCGGCGCCCTCATTTTCGCCGGTGCGGTGGTGAGGATCCGAGCCGAGGGTCACGGCGCTGACGCCACCCCACCGGGCGAGGCCGTCACCGAGGACTGAGGGCTTCGAGGGCCTCCGCGGTGATGACCGAGATCGGTTCAGTGGGGAGCTCCCACGATGCCAGGGGTTCCATGCAGATGTTCCGTTCTTGGGTGTCCGGGCGGGCGATCGTGTCCCCCGTCGAACCGGGGACGCACTCCCTGTCAGGCGGCGCGGGCGAGGCTGCGCGCAGCCTTCTGCGCCTGGGGAGCCTGGCGAGCAGGGACGGATGCCGTGGCGGGCTCGTCGAGTGCGATGTCGAGGCTGAGCCCACGCGAGGAGTTGGCGTCGTTCGCCATGCGCTTCAGAAGGTTCTGATCGAGCGCCTCGGGCTGTTCCGAGTCGAAGACGAAGCGCAGCGGAATCGAGGGCTGCAGCCAGATCGTCGACCGGCCGACGGGCTGATCCGGGCCGTGCACCCACGACAGGGTGAAGCTCTCGCCGCGGCGGAGCTTGGTCGAGACGACCACCTTGACGTGCGCCAGAAGACGGTCGTCGATGTCGATGGGCTCCGTCGTGGTGCCGTAGAAGAGCTTCGCCATGATGTTTCCCCTTTGCTCGTTGCTCATGATTGAACTTACTAGGTAGACTAGCGAATAGGCAAGCGAGATATTAGGAGCACGATGACGATCGACACCCCCTCGCCTCCGTCGTACTGGTACAGCGACAGCACCGACGATGAGCGAGGCGCGCGGATCATGGAGGCCATGCGCGCCTACCGGTCGTCCGAGATGGCGATGCGTCGGCGCACCCAGGAATCGATGGCGATGGGCGAGAACGAACTGCTCGTCCTCCGCTTCCTCGCGCGCGCTGCCGCGACCGGCTCCCCCGTGACCCCCATCGATCTCGCCCGGCATCTGGGCGTGTCGACCGCGTCCATGACTGCCCTCCTCGACCGGCTCGAGAAATCGGGGCATCTTCAGCGCCGCCCCCACCCCTCCGACCGACGGAAGGTGCTCGTCAGTAGTACGGCGCACGCCGACGACGAGATCCGCGACACCCTCACCGACATGCACGCCCGGATGATGCGGGCCACTCGCGGGATGACGGAGGAGGAGACGGTCGCCGTCACGGAGTTCTTGAACCGGATGCGGTGCGCCGTCGCCGACCTGTGCGGTGCGGGCGGATCGTGCTGTCCCCCGGCGCGGAGTCCGCGGCCCGCCCCGCTCGCATCGGACGCGGCCGCGTGAGGGCGTCGGTCGGCGTCGACATCATCCTGTCCACGGAAGCCGAGGCGGACGTGGTGCTCTCCATCACCCCCGCGGATGGATGGGCCGACGACGAGACCCTGACGATCGCCTCGGCCGGCCGGACGATCCCCGCGGCCGAGATCGCGGACGCGCACGGCACGAGAGCGCATCGCGTCGTCCTCCCCGCGGGACGGACCAGCGTCACCTACCGCGGCTCCGTCTCGACACCTTCCGCGCCGGCCCCCTCGGCCGAGATCGACCCGGTTCGCTATCTTCGCCCCAGCCGCTACGCGCCGTCGGACGATCCGAGGATCTCGGAGGTGGCGGCCTTCTCCTCGTCATCCGTGCGGGAACGCGCGCGACAGATCACCCAGTGGGTCTCGAAGAACCTCGACTACGTCTCCGGCGTCAGCGGACCCACCGACACCGCCCTCGACACGCTGCGTGAGGGGGCAGGGGTCTGCCGCGACTACGCGCACGTCACCATCGCCCTGCTTCGCGCCGCGGGGATCCCCGCTCGACTCGTGTCCGTCTTCGCCCCGGGGCTCGAGCCGATGGACTTCCACGCCGTGGTCGAGGCGTTCGTCGACGGCCGCTGGGAGGTCGTGGATGCCACCCGCCTCGCGCCCCGCGCCCACTTCGTCCGGATCGCGACGGGTCGAGACGCCGCCGACACCGCGTTCCTCACGACCGTGTCGGGCACGGCGACCTTGGAGTCGGTCGACGTCACGGCGGTGACCGTCGACGATCTCGTCGCGGACGATCCCGACGCCTCGATCCTGCTGCGCTGACTCCGCCTCACGAGGGAGTCGCCGCCGCACGGCCGCGGGTAGCGTCGGAGGATGGACGTCATCGCGCGGTCGTCTCGCCCGCTCCCCCGTCTCGCGATCGGTCTGATCGTTCTCGCTCTCGTCCTGCTGGGAGCGACGGCGGTCCCCGCACCGGCGCGCGCGGACGTCGGCGACTTCGCCTTCGACTCGTTCGCGGCCGACATGACGCTCTCCCGAGCCGACGACGGGCACGCGGAGCTCGCGGTGACCGAAACCCTGGTCGCACGCTTCCCCGACGTGGATCAGAACCGCGGCATCATCCGCTCCATCCCCGACGACTACGACGGGGTGCCCCTGCAGACGCGGGTGCTCTCGGTGACCGATGCCTCCGGCGCCCCCGTCGCCTACGACGTGGAGACGGATCGACGGGAGGTGCGGGTGCTCACGGGTGACGACTCGTTCGTGCGAGGCGTGCAGACCTACGTCATCTCGTATACGCAGCGCGATGCCATCCGCTCGTTCGCCGACACGGACGCGGACGAGTTCTACCGGGACGTCAACGGCACGCAGTGGGATCAGCCGTTCGGGGCGGTGAGCGCCCGGCTCCGCGTCGATCCCGCTCTGACGGATGCCGCGCTCGAGGGCGCTGCAGCGTGTTATGTCGGGGCGCAGGGAGCGTCGGAGAGGTGCGAGATCTCCCGCACGATCGACGCCGACGGCCTCATCTTCGAGGCCGGGGCCCAGGATCTCGGCCCGGGAGAGAACGTCACGATGGCCGTCGGCTTCGTCCGCGGCACCTTCGTCCCCGGAGAGGTGGTGCGCACCCCGCTCGAGCAGTTCTCCGTCGACACGGCCCCAGTGCTGGCCGCCGGGTCTCTCGGCGCCGTCGGTGTCGGGCTCGTCGCCGTGGCCGCTGCGGTGAGGGCCCGGCGTCGCGGACGCGATGCCGAGGGCCGGGGCGTCATCGTGGCGGAGTACGACCCACCGGCCGGGGTCGACGTGCTGCAGGGCGCCGAGCTGGTCGCGCGTCGCGGCACCGGCATCCCCGCCGCCATCGTCGACACCGCCGTGGCGGGGCACCTCCGCATCGTCGACGACGGCGACGCGCGGAGCCTCTCGCTCGAGCTCGTGACGGCGGAAGGCGCCGACGCGCTGCACGGTGCGATCCTCGGCGCGGTCTTCGGTGCGGCCGCCCGACCCGGAGCCCGCGTGACGCTGGGGCCCGATCGCCAGGACGTCGCGAAGGCTCTGCAACGGCTCCCCCACGCCGCCGCGTCCGAACTGCGCTCGAGGGGGTGGAGCGAGAAGCAGCACCCCGGCCGCTCCGTCGCCGCGGCGGGTGTCGCCGTGGGCGCGTTCGTCCTCGCGGTGCTCGCGCTCATCTTCGCGGCGATGGGGACGGCGCCCGCCTGGTGGCAGATCGCCGCCGTCCCCGTCACGGTGGTGCTCGGCATCCTGAGTTTCGCGCTGCTGCGCTACCGCGATCGGATCACGGATGCCGGAGCACCGGCACGCGACCACCTTCGGGGGCTGCGCGAGTACCTGCAGCTCGCGGAGGCGGACCGCCTGCGCGTGCTCCAGAGTCCCGAGGGGGCGGAGCGTCGTCCGATCGACCCGGATGATCCTCGCCAGGTGCTCCACCTCTACGAACGTCTGCTGCCGTGGGCGATCGTGTGGGGCGTCGAGAAGGAGTGGTCGGAGGCGCTCGACACCCGCGTGCGCGAGAGCGGCGACGATCTGCACTGGTACCGCGGCGGCGGCGGCTTCTCGTCGGCGGCCCTGTTGTCGACGATGGGGACGCTGCGCATGGCGAGCGCCCCGGTCACGACCACGACGAGCGGCTCGGGGAGCTTCTCGGGCGGGTCTTTCGGCGGCGGCTTCTCGGGAGGGGGCTCGGGCGGAGGCGGAGGCGGAGGGCGCTGAGAGGCGCTCACTCCGCCACGCGCACCACCTCGGCGATGACTCGTGGGTCGGCGAGCACGCGGAAGTGCCCTCCGCCGGCCAGTTCCACGTTCCGGGCACCGGCGAGTTCGCTGCCCTCCGGGATGTGCGGGTCGAACGGGCCGTAGACGGACACGATCCTCGCGTTGGCGTCCGCGGCCCTCGCCAGTGCTCGCATGGTGGCGTCGCCCGACGCGAACGCGCGCAACGACGGTGTGGGCATGAGGCGGCTGTACCGGGATCCGCCGAAGGGCGTCGCGACCGCGACCATCGCCCGCACCCGGGACCCTTCCGGGTCGAAGGCCATGACGTGCTTGCCGATCAGGCCGCCTTTGCTGTGGGCCACGAGCACGACGTCATGGAGGTCGCGCGACACCAGCAGTGCCGCGACGCGATCGGCGGACTCGGCGATCGGACGACGGTTGTCCCCCAGCTCCGCGACCACGTGCACCGGGTGTCCACGCTCGTGCAGGGCGCGGGCCAGCGGCTCCATGAAGCGCCAGGTCTCGTAGATCCCGGGCAGCAGCACGATGGGGCGCCCCTCGCCCTCCTCCAGGTCGAGGTCTCCTCCGCTTCCCCGGGCTCGCAGCTGCGCCCGCACGGCGTAGGCGTAGTCCTTCACCCACCACGAGAGGTCGCGCACTCCGGTTCGCAGGGCGCTCACGGCATCCATCGGCATGCCTTCATCCTGCGGGCGCGGGCGCGGCTCGCAGGCGGGGTTGCCACGACGACGCCGCACACCTGCGCATCGGGCGCAACCCCGGGATGACGGCGATCCGGGCCGTCTTAGGCTCGGGGCCATGGACATTTCGGACATCCGGTGGAACGAGCCCGCACGACAGAAGATCCTCGACGACGCCGACGGCGTGCTGCGGGAGGCCGTCGTCGCGGTCGCGCGTGAGAGCGAGGGGATCTCGTCGGACGAGGCCTTCGCGCAGATCAACGCGCGCATCAAGGACCGCTTCATCGACTACGAGCCCGGCCCCGACATCCGCACCTACGCCGACGCGATCGCCGCCGGGGAGATCCCCACCGACGACGCCGGATGACCCGCGGCACGATCCTGCCCCGCGGGCGCCAGTTCGTCCTCACCTGGGGCGTTCCGCGCGAGTACGGCGGCCTGACCGCCGCCCTCCTGCGGCGTTCCAGCTTGTTCGCTGGTCGTGGTGCGCCGGTGCACGTGCTCACGTGCGACGACCGCGACGACCGGGCAGCGGTCGCGGAGGAACTGTCCCGCCGCGACGCCCTCGGCGAGGGCGTCCGGCTCACGAACCTGTGGGACTGGCTGCGCGAGAACGACCTGCGCGGCCGATCGGTCGCGGCCGGGGCCGGGTTCGCCCCGCTTCCCGCCGGGGCGATCGAGGAGAGGTCGGGCGGGGTCGTCGTGAGACGCATCCGCACGGATGCCGAGGGCGCGGTGCTGCAGATCGACCATCTCCGCGCCGACGGGACGGTGGCCGCGAGCGATCGCCGCGACGTCCCGCACTCCTCCGGCCGGACGCGCCGCGTCATCGTCACGTGCGACGCTGCCGGCGCCCCTCGCGCCGCGTGGCGCGGAGTACGCGAGCTGTACGCGGCCTGGCTCGACCGTCTGACGGCCGGCGAGAGGTCGTTCCTCCTCGTCGACAGCAAGGCCATGGCCCGTTTCGCCGCGGGTTACCGGCGGCCGGGCGTCGTCGTGCTCCACATCGTGCACGGCTCGCACCTCACCGACGACGGCACCGCGATCCGCCCGTCGCGCGCCGAGGTGTTCTCGCGGCTGAGCGCGTTCGACGCGGTCGTGCTGTGCACCGTGCGCCAAGCGGGCGACGTGCGCCGTCAGGTGGGCCCGGCGCCGCTCCTGGCCGTCGTGCCCCACCCCGTCGAAGTGGGTGACGTCGAGACGAGCCTCCCCCGCGACGGCGCGGTCGTGCTGGCCCGCCTAGAGCCGATCAAGCGCGTGGAGCACGCGGTGGATGCCGTGGCCCGTGCCCGGCGGCGCGTCCCGTCGCTCGAGCTCGACGTCTACGGCGATGGTCCGGCCAGAACCCGCCTCGAAGGGGCCGGGGTCGACGGGGTCCGCTTCCACGGTTTCGACCCCGCCGCCCGAACCGCCCTGCAGCGCGCATCCGTACTGCTGATGACGAGTCGGTCCGAGGCCTTCTCGCTGGTCGTCGCCGAGGCGATGGCCGCGGGCTGCCTGCCCATCGCCTACGACGTCCCCTACGGTCCGCGCGAGCTCATCGTCGACGGCCGCACGGGATGGGTGGTGCCGGCCGGCGATGTCGACGCCCTCGCCGACGCGCTCGTGCGGGCGGCATCCCTCGATCAGCCCGCTCTCGAGCGCATGCGCCGGCAGGCGGTCGAGCGCGCACGCCGTTACGACGAATCGGCCGTCCTCACGCGATGGGCGCTGACGCTGTCGCGGGCGGCGCGACGCCATCGACTCCGCGAGGCGACATGGCGAATCCGCGAGGTGCTCCGGCGTCGCCTTCGGATCGGCTGAGATCCCTCGTGCGGGGCGCGCGGCAGGCGTACTCTGCATCTACCCGGCCCCGGCATCGCCGGCGCGGATGACGCCGATACGGCGTCCGCGACGACTCCCGCCCGTCGAGCCCGTCCCCCACACGGCTCCGGACGGGAGTCGTCGTCCGGGTCAGCGGTCTTCGCCGTAGCCGCGGATGCTGCGCAGGTCGTCCTTCAGGTCTTCCTTGGAGGCGTCGCCCGGGACGATGTCGCTCTGCGGCGCATCGTCCTGCACGGCCGCATCCGCGGCCTGCTGCTCCCGCGCGCCGTCCTTCTTCTCCTCGACGCCGGCGTCGGTGGCGCCGTCCATGACGGGGGCGTCCTGGGTTTCTTCGCGATCGGTCATCGTCGTCCTCCTCGGGATGGGTCCTTGGTGGCATCCTGAGGGGTCCGTGCGGTCGCCGACCGGGGCTTGCGCGGCCCCGTCGGCGGTGTTCACACTCCGTGGTGGCCGGGGTGACGGCGCTCGAGGGCCGCCCCCTCGACGTCGACGTTGGGCACGATGCGCTCGAGCCACTTCGGCAACCACCACGCCGACCCGCCCAGCAGGTGCATGAGGGCGGGCATCAACAGCATCCGCACGACGAACGCGTCGAACAGGACGCCGAGGGCCAACCCGAGGCCGAACGACTTGATGATCACCGCCTCCGAGGTGATGAAGCCCGAGAAGACCGAGATCATGATGACCGCCGCGGCGATGACGACCGTGCGCCCGGCGCGGAAGCCCTGCGCCACCGCGAGGCGCGGCGCGGCGCCGTGCGCCCACGCCTCGCGCATGCCCGTGGTCAGGAACAGCTGGTAGTCCATGGCGAGACCGAACAGGATGCCGACGAGGATCACCGGAAGGAAGCTCAGGATCGGGCCGGGATTGTGCACGCCGAACAGCCCGCCCAGCCAGCCCCATTGGAAGACGGCGGTGACGGCCCCATAGGTCGCGAACAGCGACAGCACGAAGCCGAGCGTCGCGATGAGCGGAACCAGGAGCGAACGGAAGACCATCACCATGATGAGGAACGACAGGCCGACGACGACCACGAGGTAGATCGGCAGCACCTCGGCCAGTCCCTCGGAGATGTCGATGTTGATCGCCGCGGCCCCCGCCACTCCGAGGGCGATATCACCGTCGACGGGCGGCAGGGCGCGAAGGTCGCGGACGAGCCGATCGGTGGACACCGCGTTGGGCCCCTCGGTGGGGATGACCTGGAAAGCGGCCAGGGTGCGATCGTCGGAGACGGCGACGGGAGCGACGGCGGCGACGTCGTCCTGGGCGAACAGCTCGCGCGCCACGTCGAGCTGCAGACCCTGCACATCGGCCTCCGCGGTACCGGCGGGGAGGGAGGCCGTGACCAGCAGGGGGGCGTTCGAGCCGGCGCCGAAGGCCTGCTCACTCCAGGTGAAGGCCTTGTAGCCGGTGGAGTCCGCAGCTTCCGATCCGCCGTCGGGCAGTCCCAGGCGCATCGAGAGGGCCGGGATCGCCACGACGAGCAGGGCCAGGGTGGCGACGATCATCGTGACGACCGCGCGGAGGGTCGACATCGGCCGGACGGGCCGGGCAGTCGGCGCGCCCGGGCCGGTCGCCGTGCGCGAGGAGCGCCGCGGGTGCTCGTCTCGATCGACGGATGCCGTCCGCGCGGCACGTCGTGGATGATCCGCCGCGTCGGCCGCGATCGCCGCGCGGGCGCGCGCCCGACGCCCGAGGACTCGCGTCCCCGCCAGGCCGAGGAGAGCCGGCGTCAGCGACACCGCGATGAGCACGGCGACCAGGACGCTGACCGCTCCGGCCGTACCCATGAGGCCGAGGAAGGGGATGCCGGTGATGTTGAGCGCGAGCAGGGCCACGATGACGGTGGACCCGGCGAACACGACGGCATTGCCGGCCGTACCGTTCGCCAACCCGATGGACTCGCGTACGTCGGCCCCGGCCAACAGCTGTCGGCGGTGGCGATAGAGGATGAACAGCGCATAGTCGATACCCACGGCGAGGCCCAGCATCACGCCCAGGAACGGGGTGACGGAGGCCATCTGGATGAGCCCCGAGAACGACAGCGTGCCCATGGCGCCGATGGCCACGCCGATGATCGCGGTGACGATGGGGAACGAGGCGGCCAGGAGCGAGCCGAGGACCACGACGAGGACGATCCCGGCGACGGCGACGCCCACGACCTCACCGACGCCGAATATCTCGGGGACGCCCTGCGAGATCTCGGTGTTGAAGGCCACCTCGACGCCGGCGACGGGGTCGGAGAAGTGCTCGACGACCGCTTCCTTCGAGGCCTCGGTCAGTTCGAGACGGGGCTTGTCGAACGAGACGCTGACGATCGCCGTCGAGCCGTCCTCCGACACGAGGCGAATGGCATCCGCGAACCCGAGCAGTTCGGCCCCGTCGTCGAGCTGCGTCTGCTGGGCGTCGATCTGCGCGAGGCCTGCGGTGAGCTGCGCCTGCTGCTGCTCGAGCGCCGAGCGCTGCTGGTCGATCTGCTGCTGCTGCGCCTCGAGGGCGGCCACCTGCTCCTGCTTCTGCGCGGAGGGCAGCCCCGCTGCCTCGAGCTGTGCCCGGCCCTGGTCGAGACGCTGCTGGCCGGCCTCCAGCTGCGCCGCCCCCTCCGTGAGCTGCTGCTGACCCGCCTCGGCCTGCGCGCGCGCCTGGTCGAGCTGAGCGCGCCCGTCAACGAGCTGCTGACGTCGAGCGTCGAGCTGCTCCTGGGCGGTGAAGGGGTCGGTCACCCGGGCGACGTCGGGAAGGTCGTCCGACGAGTCGACGAGTGCCGAGATGGCCGTGCGCTGCGCATCGGTGAGCGCGGAGCCGTCGTCGGTGCGGAACACGACCGTGCCCGCTGCACCGGCGAAATCGGGGAGCTCGTCCTGCAGTTCGGCGATGACGTCACCGGATGCCGTACCGGGGATGTCGAAGCTGGAGCTGAGCCCTTTGAAGCCGACGAGGAAGCCCGAGACGACGATGCCGAGGATGACGGCCCACGCGACGATGACCGTCCAGGCGCGGCGTGCGGCGAACGTTCCGAGGCGGTGCAGCAGTTCGGCCATTCAGGTATTCCTCTCGTGCGGTGCGCGCGAGAGCACCGTCGGCCTCGATCAGCGGGAAAAAGATAACACGCACCGTCTCGTCTTGTTCTGTGAGCCGTCGTCCAGAATGTGTGTCATGGCCCTTCCGCGCAGTGGACCGATCCGCAGTCAGGCGGCCCGCTCGGCGATCCTCGACGCGGCAGCCGCGCTCTTCGCCGAGCAGGGCTACGACCTCCTCACGATCGAAGGCATCGCCCGGCGCGCCGGAGTGGGCAAGCAGACCATCTACCGATGGTGGCCGAGCAAGGGCGACGTCCTGGCCGAAGCCATCCTGGAGCGACGCCTCCTCGGGGCTCAGCGCGAGCTCCCCGACACCGGGGACGCTCGGGCCGACATCGCGACCTGGCTGAGCGATCTGTTCACCCTTCGAGCGAGTCCCGACGGTGAGGGCCTGCTGCGCTCCCTCGTCGCCGCGGCCGCGGGCAGCTCCGAGACGGGCAGAAGACTGCGCACCGAGATCCTGGCGGCGCCGCTGATGAATCGCCTCGCCGTCGCCATGGGGGGAGCCGCCGGCGCTCGGCTCGAGGCCGCCGCCGACGCTCTCGTGGGCGGTGTCATCCTGCGTGCGCTGAGCCGCGAGGACTTCGGGCTCGACGACATGCGCACCCTCGTCGACACCGTGGTCGGGCCGGCACCCCGGTGATGACGCGCCAAGACCCGGCGCCCGCTCGCCCCTGACCCCTACCACAGCGGCGAGCGCGACGTCCAGACCGGGAACGTACAGCTGCGTCCCGTAAGATGGTCGCAGCAAGGGGAGTACTCCCACCGCGACGTTCTCGTCAATACGGATCACGCCATCGTGATCCCGGGACGTCGGCCCATCTCGCCGGGTGGAGGAGACCTTGGTGTCTTTTCGTACACCTATTTCCCTTGGAGGCCGCCGTGGGCGTCACCCCCCTCGTCTGGATCATCACGATCGCGATCACCATCGCGTTCTTCGTCTTCGAGTTCTTCGCGCACGTGCGCAAGCCGCACGAACCGTCGATCGGCGAATCCGCCCGCTGGTCGGCGTTCTACATCGGCCTGGCCCTGCTGTTCGGCGTCGGCATCGGCATCTTCTCGGGCTGGACCTTCGGCGGTGAGTACTTCGCCGGGTATCTCACCGAGAAGGCGTTGTCGATCGACAACCTCTTCGTGTTCCTCATCATCATGACCGGGTTCGCGGTGCCGAAGAAGTATCAGCAGAAGGTGCTGATGATCGGCATCGTGATCGCGCTCATCATGCGCGGTGCGTTCATCGCCGTGGGCGCGGCGCTCATCGAGAACTTCTCCTGGATCTTCTACATCTTCGGTGCCCTCCTGCTCTTCCTGGCTTACCGACAGGCGTTCTCGCACGGCGAGAGCGACCCCGCCAACGGCAAGTTCATGCGCTTCGTGCGTCGCGTCCTGCCCGTGAGCGAGGAGTACAACGACGACAAGCTCACCGTCCGCAAGGACGGCAAGCGCTTCGTCACCCCGATGCTCCTGGTCATCATCGCGATCGGTTTCATCGACCTCGTCTTCGCGGTGGACTCCATCCCCGCGATCTACGGTCTGACCAACGAGGCCTACATCGTGTTCGTCGCGAACGCCTTCGCGCTCATGGGTCTGCGCCAGCTGTACTTCCTCATCGGCGGCCTCCTCGAGCGCCTCGTCTACCTCGCGCAGGGTCTGGCCGTCATCCTGGCCTTTATCGGCGTCAAGCTCGTCTTCCACGCGCTGCACGTCAACGAGCTGCCCTTCATCAACGGCGGTGAGCCGCTGCTGTGGGTCCCCGAGATTCCGATCTGGTTCTCGCTGCTGTTCATCGCCGCCACCGTGGCCGTCGCCACCATCGCGAGCCTGCGCAAGACCCGCAACGACGACGAGAAGAAGAAGAGGGAGACCTTCGACGGCGAGAAGGTCATCCACGCCCCCGAGGGCTGACTCTCCGAACCGGTGACGGGCTCGCGGCTCCGGCCGCGGGCCCGTTTCGTCTGCCGTATCCGAACGGCGAGCGCAACCCCGGCGGGACGCCCCGGTGGTCGTCCTACCGTGGCCGACATGACGCGATTCGGCTACACCCTCATGACCGAGCAGAGCGGCCCGCGGGCGCTCGTCGACTACGCCGTCGGCGCCGAGCGCGCCGGCTACGACTTCCTCGTCTCCAGCGACCACTACTCGCCGTGGCTCACCAGCCAGGGCCACGCTCCCTACGCCTGGACCGTGCTCGGCGCGGTGGCGCAGGCGACCACCGACGTCGAACTCATGACCTACGTCACGTGCCCCACCGTCCGATACCACCCGGCGGTCGTCGCGCAGAAGGCCGCGACGCTGCAGTTGCTCTCCGAGGGCCGCTTCACGCTCGGTCTCGGATCCGGTGAGAACCTCAACGAGCACGTCGTCGGCGAGGGCTGGCCCGCCGTGCACGCGCGCCAGGACATGCTCGTCGAGGCCATCGAGATCATCCGCGCGCTGCACACCGGCGACCTCGTCACCTACGACGGCGAGTACTTCCGCGTCGACTCCGCTCGCGTGTGGGACGCCCCCGACGGCGGCGTGCCGATCGGCGTGGCCGTGTCGGGCGAGCACTCCATCGAGCGTTTCGCACCCCTCGGCGATCACCTCATCACGACGGAGCCCGACGGCGACCTCATCAGCGGCTGGGACGCCCACCACGACGGCGAGTCCCGCAAGATCGGCCAGATCCCGATCAGTTGGGATCCCGACAAGGATGCCGCGATCGCGCGCGCGCACGATCAGTTCCGCTGGTTCGCGGGCGGGTGGGCCGTCAACGCCGATCTGCCGACGCCTGCGGGCTTCGCGGGCGCGTCGCAGTTCGTGCGCCCGGAGGATGTCGCGGATTCCATCGCGTGCGGCCCCGACCTCGATGAACTCGCCGAGAGCGTCCGCCCGTTCATCGACGCCGGCTTCACCGACATCGCCATCGTCCAGGTGGGCGACGAGCAGCAGCAGCGCTTCGTCGACGAGATCGCCGCTCCGCTGCTCGAGAAGCTGCGCGCTCTGTGACCTCGGCGGGGCGCGCCCGATGGCGCGTCCCGCCCTTCAACGGCGGATGTGTCCCGCCTCGACGACCCATTGCTCGAGGCGCCACACGGGGAGGCGGAAGACGCGGGCGACCGCGACCGCCGAGAAGCCGCCGTCGACGACCGCGGCGATCGCGAACTCTCGCAGCGACGTGAACTCACGGCCGGCGAGGGCCCCCTGACGCAGCTCCGCGAACGTGCGGGGTTGCCGCATCGCCGCCGATCCGGACGCCTTCAGGACGTACGGCGACCCGGAGTCCGCGGGACGCCGATGCGGGTGGCCGGGCGCCGGCGGAGCCGGCACGACGGTCTGCGCGGGCGGTGCGGGCACGATGTCGGATGGCTCGGAGACGTTCGTCCACGGCGCCGGCGGGAGGTGCCCGCCCCAGGAGGCCTCCGTCGCCCGCGTCACGGCTCGCGGCACCTCGCGCGTCTCGTCTCTGCCGGCAGGGACGACGGCCTTCGGCTCGTCGGGCGGTTCGGGCATCGTCGGCGCCGCCCTGGCCGAGGTCCACGGTGCCGCCGGCAGCTCTCCACCCCACACGACCTCGCTCGGCACCACGTACGGGCTCACGACGGCGGCGGCCGGTGCCGCGGTCAGCCAGGGAGCCGGCGGCAGTTCCCCGCCCCACACCACCTCGCTCGGCACCACGTACGCGCTGTGCGGCACGGGGGACGGCGACGCCGGAACGGGAGCGGCCTCCCCGAAGAGTTGGGCGACCTCGACCTCGAACGTCTCGGCGAGCGCGACCAGCGTCGCCAGCGACGCCGTCGTGCGACCCGCTTCGATCGCCCGCACGCGGGATTCCGACAGCCCGGCCTCGAACGACAGGGCCAGCACCGTCAAGCCGCGCTCTTCGCGCAGACGGCGCACGCGCTCGGCCAGGACCCGCAGCACCTCGTCGAGGCGCCCATCCAGCGATGCCTGCGTCAAGCGATCCTCCCCTCAGCCGACAACGCGCACCTGTGTCCGGGGGAGACAATGAAGACTATCGCGTTCCCCGCCGCGGAGCGGGGACGCTGACGGTGCCGCGCGTTCGTGCCGCGCGCCCGCGTCCCGCTGCCTGCGTCAGCCCCGCAGCGCGGCCGAGCCCAGGACGCGCTCGACGTCGATCTCCAGTACGACGCGCTCGGGGTTCACGCGCGGCTGCCGGTATCGCGCGGCGTACAGCTTGACGGCGTGCGCCACGGCATCCGGATCGTCGCTCACGCGCGCGGTGCCCTCGAAGCTCATCCATCGCGCACCGTCGACCGAGCACACCGAGGCGCGCCCGGAGCGAGCGGCGTTGACGAACTTCTGCGTCCCGCGCGATCCGATCACACGCACGACGCCGTCTTCGTAGGTGAATCCGACCGGGACGGAATGGATGCGACCCGACCGGCCGAGGGTCGAGAGGGTGGCCAGGTGGTATTCGCTCAGGAAGGCGAGGGCGTCATCGGTCAGCACCCTTCCAGCGTGCCACGGCCGACGACCTCCGAGACGGTCTTCGTGGCCGTCTCCCACCGGCGGATGCCGACCGCACGCACCGATCGCTCGAGAGGGGCGTGCTCGGACAGCACCCGCAGCGCGTCGCCGACGCGATCCAGCGCGACCCGTCGCGCGAGGGTGACGTGCGGTGTCCACGCTCCCGGTCGCGTGTGGTCGGCGTCGTCCCCGGCCCCCGCGAGGTCGTGCACCCGCGCGTGGAGGTCCACCAGCGCCGCCGAGGGGACGACCGAGCGCGCGATCACCCTCGTGCGCCCCGCACCGAAGAGCACGGGTGCACCGAGGGTCATCCCCAGGGGAAGGGCGTCGGCGAGGGGCGCCGCATCGAGATCCGGCAGGCTCGGGCGCACGAGCAGGGTGATGTGCGGACGATTGCTCTCCCCCGTGTGGCGCGCCTGGCTGGGGAGATCGGCCGCGGCGAGCGCGTCCCATTCCTCGCGCATCGCCGCGTCGGACTCGTCGTCCAAGACGAGCTCGAGGCTGACGATGTCGCTCACGCGCGGTTCACCGGGTCGACCACCAGGCGGCCGCGACGAGCGCCGGCTGGAAGAAAAGGCGTCCGAACCGCTTCTGATCGGTGTCAAGACCGAAAGCCGACCGTCCCTTGCGCCACTGGTCGATGTTCCCCGGGAAGATCGCGATGAAGAACGCGGCCAGAGCGGCTCCGATCCGACGACGCTCCTTGGGCAACGCGACGAGGGCGAGACCGAACGCCGCCTCCACCACGCCGGATGCCACGACGACCGCGTCCCGATCGAGCGGGCCGTGCTCCACCAGGGCATCCGGCACCTGGGCTTGGAAGTCCCGCCGCGCGAAGGTGAGGTGGGAGATACCGGCGAACATCATTGCCAGGGCCAGCGCCCAGCGCACGAACGACTTCATAGGAGCACGCTAGAGCGCGAGCCCCCGACATCCGCCAGGCTTGACGACCGCTCGCGGACCCTTCTCTCCCGGTCTTCCGGCGCTACGGCACCGGTCCGCATTGCGCAACCCCCGGCCGCAGACGACGCTTCGCGCTTGACTGGGACCACGTCGGCCGCGGAGGTGCCCCATGACGATGACGGATGCCGAGTCCCCGGCAACCCGCGAGGAAGATCTCGATGCGCTGCTCGTGCGGGCGGCGTCGGGCGATTGCGACGCGTTCGTCGCCTTTTACGACGCGACCTCGCCGCGCATCTACGCGATCCTGCTCTCGCTGACGGGCGTGGCGACGAAGGCCGAGCGGCTGCTCGAGGGCATCTACGTCGAGGCGTGGGAGCGCATGCGCGGGCGCAACGCTCCCCCGTGCCCGGGGATGCAGTGGATGTCGGCCATCGCGCACCGGCACGCGTCCGGTCGAGCCTGAGACGCACGCGGGGCCGCGACGGGCGGGCCGACGCGCCCTACGAGGCGTCGACCGACGTGGTGATGACGTCGTGGGTCTCGAGGTCGACCGTGAGGCCGCTCGAGGAGTTCGCGGAATTCGCGTACGTCTGCAGGAGGGCCGGGTCGAGCATCTCCGGCTCGATCGAGCCGAACACGAAGCGGAGCGGGATCGAGGGCTGGAGCCAGATCGTGCTGCGACCGGCAACCTCACCCGACGGATGCCGCCACGACATCGTGAAGCTCTCCCCACGACGCAGTTTCGTGGCGATGACGACCTTCACGTGCGCGAGGACCCGATCGGGGATCTCGATCGCGCGCTCGGAGGAACCGTAGAACAACGAGCCCATGAGCCCCTCCTTCCGAGGATGCCACCTGCTCATATTTTACTAAGTTGCCTAACTATCGCCAAGTGAATTCGCGGGAAATCTCCGGAAGAGCGCTTCGTCGGACCCGGGCGCGAGGTAGTTCCGTCCTCTGGAATCTCGGCTACCGAACTACAATGGCGCGACGGGGGCCAGACCCGGAGGAGACGCATGACGATCGAGACCGCACACGACCCCGCGACCACCGCCGCGCAGGCGGTCGAACGTCTCCGCCTCGCCGAGGCACGTCTCGCCCGACGCCGCCAGACGGAGTGCGGGCCGAGCGAGAATGCGCGGGCCGCCATGCGCCTCATCCTCGAACGCGCCGACACCGGCGCGAACATCACTCCGACGGAGATCGCCCAATCCCTCGCCATCTCCACGGCATCCGTCACCGGGATGCTGGACCGCCTGCACGCCGGCGGGCTGATCGCATTCGTCGCGAATCCGGCCGACCGGCGCAGCAAGTTCGTGGTCCCGTTCGACCGCGACGTCGACCCCGACGCCATCGACCCCGTCACGGCCCGCATCCGGGAGTTCGCCCTCGATCTCCCCACCGACACCGCGGGCCACCTCGCGCAGTTCCTCGACCGCGTGCGTGAAGTCGTCGATGCGGAATGCCGCTGACGGCGTCAGGACGACGCGACGGCCTCGGGGTCGGGCTCGGTCGTGATGCTGAGACCGCTGGGCGAACTCGCCTCGTTCATGAGGTCGTCGATCCACCGACGATTCAGCTGAGGCGCGCGACTGCCGTAGAAGTGGAAAACCAGCGGGATCGACGGCGAGATCCACAGGCTCCGGGTTCCGCTGCCGTCGCCGAGCGGGAAATGGAACATGAAAGGCTCGCCGCGACGCAGCTTGTTCATGAAGACCATGCGCAGGTGGGAGAGAGTCCGATCCTCGATATCGAACGAATGACCCAGGGTGTTGTAAACCAGTTTTCCCACGTTGACAGCGTACCGCGCTCCGACAGGTTAACTACTGCTCCGCAGCTTCTCTCACACCTCAACTAGAGTGCTCAGCGTGCCCCGACTTCCGCGCTCCACCCGCACCCGGCGCCGGGTCCCCCGCGCCGTGCTGGTGGTGCTCGCCGTGGTCGCGGCCGTCGCCGTCATCGCCGTGATCGCCGTCGTCGGCAACCTCGTCACGACCCTCTTCCAGACGCTCTCCGCGCGACCGCCCGCTGTGGACACGCGCATCGTCGCGCCCGACGAGTCGAAGGCCGCCCAGGCGGCCGACGCCGCCGCCGGCGACGCCGAGGAACAGGCCGCCGCGCAGTGGCTCGCCTCCCAGCCGACCACGTATTGGCTCACTCCCGAGATCGACCCCGTCGACGAGGTGTGGGACCGCGTCGCGCATCTCGCCGCCGAGGCCCGGGATCAGGATGCCGCCCTGTCCATCGCGATCTACGGTCTCCCCGATCGCGATTGCGGCAACCACTCCGCCGGCGGACTGGACCCGGACTCCTACCGCGCCTGGACGCAGCGCATCGGAGACGCCCTCGGCAACGCGTCCGACATCCAGAAGATCGTCATCCTCGAACCCGACAGCATCGCCCTGTCGTCGACGTGCGGATCGCCCTCCGACCGCGCCGGTTACCTCAAGGACGCCGTCGACAACATCCGCGGGACCGATACCTGGATCTACATCGACGGGGGCCACTCGTCGTGGCATCCGGTCGCGGAGATGGCGGACCTCATCCGCGCGACCGGAGTCCTGCCCGACGTGCGCGGCATCGCGCTCAACGTCTCGAACTACCAGGACACGGCGGCCGAGTTCGACTACGCCCACGCCCTCTCCGACGAACTGGGCGGGACGCACGCCGTCATCGACACCTCCCGCAACGGTGCGGGACCCGCCGGATCCGAGTGGTGCAACCCGGCCGGCCGCCTCGTCGGCAGTCCCACGGGCTCGTTCGGCGATGGTGTCGTCGACACCAATCTGTGGATCAAACCGCCCGGAGAGAGCGACGGCGAGTGCAACGGCGGGCCCACCGCCGGCACATGGTGGCCGTCGGCAGCCGTCGAGCTGACCCGCGAACAGCGCTGACCCCGCACCCCGCAGTCCGCGGCGCGCGAAGCCCGACGGTCGCCAACGTCGGGAAGTGTGTCAAGATTGCGCTCGTCGCTTCGCGACGCCGTGTCTCGGGGGAGTACGCGGGCACGATCTCGTGCGAAGCCGGAAGAGTGGGTGAAATGAGCGACAGCTCCGAGTTGCTGAAGACCGCGGTCATCGTCGAAGACGACCCCGACATCCGTCATCTCCTCGTCGAAGTGCTCGAGTCCGCCGGGTTCTCGACCGTGTCGGTCGGCAACGGCATCGACGGCGTCCGCGCCGTGCTCGCCTACCAGCCGTTGATCACCACCCTCGACGTCAACATGCCCGGCATCGACGGGTTCGAAGCGGCCCGCCGCATCCGCCAGCAGAGCGACACGTACATCATCATGCTGACCGGCCTCGAGGAGGAGGCCGACGTCGTGCTCGGACTCGGAGCCGGTGCCGACGAGTACGTGGTCAAGCCGTTCCGACCGCGCGAACTGCGGGCGCGCATCGAGGCTTTGCTCCGGCGCCCCCGCGGCGGAGAGCCCAACGCGCCCGCTGCGCCCCGGCAAGACAGTGTCGGCCCCTCGTTCCCGAACCCCCGCCCCGAGGCATCCGCTCCCCCGGCCCCCGCCGCGGCACCGAGCGCCGCAGTGATCGTGCCGTCGTCGCAGGGGCCGGAACCCCGCACGGAAGCGCAGGCTCACGCCTCGCGGACGGAGCTCGTGCCCCGTCCCGCCGCCGGCGACCTCACCCCCACCGGAGGGGCGTGGATCGCGCACCGCGACCTTCAACTCGACCCCGACAGCCGCCTCGTGCGCGTCGGCGGCGAGGAGCTGGAGCTCACGCGCACCGAGTTCGACCTGCTGGCGACCCTCATGGAGTCCAAGCGCCGCGTGCGCAGCAAGGCCGATCTCACGCTTGTCCTGCGCGGGGAGTCCTATGTCACGAGCTACTTCGTCGGCGAGGCCGACAAGAGGGCGATCGAGGCGCACATGACCAACCTGCGCCGCAAACTCGGCGACAACCCGGCCAACCCGCGCTACATCGAGACCGTGCGCGGCGTCGGATACCGCTTGACCTCGGAGCTGCTCGCCGCGCCCTGAGCCGGATGCGAATAACGGATGCCTCGACCCTCCCCAGGGCCGAGGCATCCGTGTCTCTGATGCGTTCGGGCGCGATCAGATCGTGTGTTCGTCAGACCTTGAAGCCGTGCTGGCGACGAACGAGCTTGGAGAACATCAGGAGGGTCTGCAGCACGGTGACCACACCGACGATGGGCCAGCCGATCCACAGGATCGAGGACTGCACCATCGGGCCGACCATGACCCAGATGACCGCGAGGGCGATGGCCACGGCGATCAGGACGACCATGGGGGTCCAGTGGCCGAGCCCGCCACCGCGCTCCGCCTTGGCCTGCATCGCCCAGTTGTCGACCTTCTTGCGTGAGAGGAAGCGGGTCCACGAACGCACGAAGTGGCTGATGCGGATCCACATGAACAACTCGGCGGGGAAGAACAGCACGGCGAACAACACATCGCTGCGGTTGCAGTTCTTCATGGTCCGCGCGATGCGCAGGTTCAGCAGCATGGCGATCACCGGCGGGATCAGCCACACGGGCGAGAACACGAAGGCGCCGATCGACAGCGACCCCGCGAGCAGCGTGAGGAACGCGACGCGCACGAACAGGTTGGTCAACATGCCGAAGTTCTCGAACCAGCGCAGTCGCAGGTTGGGGTGGAACGGCTGACCCTTCGTGTCACCGCGCTGCCCCGGCCACATGAGCTCGATCGCGCCGTAGGTCCACTTGACCTGCTGGGCGTCGTAGCCCGACAGGGTCGTCATGCCGCCCACGTCGGCCCGTGCGTACGGGCTGATCTTGGTGAGGTAGCCGGCGCTCTTGATCTGCAGCGAGAGGAGCGAGTCCTCCACTTCGGAGTCCTTCACCCAGGGCGTCGACTGGTGGTTCTGCTTCATGGCGTCGCGCAGGGCGTTCGTCGAGAAGATCGAGAACTGTCCGCCGAGCACCGCCATGTTGCGGCCGCGCAGCATGTTCTGGAGGTTGAACGCGGCGAACTGCGTGCGCTGTCCGGCGGTAAGGAAGCGGGCGATGACGCCCTTGATCGGCTTGTCGTCGATCGTGTAGATCGCCGAGATACCCCCGATGCGCGAGTCCGACACGGCCTCGGTCTCGAGGTATTCGACCGCCTTGGAGTCGGCGATGGTGTCGCCGTCGACGCCGAGGAGGTAGTCGTACCCCTCGACGAGGGAGTACCCGTAGTTGAGCGCGCCGACCTTCTTGTCGGGGTTCTTACCGATGTCGTGCACGAACACCTCGGTGAACTGCTCGCCCAGTTCGGTCTGCAGCTCGTGCGGCCCGCTGTACTCGGAGGCGATCTTGACCGTGGCGTCCGAGGTGTTGTTGACGACGACGTGGATGACATCGGGGACGCGCGTCTGTGCGAGCAGGGCCTCGATCACGTCGGCGATCGACTCCTCCTCGTTGTAGGCGGGGATGACGCACCCGATCGTCGAACGGTGCACCGACGTGTGCTCGAGGACGGCGGCGAAGTCATCCGCGAACCCGTGTTCCTCCGCCGACGTCGACGCCGCCAGCTCACCCTGCTGGAGGTGGAAATCCCGGGCGGTGGGGGTGAAGCTTCGCGCATCGGTCATGGCGGTGTCTTCCTGTCGGTGTATCGGCGGATCAGCCGAGTCCTACTCTGGTAGGTTCACCGCAACGCGACCACTGCACACGACCACCGTCCCCGCAAGATTTCCTCAAGATTTGCGGCGGATCCCGAAGGAGACGCGCCTCGTGATCTTCCTCGCGCTGCTGGCATCCATCGTCGCGGCGGGCCTCGCCCTCACCATGCTCTTCCTCACACACGGTCGACCGGACGACGACCGGGGCGGCCAGCGCGCGGACATGGTGCGCTACTTCGGGGTGGCGGCGATCGCGGCCCTGCTGTGCGGGACGATGAACGTCCTCGAGACGGCCGGGGGCGGCGACACGGCGGCGGCGGTCGGCAACGCCACCAATCTCGTCGCCGTCGGCCTCATGTGGGCGGGAGCACGCCGATTGAATCGCCGCCGCGCGATCGGAGCGGTGAGTACCGCGGCCGGTGCCGTGCTGATGCTGGGCTTCACCTTCCTGATCCCCCTCGAGGACGCGACGCTGCTGAAGACGGCCGGTCTCACCGTCTACGGCGCCTTGAGCGCTCTCGAGCTGGCCCGCCGCCCGCTCGGCGCCCTGTCCGGCGCGCGCGTCCTGGCCTGGACGCTGGGCGCCTACGCCGCCTACAACCTCGCCCGGCTCGTGGTCGTGGCCGTCGTCGGACCGGGAGCGCTCCTCGGCGGCGGACCCGTGTCGGCCGAGGCGACCGCGGCCGTCAGCGCCGTCGCCATCGCCGTCGTCTCGCTCGCGGTGGTGCGCCTGGGACGCCAGCTCGACGACGCGCCGGCGCCCGGCACGCGGGCGCACGACCGGGGGTCACTGCGCCGCGGGACCGTGCAGTTGCTCGCTGGATCCGCGCTGGTTCGGGCCACCATCGTCCGTGTGCCCGAGATCGACCTGATCCGCGCCGCTCACAGCGCCGAACGGGCGGAGACGATGCTGCGCACGGTGGCGGCGGCCCTCGACGACGCGGTCGACGACGTCGTGTGCGGGATGCCGGTGCGCGACACGGTCTTCGCCGTTGCTCCGGCGCTCCTCGACACGGCCGATCTCGAGAAGGCGGTGCGTCGCGCCTTCGCCGCCCGGATGCCGGGAATCGATTACGACGACGTCCCCGACCTCGCTTTCGAGCACTATCTCATCCGCGACGTCGACGATCTGTCGCTGCTCATGGAGAGCCATCGTCCGCGCCCCCGGCAGGAGCTCTCCGACGACTGAGGCTCCGGCCGCCGCCGACGTCAGTTCGAGCCGGTGGTCTGCCCCCAGCCGGGCGCGCGCCCGGTACCCGAGGTCGTGCCCGTCGAGTCGGCGGCAGTGCCCTGGCCCTGGTCGGCGAAGATCGCGATCGGGAGGTACTGGTACACGGTCTGCTGCGAGAACGACGAGTCGGTGTTGGCGGTGCCTTCGACGGCCACATTCAGCGCGAATTCGAGGGTGATGCCGTAGGTGTCGTTCGGCAGCTGCCGGATGGACGTCGTGGGGACCAGCAGACCCCCCTGGAAACTGTTCAGGAGCAGACCGCGGTCGGAGCGCAGCGTGTCGGAGGGCACGAGCGTGCGGGGATCGGCGCTGAACTGGAACGGGTTCGAGACCTGACCGTTCGTCTGCGCCGTCTGCGACGAGATCGACACGGATGACAGGTACACGCGACGCTTCTGGGTGAGCACCGCCTTCTCGTCGACCCTCTTGTCGACGACGTTGATGGCGAACCCGAACTGCTTCTCGTTCGTCGACGTCCATTCCATCGTGCGCTTGGGGTTGTCGGCCCAGACGTCCAGCCGCACTTCGAGACCGTCGGCCACCTCGGAGGTCAACGAGACCGACCCGTCGTAGGTGAACTGGGAATCGAACGGCATGGACGAGGACGACACGGCGGGCTCGGGGGTGGCGACGACGACGGACTGGCCGTTCGCCCCGCCCGCCTGACCGGGCAGCGCGTTGAACAGGTCGGCGACCTGAGTGCAGCCGGTCAACGTCGAGGGAAGAGCAACGGCGAGGGCGAGGGCCACGACGGTCGCGCGCGCACGGCGGCGAGAGGTCACGCTCACGGGAATCTCCTGAGGATCAGCGCGAGAACGCGCAGAGGTCGATAAACGACCATCACGCTGCGGGATGCAGGCCTCAGGGGGAGTCTGACCGGGCGTCGTGACGCTTGTTCACGCGCGGCGAGCAGAGACAGGATGGCGCGCTGAACATTACACCACTCTCTATACACTCGATGACATGGCATCCGCGAGGAGCGTCCCCCCGGCGGTTGTCGCCGGAGGCGCGCAGGACGAAGACGGTGCGAGCCCCAGCAGCCGCACGCGCTCGGTCTGGTTGCTCCAACTCGTGCTCGGCGCGAGCGTCGTCATCACCGTCCTCCTCGTCCAGGCCCTCGAGCCGTCCCTGTTCTCGCTGTGGTCGTTCTCGTCCGGAGTGGGCGTGGTGATCGCCCTCACCGCGGTCGCGATCGTCGTTCCCTGGCATCGGCTCCCCCGCTCGGCGGTGGCGGCGGTCCCCTTCGGAGACATCGTCGGCATCGGGTTGCTGAGCTTCGGAACCGACCTCCGATTCGGGTTCTTCTGGGTCTTCCCCATCATCTGGATCGCCACTCACTTCGCCCTCGCCCACCTCGTCTCCGCCCTCGGCGCGGTCGGCACGCTGATCGTCGTCGACGCGACGGTGAACGCCTCCGGACCCGTCACGGCACTCCGCCTGATCGTCGTCCTGCTGTCGCTGACGTTCATCGCGATCACGTCGTTCCTCTCCGCCCGGCAGACGAGAGCGTTCAAGCAGCTCCTGCGCCGTCAGGCGAGCCGGCTCCAGGGCACACTGCAGCGGGTCTCCGGCCAGGAACGCCGCGTCTCGCAGATGCTCAACGGTCTCGACACCGGCATCGCCCGCCTCTCTGCCGACGGCGAGGTGCTCGCTCTGAACGACACCTACGTCGACCTGTACGGCGTGGAGCGCGACGAGCCCCAGCGTCCCGGAGGTGCCGTCGAATACGCGAACCTCCGCGGCGAACCCCTGCCGGAATCCGAGCGGCCGTTCGCCCGCGCCGCCCGCGGCGAGCAGTTCGACGACGAGAGGGTCTGGCTCTTCGACACCCACGGGGATTGGCACGCCCTGTCGGTCTCGACCCGTCGCCTGATCTCCTCCGACGAGGCGGAGAGCACCCTCCTGATCGTCCACGACATCACGGCGCTGATCGAGTCGGAGCGGGCACGCGAACGCCTCGCGGCCACGGTCTCGCACGAGCTGCGCAACCCGCTCACCGCGATCATCGGACACGCCGATCTCGCCCTCGACGACCCGGGCCTGTCGCCGAAGGTACGCGATCAGCTCGAGGTCATCGCCGGGGCCGGAGAACGTATGCAGACGCTCATCTCGGAGATCCTCGCCAACTCGCGGGGCGTGTTCAAAGACCAGAGCGCGCCGGCCACCGCGGACGCGAGCCGCATCATCGCGTCGTCCCTCGCGTCGTTCCGCCCCGCGGCCGGGGCGCGTCGCGTCAACGTGATCGACGAACTGCCCCCCTCGGCGGAGGTCGTCGGCGACGCCTTCCGTCTGCGTCAGGCTTTCGACAACATCCTCAGCAACGCCATCAAATACACCCCAGCCGGCGGAACCATCCGCATCTCGGGCGAGACGTCGCCCGACGACGTCATCCTGCGCTTCGCCGACACCGGGATCGGCATCCACCCCGACGACCTCGCCCGCGTCTTCGACCCGTACTTCCGCGCGCAGAGCGTGCGAGACAGTCCCACCCCGGGCACGGGTCTGGGAATGGGGATCATCCGCACCATCGTCGAAGAGCAGGGAGGCTCGCTCTTCCTCGACAGCGAACTGGGCGTCGGCACCACCGTGACCGTCGTCCTCCCCGTGCGCGCCGAGGTCGACGCGGCGTGATGCCCGACGACGTCCTGTCCAACCTGGGCCTCGCGCAGGCGACGGTGGCGACGCTCGGCACCGTCATGATCATCGGTCTCGGGTTCCTGCACCGCCCCTCCCGGTCCGCGCTGCTGTGGTCGCTGGCCTTCGTCCTGGCGATGACCAGCACCTGGGTCTCGGTGACCGGTGCGATCCTGGACGACGAGACGGTGCGTCGGGCCGGTCTGGGCCTCATGCTGGGCGCACCGGCTCTGATCTGGTCGGGGTTCCGCGCGCGACGCGGCGTGGCGGCGCTGCCGTGGATCGGCGTCCTGCAGGCCGTCGTCACGGCGGTGGTCTTCGTGTCCGTGGTCGACATCAGCGCCTACGGTCTCGCGTTCCGACTCGCGTTCCTCGCCGCGGCGGTCTTCGCCGGCCTGACGCTCGCAGAGATGCGGCACGCCGCTGATCGGCTCGAGCGCATGGCCCTCCCCCTCGCCGTCGTCTCCGCGGCCTTCGTCGCCCTCGGCGCCGGCATCCTCATCTCCGGCCTCTCGGCCCCCGCGAGCATCGGCGATCTCGCCCTCCCGCGCGTGCTCAACGGTCTGGCGATGCTGGTCTTCCTCGTCTGCGCGACGGTGTCGTTGCTGTACTTCACCTCGGTGTCGCCCAGCGGGCGGCGGGCGGCGTCCGCGTGGCCCCACTTCGTCGTCACCGCGTCCGATCGTCTGCGACGCGCGGCGCGTGCCCGTGAGGAGTCGTGGGCGGTCCTGACCGTCCGTCTCGACGATCCCCAGCACCTGCGCAGCGCAGCGGGCGAGAACGCCTGGACGCGCCTCGTCGAGGACTTCGAGAGGGTCGTCGCCGACACGTTCCCCGCCGAGGCCGATCTCGGCCGCGAGACGCGGGGCCGGGTGGTCGTCGTCCTCGCACGACCGGACTCCGTGCTCCGCGAGCAGGTGCGCACCGTGCTGCGACGCATCACCGAACTCGACGGCTCGTCGTACGTCGGCATCCAGCTCTCCGCGAGCGTGGGATGGGTGCCCGCGGAAACGGGCGACTTCGAGTTGTCGACCCTCATCGCCGAGGCCGACCGCGCCGCCGACGAAGCGACTCGGCAGGGGGGCGATCGCTGGCAGCGCGTTCGCGCCTGATCAGCCTGCGGAGTCGGTGTCGCCACCGCCGGCGATCGCGACGGTGAGCGTGTCGCTGGCCGTCTGCTTGGCGAATTCGTTCGACGTCGGGGTGGTCTGGACCAAGAACTCGAAGGTGAACTGCAGGGTGACGAATGTCGCTTCTGCCGGCACCTCGCCGACATTGAACGTCTGCGAATAGCTGTACGGCGCCAGCACCAGGTATCCCGGGGCGTCGGTCTGGTCGCTCTGCGCCGCCAGGGGTGAGAACGACTGCGACGCGTTGCCCGGGACGGCCGTCATGGTCGCCCGCTGCAGGTAGACCTTCTGTCCGTCGTCAGGAGACACCGTGGTCACCATCGACAGGCTGACGGGCTTCAACGCCGTCGGCGTCCAGCGGTCCATCGACAGCGTCGACCAATAGTCGACCGTGGCGCTGACGGCGCCCGCGGTCAAGGGCCGCTGTGTCGAGCCGCTGGAGAGGTCGTTGCGCACCGGCTGCGGAGCCGCGCTCGTCGTGGCCGTCGGCGAAGCCGCAGCCGTCTGCTGTCCGCCGCCCTGCGCCCACGGAGGAGCACCGCATCCGGCGAGAGCGATCGCACCCGTGGCCAGCAGCGTCGCGACGCCGATGAGCCTGCCGCGCCTCGTTGCGAGCCCCATTCGTCCTCCCCCGGATCGTTCCCTTCAGTGTAGGTGCCCGGGGAGGGGCGGCCGCCGCCGGACGCCTAAGGTGTGCGCGTGCAGCGCTCGTCCTCTCCCGCCCCTCCGCATCGTGCGTCCACCGTCTTCGCGGCGGTGGTGCTCGCCGTGTTCCTCGTCGGCATCGGCTGGACCGCCTGGATCGGGCTGCGGGGCGCATCAGCCGTGCAGCACCTGCGATCGGCGCAAACGACGGTCGACTCCGCGACGACCGATGTCTCCGATCCGGCCGGGGCGATCGAGCGCCTCGGAGCGGCTGCGACCGACACCTCCGCCGCGCGCGGCCTCACCGACGACCCCGCCTGGAGGGCGGCCGAGATCCTGCCCTGGATCGGACCGCAGCTGGCCGCGGTCAGAATCGTCGCCGCCTCGGTGGACGACGCGGCATCCACGGCCGTCCGCCCCCTCGGCGCTGCCGCCGCCGTTCTGGCGCCGGGCGCTCTGCGCACCCCGGACGGCGCCATCGACGTGGCGCGGATCGCCGCCGCGCGTCCCGCCGCCGCCGACGCCGCCGCGCGCCTGCGGACGGCCGCCGACGCCATCGCCGCGATCGACCGTGCCCCGCTCCTGGGAGCACTCGCCACGGCCGTCTCCTCGACCGTCGACTCGCTGGATCATGCGGCCGGCGCCGCCGATGCGCTCGAGCGCACGACGACTCTCCTCCCCCGAATGCTCGGCGTCGACGGCCGCCGCTCCACACTCCTGCTGTTCCAGAACAACGCCGAGTGGCGCTCCCTGGGTGGGGTGGTCGGTGCGGTGGCCGAGGTGAACGCCGAATCCGGCCGCCTCGCGCTCGTCGCCCAGGCGTCCAGCGCCGACCTCGCCGCTTTCGCCGACGAGCCGGTCCTCCCCCTCGCCGACGATGTCCGCGGCGTCTTCGACACGCGGCCGGCCCGATACCTGCAGAACACCACCCAGGTACCCGACTTCGCCGTCGGCGCCGCGATCGCCCGGGAGATGTGGCGGCGCACGCACGGCGACGAGGTCGACGCGGTGGTCGCGCTGGATCCGGTGGCGTTGTCGTACCTGCTGCGGGCGACGGGTCCCGTCACGCTGCCCACGGGCGATGTCATGGACAGCGCGAACGCCGTCCCCCTGCTGCTCGACGAGGTCTACCGCCGCTTCGCCGACCCCCACGAGCAGGATGTTTTCTTCCAGAGCGCTTCCGCCGCGGTCTTCACCGCACTCTCGGCGGGACGCGGTGACTCCACCGCTCTCATCCAGGCGCTGACGCAAGCAGGCGCCGAACGCCGCCTCCTGGTATGGAACGCGGATGCCGCAGACCAGGCCGTTCTGGACGGGTCCACGCTCCAGGGCGCCCTGCCCGTGTCCGATGACACCCGCACCACGATCGGCGTCTATCTCAACGACGGCACCGGCTCGAAGATGGATTACTATCTCCACCCGCGCGTCGCGATCGGGTGGTGCGCCGACGGCTTGGCGACCCTCCGCGTGAGCCTGCGGAACGACGCACCCGATCCCTCGACGCTGCCGCCCTACGTGACCGGCGGGGGCGAGTACGGCATCCCTCCCGGTGACGCGCTGACCGGCGTCTACGTCTACCTTCCGCCGGGAGCCGAGGTCGTCGACCGGCGCACGTCGTCCGACGGCGACGTGACCCCGGGCTTCGCGGGCGGCACGCACGACGGCCGGACGGTCGTGAAGTGGTCCGTGCGCCTCTCCCCCGGGCACGCCGGAGTCCTGGATCTCGACCTCCGGATGCCGATGACCCCCCACCTCGACGTCCTCGCCACGCCGACGCGGGATCCGCGGGAGAAACCGGAGGCGGGAGCGTGTCCGTCCGCTGGATGAGCGCTACCGGTCGCGGACTCCGGGTGAAGTCCGGAGGCGACCGGCGTGAAAGGCACCGGGACACACCGCACCGCGTCCGCCTCCTCCGGAAGACTCCCCCATGGAGCGGCGCCGTCCGCTTCGATCACCGGCTCGACCACGCCAAGCAGATGGGGCACACCATGAAGACCACGATCATCCGGGCCGTCGCGGCGCTCTCGCTCGCCGCGGCCGCGTTGCTGACCCCCACGGCCGCCAACGCCTACACCGACCCCTCCGCGGTCTCGGTGACGCCGTCGACGGTCGCTCCCAACGGCACCGCGACGTTCACGACCCACCGCCCGATCTTCGACGGCGACGAAGACATCGCCATCTCGGTGACCGGCGTCGCAGCGAAGGGCATCACCCTCGCGTCGATCGCTTCCGAGACCAACGACTCGCTGCGAACCAAAGCCGTCGGAGGCAACCTCCGCGCGCAGGTGCACTTCCCGGCGAACGCCAAGGGCGTCTACACGCTCACCTTCACCGGCGTGCGCAGCGGCGTCGTCCTCCACTCCAGCGTCACCATCACCCCGGTCGGCGCCCCGAGCGCCCCGGCGCAGGGCGGTCTCGCCGTCACCGGTTTCGACGCGGGCAGCACGGCCGGCCTGTGGCTGACGGGTGCCGCCCTCCTCGTCGGCGGTTCCGCCGTCGGCATCGGTGCCGTCGTCCGTCGCCGCCGCGCCTCCCACGACTGACCTGCTCGACCCACGAGGTGGGGGCCGTCCTCGGACGGCCCCCACTTCGTCGTTCCCGCGCGCTCAGTCGAGGACGCCGGTCCGGGCCGATGCGACCTCGGCGGTGATCAGGATCGGCAGATGGTCGCTCTGTCCCTGGGGCAGCGTCTTGATGTGGGCGATGTCGAACCCCACCGACGTCGCGAAGTCGTAGTGTCCGCGGAAGAAGCGGTATCGCGTGTAGGTCCGCGTGTCGCTCAGCGTCAGTTCGTACCCCTGGTCGCGAACCTTCTGCCCGAGGTTCTCCTTGAAGACGGGGTAGTTGTAGTCGCCGACCATCAACGCGGGCAACCCCGGGCCGAGGTTCTGCAGTTCGGTCAGCGCCGTCCGGATCTGGTGACGACGGAGCGAGTTGAGCGCGGTCAACGGCGCGGCATGGAAGGAAGCGACGATGACGTCACGTCCGTGGTCGATGTCGCGAAGCCGCACGCCGAGCATGCGCTCCTCGGCGGGCTTCAGCACGTAATCGTGCAGCGACTTCTTCAACGCGATCGCCCGGACCTCCTCGGCACGGAACGTGTTCTCGCGGTAGTACAGCGCGAGCCCGAGACGGTTGCGCTGCGTGGCGTCGGCCAACCGCAGACCGCCGATCCGGTCAGGGATGTCCGTGGAGTCGCATTCCTGCAGGCAGAGCACGTCGATCTCGTGCTGCTCGACGAGCGCGACGAGTTCCCCCGCCGCGCGGTGCTTGTTGAGGTTGTACGAGATGACCTTCATGGCGCAGTCAGCCTACGACTCCCTCTGATGCGGTTGCCGAGGGGTTGCACATGCGCGGTGAGGTCGATTCAGGATGCCGAGTCGTCGGCATCCCGTCGGTTCCGCGTCTGCTCGGCTCGGGCCGCGAGGAGCTCGTCGGCGGGATATCCGACCTCGGCGAGCACGAGCCCACGGGCCGCCAGGACCTTCGTCTCGGGGATCCGCAGGCGAGCGTCGCGGATGGCCACGACATCGTCGATCTCGATCCGTCCCTCCCCCACGGCGACGCACGCGCCGACGAGCGCCCGCACCATGCTGTGGCAGAAGGCGTCGGCACGCACGTTCGCCACGAGGACGCCGTCGTCGCCACGGTGCCAGTCGTACTCGAGCAGGGTGCGAATGGTCGTCGCCTCTTCCCGGGCCTTGCAGTAGGCGGCGAAGTCGTGGAGTCCGATGAGGCGGTTGGCGGCGGCATCCATCGCCACGACGTCGAGGGCGCTGCGAACCGTCGTCGTCCGCGTGCGATCGAGCGGGTCGTAGCCCGTCGCCGCGTCGGCCAGCCGATAGGTGTACCGACGCCACACCGCCGAGAACCGGGCGTCGAAGCCTTCCGGCGCAAGAGACGTGCGACGCACCGTCACGTCGGAATACGCGCCCAGCACACCGCGGATGCGACCAGCCAGCGCGGCGACCGCGTCAGCCTCGTCATTGTCGCGACGTCGTCGCGGCAGACGCGCGATCTGATCGGCGTCCAGGTCGAGGTGGGCCACCTGGCCGGAGGCGTGCACTCCCGCGTCGGTGCGACCGGCCACGACGAGACGCGGTGAGCCTCCGATGATCCGTTCCAAGGCCGCTTCGAGGTCGCCCTGGACCGTCCTCAAGCGAGGCTGGCGCGCCCACCCTCGGAAATGCGTGCCGTCGTAGGCGATGTCGAGACGTATGCGCACCCTCCCAGCCTACGAGCGCGAGGGCCGCGGAAACGACGACGTCCCCACCCGTGAGGGCGAGGGCGAAACGACGAAGCCCCCACCCGAGAGGGTGAGGGCGAGACGACGGCGCCCCCACCGAAGGGCGAGGGCGAAACGACGGAGCCCCCACCCGTGAGGGTGAGGGCTCCGTGCGAGCGGGAGGCTCAGGCCTTGGCGTCGTCCTGGACGGCGTCGTCGGCGGCGGCCTCGGCGGCCGCGCCTTCCTCGGGCGACTCGGCGCCGGCGTCGGCGGCCTCGTCGGTGGAGGTCTCCTCGGCGGCGGGCTCTTCCGCAGCAGGCTCCTCAGCGGCCGGGGCGGCAGCGGCGGGAGCCGCAGCGGCCTTGGTCGACGCCTTCTTGGCGACGGGCTCGAGGACGAGCTCGATCACGGCCATGGGGGCGTTGTCGCCCTTGCGGTTGCCGACCTTGGTGATGCGGGTGTAGCCGCCGTCACGCTCGGCCACCAGGGGCGCGATCTCGGTGAAGAGGGTGTGAACGACCTCTTTGTCGCCGATCACGCTCAGCACGCGACGACGCGCGTGCAGGTCGCCGCGCTTGGCGAAGGTGATGAGGCGCTCGGCGAGCGGACGCAGGCGCTTGGCCTTCGTCTCGGTCGTCTTGATGGACTTGTGCGTGTAGAGAGCTGCCGCGAGGTTCGCGAGAAGCAGACGCTCGTGGGCCGGGCCGCCTCCGAGGCGGGGACCCTTCGTGGGCTTGGGCATGTCGTGTTACTCCAGGGAAAGGTTCGGTCGGGTCCGACGGGGTCAGACGGTCTCTTCGTCGTAGCCGCTGTAGAACTGGGCGCCGTCGAAGCCGGGCACCGAGTCCTTCAGCGAAAGGCCGAGGGAGGTGAGCTTGTCGCGCACCTCGTCGACCGACTTCTGACCGAAGTTGCGGATGTTCATCAGCTGCGTCTCGGAAAGGGCGACCAGCTCCGAAACGGTGTTGATGCCCTCGCGCTTGAGGCAGTTGTACGAGCGGACCGACAGGTCGAGGTCTTCGATCGGCATCGACAGCTCGTTCGAGAGGACGGTCTCGACCGGCGCGGGGCCGATCTCGATGCCCTCGGCCTCGACGTTCAGCTCGCGGGCGAGGCCGAACAGCTCGGTGAGGGTGCGGCCGGCCGAGGCGACGGCATCGCGCGGGGCGATGGAGGCCTTGGACTCGACGTCGAGGACGAGCTTGTCGAAGTCGGTACGCTCGCCGGCACGGGTGGCGTCGACGCGGTAGCTGACCTTCAGGACCGGCGAGTAGATCGAGTCGATCGGGATCTGACCGGCCTCGGCGTACTCGTTGCGGTTCTGGGTCGCCGAGACGTAGCCACGGCCACGCTCGATGGTGAGCTCGAGCTCGAACTTCGCCGTGTCGTTGAGCGTCGCGATGACCAGCTCGGGGTTGTGCACCTCGACACCCGCCGGAGCGGAGATGTCGGCCGCGGTGACCTCGCCGGCGCCGGTCTTGCGCAGGTACGCCGTGATGGGCTCGTCGCGCTCGCTCGAGACGACCAGCTGCTTGATGTTCAGGATGATCTCGGTGACGTCTTCCTTCACGCCCGGGATGGTGCTGAACTCGTGCAGGACGCCGTCGATGCGGATGCTCGTGACGGCCGCGCCGGGGATCGACGACAAGAGGCTGCGACGCAGCGCGTTGCCGATCGTGTAACCGAAACCGGGCTCCAGCGGCTCGATGACGAAACGGCTGCGGAACTCCCCGATCTTCTCCTCGGTCAGAGTGGGACGCTGTGCGATGAGCACTATGTGTTCCTTTCGATCACGTGCCCGCTATATGACACGTGTAATGGGGTGAGGTGTTGAGTTGTACTCGCGGGATGCCGAGGGGCCCACGACCGCGGGCCTCGGCATCCGGAAGTCTGAATCGCGCGTGAGCGCGGCATTCCCGGGGAGCGACGAGCACTCCCCGGGAACGAACGCGTCAGACGCGGCGACGCTTGGGCGGACGGCAGCCGTTGTGGGCCTGCGGCGTCACGTCCTGGATCGAACCGACCTCGAGACCCGCAGCGGTCAGCGAGCGGATCGCGGTCTCACGACCCGAACCCGGACCCTTCACGAAGACGTCGACCTTCTTGACGCCGTGCTCCTGCGCCTGGCGAGCGGCCGACTCCGCGGCCATGCCTGCGGCGTACGGCGTCGACTTGCGCGAGCCCTTGAACCCGACACCGCCGGACGAGGCCCAGCTGATGACGGCACCCGAGGGGTCGGTGATCGAAACGATGGTGTTGTTGAACGTCGACTTGATGTGGGCCTGACCCACGGCGATGTTCTTCTTCTCTTTGCGGCGCGGCTTGCGCGCGGCGGACTTGGCCTGTGCCATGTGCGTTCTCCTGAATCCTGACGCTCAGCCCGCGGCTTAGCGCGCCTTCTTCTTGCCGGCGACGGTGCGCTTGGGGCCCTTGCGGGTACGCGCGTTCGTCTTCGTGCGCTGACCGCGCACCGGGAGGCCGCGGCGGTGGCGCAGGCCCTCGTAGGAACCGATCTCGACCTTGCGGCGGATGTCGGCGGCGACCTCGCGACGGAGGTCACCCTCCACCTTGTAGGTGCCTTCGATGTGGTCGCGCAGTGCGACCAGCTGGTCGTCGGTGAGGTCCTTGACGCGGATCTCCTGGCTGATGCCAGTGGCGTTCAGGATCTCGACGGAGCGGGTGCGACCCACGCCGTAGATGTAAGTAAGTGCGATCACCACGCGCTTGTCGCGCGGGATGTCGACGCCGGCGAGACGTGCCATGCGGCTCTCCTCAGAGTGTCGTGGAGGTGTGGAGCAGGATCGGTGCTCGGGCCTCCGCCCCGAGGTGTCCCCCGCCCGCTGTCGCGGACGGGATCTGATCCTGCCGGTGTGTATTCAGTTGGAAAGAGTCGAGAGCTCGGAGGAGCTCAGCCCTGGCGCTGCTTGTGGCGCGGGTTGCTCTTGCAGATCACCATCACGCGCCCGTGGCGGCGGATCACCTTGCAGTGATCGCAGATGGGCTTGACGGAGGGGTTGACCTTCATGATGTTCCTGTTTCGCTGTCTTCGAATCCGCGGATGCGGCTCGTTACTTCTCGGCCGGGCTCAGCGGTAGCGGTAGACGATACGACCGCGGGTGAGGTCGTAGGGGCTCAGCTCGACGACGACGCGGTCCTCCGGGATGATGCGGATGTAGTTCTGCCGCATCTTGCCCGAAATGGTGGCGAGCACCTTGTGACCGTTCGTCAGTTCGACACGGAACATCGCGTTGGGCAGTGCCTCGGACACCGTGCCCTCGATCTCGATGACACCGTCTTTCTTCGCCATAAACTCGCTCACGCTCAGTTGCAGACCGGCCGGTCTGCGGTGGATGGGGATTCGGTGCTTCGACACGCCAAGGAAGGCGCAACGCACCAAAGATCAAGCATACGTGGTAATACCCGCCCCGGCAACTCGCGGGGCGCCGCGTCAGCCGTCGAGACGGGCGACGATGTCCTTCTGCGGGTCTCCGGTCAGGTCGTTCTGGTTCGACAGAACGGTGCCGTTCACCGCGATCGTCGGGGTCGCGACCCCGCTCTGGCCGGGCTGCACCGGAGTCTTCTGCGTCATCGCGGTGACGAACTTCGTGTACGTCCCGTCGGAGATGCAGGATGCCACGGCATCCGAGGCTCCGGCTGTCGTCGCGATCGAGGCGAGGGTCGCGTCATCGAGGCCCGAGGTGTTCTCCTTGGGCTGCTGCGCGTACATCTCCTTCACGAAGGCGGAGACGTTGGCCGGGTCGTCCACGGCAACGCAGTACGCGGCGTTCGCCGAGCGGGTGGAGTACTGCGTGCCCTGCGAGAGGCGGTCGAGGATCGCGATCGGGTGGATGTTCAAGGTGATCGTCCCGTCGTCCACGAGCTGCTGCAGCGTGGGACCGTAGGCCTGCTCGAACGAGTTGCAGACGGGGCACATGAAGTCGACGTAGGTGTCGACCGTCTTCTCCCCCGTCCCCACCGCGATCGCACCGGTGTCGGTGTTCACCGAGGAGGACTGCGGAAGCGTCCCGGGCGAGGTCGCCTGGCTGTTGGCGAACCAGACCACACCGCCCACGATCAGCACGACCACGACGACCGCCGCCGTGATGCCGATCGCGAACCAGTTCGTGGACTTGCGCACCGCGGCCATCATCATCAATCGATCTCCTTCGGCACCACACCGAACGGCGCCAGCTTCTCGGCACCGCCGTCGTGAGCGGTGAGGACCCAGATGCCCCCATCATGCACGGCGACGCTATGTTCCCAGTGGGAGCCCTCGGTGCCGTCGACGGTGGAGACGGTCCACCCGTCGTCCTCGACCAGGGTCTCCTGATCGCCGATGACGACCATCGGCTCGATCGCGACCGCCAGGCCCGGACGGACCTCCGGACCGCGGTCGGCGACGGCGTAGTTGAAGATGCTCGGCGACTCGTGCATCTTGCGGCCGATCCCGTGCCCGACGTAGTCGCGCAGGATGCCGTAACCGCCCGCAGGCGCGTGCTCGTCGATGTAGCCCTGGATCGCAGCCCCGACCTCACCGAGGTGCGACGCACGGCTCAGTGCGGCGATACCCGCCCACAGCGAGCCCTCCGTCACCTCCGAGAGTCGGCGACGAGGCGCGACCAGCTCTTCCGGCGCGTCACCGGGCACGATGACGGTGAACGCCGAGTCGCCGTTCCACCCCTGGAACTCCGCTCCGGCGTCGATGGAGAGGATGTCTCCCGCCTGGAGCGGACGATCGTTCGGGATGCCGTGCACCACCTGCTCGTTGACCGAGGCGCAGATGGTGTGCCGATAGCCGCGCACCATCTGGAAGTTCGACTTCGCGCCGCGCTCCCCGATCAGACGGGCGGCTTCCGCATCGAGCTGCAGCGTGGTGACGCCGGGCTCGATGAGCCGGCGGACCGCCGCGAGAGCGTCGGCCGTGATCAGGCCCGGCTCGATCATCGATCGCAGCTGCGCCGGCTTCTTGTAGATCGAGGAACGCAGTCCCACGTCAACGAGCCGAGATGCCGCGGGCGTCGAGCGCCGCGTAGATGCGCGCGGTGACCTCGTCGAGGCTGCCGACGCCGTCGATCTCGTCGACGATCCCGCGGGTGCCGTACACCTCGAGGATCGGCGCGGTCTCGCGCTCGTAGATGCCCAGACGGGTGGCGATGGCCTCTTCGGTGTCGTCGGCACGGCCCTGCTCCGCGGCCCGGGCGGTGAGCCGCGACAGCGACTCCTCACGCGGCACGACGAGGGCGATGACGGCGTCGAGCGACTCGTCGCGACCCTCGAGGAACTCGTCCAGGTGCATCACCTGCGCGAGGTTGCGCGGGTACCCGTCGAGGAGGAAGCCCTCCGCGGCGTCCGGCTGGGCGAGACGGTCGCGCACGACCGCGCTCGTGAGCTCATCGGGTACGAGGTCCCCCGCGTCGATGATCGACTTCACCTGGAGGCCGAGCTCGGTGCCGTCCTTGACGTTGGCACGGAAGACGTCGCCCGTCGAGACGACGGGGATGCCGAGGGCTTCGCCGACACGGACGCCCTGCGTTCCTTTTCCGGATCCCTGAGGTCCGACGATCAGAAGACGCGCGGTCATCGCAGCAGCCCTTCGTAGTGACGCTGCTGGAGTTGCGCGTCGATCTGCTTCACCGTCTCGAGACCGACGCCCACGATGATGAGGATCGAGGCCCCGCCGAAGGGGAAGTTCTGGTTGGCACCGACCGTCGCGAGCGCCACGAGGGGCAGCAGGGCGATGAGGCCGAGGTAGATCGAGCCCGGCAGCGTGATGCGGGTCAGGACGTAGTCCAGGTACTCCGCCGTGGGGCGACCCGCACGGATGCCGGGGATGAACCCGCCGTACTTCTTCATGTTGTCGGCGACGTCGACGGGGTTGAACGTGATGGCGACGTAGAAGTAGGCGAACCCGATGATCAGGAGGAAGTAGATCAGCATGTAGAGCGGGTGGTCACCGCGCGTGAGGTACTGCGAGATCCACGTCACCCACGGCGCCGGCTCCTGGCCCGCCTGCGGCTGGTTGAACTGCGCGATGAGCGCGGGGATGTACAGCAGCGACGAGGCGAAGATGACGGGGACGACACCGGCCATGTTGACCTTGATGGGGATGTACGTGTTCGTACCACCGTAGGTACGACGACCCACCATGCGCTTGGCGTACTGCACCGGGATGCGGCGCTGGGACTGCTCGACGAAGACGACGAGCGCCACGATGACGATGCTCACCGCGAGCACGAGGAGGAAGACCTCGACACCGCGGGCGTTGAGGATCGAGATCATCGCGCCGGGGAAGGTGGCGGCGATCGAGGTGAAGATGAGGATCGACATGCCGTTGCCGACACCGCGCTCGGTGACGAGCTCGGCGAACCACATGACCAGGCCGGTACCGGCGGTCATGGTGATGATCATGAGCAGCTGCGCCCACCAGATGTCGTTGGTCAGCAGCTGCTGGCACTCGGGCACGCCGGCGGAGCCGAAGAGCTGGCCCGAGCGGGCCACGGTGACGAGGGTGGTCGACTGCAGCAGCGCCAACGCGATCGTCAGGTAGCGGGTGTACTGGGTGAGCTTGGCCTGACCGGCCTGGCCCTCTTTGTACAGGGTCTCGAAGTGGGGGATCACCACGCGCAGCAGCTGCACGATGATGGTGGCCGTGATGTAGGGCATCACGCCGAGCGCGAAGATCGACAGCTGCAGCAGCGCGCCGCCGGAGAACAGGTTGACGAGGGAGAGCAGACCCTCGGTGCCGCCCGACTGGTTCAGACACTGCTGGACGTTGGGGAAGTCGACGAAGGGCGTCGGCACGTGGGCACCCAGCCGGTAGATGGCGATGATGCCCAGCGTGAAGGCGATCTTCCGCCTCAGGTCGGGCGTGCGGAAAACCCGCGCGATGGCGCTGAACAAGGGAGAATCCTCCAGAACGATCTCGGCGCGCGACGGGGCGCACACCAAATCAGACTAACCCAGAAGGGGCCGACGGCCGTAAGGCCGCCGGCCCCTCCGGGGTCGGGCGTCAGTTGACGGAGCCGCCTGCGGCGACGATCTTCTGCTCAGCGGAGCCGGAGACCTTGTCGACCGAAACGGTCAGCGCGACCGAGATGTCGCCGGTGCCGAGCACCTTGACCTTCTCGTTCTTGCGGACGGCGCCCTTGGCCACGAGGTCGGCGACGGTCACGTCGCCACCCTGCGGGTAGAGCTCGGCGAGCTTCTCCAGGTTCACGACCTGGTACTCGACGCGGAACGGGTTCTTGAAGCCGCGGAGCTTCGGGGTGCGCATGTGCAGCGGCATCTGCCCACCCTCGAAGCCGACCTTGACCTGGTAACGGGCCTTGGTTCCCTTGGTACCGCGACCGGCCGTCTTACCCTTCGAGCCCTCACCGCGACCGACACGGGTCTTGGCGGTGCGAGCACCCGGGACGGGACGCAGGTGGTGGACCTTGAGCACGCCGGGGCGCGCCGCGGGGGCTTCCTTCTTGGCGGCCGTCTTACCGGCCGTTGCCTTCTTCGGGGCGTCGACCGTGGCGGTCTCGTCCTTCTTGGCAGCCATTAGTCGATCTCCTCAACCTTGACGAGGTGGGCGACGGTCTTGACGTATCCGCGCGTCTGCGCGTCGTCGGGACGGACGACCGAGTCGCCGATCCGCTTGAGACCGAGCGAACGCAGCGTGTCACGCTGGTTCTGCTTCTCGCTCACCTTGGACTTGATCTGCGTGACCTTCAGACGCTCGGCCATCAGGCACCTACCTTCTGAGCGGCGGCCTCGGCGCGCACGAGGCGGGCCGGGGCGACCTGGTCGAACTCCAGGCCACGGCGAGCGGCCACGGCGCGGGGCTCTTCGAGCGACTTCAGAGCCTCGACGGTCGCGTGCACGATGTTGATCGTGTTCGACGAACCGAGCGACTTCGAGAGGACATCGTGGATGCCGGCGCACTCGAGGACGGCGCGGACGGGACCACCGGCGATAACACCGGTACCGGCGGCGGCGGGGCGCAGGAGCACCACACCGGCGGCGGCCTCACCCTGGACGGGGTGCGGGATGGTCGAGCCCGAGCGCGGGACGCGGAAGAAGTTGCGCTTGGCCTCTTCGACACCCTTCGAGATGGCGAGGGGGACTTCGCGGGCCTTGCCGTAACCGACGCCCACGACGCCGTTGCCGTCACCCACGACGACGAGCGCCGTGAAGCTGAAGCGACGACCGCCCTTGACGACCTTCGACACGCGGTTGATCGTCACGACGCGCTCGAGGAACTGGCTCTCGTTGCGGTCGCGCGAACCACGGTCGCGCTGGTTGGTGTTGCGCTCGCGACCACCGCGACGGGGCTCGCGCTCGCGCTCGGCGGGGGCCGTGGCCGCAGCCGCACCCTCTGCCGGTGCAGTCTGCTCGGTCACTTCGGTCTCCTTGTTGTCACTCACAGGTTCAGCCCTCCTTCGCGAGCTCCGTCGGCGATCGCGGCGACGCGGCCGGCGTAGCGGTTGCCGCCACGGTCGAACACGACGTCGGAGACGCCCACGGCCTTGGCACGCTCGGCGACGAGCTCGCCGACCTTGCGGGCCTTGGCGGTCTTGTCACCGTCGAAGCCGCGCAGGTCGGTTTCGAGGGTCGAGGCGGAGGCCACGGTGTGGCCCTTGCTGTCGTCCACGACCTGGACGAACACGTGGCGCGCGGAGCGCGTCACGACGAGACGGGGGCGCAGCTCGGTGCCGACGACCTTCTTGCGAAGGCGCGCGTGACGACGAGCACGAGCGACAGACTTTGTCTTGACAGCCATGGTCACTTACCACTCTTTCCGGCCTTGCGACGCACGACCTCGCCCGCGTACCGCACACCCTTGCCCTTGTAGGGCTCGGGCTTGCGGATCTTGCGGATGTTGGCGGCGGCCTCGCCGACGGCCTGCTTGTCGATGCCACTCACGGTGACCTTGTTGTTGCCTTCGACCGTGAGGGTGATGCCGGCGGGCGGGTCGATGAGCACGGGGTGCGAGAAGCCCAGGGCGAACTCGATCGAGCTGCCCTTCTGCGCCACGCGGTAACCCGTTCCGACGACCTCGAGGCCCTTGGTGTAGCCCTGGGTGACACCGATGATGTTGTTGTTGATGAGCGTGCGGGTCAGGCCGTGGAGCGACCGCGACTCGCGCTCGTCGTCGGGGCGGGTGACGAGAACCTGGTTCTCCTCGACCGACACCTCGAGGGGCTGTGCGATGGTGAGCGCGAGCTCGCCCTTCGGGCCCTTGACGTTGACCTCCCGGCCGTTCACCGAGACGGTGACACCGGCGGGGATGTCGATGGGAAGACGTCCAATACGCGACATGTCAGATCACCACACGTAGGCGAGGACTTCCCCGCCGACGCCCTTCTGCTCGGCCTGACGGTCGGTGAGGAGACCGGAGGAGGTGGACAGGATGGCGACGCCGAGCCCGCCGAGGACCGTGGGGACCTCGGTCGACTTCGCGTACACGCGGAGGCCGGGCTTCGAGACGCGCTTGATGCCGGCGATCGACCGCTCGCGGTTCGGGCCGTACTTCAGCGTCATGTTGAGGGTCTGGCCGACGCGCGCGTCTTCGACGCTCCAGTCGGCGATGTAACCCTCCTGCTTGAGGATGGCGGCGATGTTGGTCTTGAGCTTCGAGCTCGGCATCGACACGGAGTCGTGGTGCGCCGAGTTCGCGTTGCGCAGACGGGTCAGCATGTCTGCGACCGGGTCTGTCATCGTCATGTGTTGCTTCTTTCTTTCATGAGGTTTCGGCTGCCGTTACGCGACAGCCGACCTTCGATGACGGGCCCCCGGAAACCCCGGGGGCCCGAGGCGTCAGGCCTGCTGGTCGGCCGACTGGAAGGGGAAGCCGAGCTGGCGGAGCAGCGAGCGGCCTTCGTCGTCGGTCTTGGCGGTGGTGACGATGGTGATGTCGAAACCACGCACGCGGTCGATGCGGTCCTGATCGATCTCGTGGAACACGGACTGCTCCTGGAGACCGAAGGTGTAGTTGCCGTTGCCGTCGAACTGCTTGGCCGACAGACCGCGGAAGTCGCGGATGCGGGGCAGGGCGAGGTTGACGAGGCGGTCGATGAACTCCCACGCACGGTCGCCGCGGAGGGTGACGTGCGCGCCGATGGCCTGGCCCTCACGCAGCTTGAACTGCGCGATGGACTTGCGGGCCTTGGTGACGACGGGCTTCTGACCGGTGATCTTGGTGAGGTCGTCGACCGCACCATCGATCACCTTGCTGTCGCGAGCGGCCTCGCCGACACCGGTGTTCACGACGACCTTGACCAGGCCGGGGATCTGCATGACGTTCTCGTAGCCGAACTCGTCCTGCAGCGCCTTCTTGATCTCGGCGTTGTACTTCTGCTTGAGGCGGGGCTGGATCTTGCCAGTCTCCGCGGCAGTCACGGTGCTCATGTTCAGAGGTCCTTGCCTGACTTCTTCGCGTAGCGCACACGGACGGTGCGCTTGACGCCGTCCTTCACCTGCTCCTCGACACGGTGGCCGACACGGGTCGGCTTCTTGGTCGAGGGGTCGACGAGCGCGACGTTGGAGATGTGGATCGGGGCCTCGAACGTCTCGATGCCACCGGTCTTGGTGCCGCGCTGGGACTGGCCCACGCGGTTGTGCTTGGTGACGTAGTTCACGCCCTCGACGATGACGCGGTTCTGCTCGGACAGGACCTCGAGGACCTTGCCCTGCTTACCGCGGTCGCCGCCGCGCTCGGGCTTGGCGCCCGAGATGACCTGAACCAGGTCGCCCTTCTTGATTTTCGCCATGATCAGATGACCTCCGGGGCGAGCGAGACGATCTTCATGAACTTCTTGTCACGAAGCTCACGACCGACCGGTCCGAAGATGCGGGTGCCGCGGGGCTCCCCGTCGTTCTTCAGGATCACGGCGGCGTTCTCGTCGAACTTGATGTACGAGCCGTCGGGACGGCGGGTCTGCTTCACGACACGGACGACGACGGCCTTGACCACGTCGCCCTTCTTGACGTTTCCACCCGGGATCGCGTCCTTGACCGTGGCGACGATGACGTCACCCAGGCCGGCGTAGCGACGGTTGGAGCCGCCGAGCACGCGGATGGTGAGCAGCTCCTTGGCGCCGGTGTTGTCGGCGACCTTCAGCCGGGATTCGTTCTGAATCACTTTTTACTCCTTGGGTTCCAAGCAAGCCGCGAGGCTTACTTGGCCTTCTCGAGGATCTCGACCAGGCGCCAGCGCTTGGTGGCGCTGAGCGGACGGGTCTCGTTGATGACGACCAGGTCGCCGATGCCCGCCGAGTTGGTCTCGTCGTGCGCCTTGACCTTGGAGGTGCGGCGGATGACCTTGCCGTAGAGCGGGTGCTTCACGCGGTCCTCGACCTCGACGACGATCGTCTTGTCCATCTTGTCGCTGACGACGTAGCCACGACGCGCCTTGCGGTACCCGCGGGCGTTCTCGTCGCGAACGTCGTTCTCGGCGTGCTCGTGACCGGCGACCTGCGCCTCGGCCTTCTTCGCGGTAGCCATTACTCCGCCTCTTCCTTTGCGGCGTCGTCAGCGGCATCCGCCTTCTTCGCCTTGCTCTTCTTCGCCTTCGCCGGAGCCTCGACCGGAGCCGGGGTGGCGCGGATGCCGAGCTCGCGCTCACGGATCACCGTGTACAGACGCGCGATGTCGCGCTTGACTGCACGGATGCGACCGTGGCTCTCGAGCTGGCCGGTGGCCGACTGGAAGCGCAGGTTGAACAGCTCTTCCTTGGCCTTGCGCAGCTCCTCGACGAGGCGCTGGTCTTCGAACGTGTCGAGCTCGCTCGGAGCGAGCTGCTTGGTGCCGATCGCCATTACGCGTCGCCCTCCTCGCGCTTGATGATGCGTGCCTTCAGCGGCAGCTTGTGGATGGCACGGGTGAGTGCTTCACGAGCGAGTTCCTCGTTGACACCCGCGACCTCGAAGAGGACGCGGCCCGGCTTGACGTTGGCAACCCACCACTCGGGGGATCCCTTACCGGAACCCATGCGGGTTTCGGCCGGCTTCTTGGTGAGCGGACGGTCGGGGTAGATGTTGATCCACACCTTTCCACCACGCTTGATGTGACGCGTCATGGCGATACGAGCGGACTCGATCTGACGGTTGGTCACGTAAGCGGGGGTCAGAGCCTGGATGCCGAACTCACCGAACGACACCGTGGTGCCACCGGTGGCCTGACCCGAGCGACCGGGGTGGTGCTGCTTGCGGTACTTGACCTTGCGGGGGATGAGCATTACGCCGACGCTCCTTCTGCCACGGGGGCCTCGTTGCGCGGGCCACGACGACGGTCGCCACCGCGGTCGTCACGACCGCGCGACTTGGGCGCGTTGGCCTGCTCGCGGGCGAGCTCCTTGTTGGTGAGGTCGCCCTTGTAGATCCAGACCTTCACGCCGATGCGGCCGAAGGTCGTCTTGGCCTCGTAGAAGCCGTAGTCGATGTTCGCGCGCAGGGTGTGCAGGGGCACACGGCCTTCGCGGTAGAACTCGGAGCGGCTCATCTCGGCGCCGCCGAGGCGGCCCGACACCTGGATGCGGACACCCTTGGCGCCGGCACGCTGCGCACCCTGCAGACCCTTGCGCATCGCGCGACGGAACGCCACGCGAGCAGAGAGCTGCTCGGCGACACCCTGCGCGACGAGCTGAGCGTCGGCCTCGGGGTTCTTGACCTCGAGGATGTTCAGCTGGATCTGCTTGCCGGTGAGCTTCTCGAGGTCGGCGCGGATGCGCTCGGCCTCGGCGCCGCGGCGACCGATCACGATGCCCGGACGGGCGGTGTGGATGTCGACGCGGACGCGGTCACGCGTGCGCTCGATCTCGATGTTGCTGACACCGGCGCGGTCGAGCGAGGTGGTCAGCAGGCGACGGATCTTGATGTCCTCGGCGAGGTAGTCGGCGTAACGCTGACCGGGCTTCGTCGAGTCCGAGAACCACCGCGACACGTGGTCGGTGGTGATGCCGAGGCGGAAGCCGTACGGGTTGACCTTCTGTCCCATTACTTGCTCGCCTTCTTGTTGGCGCGAGCCGGGGCCGCCTCAGCGGTCTCGGGCGTCGCGAGCACGACCGTGATGTGGCTCGTGCGCTTCTTGATCTGGAAGGCGCGACCCTGAGCGCGGGGCTGGAAACGCTTGAGCGTCGTGCCCTCGTCGACGTACGCGTTCTTCACGTACAGGTCGGCGTCATCCAGGTATTCGTTCGTCTTGTCGGCGGTGACGCGAGCGTTCGCGATGGCCGAGGCGACGAGCTTGTAGATCGGCTCGCTCGCGCCCTGCGGCGCGAACTTCAGGATCGCGAGGGCCTCTTCGGCCTGCTTCCCCTTGATGAGCGCGACGACGCGACGAGCCTTCTGAGGGGTCACGCGGATGTGTCGCACACGTGCGATGGACTCCACCATTTCTCTCTCCTCCTCGGTCGCCTTAGCGGCGACGGCCCTTCTTGTCGTCCTTCACGTGGCCGCGGAAGGTGCGGGTGGGCGAGAACTCGCCCAGCTTGTGGCCGACCATGGTCTCGGTCACGAACACGGGGATGTGCTTGCGACCGTCGTGCACGGCGATGGTGTGTCCCAGCATGGCGGGGATGATCATCGAACGGCGCGACCAGGTCTTGATGACGTTCTTGGAACCGGCTTCGTTCTGCGAGACGACCTTGCGAAGCAGGTGCTCGTCGACGAAGGGGCCCTTCTTAAGGCTGCGAGGCATCTTCCTCTACTCCTACTTGCGCTTCTTGCCGGCGGTGCGACGGCGGACGATCAGCTTGTCGCTTTCCTTGTTCGCGTGGCGGGTGCGGCCTTCGGCCTTACCCCACGGCGAAACGGGGTGACGACCACCGGAGGTCTTACCCTCACCACCACCGTGCGGGTGGTCGACCGGGTTCATGGCGACACCACGCACGGTCGGGCGGACGCCCTTCCAGCGCATGCGGCCGGCCTTGCCCCAGTTGATGTTCGACTGCTCGGCGTTGCCGACCTCGCCGATCGTCGCGCGGCAGCGGACGTCGACGTTGCGGATCTCGCCGGAGGGCAGACGCAGCTGCGCGTAGGGGCCGTCCTTCGCGACCAGACGCACGGATGCGCCGGCCGAACGGGCCATCTTCGCGCCGCCACCGGGACGCAGCTCGATCGCGTGGATCACGGTACCGGTGGGGATGTTGCGCAGCGGCAGGTTGTTGCCGGGCTTGATGTCGGCGCCGGCGCCGGACTCGACGACGTCACCCTGCGACAGCTTCGCGGGGGCGAGGATGTAACGCTTCTCGCCGTCCGCGTAGTGCAGCAGCGCGATGCGCGCGGTGCGGTTGGGGTCGTACTCGATGTGAGCGACCTTGGCGTCGATGCCGTCCTTGTCGTTACGACGGAAGTCGATCAGACGGTACTGACGCTTGTGGCCACCACCGATGTGACGCGTGGTGATGCGGCCCTGGTTGTTGCGGCCACCGGTCTTCGACAGCGGGCGCAGCAGCGACTTCTCGGGCGTCGATCGGGTGATCTCGGCGAAGTCGGCCACCGACGAGCCGCGGCGACCGGGGGTCGTGGGCTTGTACTTGCGAATAGCCATTGTTCTTGTCCTCTATCCCGACCGTCAGCCGACAGACGTGAAGATGTCGATGGTGCCCGACTTCAGCGAGACGATGGCGCGCTTGGTGTCCTTGCGCTTGCCGATGCCGAAGCGGGTGCGACGGGCCTTGCCCACGCGGTTGATCGTGTTGACCGAGGCGACCTTGACGCTGAAGATCTTCTCGATCGCGAGCTTGATCTCGGTCTTCGACGCACGGGGGTCCACCAGGAAGGTGTACTTGCCCTCGTCGATGAGCGAGTAGCTCTTCTCGGAGACGACCGGCTTCAGGATGATGTCGCGCGGGTCCTTGTTGACGGCGGTCATGCCGAGACCTCCTCGGTGGCGCCGGTCTTCGACGCGACGAACGCGTCGTAGGCGGCCTTGGTGAAGACGATGTCGTCGGAGACGAGCACGTCGTAAGCGTTCAGCTGGCCGAAGGACAGCACGTGGACGTACGCGAGGTTGCGCACGCTCTTGACGGTCAGCTCGTCGTCGCGGTCGATGACCACGAGGACGTTCTTGACGGCGCCGAGCGTGTTCAGGACGGTCGCGGCGGTCTTGGTCGAGGGCGCGCCCTCGATGCCGAACCCGTCGACGACGTGCAAACGCTGACCCCGAGCGCGGTCGCTGAGCGCACCCAGGAGGGCGGCGGCGATCATCTTCTTGGGGGTGCGCTGGCCGTAGTCGCGCGGCTTCGGGCCGTGGACGATGCCACCACCGGTCATGTGCGGCGCGCGGATCGAGCCCTGACGGGCGTTACCCGTGCCCTTCTGCTTGAAGGGCTTGCGACCGGCACCCGAGACCTCGCCACGACGCTTGGTCGAGTGCGTGCCCTGGCGAGCCGCGGCGCGCTGCGCCACGACGACCTGGTGGATGAGCGGGATGTTCGTCTTGACGTCGAAGATGGCGGCGGGCAGCTCCACGGAGCCTGCCTTCTTGCCGTCGGCCTTCACGACGTCGAGCGCGAGAGTCGAGTCAGCCATGATCAGGCACCCTTCACTGCGTTGCGGACGTAGACGATGCGGCCACGAGCACCGGGGACGGCGCCCTTGACGAGCATCAGACCCTTCTCGGCGTCGACGGCGTGCACCGTGAGGTTGAGGACGGTCACGCGCTCGCCACCCATACGGCCGGCCATGCGCATGCCCTTGAAGACGCGGCTCGGGGTCGACGAGGCGCCGATCGAACCGGGCTTGCGGTGGTTGCGGTGCGCACCGTGAGATGCGGAGACACCCTTGAAGTTGTGACGCTTCATGACACCCGCGGTGCCCTTGCCCTTGCTGGTGCCGACGACGTCGACCAGCTGGCCGGCCTCGAAGAGACCGTCGACGGTGAGCTCCTGGCCCAGCGCGTAGTCGGCGGCGTCCGCGGTGCGCACCTCGGTGAGGTGGCGGCGCGGGGTGACACCGGCGGCGTCGAAGTGAGCCGTGAGGGGCTTGTTCACCTTGCGGGGGTCGATCTGGCCGTAGCCGATCTGAACGGCGTTGTAGCCGTCCTTCTCGAGCGAGCGCAGCTGGGTCACGACGTTCGGAGCGACCTCGATGACGGTGACGGGAACGAGCTTGCCGTTCTCGTCCCACACCTGGGTCATGCCGAGCTTGGTGCCGAGGAGGCCCTTGGAGATCTTGGAGTTGATGTCAGCCATGTCGAACCTCAGAGCTTGATCTCGATGTTGACATCGGCCGGGAGGTCGAGACGCATCAGCGAGTCGACGGCCTTGGGCGTCGGGTCGATGATGTCGATGAGGCGCTTGTGGGTGCGCATCTCGAAGTGCTCGCGGCTGTCCTTGTACTTGTGGGGCGACCGGATGACGCACACGACGTTCTTCTCGGTCGGAAGGGGAACCGGGCCCACCACGGTGGCGCCGGCACGGGTCACGGTGTCGACGATCTTGCGCGCCGACGAGTCCAGCCCGGCGTGGTCGTACGACTTCAGGCGAATGCGGATCTTCTGTCCCGCCATTGTCTGCTCTCTCTCTTTCTCGCGTCTTACCCGACCTGGGGCATTGGACGCACGGTGGTGCTGACGCACCCTGGCACTTCCCCTCGCTCTCGCGAGAGATGCTGCACCGCTGTTCAGCTGTCAAACCGGACGCCATGGCATCCGGCCCGCCCCGCGCACGCACGCGTGCGAATCCCGTGAAGGATGAGGGGTTCGGTGTGGTGTTCTGCTGCCCGCGGCCCAGGACCCTGCGCTCTCGCGCCGCCTGTGCACTGCCCTGACAGTGATCCTGGCGCGCGCACAGCGCACGCCGGAATGTGGAACTGGACTAGTCTACGGACCCCCGGCACGTGTCGCAAACCCGGGCGTGTCGCGTGCGGCCGATGCTCAGGATCGCCACCCGAACGGGCCCGATCGCGGCGGACACCAGCCATAGGATGGTCGCGCCTGGGGGGCACCCGCATCGAGCATCGAACGTCTCCGGCCGGGCAGGAAGGCACGGATGAGTCCTGCTGACGAGGGGTCCGCACCCGCGAGCATCTGCACCGTCGACGCGATGGGCGTCGTCGTCGAGGTGCGCAGCGACGCTCCCCTGCCCGATGAGGTGCGCACGCGTATCCGCGAGGCCTGGAAGGACTGCCGCGTCGGGTCCGAGGCCGCGAGCGAGCGCCGCGTGCTCGAGCTGCCCCCCAACGCGTTCCTCGACCCCGAGGGCGGCCTCTCCAATCTCTCCACCCTCGTCACCCTGGAGGCCCTCAACGCCCTCCGCGGCACACGACTGCTCCTGCACGCGGCCGGGGTGGCCGCCGCGGATGGACGGACGATCGCACTGGTGGGGCCCTCTGGTCGCGGCAAGACCACGGCATCCCGTCATCTGGGAAAGCACTTCGGCTACGTGAGCGACGAGACCGTCGCCGTCGCCGACGACCTCTCGGTGAGCCCGTACCGCAAACCGCTCTCGGTCATCACCGAGGGGCTGGTCCACAAGGAACAGATCGCGCCGAGCACCGCCGGGCTGCACGGGCTGCCGGATGCCCCGCTGCGGCTCGTCGCGCTCACCCTCATCGATCGTCGACCGGACTCCACGACGGTCGGCCTCGAGGTCATCGACCTCATCGACGCCGTCTGCGAGATGACCCCGCAGATCAGCTATCTGCCGGAGATGCCCGCCCCCCTGCAGCGGCTGGCGAAGCTATTCGACGCGATCGGCGCCCCCACTCGTCTGATCTACCGGGATGCCACCGAGCTCCCGGCCCTCGTACAGCAGATGTTCGATGCTCCGCCGCCGCGCGCCGCGACGTGGACGATTCCCCACCGTGCGGACTCCGCGGGGCCGTGGCGAGCCACCGCCTACGACGATGCGATCCTCGTCGACGGACGGGCGTGCATTCTCTGCGACGGCGTGGTCACCGCTCTCGAGCAGCTGGGCCGACTCGTCTGGACGATGTGTCTCGCGGGGGCCTCGGAGGAGGCGATCGTCGAGGCGGCCTCGGCGGAGTTCGGCGAGCCGGCGGAGGGGAACGCGGCGGAGGCGATCCGGTCGACCCTCGAAGAGCTACGCACGCGCGGGTTCATCGAGGCGACGCGATGACCCCGACCTCTCCCCCGGCGCCGCGTCCGCGCGGATGGCGACGGGTGCGTCGATCGCCCGTGACGCACATCGTCGCCGCGTTCGTGGTGCTGGCCCTCGTGCAACTGTTCTTGGTCAAGCCGTTCCAGGTGCCCTCGGAGTCGATGTCGCCCACGCTCGAGACCGGCGACCGCATCCTCGCCGACCGCATCTCCCTCGTCGCGTCCGACCCTGCTCAGGGAGACGTGGTGGTCTTCTCCCGCCCCGACACGTGGGCGACGGATGCCGCGCCGCGCGGAGCGCTGCGGACGGCCGTGGGATGGGTCGGCGACCTCGTCGGCTTCGGCCCGAGCAACCTCGACGCTCTCGTGAAGCGCGTGGTCGGGCCGCCGGGTTCCACGGTGCAGTGCTGCAGCGCCCAGGGACAGGTCGAGGTCGACGGCGTCGCGCTCGACGAGGGGTACGTCCGCAACGATCTGCCGTTCGTGGCCGGGCAACTCGACTGCGACACCGTTCCCGCGTCGGCGCGATGCTTCGGTCCGATCAGCGTGCCGGTGGGCCAGTACCTCGTGATGGGCGACAACCGCGCGAACTCGGCGGATTCGATCATCGGATGCCGGGGTGCCCCGGCATCCACGGACTGCGCACGGTTCGTGACGCGCGGTGACGTGATCGGCGAGGTGCGGGCGATCGTCTGGCCCCTCGACCGCGCTTTCGGCCCCCTGGATTGACCGCGAGCCCTCGCGCCGGACTCACGCGGTGAGCGCCCGCTGCCCGCGGCTCACACGACGTCGGCGCCGCCCCGGTGCGGGGACGGCGCCGACGTGAGACGCGATCAGGCGTTGCCGATGTTCTTGTCGACGTTCGCCCGGACCTCGTCGACCTTGGCGTGCTGCTCGGCGGGAACGACCTTCTTGATCGCTTCGGCCGCACCGTCGAGGATCTTGTCGCTGACCTCTTCGGCCTTCTCGCTCTTGAGAGCCTCTTCGATCTTGTCGCGGTTCTCGTCGAGCAGCTTCTTGCCCTTGTTGATGATGTCGTCGACGCCCATGGCGTTCCCCCTTCGTCTGTCGATCACCCGGATCGGCCGAGCGATGTGGGTGCCATTCTGACGGGGTGTAGACCTCGATGGAAGGGCGGCTTGCTCCTGCTCTCGGCAACAGAGAATGCCCGACGTCGACGACGCCGGGCATTCTCTCTTGGACGAGTATTTAGGGGGTGCTCGAGACGTTGGTCACGGAGACGCCGTTGTTGACTGCCGTCGCGCTGACCGATACGGCAGCCGACAGCGGAGTGTCCTCGGAGATCTCGGCAGGGTCGAAGGTTCCGGCGTACTTCGCGCGGGGGGCGAAGATGGACACCTGTGCCGGAGATCCACTGGATCCGGAGACCGTGACGGGCTGACCGGTGAAGTCGACTCGACGGTTGGTTCCGCTGACGGCGGCCACGGTCCAGACGGTGCCGCCGCTGGTGATGGTCTCGCCGACCGTGAACAGGGAGCCGTCTTCCTTGGTGATCTGGCCTGTGATGTTAGTGCCCGTGACGCGGTACGTGGCCTTGAGGTTGCCCGTCGAGTACGACCCGATGACGTTGCTGAGCTGGATACCGGCGTTCTGGAACTGACCCGAGAACGTGCTGTTCGAGTAGTTGGCAACGATGTTGCCTCCGACCAACGCCTGGATGTTCGCGCTGGCCGGGCTGGCGGAGGCCAGCGGCGCGGCGACGGCCACGGCGATGACGGGCGCGGCCCACGCGGCGGTCTTGATGACGGCGCGGCGGCTGACGGAGCCGGTGGCGGTCTCGGAGTTCTCGGTGCTCATGTGCCCCCCCTGGAGTGAAGTGGATGCCCTCCCCGGTCGGGTGGGGAAAGGGCGCTACAGGGGTGATCGTGCTGATCCGGACGGGTGATACCCAGGGTGAAGCGGTAAACCCGGCGCGTCAGGTATGAGACATGACGCGTTGCGCGCGAACGACAGAGGCGCGACGCGGTGAACGCACGCGCGTCGGCGACGCCTGCCCCTCTGCGGCGAAGGCGCGGGCGAGGGATGACCCGTTGGCGAGTCCGCACGCGTGGGCGATGCGCTCGACGGACAGCGAGGAGTAGGCGGGGTCCTTCAGCAGGGTCATCGCGTGGCGTACCCGGGCTGCCCGGATGCTCCGGTCCATCGTCGTCCCCCGGACGGAGAAGTTCCGCTGCAGGGTGCGCAGAGAGATGTTCAGTTCCGCGGCGACGGAGGCCGCGGTCAGCTCGGGATCACCGATCCGCGCGGTGATCACCGACAGCGCCGCGGCATAGAGGTCCACCCCCGCCTTCTCGCTCCGCGTGCGCAGAGACGCGACGACGACTCCCACCACCATCTCCTGCAGCAGACGCTCCATGAAGTAGAGCGAGAGTCCGGTCTGTTTGTCCCGCGTCGTCACGCAGGTCCATGCGAACGTCAGGAAGGGCCAGAACAGCGCCGAATGCGTATCGACGACCTGGGAGAACGGCGCCTCGATCCCGATCCCGCTGAGCACTTGTGCGGGGAGGGTCACGATGAGATGGCACTTCGCCGACGGCAGGATCGCGGTCGCCTCATCCGAGACGAGCAGGGCGGCGCACGGCCCCTTCTCCGTCACCACTCCCCTGGAGGAGGGGGGTCGTTCGAGGGCGACGATCACCGCCACCTCGCCGGCCGAGAATGCGGGCGCCGCCACCGTGGGCCGGGCACCCAGCGTCGCACGGATACGGACGCTGCCGAATGCGGCCTCGATAGGGGCGTCGACGAGCGCGATGACCATCGATGACACCCCCCGCGAGACAACGGCGCTGCGCGCCCCGCGCGGCCACCGACGTCGATTCGCACGTCGACGCACGCCCCATCGAAACCGTACGAACGCAACGGCGCCTCAGAGGAATGTCAAGGTCTTGTCAAGATTGCGTAAAGGTGCAGTCGGTTTGCGCAGAGACCGAGGCGGTGCATGTCCATTACACGCATTCACCGCTCTCGTACGGGTTGGATTCGGCCTGTCGGTCGCGATTCGCGCCTGGGCGCCTCGTGCGAGGGCCGTGAAATGTCAGCTCGAGAAGCCCGCCAGGAACGGATCGCACGAGGAGTCGATCGTCACCGGGGTGTCGTTGGCGGTCGGCGTGTGCCGCAGATCGAGCGGACCGAGGGGGCCACTGGGCAGCTGCACGGTGTACGAGACGGTGCGCGACTCGTTCTGACCGAGCGTGACCATCCGGCTTTCACCGGTGTTGCCGTTCTCGTTACCGCTGCGCGACAGCGACGGGATGTCGCCCTGCCCGGGATCCATCGCCGTGATCGTCGCGCCGGGGGGCGCGAAGAAGAGCGTGTCCAGCATCATCGTGCGCGGCGGCAGGCCGTAAGAGCTGTTGCGGAAGCCCAGCGTGTAGGCGTTCGTGATGTCATCCGTGATGCCGTTGCGCATGTTCATGCTGACGTTCACGGTGCGATCGGCCGCGTTGCACGAGGCGAAGACCTCGGTGGAGAGGTGGTACTCCAGCTTGCCGACCGAGAAATCGTTCAGGTAGATGCCCAGCTGCGTCGAGGCGGCGTTATCGGCTCGCAGGCCGCCGTCCAGACCGACCTCGGTCACGAGCGCCTGCGCCTGCTCGTCGGTGAACCAGAGGTTGATGCGCTGCTCCTGCGCGCTGCGGGTGAGCTGATCGAACATCGCGATCGGGTTCCACTGTCCCGCGGCGAGGCGCGAGAAGACGGTCGACGAGACGGCCGCGAAGAACTCGTCGGACGATCGCCCGTTGTCGCCGGCGTCACCGTAGCGCTGGTAGGCGTCACTGAGCACGAGCTGCACCGCGTTCTCGGAGGTGATCTGCTCACCGGTCGGCAGATCGACGGGCCCGAGAACCTCGAGCATGTGCGACAGCACGACCGGGTCGATCGAGATCACACCGTCGAACTGCGACCCGTCGGTGCGCTTCCAGAGCGATTCGAACAGGCGCGCCGTGGTCGGGAAGTCGGGTGAGAACGTGAAGTCCTGCGAGTACCGCGTGAACGTGTCGGGGTAGAGCGCGAGAGTGCTTTCAGGCAGGTCGAGCGCTGACCGGCCGGCCTGACCCGCGGCGTAGAACGCCATCGAGTCGGACTGCTCCTTGAGCTGGATGCGTCCGTTGTCGACGACCATGACGCTCGATGCGGCGGGGTTTCCTCCCGTGGCGCGGATCTCCGCGTTGTTCTGGAAGACCACCAGGTACGTCTTGGGGCCGTCGGCGCCCGCCGCCGCGAGTAGCGACGGCAGGTACTTCTGCACGAGGGTGAGGGAGGGGGCGGCCTGATCGACGATCTGCGCGACCTGGTCGAGCGGTTCGGTGACGATCGGCAGGAGGTTCTTGCGGTCGATGCCGTCGGTGACCACCTTGGCGTCGGTGAAGGCCGCGGTGATCTCGGGTAGAGCGCCCTCGGCCGCGCGGAACGGCTCGAGGTTGATGCCGCCGCCCTCGACGGCCAGCGACGAGAAGTCCGAGGCAGACAGCAGCGCGACCGTGGGCGGGAGCGCGCGCGCGGTGAGCTCGCGCGTCATGGCGGTGAGGCTCTGCACCGCCTCGGTGTTGTCTTTGACCAGGGGAAGGGAGGATGCCAGGTCCCACAGCGGTCCTGATGAATTGGCGTCCGCCCGATTCGTCTGCTCGAGCACCTCACCCGAAACCTGGTTCAGACCCGCGATGTCACGGTTGGCGACGATCTGCGGGACGAAGGAGAGCTTCGCCTGAGCCCCGAGGAGGTCGGTTCGGACGACACCCGCCTGGTGGGCGAATGCGAGGGCGACGGCTGCCGCGCCGAAGACGGCGAAGCCGAACGCGCCGAGGGTCCAGCCGGTGATGGCGGCGGCGAGCTTGGTGCGCCGCGAGGGCGTGGGTGCTTCGTCGACGTCGGAGCGACGGGAACGGTCGCGACGCGAGCTCGAGTCCCCGGTCACGAGCTGGTCCCCGTACCGTCACCGGTGGCCGGGGGGTCGATGACGATCGGCGGGAGACCCGGCTCCGTCGTCGGCGGATCCGTCGGGGTTTCGGCGGGCGGATCGGTGGGATTCGTCGGGGGCGTGGACTCCGCCGGCGACGGAGAGGGCGCGGGTGACGGGTTCGTCGATCCGCCTCCCGTATTCGATCCCCCCGAGCCGGGATTGCGGCTCGGCTGCTGCGTGGGTGTCCGCTCGCGCTCTGCCTCCTCGAGCCCCAGGACGCGCTGATTCTCGGCGCGCAGAGCGTCCACGGCCGCGGCGTAGACGGGCATCTCTGCAAGCCCGTCTCCACCGGCCTGCTGGGCTGCCGTCACCCGTCCCGCCGCATCGGTGACCGCCGCGCGGAAGCTCTGTGTCGCGGAATCGTTCTCGACGACCAGCTTGTCGGCCTCGGACCTGATTGCGGATCCGAGCGCCGTGAGCTCCGATCTGAAGGCCGACACCGCCGCGGTGATCTGCGACCGGGCATCGCGTGCGTCGGTGATCAAGGTGGGCAGCGACTCGCGGGCGAGACGAACGCCGTCGATCGCCTTGCCGACGTCGGCGAGCGACTTCTCATCGATCGACGCACGCTGATAATCGGGAATGGAGACGGGCGCGGCCGTAGCAGATGCCTGCAGCAGCGTGCCCCGAGCCGACTCGGCCGCTCCCAGGGCAGCTCCGTCGACGCGGCCCTGCAGGGCGACGAAAACGGACTCGCTCGCCTGGGCCAGCGACGCAGCCTCCGTCACAGACGCGTCGTAGAGGTCGGCGGCGGTCTGAAGCACCTTCGTGTCGTTCGCGAGCTCGGCCTCGCGCTCGCGCAGGCTGACCATCGCGTCGTCAGCGGGGTTCGCCGTCGCGCGTTGCACAACGGCGAAAGATGCCGTGCCAACGATGGCGAGCACGGCGACCACGGCAGCAGCCACGCTCAGGTAATTGACCGCGCCGGCCTTGCGTCGTCCCCCGAACAAGGGCCTCTTGCCGACCTGCGCCAGTTCGGGTGCCTGCCACCCGGCGTCTTCGGCGGACTTACCGCCGGCGCCGACGAGTGCTGCCAGTGCCGCGCGAGAGTCAGGAGTGGAGGCGGGGCGGGAACCGCCGACGAGCTCCGAGAGCGCCTTCCGCGAGTCGGCTGTCGGCTCCGGCGCCGATCCACCGGTCAGGTCGGCGAGATTCTGCGAATGTGAGGACGCGGAGGCTGACACGCCCTCTCCGACGAGGGCCCGCAATTGGGTCGATTCCGATGCGACTCGCGCGTCGACCGAGATAACAGCCGAGGCGCCAACCAGGTCACGCAAAGCGGCAACGTCCGTCGGAGCCGGCGCCGCCGACCGTGCCTGGTCATCTGATTCGGTCGAGGATCCGACGAGCTTTTTGAGATCGTTCATGGCGTCTCCCCGGCGCATCTCCGGCGCCGTTCTGCGAATGTCGTAGGGTAGTCGAGGGGGCGCCGAGTACGGCGCGGATTATCTCGGGCAACAATAGCCGGAGAAATCTCGCGGATCAGCCGGGCACCCACTCCAGAGACGACAGGCGAATGGACGAGGCTTGGAACTGCGCGACTATCTCCGGATCCTGCATCGCAATTGGATCCTCATTCTGGCGCTGACAGTTCTCGGCGGCGCGGGCGCCTACGGTTATTCCCTCCTGCAGACGCCGACGTACGAGGCGAGCACTCAGCTGTATGTTTCCGTGCGCTCGGAGAGCTCCGGAGTCAGCGAACTCGCGCAGGGAACCAATTTCGCCCGTCAGGCTGTGGTCAGTTTCGTCGACGTGGTCGACAGTGCACTGGTGCTCGATCGCGTCATCGACGATCTCAACCTGAACGAAAGCGCGCAACAGCTCGCAAAGACCATCGACGCCTCTTCGCCGACGAATTCGGTGATCATCTCCATCAAGGCCTCAAATCCGAACGCCGAGATGGCTGCCTCCATAGCCAATTCCGTGGGCACAAATTTCGCCAACGTCGTCGTCAATCAGCTCGAGAAGCCGGATGGCAACGCGGCGAGCCTCGTAAAGGTCGAGACGATCGAACCGGCACTGGTGCCGACCTCTCCTGCGGCGCCCCACACCGCGGTCAACATCGTGCTCGGCATCATTCTCGGCCTCGGCCTCGGCCTCGGATTCGCTGTTCTGCGATCAATCCTTGACACGCGGATCCACTCGCTGCACGACATTGAGGCAGCGACGGACTCGCCCGTGCTCGGCGGAATCGCATTGGATCCCGACGCCAAGAAACGTCCGCTCATCGTGCACGCCGATCCGCGCAACCCCCGTGCCGAATCATTCCGCAGCCTGCGAACCAACCTGCAGTTCATCGACGTCGATGGCGCGTCGCGCTCGTTCGTCGTCTCCAGCGCCGGACCCGGCGAGGGAAAGTCGACGACTACCGCTAATCTCGCAATCGCTTTGGCCGAGACGGGCGCCCGGGTGGCACTCGTTGACGGAGACCTTCGCCTGCCGCGCGTTGCGGACTACATGGGCATCGAGGGAGGCGTCGGCCTGACCGACGTGCTGATCGGCCGCGCGGAACTCGTCGACGTGCTGCAGCCTTGGGGCACGGGCAGACTCTTCGTCCTCCCTTCCGGTCGGACGCCCCCCAACCCATCGGAACTCCTCGGCAGCCAGGCGATGCAGCGCACTTTGGAGGCGCTCGCGGAGGCATTCGACTACGTGCTCGTCGATGCCCCACCCCTGCTTCTCGTGACGGACGCAGCCGTCGTGTCACGCTTCACCAGCGGCGTGCTGATGGTGGCGGCATCCGGAACGACCAAGAAGCCGCAATTGACCGCTGCGGTCGAGAAGCTCAACGCGATCGGCAGCCGCCTGTTCGGTGTGATTGTGACGATGCTGCCGGCAAAGGGTCCTGACAGCTACGGATACGGCGCTTACTCGTACAGCGTCCAGGAGGAGTCGGTATCCCCTTCAGGGCGGGGCGAGCGTCGCGCCCGGCGGTCGAAGACGGAGGAGACGTGACTTTCTCGATCCTGTCCGTCTGCACGGGAAACATTTGTCGATCCCCCGTGGCGGAACTCCTCCTCGCATCCGCACTCGAGCCGTTCCCGGAAGTGGTCGTCGCCAGCGCAGGGACGGGAGCGTTGGTGGGCGGCGGCGTCCCCGAACCCGCGCAGAGACTCGCGGCCAGCGTCGGAATCGATGCATCAGCACACCGTGCTCGCCAGTTCGACCCAGAAATGCTGCGCGAAGCCGATCTGATCGTCGCGATGGCAAGGGAACATCGAAGAATCGCCGTGGAATCTTTCCCGGGCGCGATGCGGCGTTCGTTTACTCTGCGCGAACTCGCCCGCATTGCCGACGTCGTCGAGCCCTCCCTGCCCGACGCGATCCGCAATGCCGGGGCGACGAGTCCATCCGACGGCATGCGCGCTGCGGTTGCGCTCGCATCCGCTTTGCGAGGCACCGTTTCCCCGCCAACAAGTCCCGACGAGTTCGACATCGTCGACCCCTATCGGCGGTCCGAGGAGACCTACCAGCGCTCTTTCAACGAGTTGGCACCCGCCGCGGGGCGGGTGGCGTCCTTTCTTGCGACGGCGGCGCGAATGGCCGCCTCTTCCTGAACGGAACCAAATCCCTACGTTCGCCTTCGCGGTGAGTGGATGGGCGCGGAGACAGCCGCCCAGATTTCCCGCCTGTATTCATCGGCTCTGAATTGCCGCAGAGCGTCGCATGCCGGGCAACCGGGTCGCTCCGATGAGACTAGGGTCCGAGCGTGGACAATGAATCGCTATCGCCGAGCCGGCGTGACCTGATCCTGATGACAGGAGTCGCCACGGCGGGAGCCGTTGCAGCCACCCGCGGTTCGTGGCGGTCCGAGTCGACGCCGTCCGCGCCTTCGAACATCTTGATCAATGTGCGAGATCATGGCGCCCGAGGCGACGGCTCGGCGGACGACTCGTCCGCCGTGCGAGACGCCATGAAGGTCGCGCAGTCCAAAGGCCAACCCGCGACGATTTACTTCCCACGGGGAACCTACCGAGTCAAGGCAGGAACACTGACGGTTCCGGCCGGCCATCCCATGATCATCCGCGGCGACGGTCCGCGATCATCGCAGATCTCGTTGTCGGCCTCGGAGACCAGCACCGACGCGTTGATCTCCCTCGATGCGACCTTCGCTGCGGTCGAAGATCTGCAACTGGACGGGGGAGGCTCCGCCGCAGGCAACGATCTTCTCGTCCTGAATGCGGGATACAACCGCGTCAGCAACTGCAACATCGATCGCGCACCGGGCGCGGGGCTGGCCATTGGAAAGAAGGGTCGCTCGCTAGCCCACATGCTCGAGAACCTCATCATCAGAGACTCCGTGTCGTACGGCATCCGCGTTCACGGCCCGGCAGGGAAGGACGAAACGGGGTCAACGGACGGGCTGTGGTCGAACGTGGACGTAGGCCGCTCTGGGTTGTCTGGAGTCTTCCTCCAGTCGTCCTCTCAAAACATGTCGAACGTGCACGTGTGGCAGTCGGGAACACGTGCGGGAGACGACGGAGACCAGCACGGCTTCCGGGTCACCTCGCGAACACACATCTTCAGCGGGTGCCAGGCCGAGAAGAACCTGGGCGACGGGTTCCACTTCGAGTCCGGCGGCGGCGATGGGACCGTGATCAGCGGATGCCGCATTTGGGAGAACGGGGGCGCCGGGCTGATCGGCGAAGGCACCCGCCACCTCACTGTGGTGGGATCGACCTTCACGCGCAACGGCCGCAACAACGTGGGTGACGCGGCATCCGATGACGCCGTCTCAGCGGCGGCCATCCACAACGACGGCGGTGACGCCTGGACGATCACGGGATGTAGCGCCTGGGACGACACCAACGAACTCTCCGCCGTGTGGGTACCCGAGAATTCGACCACGCCCGAGATCCCCCGCCGCGGCCAGACCATGAGTCAGACGTACGCGTATGTCGAAACAGGGTCGCGAGGTCGATCGAGCATCACCGGGGCGATGTTCCGCGCTGAAGAGCATCTCAGCGGCAGCTCCATCAAGACGGAGTCGGCGCTCCTGCGCGTGTCCAACAGCGATCTCGGCGATGATGACGTTCCCGTCGTGCCGGCCGCCGCTACGATCACTCTTCCCCCGTGGGGCGACGTCATTCGTGTGTCCGGACAGGTGAAGGTGACGAAGATTTCGGACAGCCGCCCGGGCCGTTCCGTCACGCTGATGTTCGACAGCGACAGCGCGGGGGGCATCTCCGACGGCGCGGACATGCAGATTCGGGGCGCATTCCTACCGAACGCCGGAGGCAGCATCAGCCTGATATTCCTCGGCGAGAAATGGCGAGAGCAGGCTCGGTCGGCGTGAGCTGATTGCGACGGCGAGATCAGTCTGGAAACACCCCCGGAATCCGGCCGGGGTAGGATCCACGCGTGGGGACATCGAGCGAGACGAGTGGCTACACCCGCGCATCTGTGAAGAATGCTCCGGCGGCGCCCGTGGAATCCATTCAAGCGGAGCCGCCGAAGAGCACGGGACGGCAGTTGCGCGTCGCGTTCTACGCCGTTTACGTGGCGCTCCTGATGATGGCACCCACCCTCGTTTCGTTCCCCGCGCGGTACCTGGGCGCGCCATCCGACAGCGCTCTCACCTGGACCTGGTTGGCAATCAACGCCATCGCCGTCTTGATGGTCCTCGCCGCGGTCCGAGCACATCCGGCGGCCTTGTTCGTAGTCATCGCGTTCAGCGCGTACATCATGATCTCGCCGTCCTGGTCGGTCGCGCCCCAAATCTCACTGCAGTACGGATCGACCCTCGTCGGGGTCTTGTGCGTCGCGTATCTGATGTCGGTGGACATGAACATGCGCGGGGTCCTGATCCTCATCGCGCGGGTGACCGTCACGCTGTCGGTCATCGGTCTGATTTTGTACGTGCTGCGCGCAGACGTCGCCATCTACGTCGACGCGGCCAACCGATCGAACCTCCTGGGAACCTCCCCTTTCAAGGGGCTGTTCCCGCACAAGATCGTCGCCGGCTACTACGCGGCGACCGGAATCGTCGCCATTCTGGCCACGTCCCGTCGAGGGCTTGGGCGAGTCCTCGGGATCATCTGCCTGCTCGCCGTCGTCATGCTGTCAAGCTCGTCGACCGCGTTGGTCCTGCTGCCCTTCGCGGTCGCCATTTACTTGCTCACGCGACGCGCGCTCGACCGCGGCATGCGAACCCGCGCATGGATCGCATCGCTCGTTGTCACCGCCACAGCCGGCGGGTTGCTCATGGCCTGGACGTGGTCGGACGTGCTCGGACTACTCTCCCGCGACGCCACCCTCACCGGTCGCACAGTCTTGTGGGACTGGGGAATCCGGACGTGGGCGGAACGGCCCATCTTCGGATGGGGCTACGGCGCATACTTCGAGACCCCGGAAGCGGCCGCGGTCGCGTGGTCGATTCCCGAATTCCGTAGCTGGGACGTTCCGCACTTCCACGAGACCTACATTCAGACGGCTGTGGATTTCGGCCTCGTCGGTCTCGTCGCTCTCGTCGTAGTGCTCTGGAAGGTGCTGGTGCGTTCGTACAAGCACGGTGCGGCACTCGGTAGTTCGGTCGCCGCGGGCACTTTCGCCATCGCGCTGACGGCAGTAGCGGCGGGATTCGTCATGTATCTCGTACCCTCGTACGCCTACACCGAGGTGGTTCCGCTCTTCCTTTTCATCACACTTTTCTCCACGGGAGCGCTGAAAAAACTTCGCCGTCGTTCAGAGAAGGTGAAATCTCGACGGCCCCTAGGCGTCCGTTAGATGCGCGACATCGCCCTGTAGCATTGCCCTGATACGTTGAGGCGTCTTTCCGCTTACCCCAAGGATGCGGGGTGGATGCGGCACTCATTTCATTCTGAGAGAGAGACATCTTGACTGAACCGACGAGCTCGCCCTCGAACGTCGCCCGCTCTGCTGTCACCCCCGTGTTGTACCTTTCTGGCGCCCCGCGCCTGTCCACCAAGGCCACCACCGAGAGCCTGGGGCCGCGCTCGCACATTCTCGGAGTCATCTCGGCTCTGCGCGAAAGCGGATCCCTGGTCCGCGCCTTCGTCGTCGGCGACAACGTCCCCCAGTCGTTCCACGGCTCCGGCAGCGAGGCCCGAATGACGGCATCGCCGGTGCGGTTGCTCGCGGCCGACCTCGGACGTCTGACGTATCGGGCACGTTCGATTTTGACGCTGTGGCGCCTGCTCCGCCGCGCCTCCCCCGCGCCCGCCATGGCCTACGAGCGCTACGCGCTTATGCAGGAGCTCGGTCGCGTTGCGCAGCGCAAGGGCGCAACCTGGGTGCTCGAGGTGAATGCGCTCCTCGCGATCGAATCCACGTCGGACCGTCGCGCCACCTCAAGTCGGCAGGTCGCGACGTTCTTCGAGCGCCGGACCTTGCGGCGGGCCGACCTGATCGTGGCCGTGACCGACCAGCTCAAGGTCGCGATCCACAACCTCTACCACGTACCCCTGGATCGCATCCTCGTGGTCGAGAACGGCGTCGACACGACGAGGCACGGCGACGCCTCGGCGGAACCGCACGGGACGCCCACGATCGGCTTCCTCGGGACCCTGTACCCCTGGCAACGCGTGGACCGCCTGCTCCACGCCGTGCACCGCAGCGAGACCCAGTGGAACGTCCGGATCGCCGGCGAAGGGCCCGAATACGACGCCCTCAAGCAGCTCGTCCGCCAGCTCGACCTCGAAGAGCGGGTGACCTTCCTCGGACGGGTTCATCCCGATGAGGTTCCGGGCTTTCTGACCACCGTCGACATCTGCTATGCCGGCCACGGGAGCTCCGAGGGGGTGTACTTCTCACCGCTCAAGCTGTGGGAATACCTCGCAGCGGGCCGCCCTGTCTTGGCCTCGCGACACGACGCGACGGAGCGCCTGAACGCGCAAGGCTACGCGGTCGAGGTCTTCGATGAAGCCGACGACGACCTCGACCGCGCGTTGGCTGTGGCTTCCGAGAGTCTGCCGCATCTCCTGGAGACGGCGGTACGCGATCAAGAACGCGTGCGCGTCGCCCACAGCTGGACCGCGCGGGTTCAGCCCCTCCTGAAGCGGGTGGCTGAAAAAAGGCGTGGTCCAGCGTGAGAACCGTCGCACTGCCGTGGGATCTGGGGCATGCCACCCCGCTTGACGCGACGCAGACCTGCGACTGGATCCTCGGACCCGCGCGGACGTCCTCACGCCCGAGCATCCTCGGCAACCTGAATCTTCACGCCCTGCACCTGACACTCGAGCCTGGTCCTGTGCGCGAGCTGACCGCGAGGAGCGACGTCATCCTGATCGATGGATGGCCTATCCTCCTGCTCGCGAAGATGAGCTCTCCGAAGTCCGGCTGGCCGACGACCCGGGAGCGGATCGGCAGCACCGACTGGCTGGCCGAGCTGCTGGCGCGCGACCCGGCAATCACCGTCGTCGCGGTAGGTGGAACGCCCGAAACCGCCGAAAAGATGGCGCGGCACGTCAAGACCCACACCCGCAGCATCCGGTGGCACCACTTCGACGGTTACCGCTTCTCCCGCGCAGCCGAGAGCACCGGACCCGACGTGTTGACCGATACCCTCGCGGGAGCCGATCTCGTCCTCGTAGGGCTCGGAATGCCGAGGCAGGAGAAGTGGATCCTCGATCATCTCGAGTTGATCGCTCCTGGCGCGGTGATCGCGAATGTCGGCGGATGCTTCGACTACTTCGCCGGCACGCAGCGCCTCGCGCCGAGGTGGATGGGCCGAATCGGATTGGAGTGGTTGTTCCGGCTCGCGCACTCGCCGCGGCGGCTCGCGAAGCGCTACCTGGTTGAGCCCTTGGTCTTGATCAGCCGTCTGGTGCGACGAGGTGTCCGGCGACATGACTGACCTCATCCCACCACCGACGGCATCTGACCGCCTCACACGCCGCTTCGAGGGAGCCTCTTGAGTTCGCTAGCATCCGCCGCTGCACGCGGTGGGGGAATCACGATCGCGTCCCAGTTCGTCAAGGTCGTCTTGATGCTGGGATCGACGATCGTGCTTGCGCGGTTGTTGAACCCGACCGACTATGGACTCGTCGCCATGGTGGTGGCCGTGGTCGGTGTGGGCGAGATCTTCCGAGACTTCGGCCTTTCGATGGCCGCCCTGCAGGCGAAGTCACTCAGTCAAGCGCAGCAATCCAACCTGTTCTGGATCAACTCAGCCGTGGGCTTCACGCTCGGAGTGCTTTTCTTCGCCGCGTCCTACCCGCTGGCAGCCTTCTACAATCAGCCGGACGTCGCCATCATCACTCAGGCACTCTCGGTGACCTTCGTTCTCGGTGGCTTGTCGACGCAGTTCAAGGTGCACATCAACCGAGACCTCCGATTCGTTGCGCTCGCGATCGCTGACCTGCTCCCCTACGCGCTCGGCATCGGCGGCGCGATTGCGATCGCGGCCGTGTACGCCAATTTCTGGGCCCTCGTGGCGCAGCAGTTGATCGTGGCCGCCGGAACGTTGATCTTCTCGTTCGCCCTGACACGGTGGCGACCAGGGCTGCCGAGGCGCGTGCCGATGGATGGCCTGATTTCGTTCGGAGCGAGCTTCGCCGGGACTCAGATCATCTCCTACCTGACGAGGAACATCGACAGTCTGCTCATCGGGAAGGTGTGGGGCTCGACGTCACTCGGTTACTACGACCGCGCGTACAACCTCGTCGTGTTGCCGCTCACACAGATCAACACGCCCATGTCGCGGGTCGCAGTTCCAGTCCTTGCCCGGATCGCCGAAGAACAAGACCGCTTCGTCTCGTATCTTCGACGTGCGCAACTGGTCGCACTCTACGTCACGTCATCGATCTTCGCGCTCCTTTTCGCCCTTGGAACGCCGCTTGTGATCGCCGTACTCGGCGAGCAGTGGGCACCCGCCGGCCCCATCCTCAGCATCCTCGCGGTGAGCGGCATCTTCCGTTCTCTCGTGCAGGTGGCGTACTGGGTCTATATGTCACAGGGGCTCGCGACCGCTCAGCTGCGTTTCTACCTCGTCGCCCAGCCCCTGCTGGTGGGCGTCATCGCCTGCGGCGTGCCGTTCGGGCCCCTGGGTGTGGCCGTGGCCGTCTCGCTCGGCTACGCCCTGTTCTGGATCGCCTCCCTCGCATGGGTGCGCCGTGTGACGAAGCTGCACCTCGGTGTGCTCTACGTCGACGCCCTGCGCGCGCTTGGTCTCGTCGCGGTTCCGATGGCGGCAGCCGCCTTCGGCGTGCGTCTCCTCGTCGAGGGCGCGGGGGGCGTTCCCCTGCTCGTCGTGGTCCTGGGCGGCGTCGCCGCCCTCGTCTGGGCGGCGCTGGCATTCCTGTTCTTCCCCCGCGTACGGGCGGATGCCTCGCAACTCATCGATTTCGGCCGACGCGCCATCGGCGGTCGACGTAATGGCTAACGACCCCGCCCTCCACGGCTCGAAGAGACGGATCCTCTGTGAAAAATTCTGACATCTTCGTCGCAGCACACGGTCAGGACGACAATGTAGGCGACCCGGCCCTACGCCGCGCAATGCTCGCGGGACTGGCTCCCGGTCGTCGCCGACATGTCCTGATCGGCACGGCCTCGCCGGCCTACGTCAACGCACTGGGTCTCCGCGACGACGACGTGACCTACGCGAATCGCCGGGATTGGCAGCTCGCCGCTTTTCGGCACGCGCTCCTCGGACGGGCGGCCTTCGTGTCGAATGCCGGCGAAATTCAGCTCAACAAGCGGCGTTTACGGATCAATCGGGTCGACCGGCTCCTTGTCGGCCTGATTCGCCTCCGTGGAGGCGCTGCCATCACGACCGGTCTGGGCGTGCGCGACCCCTTCGGCGCCCCGTCACCCATGCTCACCTCTCTGTCACGCGCCTGCCAGATCACCACCTGGCGCGACGAGGACAGCCGTCGGTTCGCCGACGCGGGGACCGTGCGCCCCGACTGGGCGTTCGCTTTGGGCTCCGACCTCGATGTTGTCCGTTCGACGCAACGCCCCCTCCTCGTCGTATCGATGCGCGGAGACACCCCTGCACTCACCGAGGCATGGCAGGATGCCGTGGCGAAGGTCGCCGATATTCTCGGTCTTGAGGCGCTCGTCGTCGCACAGGTGGAACGCGACGTCGCGCGAGGAGTCGAACTGGCGCACGCACTGGGCGCCCGATCGCACCCCTGGCACGGCGGCGACCACCTCGCTGCGGAAGCCGACCTGCGCGAGGTGTACCGCCGGGCGCGCGTCGTCATCAGCGACCGGCTGCATGTGCTCATCTTCGCCGCGACGGAAGGAGCGGTTCCGCTCTACCTTCCGAACATCGATTCCGCGAAGATCCCTCGTACAATGGCGGTCGTCGGGCTCGGCGACCATCACGTCAGCCCCCACGATGATGATCTGTCGACGAAGGTTGCTGCCCTCGCGGACGGGCAGGCGGACGTGATGTCGAAAGTCGTCGCCGCACGGTCGCAGCTCCACGATCTCGCGACATCTATGAACAACCTGATCGAGGGCGGTACCGGGCGATGAACGGGGGCTCACCGTCATTCGGAGCCCTGCGCTCTGTCGTGATCTCGATCGCGACCTTCCGTCGGCCAGACCTTCTGAGCCAACTGCTCGAGGCCTGCACCGCTCAGGCCACAGAGGTGGACGCGAACGTTCGGATCGTCGTGGTCGACAATGACCCGCGCGAGTCGGCACGCTCGACTGTGGCCGGCTTCCCGTCGGTCGAGTATCTGGCGGAGCCCACCCCCGGAATCGCGGCCGCTCGCAACCGAGGCCTGGACGCGACACGTGACGCGGACGACGCGATCATCTTTGTCGACGACGACGAAATCCCGATGGCAGGCTGGCTGAGGGCATTGCTCGCCTACGCGGATCAGGAGAGAGCCGACATCGTCACCGGACCGGTCGAGCCGCTCATCACCGACGCGGTCCCGCGCTGGATCGTCAGCGGGGGGTTCTGGCGGCGGCAGAACAGCGTATCAGGGAGCGTCCCCAATTCGGTGGCGACCAACAACACACTCCTCCGACTCGCCGCCTGGCGTGTCAGCGGCACGCGCTTCAGCGAAGCGCTGTCGATGAAGGGAGGCAGCGACACCGAGTTCTTCCGCGCGCTACGCGCCGCCGCCCCCCTGATTGTTCTGTGGTGCGCAGACGCCGTCGTTCAGGAGCACGTAATCCCTGAACGCGCGAATGCCAGATGGCTCTTCCGCCGGGCGATCCGGATCGGCAACATCAATGCGCGATATCGCAAGCGGACGAACGCGCTCGTCGGGGGCATCGCGCGCATCAGTATCGGAGCCCCCTTCATCGCCCTCGACTTTCTCACCCACCGGCAGCCCATGGCCCGGAGCTGGAACATGCTCGCACACGGCCTCGGCATGGTCGGAAACGTCTTCAACGTCGATGTCGTCGAATATCGCCGGACAACGAACGGAGCATGATGTCCACGCCGTCATTCGCCTGTGTCATCCCGACGCACAACAGGCATCATTTCCTGCGCGAATCCCTCTCCTCCGTGCTCGCACAGACTCTCGCAGCCGAGCAGATCATCGTGGTATCCGACGTACCCGATCCCGAGGCCGCCGAGATCTGCCGGGAACTCGCCGCCGAATCGGGACACCCGAACGTCGTGTTCGTTCACGATCCCTCAGCCGGCTCCGGGGCGTCTGCCTCCCGCAACCGCGGCGCCGCCGAGGCGACGGCGGACTACCTCGGCTTCTTGGACGACGACGACCTGTGGCAGCCCTCGCTCCTCGAGGCGGTCGCGGCGGCTTTGACCGGAAACGGGTCCGACCTCGTCGCCGTCAACCGTGAGATCTTCTCCGAGACCGATTCGCACGTCGGCCCCCGCATCGCGGAGGGCCTGAAGTCGGCCGACGTCGCCGCCGCGAGCCTCGGCACTACGGGCAGCAACATGATCGTCAGCCGACTCGCGTTCGACGCGGTCGGAGGCTTCGATGCGCAACTGCCCGTGAAAAACGACACGGACTTTTTCTTCCGTTACCTTCTCGCCGGGTTCACCTACGCCGTAGTCCCCGACCTTCTCGTGCGCCAGCGTAAACACGGCCTCGGTCAGCTCACGACCAAGAATGAACGGCGCGCCCATGGTACCGAGCTCTACATCGCCAAGCACCGGGAGCATCTGACGCGTCGTGACCTGCGCAAACTCCGACTGACGATCCACCGCATTCGTCGCGCCTCGGCGACGACGTTCCGCGGGCGGACCGTGCACCTTCTCGGGGCACTGGCGAACTACACTCCCGCCGACTTCCTCCGCGAGCGCCGCGAATGGAAGATGTGGCATCAGGCCGACGCCTGACGTCTGCTTGCAGGCTTTCGATCAGTCGATGCCGAGATAGGGAGCGGCTTGCCCGATCCTTCGCAACGCAAGACGCGCGGCGTGCCATCCGGCCATGCCGTGGACGCCTGCCCCGGGTGGGGTCGCAGCGGAGGCGAGATACACCCCAGGGATCGGTGTCCGCCACGGCCGTGCCGTCACCGTGGGTCGGGTAAGCAACTGCGCCGCGTCCACGCGCCCGCCGAGCACGTCCCCACCCTCAAAATTGGCGTTAACAGACGCAAAGTACGGCGCCGGGCGGGCCTCTCGATGAATGACGAGGTCGCGAAAGCCGGGGGCGAACGTCTCGATGCGGCTCGTAATCATCTCGACGGCATCCACCGCTGAGCCGTTCGGGACGTGAGCGTAGGCCCAGACCACCTCATCGGAGGATCCCTGCGGCAGACGACTGCGATCGAGCCGCGTGGGCTGCGAAACGAGCACGTAGGGCGCGAGCGGAACCTGTCCGCGCCACGCCTGGCGTTCGGCAGAGGACACGTCGCGCTCCGATCCGCCGACATGCACCGTTCCGGCATCCTGCAGCCGCGCGTCGGCCCACGGGACTGGTCCGGAGAGGACGAAGTCGACCTTCGACGCCGCGTTGCCGTACCGGTAGCGCTCGAGCCGTCGCACGTACGTCGTGGGCAGCTTGTCTCGGGCGATGCGGGCCAATCCCCGCGGGCCGATGTTCAAGAACGCGATGTCGCCCGGCTTCCACACCTCGCGCAAGTCATTCACGGTACTGTCCGCGTGGAGGCGGCCTCCGTGCGCGATGAGGTCCGAGACCAGGGCCTCGGCGATGGCGCCCGACCCGCCGCGTGGGATGGGCCAACCCGACGCATGCGCCTCCGCGGCGAGGACGGCGCCGACGAAACGCGCGGCGAGTGATCCGAAGGGCGCGGCGCCGTGGGCAGTAGCGCCTGCCGCCAGAGCACGCGCCTCGGCCCGGAGAGTGGAGAACCCCGCCACCGCCGAGGCGAGGGCGGCGGCACCACTGACCGTCGAAGGATGGGCACGCAGCTCCAAGCCGCTCAGCCCGCGCACCGCGTCGATGTTCGCGAGGAGCGGCCTCATCACACGCGACCACCCGGTGCCCGATCGACCGAGTTCGTCGACCGTCCGTCCCAGATCACGGTATGCCACGGCGGACCGTCCGACCATCGCCTGCCCATAGGACACCCGCGGGGTGAGGAACTCGACGCGACGCGAGATCTCGAAAGCCCGGAAGAACGTCGATGCAAGAGCCATGGGATGCGCCGCGGAGGCGACGTCGAAGCTGCCGTCGAATCCCTCGAATCGATCCGTCCACAGCCCACCGCCGAAGTGTGAGCCGGCCTCATACACGCTCACCTCGTACCCGGCTCGCGCCATGATGACGGCGGCGGCGAGCCCATTCGGACCGCTGCCGACAACACTCACCCTCACAGGTATCGCCGATCAGGCATGGACCGGCTGCGAGCGCGTCGGGGGTCGTCTCGCCACGAGCTTCCGCACGACCCACATGACGACGGGCGCGAAGAAGACGGCGTAAACCAACGTGTAGTCGATGAACGAAATGCCCAGCGTCAGGTACACCGCCAGATGGAAGCACGCCAACAGCGCGAGCCAGCAGCGAAACAGCAGGGGCGTCAGCACGAGGAAGATCAGAAGCCCCTCGGCAGCCAAAGTCGAGTAGTCGAGGGCCTTCCAGAAAAGATGGTTGTCGAATGTCAGCATCCAAGGCCCGAGTATTCCGAGCTTGTCGTCTGCCGCGATGTCTTTCGCCAGGTACCCACGAGTGGCATCACGAGCGGGATCAAGCCATCCGCCCGCAATCTTCGGCGCCGCCGCCGACAACATCCCCCACCCGATCGTGAAGGCGAAGAGGAGGACAGGCAGCCCCTGGGTCTGCCGCAGCGGCCTGTTGCGACGGCCGCGCAGATATGCATCGATCGACCACCGTGAACCCCACCCGGCAAATCCCAGGAACACGGGAACCAGCTCGAACAGGATGAAGTGGTCGACCTTGGAGAAGGAGTAGGAGAGCCCGGCCGCGATCATCATTGTCAGAGTGAGCAGCAGCGACACCGGCAGAGTAGCGATGCCGATCATCAGCAGCACCGCCAGCACGACACGGATGATCGAGAGGGCGATGAGCAATCCAAGCGGTGGGACAGAGTCGATGAAGCCCAGAATGCCGGCGCGAGGGTGCAGGAAATCGTCGGGAAGTCCGGCGATCCAGGTGATGTCTACGGGCAGCAGGATGATCCATGCTCCGTACGCGATGCGCAGCGCCGCCAGAAAACGGCCATCGGTGCGGTAGGAATCGGCCGCCCGCGCCACTGTGCGCTCAAGGAAGGCGATCACAGGCCGACCACCTTCCACTCGCATTCCTGGATCTGCGCGACCTGCGCCGAGGTGATATCGATCCGCGCAGGCTCCCAGCAGAAGCGAATGCTGGTGACATCGACGCGACCGGAGACGATCTGGGCACGCTCGCGAAGCCAGGCGATCGATTCGTCCGAGAGCTCGACCTCGCTGTTCGGGCCGAGGATGTAGCTCAGTGTCGGCAGCGCCGTGGAGAACCGCAGCGGCTCCATCACGGATGAGGGGTCTATTTCGGCGGTGGCGCCGTCGGCGAAGTCGACCTCGCCGCGGACGAAGGTGGTCTCGACGGTTCCGTCACGGTCTGCCGCGGTCTGGAACCCGGGCATGCGAATGACCGGATAGGGCTCAGGGGAGATCCGGAAAGAAACAAATCCCTGGATGGCGAGAAAACAAACGAATCCCACCACGATGAGCAGGTCGATCCGTCTTTTCGAGTCAGAGCGCCGACGTTCGGACACACGTGTCATTTGCGCTCCCCCGCTGCCCATTGATGTGTCGATAGTACCGGCCGGTCCATTACGGTATGGTTTCGCCTCGCGGAACACCCGCGACCGCGGGTCCGCGGAACGCGAGGATCACGGGCACAACATCCACTGCCGATGTCACCTCGGTCCCGGCCTCGGCGCCGCAGACAAAGTCGACCTACCTTTCCACGACAATGTCGAGGTAGGGCGGTACGGTCGACTCTCTGCTCCGAATCTGCATAATGACCGGTTTCGGCGTGAGGAACGGCGCGTCCTGCGTAAATCCAAACGACATGCTGTTCGCGTCGGAGCCCAGGAGGGTGCGCAGGCGATCCGCGACGTCGAGCGTGCGGTAATCGAAATTTCGGTCGACCTCGACGCTCCCGATCGGCGCGAGCATGTCTGGGCGGTTGTTGAAGGTCAACACCGCCTCGGACCACGCTCCCTCGACCGCACGGATGTCGAGTCTCGCCCGATCGCCCGTCGCGTCGCTGATGGCTGCGTTCAACGACAGCGTCGCCGACACGATTTTCTTTCCCTTGAGCGCACTGAGATCGAAGCCCATGTACGTGAACCGAGTGTAGGTCTGATCAGCAGATCCCCCGGTGGGCGGTTTGACGGGCATCTTCGATTCGGAAGCGAAGTTCATGTCGGCCGAGTCGCCTCCACGAACGTAGGCGTCTCCCGAGGCGTAAAGGCGCAGCTTCGTCGGATCCGTCACCCCGACATCCGTTTTTTGGACGACGGTCGAACCGTTCGTCGTGACCGAGGCCGAGATCGTCGCCGTCCCGACCGACTTCGGCGTGAGGACCCCCGACGCACCGGCGTCCACGATCGTCGGATCACTAGACGAGTACGTGACCACCAGAGCGCTAGCGTCAATTGTGCTCCCGGTGGTGCTCTTGGCCGTGACCACGAGCTGAGCGGTCTGATCCAGCGAAAGAGTGGAGCCCACGCCGGTGAGTTCGACCGAACTCAAGTACGGCGCGAGTTTGGTCGCCGGCTCAGGCTTGATCACCACATCGATATACGGCGGGTCCGCGGATTCGCGACTTCTGATCTGCGTGATCAGGGGCTGACCGGTCAGGAACGGGGTGTCCTGTGTAAATCCGAGGGAGAGCCTGCCTGCGGAGGCGGCGGCCTTGCCGGCCACGTAATTGCTGATGTCGGTCTGCCTCGCGGCGAACGCGGTATCGACCGCCGTGCTCCCTACCGTCGCCCCCAGGGCTGGCCGGTTTGCGAATGTCAGCCCGCTCTCCGTCCATGTCGCGTCGATTGCGTGGGCGTCGATACGCGCACGCTCCCCCGAGGGCTCGGTCACTGCGGCCGTCGTGGTCAGGATGGCTGACGCCACCTCTTTGCCCTTCAACGCCGAGATATCGAAGCCCATGTAGGCCAGACGCGTGTATGACTCGTCGGTGGAGCCGGAGTTGGCCGGCTTGACCGCGAGTTGGACGTCAGCACCGTAGTTGCTCGTCGAGGTCGCTCCGCCGCGGACCCAGGTGTCGGCATCCGCATAGAGGCGCACTCGCTGAGGATCGTCGATCTTCACCGGCACGTAGGCAGTTTCCGTCACGCCCCCCGCTGTGACCATCACGCCCAGGGAGGTCTCGCCTCCGGCCAGAGCCGTAACCACACCTGATGCGGACACCTGGGCGACCGCCGAGTTGCCTGACACGTAGCGCACTGACGATAGCGATGACGGATCGATCGTGCGCCCATCAGCGCGCGTGGCCGTGAAGGCGATCGCGGCCGACTGTGATTTGGTCATTGTCGAAGGCACGCCCGAGATTCTCACCGAGGCGAGTCGGCTCCCCGAGGGGGTCGCCGTCGGGACGGTCACCGCATAGCTGTAGAGCTTGATCTCGCTGAGGGACGTCTTCGGATCGGTGGCCTGATCGCCGTGACCGACGATCCTCACCCATTTCGACAATGCGCTCGAGGTCGGGACGATCAACTGCGAACCAGTCGATCCGTCGTATGCTCCGTCGTATCTCGTCACCCAGGTCGAGCCGTTCCAAGACGTCTGAACCTCGAACTTGGTATGCCGCGACCTGTTCGCGCGCCAATCAATCTGAAGCGATTTGATCGAACGAGGTTGATCCAACGTGTAGGTGATCGAGTTGTCCTGCCAGGTCGTCCAGTAAGTGGTCGGGTCGCCATCGAACGTCAGACCCGGCGATCCCTCGGTCGTACGGGTCGCTACGGCCGACTTGATCTTCATCGGCCCTCGCTCCAGCAGTACGCGATACGTCGAGGGTGTTTTCCCGGGTTCCGTGATCGTGGTCGTCGCCACTCCTGGAATGCTCGTGGGAAGAGTGCTCGTGACGGTCGCGCCAGTCTTGTAGGCAGCGACCGCCGGCACGCCCGCCCCCGGGTCCCACGGGACCGTGTAGGCGAACGTCGTCGCGGCGAAACCGGAAATGTCGGCGCCACCGACGCGGAGGCCCTCTGCACGTGAGGTGCCTTGGGCGTCGAGCCTCCAGTTGTCGAGTGCGACGATCCCCGCGGCTGACGGCGCGGCGAGGCCGCTCGTCAAGGGGGTGAACTGGACGGCGAGCGTCGTGTTGCCCTTCGTCGACACCGCGATGGCGAGCTTGCGAACGTCATCGTTCGCGTTCTGTTTGGCCGGGTGAGGCGACGATGGGAGGGGAGCCGCGGCGGTGTCGACGAACGTGGCCGACGCGCTCTGCGAAACGATGCGCGCGAGAACCTGCTTGCCATTCTTGGTCAGCGTCGCCGACCGGCCATCGCCAGCGATTTGAATGGATGCCGAGGTATGCATGGACCAGAGGGCCTCCACCGGTCGTGATGAGCGAATCTCGTCTTGAACGATCACCTGTCGCCGACCGTCGAACAGCTTGATGCCGCGCTTCCACGACGTGACGTCGTTGGGGTACTGCGCGGAAAGATCCGCGACGGACAGCGCCGACATAAGGTTCGATTCGACGCGAGCCGCCGGGGTATCCGCCAACGAGGTCGGGCGCGACGTATACGGGTTGATCACCAGGGTGTTCTGACCCTCGGCTGCCATCCGGTAGTAGTCCCACCGCTGGCCATAGGCCCCCTCATCGAAGTATCCGGCCAGTCCGTAGTCGTCCTTGCCCAGCTCCGTCGCCCAGTTCTGTCCGAGCGCGTCGAGGTTGAAACTCCCGGCGTCGAGGTTCTGATGGCTTGCGGCGGGCATGCTCCCCGTGCGGAATGCGACGAAGGTCGCATTCGGATCGGTCCATGAGGATCGGAAGCTCGCGACCGCGGCATTGGGGAAGTTGCGGTCGAGCGGCAGATCGCTTGCCGCCGGCGACGTCGAGGGGCGCCCGGGCTGATACCAGAGAAGACGTTGGACAGAGCTCCCGCCCCGGCCTTCGTCGATACCGGCATAGGTGAACGACGCATTGCCGTAAAGGTCGCCGAGACCGGCTAGCACCGGCCCCCGACTTACGCCCTTCTCGCTGTCGCCGAAGTTGTATCGCTCTCCCGACGGGCTTGTGAGGTAGATCGGGAAGTACCCCGTGGCGTCCAAGCCCGGGAGCGAAGAGAGGCCGGCGTCACCTCCGGTGGCCGATCGAAGACTCTGTAGGAGCACGACGAGGTAGCGCGTGGCGTAATCCCAATAGCTCAGACCCTCTGCGTAGCCTCCACCGTTCGCATAGGCACCGATTCCGCGCTGAATGCTCGTGATCGCCGCACCGAGGATCTTGGAGGATAGCGCGGGGTCGTCTTGGGCGACGGCGATCGCTCCGATCGCGAGCCCGCTGTTGACAACGATGTTCCAGTTGTTGGCGTTCTGAGCCCAGTTGCCCCCGTGCGTGTACGGCCCGTTGCTGCCCTCCGGGGCGTCATAGACCGGCTCTGCCGGCTTGAGTCCCAAGTTGATGATGGCGCCCGAAAGTCGCGCCCGTCGATCGGCTGTCCAGTACGAGAACAGCCAGTCGTATGCAAGCGCGACGCCGTGCGTCATCTCGGCTGTGTCGAGAAAGTGATTCGGGTTCCAGTCGGTGAAGCGGGTGACGGCGTCGAGGTCTTTCCACAGCCGCTCAGCGTATTTCGCATCTTTGGTGACCTGCCATGCCAACCCCAAGTTGTATGCCCTCTCGACCATTTCACGGCTGGTGTCGAGGATCCTGACCCCGTCGGAGCTCGAATACGTGAGGGTCGGCTTCGTCAACAGGGCATCGGCGGAAGCCAGAATTGCGGTGTACGTCTTCACACTGAACGCGTCGGATTTCACCTGCGACCTCAGTGCGGCGAAGCGCGCGTCATCGGCGAGCAATCGCGGATGGGCCGACGTCACCTCACCGGCTGAGACGGATGCCACATCGACGGCCGAGGCTGCGCTCACCGGCGTGAGCATTCCTACTGCCAGCGACACGGCGACCCCGAAAATGAGAAGGACGCGGGGCCCGCGCCGCGGGTATTCCTGGTTCTTCATGAGTGCCCTCTGGAGAGATTGACTCATCCCCAGATGACACCACCGGTCGACAGTCACCCGAACAGTCGACGGCTATGGCGGTATCCACGCCAGAGCCAACGGAGGTAAGGGAAGCACCGTAGACATTTCCGACGCCGGCGAATGAAGCCAGCGAATTCGAAACCATACTAGGCGATCGCCGAGAATCCATGTCGTACGTGCACGACGAGCGACAAGTAGATGAAGCGCTCCGGTACCGACGGGTATCTCCAGGACCCGTCACTCGGTCGCCATTCGGAGCGACTCCCGAACCGTCTGCCGGCCCTTCACCTCCCCACGCGCCGCCAGAACCGAAATCCCACCTCATCGCCCTCGAGGACATATGAGGCCGCAACCCAGGGCGCGAGCCCCGCGAAGTGAGCGTCTTCGGTGGGGCATTCGGTCGAAATGCCGCACGAAACCGGGGATTCCACGATCAGCGCTGGGGGGAATTCCTGGATATCGGCCAGGTACTGCGCCGGCAAACCGCCATACCCCTGCTCAACTGGGAGCGAGTACGTGATCGCCGTCGGCGAGAGCCGTTGCGACGCCGCGAGGATCCACGTCTCGGCTCCGTGAACGAGTACCCGGTCCTCGGGAGCGGTTTCGGCCAACACGTGGTCCACGATCTGCTCCTGGTAAGACCCAGCGACGAAGACACCGGCACCGGTGGTGGTGCGCAGGCCCTGTAGAGCGCTGGCGCCCGAACTCGAGATGATCATCGCCGACAGGGCGAACAGCGCGGCAACGCGGGCGCCGCGGGCACCCGCGCGTCGTTCGGCCCGCCACCAGCGCGAGACCAACGGTCGCAGGTCGGCTCCGGCGGCGACGATGCTCACGGCGAATGCGGCGATCGCGACGACGAGGTAGTGGGGATAGGGGCGTCCGGACGCCATCTGCGAGAGTGCGTCGACACCGCCCACGGCGAGGAACAGGACCACCACTATGGCGCCCGTTCGCCCCTGGGTATCCGTCGTCGCGCGCCGGAGAGCCCATGCGCCGCTGACGAACAGGGCCGTGGCTACGACCGCACCCGAGACGAGGAGCTGCGACAGAGTCGCGAACGACTCGACCCGCTCGCCCACGGGCGTGCTCTCAGAGTAGAAGAGGTTGTAACGCAGGTACTGGTCGACGGCGGCGCGCAGAGCGTCTCCTGCCCACAACCACAGAATTAGCGCGAGTCCGATCATCGCGACCACGGCGACCACCGCCACCGCGAGCACGACCCGCCGGTTGAAGTAGAGGACACCGGCGACCACCACCGCCACCAAACCCGCGACATTATTCATGCGGGTGAATAGCCCGACCGATAGGGCCAGACCCAAGAAGAGTCCGACGACAGTCACCGTTCGCGCCGCGGCACCACGGCCCACGCTCATCGCAACGTGCGCGAAGAGGCTGTAGGCGACGAGTTGGAAGGGGAACAACCAGGTCTCCGTGAAGTTGCCGCCCTCGAAGACGCCGAGGTAGGTGATGCCCACGAGAAACACCACGGCCGCCGCCCACCCGCGGATCCAACGCGACCAGATCACCCCGGCTGTCGCCAGGCCAACGGCGAACACGACGGCCTCGAGCAGGGGGCCACCGACGATCCCGCCTCCGATCCGCCATGCAAGCATCTCGATGACGGCGAGAAGCGGTCCCTTGTGGTCCCACGAGTCGACGTATGGCATCCCTCCCCGGGACACCACCATGCCCGTGTACAGGAAGACGCCGGAGTCCCGCGTGATGTGCCCGCTGATGATCATCGGAACATAGGCGGCCAGACTGACGATCAGCGCTGCCGTCGTCGAGAGGAGGACATCGCGAGGCCGGAGCGAGGTCACGAGGCGACCTCGCGCACGCCGACGACGTGACGTTCGCGCCACCGTTGCAGGACGCGTCTATCGCGCGCATGTACGGCGGCGACGGTCAGCGCGGCTACGGCGACACCTCCCCACCCCCCGATGGTGTTCGCGATGACGTCGTTGATGGTGGCGAAGCGCGCGGGGAGGACGAAGAACTGCACCGTCTCCAGGGCGACGGACAGCGCGGGCAGCAGCGGTAGCGCCAGCCAGAGGAACCGAGTCGGGAAGACCAGCGAAACGAAGTACCCGAGCGGCAGGAACATGGCGATGTTGGCCGAGAATTCGAACCACCGGTATCCGAACCACGCCGGCACGCCGTTGCGGTGCAGGACCGAAAGCACCCGCTCGATGGCGCTTTCGTACCCACTGTCGATCGGGGTGGGAGACATGGTCGCCGTCAGCACGAGAGCGAGGCAGAGCCCCAGTCCCGTCCAGGCGAACAGCTGGCGCACGATCAGCCGTGCACGATCGCGTCACGAGCGATACGGCGGGGGGACGAACCGACGATGCTGACGCGCCACAACTCGATGAGTGCCCGGAACGCGAACTGCACCAAGCGGCGCGGGGGGAGGATCGCGCGCGCACGCCCGCCACCCCACATGGTTCCCTGCGAGACGGCCCCGCGGCGCGGAATGCTCGCCACGGAGACGTAGCGCACGCGAAGTCGTTCACGAGCCTCGGCGATCGAGAAGTGCACGTGCGGCACGAGCGCGTCCGACGGGACACCATCGACGAGGCGGCGCAGAGCGGTGGGTCCATACGCCCGGAGCGGAGTGTTCACATCCGGGACCGATCGGCCGCACAGCAACAGCACCGCGAAGCGGACCAATCCGCTCAGGACGCGGCGGAACCACGGATCCGTGCGCCCCCGTCGCACGCCGTGCACGACATCGGCGTGGCTGTGATCGAGGGCGGTCACCACCCGCGCGATGTCGTCCCCGTAGAACTGGCCGTCGCCGTCAACGTGGACGATGGTCCCGGCTCCGCTTCGGAGTCCCGCCTCGTAAGCGGCGAGGGCTGTGGGCCCGTGGCCGCGGTTGCGGGGGGATCGGATGACGTCCGCCAGCGTAAACGCAGCTTCCGCGGTGTCGTCCGTCGAGGCGTCATCCACGACGATCACTGTGGCGCGAGCACCGATACCGGCGAACGCTGCGCGAACCTCGGCAAGGAAAGACGGCAGCGCCTCGGCCTCGTTGAAGGCCGGTATCACGACCGCAACATGGTCTTGCGCCTGCACCCTGGCATCCCCGCTCTCAGCCGGGACGGATTCACCCGGCAATTCCCCCGAACATGTAGCGTATGACACTCGTGGGGCGCAGCCGGAATCTTCGTCGTGCGGGCGCTCTGTCTGCCCGCTTCCTGATCGTGGGCGCGATCAGCACCGCGATAGAGATCGCCGCCTTCAATCTGCTGCTTCTGACAGGAATGGGTCCCGTCGCCGCGAAGATCGTCGCGTCGCTCATCGCCCTCGTCAACGCCTACATCGGCAACCGCGAGTGGGCCTTCCGGTCGCGAGCACGCACGGGCGCCGGACGGCAGATGGTGAAGTTCCTCCTGGTCAATGCCGTCTGCACCGGTCTCGGTGCGGGCGCCGTCTGGCTCGGAGCGCGCGCGCTCGAGGCCGTGTTCGGGGCGGCCGACCCCGTCGGTCTCAACATCGTCAACCTTTTCGCGATCGGCGGGGTGACCGTCATCCGGTTCCTGCTCTATCACTTCGTCGTGTTCCCACCGGCGCGGGCGATTCCGGGCGCCGAAAGCCCCTCGGGTAGGCTCGCCCCGTGAAAACCGCCCCCCGCGTGCTCGGCACCCTGTCTCTGCTCGCCGCGCTCGCTTCCCTCGGGGTGCAACTGGCGGTCGTGGCTCGCCTGTGGGCGGCCTTCGTCGAGACGCTGTCTCTCACCGGCACCCTCGCCCTCAGTGCTGCGGGTGCCGTGCTCGGCCTGGCCCTGGCTGTCGTCGCGGTGATTCTGCGGCGTGGTTCGGTCGGACTGCTCGCCCCGATCGCGGGACTGATCAACCTCGGTCTTCTCGCGGCCTACGCCTACCTGTTCACGGTGCTCTAAGACGTCGCCACGGCAACCGTCGGCAGCCCACCGACGGTCGCGTGCCGCGGGTCAACCGCAGGTGGTCTCGGTGACGCTCGTTCGCACCGGGTTGACCATGGGGGTGTGCACGAGCGACACCTCGCCGCCGTCTTCGGGCGCGCCCTCGAAGGTCATCGTCAGGGTGTGCGCCTGCTGCAGACCGTTGACCACCCACATGCGCCCCACGGGTCGGCCGAGGTGCTCTCCGTTGGTGATCTCGACATCGGCTCCGTCGATCGTCGCCTTGACGAAGCGGGCACCGCTGGGTCCGTAGAACTGGATGTCGGTTCCGATCGTGCCCTTGGGGTAGTGCCGCGCGCCGTCGACGTAGTTCACGAGGCCGTCCGAGGTCGCCTGGTCGAGCGCATTCACGAAGGTGACCGTCGTGGTGTAGGTGGGCACCGCCGAGCAGCGGTCGGCGACGACGTCGGCGGACATCCAGGTGTAGAAGCTCAACTTGCCCTCGGTGAGGTCGTTGACGAATACGCCCAGCGTCGTCTGGTCGGGGCCGTCGCTCTCGGGGAGCGGCCCGGACAGCCGTGACCCGTCGAAGGCGGACTCGATGCCCTCGTCGAAGGAGTGGAAGTAGATGCGGTTCTCGTCGACCGCCTGCACGACGGCCGTCGCGAAGGGGACCGGCTTGAAGTCCCCCGACGAAACGGCGTCGAACACCTCCACCGCCGCGGAGGCGAAGAACGCGTCCTGATCGTCGTTCTTGGGGTACCGCGCGTACACGTCACTCAGCAGGATCTTGACCGCATCACCCGACGTCAGCTTGTCGCCGGTCGCGAGCGTGATCGGACCGGTCGCCCGGAGGATGTACGACAGCACCACGGGGTCGATGGAGATGACCCCGTCGACCTGCGTGCCGAACGACTCGGTCCAGTAGGCCTTGGCGAGCTCGGCCGACAGGGTGAAGTCGGGTGTCGACGTGATGTCCTGCGAGTACCGGCCGACCTTGTCGTCGTAGAGCTTCACCACCTCGGGGTCGAGCGGGATGATGGGCGACTGCCGCTTGTTGGTGAAATCGCGGCTCGTCGCCTGCGCGGCGATCTCCAGCTTGCCGCCGTCGAAACGCAGCATGACCACGGATGCCGGGATGCCACCGGTTCCGCGGGCCTCGGCATTGTTCTGGACGAGGAGAAGGTAGTTCTTGGGGCCGTCCGCGCCCATCATCGTCGACATGTGCGGCATGAGCGCGTTCGCGCGTGAGAGTGCCGGCTGCAACGCGGCGACGGCACCTGTGAGCTGCGACAGGGGCTGACGCAGCACCCCGGGGGTGTCGGCGAGGTCGACGCCGGAGAGGGCGTCGGACGCGCGCTCCCCCGCGTCGGCCGCGGTGGAGACAGGAGCGGCGAGGGAGGCCAGAGCAGCCACGTCGAACACCCCGCCGGTCGGGCGCAGAAGAGCAGGGTCGACATCAGACAGCGCAGGTAGTACCCCCTGGGCGAGCTCGTCGATGGCGACCGTCGACTCCCGCACCGCGTGCAGGGTCGGACCGACGAAGGGGGCCTGCTCGGCGATCCACCACAACGGTGTGTCCGCGGCGCCACGCGCGGCCGACGCGTGGCCTTGGAGCTTCTGCACGGACGCCTGGACGGCTGCAGGATCGTCGCCCCCGAACTCATCCTGCAATTGCGAGACGACGGGCACGGCAGCACGCAATTCCTTCTGCGCGATGAAGGCGCCTATTCCCACCGCCGCGACGAGGACGACGAAAAACGCCGTAACGACGCCGAGCGCGATCCACGCGATTCTCGTGGGGCTCAGGCGGGCGAGGGAGATACGCGACATCACATTCCGTTCACGCCGTGAGTCCGAGGTCCGGCGTCGAGCGCAACGGGGCCCGTCGCGCAAATCGGTATGCTAGCGGAGTCGAATGGAAAGACGGTTGATGCACAAAGTGCCAACCCTGGGGGCTCCGTTCGATTCCTACCCGCCGAAAGACGAGGAGCCGCGTGGGATCCGACCGCACGCCGTCCGTCGCCATCATCGGCACCCGGGGGTATCCGAGCTATTACGGCGGATTCGAAACCGCGGTGCGCCGGCTCTCGCCGTACCTCGTGGAGCACGGGTGGGATGTGACGGTCTACGGCCGCCCCGGCTCGATCGAACTCGACGATCCCGAGCGCGACCGCCGCGTGCTTTCGCGGCAGACGAAAGGCATCGATTCCCGCGCTCTCAGCACATTGTCGTATGGATTCACCTCCACCTTCGATGCCGTCCGTCGGCGTCCCGATGTGGCGCTCATCATGAATGTCGCCAATGGTTTCTGGCTGCCGATGCTGCGTGCGCGCGGCATCCCCACGATCGTCAATGTCGACGGCCTCGAATGGGAACGCGAGAAATGGAGCGCGCTCGGTAAGGCCGTCTTCAAAGCGGGGGCGCACGTCACCGCGAAATGGTCGACGGAAAGAGTCGTCGACGCGCGGACGATCGGTGACGCCTGGCAGTCGCGTTTCGGTGTCGGGGGCGAATTCATCCCCTACGGCGCCGACGCGCCCGCAGCGCTGCCCGTCGAACCCGGCTTCTCGCATCGCGGGTACGCCTTACTCGTGGCGCGTTTCGTGCCGGAGAACACCGTCGGCCCGTTCTTCGACGCCGCCGAACGTCTTGCCGAAACGCATGACGTCATCGCCGTGGGTTCTGCGGGCTACGGCGGTGAGCTCGACGATCGGGCGGCAGCCCTCGCCGCGCGGCTGCCGCGCTTCCACTGGTTCGGACACGTGCACGACGACAACCGCCTCGACAGCCTGTGGCAGCACGCGGGCGCGTACTTCCACGGACACAGCGTGGGGGGCACCAATCCCGCTCTCGTGCAGGCGATGGCCGCAGGAGCTCCGATCCTGGCGCGCGACACCGTTCACAGCCGCGAGGTGCTCGGAGCGGAAGCCGGTGACTTCACCGGCCCGGCTCCCGCGGACATCGAGGCTTCTCTCCGCCGTCTGCTCGATGACCCCCAGAGGCAGCAGCAGCTCAGCGCGGCGGCGGTGGAGCGGGCCCGCACGGCCTACTCCTGGGAGAGCGTCAACGCCGCCTACGAACGGCTGCTGCGCTCGCATCTGACCTCCGCGGCCAACCGCGTGAACGAAGCGCAGGAACGGGAACGCTGACGCCATGGGCATCGCCGGCAAGATCATCCATGAGCAGCGCGAACGTCTGCGCGAGGCCGGTAGTGAGCGGTGGCGCATCGTCAGCGCACAGCTGGCGGGCAAGGTCGGTCCCATGGCCGTGCGCGGCGCGCTCCTCGCCCCCCGCCTCGGAACATCGCACGGTCTCCCCCTGATCGGACGAGGAGTCCGCGTCCGCAACCCACACCTCGTGCATGCCGGTCGCGATCTCGTCGTCGAGGACTTCGCCGAGATCCAGGGCCTCAGCCGCGATGGCATCCGGTTCGGGAGCGGAGTGTCCATCGGAACGGGGACGCTCATCCGCCCCAGCAGCTACTACTCCCGCGCGATAGGCGTCGGCCTCGTCATGGGCGACGGCAGCAGCCTGTCACCGGGGTGCTACATCGGGTGCTCCGGCGGAGTGAACATCGGCGAAAAGACCATGCTCGGTCCCGGGGTCCGCGTCTTCGCGGAAGACCACGTGATGAGCGACCCCTCGCTCGACGTGAAGTCGCAGGGCGTCGAGTGGTCGCCCATCACCATCGGATCCGGATGCTGGATCGCCAGCGGAGTGACCATCACCTCGGGAGTGACGATCGGCGACGGCGCCGTCGTCGCCGCCGGCGCGGTGGTGACCCGCGACGTCCCCGCCGGCGCCGTCTACGGCGGCATTCCCGCCCGCGAGCTGAAATCTCGGGGCGCGGAGTGAAGACGAATCGCTGCATTGTCATCCACCCCTCCGACGAAATGTACGGCGCCGATCGTGTGCTTCTCGAGGCGCTGCGGACGGCACCCGCCGATCTCGACGTCGAGGTCTGGCTGCCCACCGACGTCGAGTACCCCGAACGACAGCTGACGCGTGCGCTCGAAGATGCCGGCATTCAGGTGCGTCATCTCGCTCTGCCCATCATGCGCAGGGCCTACCTGCGTCCGGCGCGACTGCCGGGACTGGCATGGAGGACGCTCATCACGAGCGTGCGCCTCCTGGCGGCTCGCCCCCGGCTCGTCTACCTCAACACCGCCGCCGCGGCCCTTGTCGCGCCCGCCGCCCGCGCCTCGCGCGCACGTGTGGTTCTGCACCTCCATGAGCACATCGACGAGCGATCGCGCGCCGTCGTCCCCTTCCTGCGTTTCGCGCATCGCATCATCGCCGTGAGCCGTGCGGTCGCCGATGTGCTGCCCACGCCCCTTCGCGCGCGCACACGGGTCGTGAACAACGGCTTCTCCGCTCAACCGCCGACCGAGCTGCCCGGTTTCGCCGGCGGCATCCGCCTGGTCGTCGCGAGCCGATGGAACGCCTGGAAGGGGCACGGCGTCCTGCTGGCCGCGTGGAACGCTGCGCGACGCGAAGACCTTCATCTCACGGTATTGGGCGACAAGCCGCCGAGTGGCGAGGCGGTCGACGTTCCTGCGCTGGTCGCGGCCTCCCCCCGACCGGACACCATCACCGTCGTGGGCCCGACCGCGGATGTGCGTGCCCACCTGGACGCCGCCCATGTCGTGATCGTGCCGAGCATCCTCCCCGACCCACTGCCCACGATCGCCATTGAAGCCCTCGGTGCGGGGCGCGCTCTCCTCGCAAGCGACGGCGGCGGCCTGCGCGAGATCGCGGGGGACAGCCCGTTGCTGGTCGCCCCGGGAGACGTGGACGCATGGACCCGCGCGCTGGAGGGCCTCGACGAAGACACCGTCCGCGCGGCCGCGTCCGTTTCTCGTGGTCGTTTCGAGCAGCTGTTCTCCCGTGAGACCTTCGATCAGCGTATGCGCGACGAGCTCTGGAGCGAGGTCGCACGATGACGATCTCGACCGCATCGGCCTTTCAGCGGCCCTCATTGACCGGCCGGACCCGCCTCCTCACACTCGGCCTCATCGCCGCGGTGGTGGTCAGCTCGTTCCTGGGCCGGTACGACGCGGAGATCCTCGGGTTCCGCGTGCGCGTCGAACAGGTCGTCCCGCTCCTGTTGACGGGATGGATGCTGACCCACCCGACCCTGCGGTCGGCATTCCTGCGCGCTCTGCGGCATCCGGTACCACTTGTCTTCGCCGCCTTCGTCGCGTGGAACATCGTGGCGACGCTGATCTTCTCGCCCAGCCTCACGTGGAGCGCGTCGATCCTCGTGTGGTTGATGATCGATCTGTTGCTGCTGGTGTCGATGATGGCGCTCGCGGAGGGAGCCGAGTTCGCCGGTCGGCTCGGACGCCTCTCGGTCGCTCCCTGGGCGCTCGTCGGCTTCGCCGCCTACGCCGTCGCGAACCTCACCCGCGGTCAGGTGGCGATCGGCGCGGACTTCGACTACCTCTACGAGGTCTACGTCGCCCGGGTCACCGCGATCGAGGCCAACATCTACGCCTCGATCCTGATCTTCTGGACGCTGCTCGCAATCACCCGGCGCGGCATCGGACGATGGGAGATCGCGGCGATCGCCGTCTCCGTGCCCCTCGGTCTCGTGGCGTCGCAGACGCGCACGGCCGTCTTCAGTCTCGTGCTCGGACTCGCGGTCTTCGGGTTGTTCACCGTTTTCTCGCTCCGCTCGAGCTGGGGGGAACGCGTGCGGCGCATCGCGCCCGCCCTCGTGCTGATCGGGACGCTCGTGGTCACCTACGGAATCGTCGCCGCGCTCGGGGGCACAGAGCCCGCGGATCGCACCCTGCCCGCGGCGACGGCCTCCGCCCCGATCTCGACCGGCGCCCCGGCGACCACGCCGACGGTGTCCCCCTCCCCCGCCCCGACCCGAGAGCCCGACCCCACCAACCCCGAACAGCAGAACAAGATCGGCGACGTCGACTTCCAAGGCGGCACGATCGGCTTCCGCCTCGAGGTCGCCGGTCTCGCCGCGCAGGAGATGAAGGGCATCAACCTCTGGTTCGGCAACGGGACGAACACTTTCGGCCTCCGCCACGATCAGCCCGGCACACCCGGCGTCAGCGGGCACATCATCATGCTCCCCGTGCAGGTGCTCTACGACGGGGGCATCGTCGGCCTCGGCCTGCTCGTCGCACTCTTCATCGCGGTCTTCGTCTGCGTGCCGCGGCCCCGAAAGCCCGTCGCAGCCGGCCTGCTCGCCTCCTACCTGCTGTCGGCGACCCTCACGAGCATGTTCTGGTTCGCCGTCACCTGGATCCTCATCGCGGTGCTGCTGCGGCCCCTGACCGAGGACGAACGTGACCTCGACCGCACCTGAGGCACCGCGTCCGCACCGAGCCCGCAGCGTCGCCCTGCTGACCGGGGTGTCGGCCCTCTCAGCCATCTCGCCCCTGATCGCGCTGCCGCTCATCACGCGCGCCGCCGGCCCCACGGGCTTCGCGGAGATCGCGATCGGTCAAGCCCTCGGAACACTCGCGGCCACCCTCATCACCTTCGGCTGGGCCGTGCGCGGTCCGGTCGAAGCGGCGCGGTCCTCCCATCCCTCGCGTGTCTTCCGCGCCAGCATCGTCGTGCGGGGCGCGAACAGCATCGTCATCCTCCCCGTCATCGCCCTCGTCGCGGCCATGGCGAGCCATGCCGATGATCACGCGCTCGCGATCGTCTCCGCCCTGGCCTTCTCGCTGCAGGGGCTCTCGCTGAGTTGGTACGCGGTGGGCGTCGGTCGCCCCCTCCTGGCTCTGGTCTTCGACGCGGTCCCCCGCATCGTGCTGAACCTCGCCGGCGCCGTCATCGCCCTGGCGACCGGCATCCCCCTGCTGTATCCCGTAATCCTGCTGGCAGGGACGTTCGCGGCGTTCGCCCTCGCGACGTGGCTGATCGGCCTGCGCGAGCGATTCGCCATCGGCGAGGCGCTTCGCGACGCGCGGTCGGCGTATCGCGGAGGCTGGCGCACGGCGCTGGCCGCGGGGTTGCTCACGTTCTCGGAGACGGCCCCGCTGTCCACTCTCGGCGTGGCCGCCTCGCCCGCGGCGATCGGGTTCGCGCCCTTCGACCGGGTCCTGAAGTACGGCTACATCGGCGTGTACATGATCACGTCGTCGTTCCAGGGATGGGTGTCATCGGCGACCGAAGCCGCCGGGATCCGACGGATGCGGAGAGCGGTCGGCATCCACGGGCTGCTCGCTCTCGCATTCGGCGCCGGCTTCGCGCTAGTGGCCCCGTCGGCGACCCCGGTCGTGCTCGGACCCGGCTTCGAGATCACCCCGCTCACCGCACTCTTCGGCGGCATCGCCCTCGCCGCGATGACCCTGGCGACCGCGCTCGGAATGTGCGTCGTGCTGCCGTCCGGGCGCGACGGGGCCTACCTGGCCTCGGTGTGCGTGGCGGCCGTGCTCATCGTGCCGGCCGTCCTGATCGGCGCCGGTGTCGGCGGCGTCGCCGGGGCCGCAGCCGGTGTGGCGACGGTGCAGCTCTCGGCGCTGCTGGCGCTCAGCGTCGCCGCGCTGCCGACGTTACGCGGTCGCTGAGGGCGGCCCGCAGGGACCGGTGGTCGCTGTCGCTCGAGGAGCGTGCCCGGGTCACCGGCCCAGGCCGGATCGACTCAGGCCAGCACGTAGCCCGCAGCCGCCATGGCGACCCAGACGGCGGTGAAGACCAGGCCTGTGAGCAGGGGCCCCCACGACCGACGCGAGAGGGCGACGAACACGGATGCCGCGAGCCCGAGGCCGATGAGCAGGGCCCGGGGCATCCCCGACACCGTCGGAGAGAACACCGCCGGAACGACCGCGAAGGCGAGCGTCGACGCCGCTGCCGCCACGACCCGGCTCCACACCGAAGACAGGCGCGTGGCGGCGAACGACTCGGCGGCGGGATAGACGAAGAAGATCGCGAAGAACGTCAGGCCCAGCACGACGACGAACGGCGCCGCCACTCCGAGCACGAGCCAACGCGGGGAGAGCGCCGCGAGCGCGGGGAACCCGAGGTCGCCGGCGAACACACCGGTGAGGAACGGCAGGATGACACCGAGCACGAGGGCCCACAGCACGTCGAGCGCCCGGAGCGAGAAGAACCCGCTCACGCGGGTACGCGCCGCCAAAGCGAGTCCCGTCGCCCCGAGGATGAGAGCTGCCGCGAGACCGCCGACGCTGCGGCCGGTGTCACCGTCGAAGGCGACCGAGGCGAGCGAGCCGACGGCGATCGCGACGACGAGCGCGCCGACCGCGGCAGCGAGGGGCTTCCACGTGCCGGCGAAGCCGCCGTGCGCCCGTGAGCCGGCGTCGCGGTCGCGGCGTGCGCGCGCTGCCGAGGAGACGTCGTCCCCGCCCACGCTCTGCGACAGATCCGCGGACGCCGTTCTGGTCGCCGACCAAGGGGTATCCTCCCCGCCGTTCGGTACGCCGCTGACAACGTGCGCTTCCCGACGGGATCTCCGGCTCGGGCCGACGGGAGCATCATTCACCCGCTCATCATACGGGTTGCACCCGAATCGGCCCGGTGGCAGATGGACACACGCCCCGGGACGATCATCCGTCGCGCCCGCCCGGGTGAAGACTCAAGTAGGCTCGCGCTCACGCGCTGGATGAAGTGGGGACGACCGGAACGCTGATGGCAAGCACACGTCGCCGTGAGGGGAGCCGCGTCGAGACAGGTTCGACCGGAACACCGGATGCCGGCATCGAGCTCGTCCCTCTCCCCCACAACGTGGCGGTCGAGCTCCTCGCCGCAGCGGTGAACGATTTCGCGCAACTCCACGGCATCCGCATCCTGACGATCAAGGGCCGTGTGCTCGCGGACCAGGGGCTGCGCGCAGTCCGCGGATCCTCGGATGTCGACGTGCTGGTCGACCCGTCGGCGTTCGAACGCCTGTGGGCGATCCTGCGTTCGAGCGGATGGACCGATCGAGACAGGGCGGTCCTCGTCGACCTCCCCCGGGAGGGGACCGTGCTCGCTCCCCACGCCAGGACCCTCGAACACCCACAGTGGCCGTGCCATCTGGATCTCCACCGGTACTACCCGGGGTTCCTGAATCCCGCTCAGGATGTGTTCGACACGCTGTGGGATGCCCGCACCACGATCGTCCTGGCGCACCGAGCCTGCCCGGTCCCGGGCGTGGCCGACCATTGGCTCATCGCAGCGCTGCACGCCACGCGTTCCCGCGACACCGGCCAGCTCGCCGACCTCGAGGAACGCGCGACTTCACGCCTGTCGACCGACCTCAGCGACCTCGCGGAACGAGCGCAGATAACGGGAGCGGCCGGCCCTCTGCGCGAGACGCTGCGCAGCCTGACCGGCGCGACCGTCACTCTGACTCCCGAAGCCGACCGGCTGACCGCGCTGTGGCGGCGTCGCGTCGAATCCCCGGACGATCTCCCCGAGACCCTCGCCGAACAGTTCGCCGGCGCGAGCTGGTCGACGCGCGTTCGCCTGGCGGCTCGGAAGCTCGTCCCGAGCCCGCGCTTCGCTCAAGCGTTCTTCGGTGTCGCAGACGATCCGCTCAGCCTGCTTCGGTTCTATTTGCACCGCATCGTGACAGCGCCGGTGAAGCTGCTCCGCATCCTCGCCGCCGCACGCCGACGGAGGCCCTGAATGACCGACTCGACGCCCGTGTGGCGACGCGCAGACGGTGTCGGTTGGACGCAGGAGGGATCCGCCGCCTACATCGCTCTCCCCGCTCGGACGACGCCTTTCGCCGTCATCCGACTCTCCGAGGTGGGGGCCGCCATCTGGGAGCTCGTCGATGGTCGACGTGACGAGAACGAGATCGTGGCCGAGATGGTCCGACTCTGGGAGGTCGACGAGACCGACGTGCGACCGACGGTCGCCTCCTTCATCGAAGCTCTCGCCTCGAAGGGTGTGCTGCAGCCGACCGGTCACTGAGCGAGACCGATCAGGCCTCCGCCGCGGCTCGTTTCCTCATCGAGCCGCACGTCGGGAACGCCGCGACGGCGAAGGACCCTCACCGGGCGCCGGGACGGCTATCGCCGTACTTCTGCGGGTGCCGCCCCCCTCGGTCTTTCGAGAGGAACCTCGCGCCTCCGTCGCGGATGACGTCGACGGGCCCGCGGCCGTGACGGGCTCCGGAGTCGCCGACGGCGGGGCGGCGTAGTAGTCGCCGGTGTACTGGTAGTCGTCGTAGCCTCGTCCACGACCGCGGACGGGCACGCGGTTGATGACCACCCCGAGGCAGCGCGCATTCGCCTTCTCGAGGTTGAGCATCGCCTTGTTCAACGTTTCGATCGTCGTCTTGCCGACGCTTGCGACGACCATCACGCCGTCAGCGTGGTGTCCGAGCACCGCGGCGTCGGTCACCGGGAGCAGCGGCGGGGCATCGATGATGATCGTCGCGTCAGCCGAGAGCGTGCGCATGAGATCGCGCATGCGCTCCGACCCGAGCACCTCGGAGGGGTTCGGCGGGAGCATCCCCGCGCCGAGGACGAGGAGGTTGCCGTCGACGCCGACCGGTTGCGCGACCTCGTCGAAGAGGGCGCGTCCGGCGAGCACGTCGGTCAGACCGGCGCCGTCGATGAGGCCGAAGATGTTGGCGACCATGGGCCGCCGGAGGTCGCCGTCGATCAGGACCACGCGCTGCCCACTCGCTGCGAGCACGATCGCGAGGTTCGCGCTGGTCGTGGACTTCCCGTCACCGGGGAGCGGACTGCTGATGACGATCACGCGCGGAGGATTGTCCACGTCGATGAACTGGAGGTTCGTGCGCAGTTCGCGTAACGATTCCGCCACCCGGAAGAACTTCGCTCGAGCGCCTCCGCTCATGCCGCCGTCGAACGGAACGAGTCGTCCCGTATCGGAGAAGGACTTCTCGAGCGGAATGGTGCCGACGACGGGGTGCCCCGTTTCGCGTTCGACCACCTCCGCGGAGCGGATGCGACGGTCGAGAACGTAGCGGACAACGGCACCGGAAACACCGGCGGCGAGGCCGATCAGACCTCCGACGGCGAGGGCGATACGCCAGTTCGGGGAGCTGGGCGAACGGGGCAGCTGCGCGGAATCCCCCGCGACGAGCTGCACGAGCGCCTGACCGCCGTCCCGAGATTCGAGCCGCGAGATCTCCGATGACATCGCCTGGATCCACGCCTGCGCGAGATCACGCGCGCCTTCAGGCGTCGACGCGTTCGCGACGACAAGCAGGTTCACCGTGTCGACGGGATTGCTCACACGTACCTGATCGACGAGTGTCTCCGGGCGGGTGTCGAGCCCCAACTGCGTGATGACGTCTTCCGCGACCGACCGCCACGTCCCCAGGTCGATGTACGACTTGACCTTCGACTTCGCGAGATTGTCGGCGATGAGCGCGGACCCGGTGTCTTCACCCTGCCCCGTCACGGCGACGAAACCGCTGGCATCCGCGGTGTAGACGGGCTTCTGCAACGCCACCCAGCCTGCGGCCGCCCCGATGCCGAGAAGAGTGCCGAGAATCAGCCACACCCAGCCCACTCGAATGATGCGCAGGTAGGTCTGCAACTCCATCGAACACACTCCTCTTCCGCGCCGTCATTGCGACGACGTCGCCCCCCGGAATTCCGCCGCGACGACCGAGAAATGTCTCGGGCACACGATTCTAGAACCCACTCACGTGTCTCGCTGAACACGCTCGAACGCATTCATACCCTCATTCTTAGCGCGCTCGGAAGAGTGGCGTCGACCGACGTCACGCCGACGCGGCCGTGGTCTCGGCAAGCGCGCGCCGCATCGTCCGCTCCGACGCGAAGCCGCTTTGCCGCGCAATGCCCTGCACCGTCATTCCCGAGTCGGCCCGAACCTCCAGGAGGGCACGGGCGAAATCCACGCGGAGCGACCGAAGATACGTCGACGGCGACGTTCCGCGTTTCTCGAAGAGGCGGTGCAGGTGTCGCGATGACACGTGCAGCTCCGCCGCGGCGGCCGCCACCGAGAACCGAGGATCCGTGAACCTCGACTCGAACAGCAACCGGACGCGATTGAACGTGGAGGTTCGCGCCGCCGCGACCACCTCACGCTCCCCCGCGGAGAAGAACAACGCGAACGCGATGTCGAGGAGCGTCCGCTCCATGACCATCGCTTCGACCATGCTCAACGCCGGCCGCATTCCCGCGACCGTCGTCACGTATGCCCGCGCCGCCAGCGCGGCCGTCGTGGCCGACGGCCGACTCGGTACACGTTCGACGTCGAGGCCGAGGTCCTCCACTGCGGCACGCGGAAGCCATAGCGTTGCCGCCGCTCCACGACTCCAGACCAGGCGCATGGGGAATCCGTGCCGAAGGACAATCGGCGCACGGTCCGCCCCCTCGCGCGGCGTTTCGCCCTCGACGATCGCCTGCGCCTCGTCCACGGGGAACACGATCCCGATGTAGCCGGTATCGCCGACCTCCGACCACAGCCACAGATCACCGTGATCGACCGCGTGCAAGGTGATCGCGGCGCGCCCGGCCGAGGTGACGCCGGCCGGATGCGGAATGCGCGACATCCGCAGGTGATCCCGCAGCAGCGCGCGGATCGGGGCGCGATCCGGGCCCACATCGACCGCGTGGGTCGACGATGCGATGCTGCTCATCCGACCCCCCAGCCTCGATCGCAGCGCGAGTGACGATAAGGGGATGTGTCGACCGCCCGCCCGCACGGTCGAAGGATGGTGATGCCCTGGACGACGGCATCCCGCTCCCGCCCCTTACTTCGGGAGACGGGGTGCCGTCGTCCTGATCCGAACGCTAACGACCGCTTTGTGCCTGACGACACCGCCCGCGACGCATTTGCGTAGCGACGTAGGTAGTGCCCCGCGTAACGCGGTCAAAGGGCGATCGGTACTTACTGGTGCCGATCGACGCCTCCGTCGAGCGTTCGGATGCGACGTCCTCGCTCAGAGGATGCCCGCTCCGACCGGCACGAGGATCGAACCCGATGCCGCGAGGGTGCGTCCCGCGATCACGACGCTCACGGAGATGGGGAACGACGCGAGCGCGTTGATGGACAGCCCGGTGCGGTTACCCGCCAGGCCCCACTCGACGGGGATGTCGAGGGTGCCGCCCGACGCGACGCTGACGTTCTTCGTCGTGGTGAACGTCGTGACGGGGAAGCCGTACTGCCCCACGATCGGAGCGCTCTGATACGTCGCGGTGCGCTGGCCGGACGTCGTCAGCGTGCTGTCGAAGCGGTACACGCCGAAGCCGTACGCGCGTCCGACCGAGACGTCGATCCCACCCGGGCGCCCCACGGTGATCGTCACCGTCGCGTTGCCCGACAACGCTCCGGCGCCGTTCGTGATGCGCAGGGTCGTCGGCACCGTGATGGCCACCGCGGCCGTCAGCACCGTCGCCGAGTCGAGCACGTTCAAGGCCAGCAGGCTCGTCACGTTGTTCGTGAGGAGGGCGTTCGCGTTGTTCACCGACGCGGAGGCTGCCGGGGCCGCGACGGCGGCCGCGATCACCGGAACCGACCACGCGGCGCCCTTCAGAACGGTCCGCCGCTCGATACCCCGCGCGGAACCCGTCGCACCCGTCGCCTTGTCCGATGACAGCTCTTCCAACATCGATTCTCCCCTTTTGCGAAAAAGCGGGAACCGGTCGAACCCGCCACGCGATCGTCGCGAAGGGGACTACTGGTCGACATCGGTAAGGTCTCATGGCGTCCGCGAAGCGTCCGAAAATGACCGGCCGAGAAATGCAGAAGCGGGCGCCGCGAACGGCGCCCGAAAGGCGGAGACGGAGGCCGTCGACGGCATCCGGAAACGACGAAGGCCGGGCCCGAAGGCCCGGCCTTTGCCGAGTGAAGTCTGGAGAGACTTACTTGAGGATCTTGGTGACGGTACCGGCACCGACGGTGCGGCCACCCTCACGGATCGCGTAGCCGAGGCCCTCTTCCATGGCGATCGGCTGGATGAGCTCGACCGACATCTCCGTGGTGTCACCGGGCATGACCATCTCGGTGCCCTCGGGCAGCGTGATGACGCCGGTCACGTCGGTGGTGCGGAAGTAGAACTGCGGGCGGTAGTTCGTGAAGAACGGGTTGTGGCGGCCGCCCTCTTCCTTGGACAGGATGTACGCCGTGCCCTCGAAGTTGGTGTGCGGGGTGACCGAACCGGGCTTCACGACGACCTGGCCGCGCTCGACGTCGTCACGCTTGGTGCCGCGGAGGAGCAGACCACAGTTCTCGCCGGCCCAGGCCTCGTCGAGCTGCTTGTGGAACATCTCGATACCCGTGACCGTGGTCTTCTGCGTCGGGCGGATGCCGACGATCTCGACCTCGGAGTTGATCGCGAGGGTACCGCGCTCGGCGCGACCCGTGACGACCGTGCCACGACCGGTGATGGTGAAGACGTCCTCGATGGGCATGAGGAACGGCTTGTCCTTGTCACGCACCGGGTCGGGGATGGACTCGTCGACGGCCTCCATGAGCTCGACGATCGAGTTGACCCACTGCTCGTCACCCTCGAGAGCCTTGAGGCCCGAGACGCGCACGACGGGGGCGTTGTCGCCATCGAAGTCCTGCGACGACAGCAGCTCGCGAACCTCGAGCTCGACGAGCTCCAGGATCTCCTCGTCGTCGACCATGTCGCTCTTGTTCAGCGCGACGAGCAGGTAGGGAACGCCGACCTGCTTGGCGAGCAGGACGTGCTCGCGGGTCTGAGCCATCGGGCCGTCGGTGGCGGCGACCACGAGGATCGCGCCGTCCATCTGAGCGGCACCGGTGATCATGTTCTTGATGTAGTCGGCGTGACCGGGGGCGTCGACGTGAGCGTAGTGACGCTTGGGGGTCTCGTACTCGACGTGCGAGATGTTGATCGTGATACCACGCTGACGCTCTTCGGGCGCGGAGTCGATCGACGCGAAGTCACGCTGAACGTTGGTGGCCGACGGGAACTTGTCGGCGAGCACCTTCGAGATGGCAGCGGTGAGCGTGGTCTTGCCGTGGTCGACGTGACCGATCGTTCCGATGTTCACGTGCGGCTTGGTCCGCTCGAACTTGGCCTTAGCCACTGGGTCCTCCTCAGGACGTTGGTTGCGAGGTCTCGGGCGCTGGATTGCGACCGATTCTTCGCGGGGATGGTTCTCAGATTACTAGAGAGTCGGTATTCAGTTTGTGCGGATGCCGGGAACCTGAGCAGAACCCGGGGTTCCCGGCATCCGTGAGAGCGGTGTTACTCGCCCTTGTTCTTCTGGATGATCTCGTCGGCCACGGCCTTCGGGACATCGGCGTAGCTGTCGAACTCCATCGAGTAGACGGCACGGCCCGAGGTCTTCGAACGCAGGTCGCCGATGTAGCCGAACATCTCGGACAGCGGCACGTTGGCCCGGACGACCTTGACGCCGGCGGCGTCTTCCATCGACTGGATCTGGCCACGACGCGAGTTCAGGTCGCCGATGACGTCGCCCATGTACTCCTCGGGAGTACGCACCTCGACGGCCATGATCGGCTCGAGGATGGTGGGGTTGGCCTTGCGGACGGCCTCCTTGAAGCCCATCGAGCCGGCGATCTTGAACGCCATTTCCGACGAGTCGACGTCGTGCGAGGCACCGTCGAGGAGGATCGCCTTGACACCCACCATGGGGTAGCCGGCGAGCACGCCGACGTTCATGGCGTCCTGGAAGCCCTGGTCGGTCGGCGAGATGTACTCGCGCGGGATACGACCACCGGTGACCTTGTTCTCGAACTCGTAGGTCTTGTCGGCCGTGACCTCGAGGGGCTCGAGCGCGAACTGGATCTTCGCGAACTGACCCGAACCACCGGTCTGCTTCTTGTGGGTGTAGTCGTGACGCTCGACCGACTTGCGGATGGTCTCGCGGTACGCCACCTGGGGCTTTCCGACGTTGGCCTCGACCTTGAACTCGCGCTTCATGCGGTCGACCAGGATGTCGAGGTGGAGCTCGCCCATGCCCTTGATGACGGTCTGACCGGTCTCGGAGTTCTGCTCGACGCGGAACGTCGGGTCTTCCTCCGCGAGCTTCTGAATGGCGACACCCAGCTTCTCCTGGTCGGCCTTGGTCTTGGGCTCGATGGCGACCTCGATGACCGGCTCGGGGAAGGTCATCGACTCGAGCACGACCTGGTTGGTCGGGTCGCAGAGGGTGTCACCGGTGGTGGTGTCCTTCAGGCCGATGACGGCGTAGATGTGACCGGCGGTGACCGAGTCGACCGGCATCTCCTTGTTGGCGTGCATCTGGAAGATCTTTCCGATGCGCTCCTTCTTGCCCTTCGTCGCGTTGACGATCTGGGCACCGGAGTCGAGGTGACCCGAGTACACGCGGATGTAGGTGAGGCGACCGAAGAACGGGTGCGTCACGATCTTGAACGCGAGGGCCGCGAAGGGCTCGTCGCGGTCGGCGTGGCGCTCGATGACGACCTCTTCGTCCTTGGGGTCGTGCGCCTCGATGGCGGGCACGTCCAGGGGCGAGGGGAGGTAGTCGACCACGGCGTCGAGCATGGGCTGCACGCCGCGGTTCTTGAACGCCGAGCCGCAGAGCACGGGGTAGAGCTCCGAGGCGATCGTCATCTTGCGGATGGCGCCCTTGATCTCGGCGACCGTGAGCTCCTCACCGCCGAAGAACTTCTCGAGCAGGGCGTCGTCGGACTCGGCGACGGTCTCGAGCAGCTGCTGGCGGTACTCGGCGGCCTTGTCGGCGAGGTCGGCCGGGATCTCCTGGATCTCGTACTTCGCACCCATGGTCACGTCACCCTTGGCATCGCCGGGCCACACGAGGGCGCGCATCTCGACGAGGTCGATGACGCCGACGAAGTCGTTCTCGGCACCGATGGGCAGCTGGATGACCAGCGGCTTGGCCTTCAGGCGGTTGACGATGGTGTCGACCGTGAAGTAGAAGTCGGCGCCCAGCTTGTCCATCTTGTTGACGAAGCAGATGCGGGGGACGTCGTACTTGTCGGCCTGACGCCACACGGTCTCGGACTGGGGCTCGACGCCCTCCTTGCCGTCGAAGACGGCGACCGCGCCATCGAGCACGCGCAGCGAGCGCTCGACCTCGACCGTGAAGTCGACGTGTCCGGGGGTGTCGATGATGTTGATCTGGTTCTTGTCCCAGAAGCAGGTCACAGCAGCGGAGGTGATCGTGATGCCACGCTCCTGCTCCTGCTCCATCCAGTCGGTCGTGGCCGCACCGTCGTGCGTCTCGCCGATCTTGTGGTTGACGCCCGTGTAGAACAGGATGCGCTCGGTCGTCGTCGTCTTGCCGGCATCGATGTGCGCCATGATGCCGATGTTGCGGACCTTGTGGAGGTCGGTGAGCACGTCTTGTGCCACGGGTGTCTTCCTTACCTGTTGGGAGGTTGATGCCGGGCCCATCGGAGGGTCCGTGATCGGGGTTCGATCACGGACCCTCCGCGGGTTTTACCAGCGGTAGTGCGCGAAGGCGCGGTTCGACTCGGCCATCTTGTGGGTGTCTTCGCGGCGCTTGACCGCGGCACCGAGGCCGTTCGAGGCGTCGAGGATCTCGTTCTGCAGACGCTCGGTCATCGTCTTCTCACGACGACCCTTCGCGTAGCTCACGAGCCAGCGCAGCGCGAGCGTGTTGGCGCGGTGCGGCTTGACCTCGACGGGAACCTGGTAGGTCGAGCCACCGACGCGGCGGCTCTTGACCTCGAGGGTGGGACGGACGTTGTCGAGCGCCTTCTTCAGCGTGGCGACGGCGTCCTGGCTGTTCTTCGCCTCGACACCCTTGAGGGCGTCGTAGACGATCGACTCGGCGATGGACTTCTTGCCGTCGACGAGGATCTTGTTGACCAGCTGGGTGACGACGGGGGCGCCGTACACCGGGTCGTTGACGACGGGACGCTTCGGGGCGGGACCCTTACGAGGCATGGTTCTCAGCCCTTCTTCGCGCCGTAGCGGCTGCGAGCCTGCTTACGGTTCTTGACAGCCTGGGTGTCGAGCGCACCGCGGACGATCTTGTAGCGGACACCGGGGAGGTCCTTCACACGACCACCACGGACGAGCACGAGCGAGTGTTCCTGGAGGTTGTGGCCCTCACCGGGGATGTACGCGGTGACCTCGGTGCCGTTGCGCAGCTTGACGCGGGCGACCTTGCGCATGGCCGAGTTCGGCTTCTTGGGGGTCGTCGTGTACACGCGGGTGCACACGCCGGCCTGCTGGGGGTTCGACTTCAGCGCGGGAGCCTTGGTCTTCGAGACCTTCGGCGAGCGGCCCTTGCGAACCAACTGCTGAATGGTTGGCACGTTCTCTCCTTGATTGGCCGGGCGGTTCCTCTCGGACCGTCCGGGGTGCTGCACGGTGACAGCGGTCGTGTCTCCCCCGCCATGTCGTTCATCTTGCGATTCGTGACGTGTCGGGCTCACGTGTGATCCACCGCACGACAGAATGATCGGACGCGATTGTGGTGGATATGCCGTGGGGGCGACCTGTTCGCAGGTCGATCCCTGAGATGGTGCGAGCGTTGATCCGAACGACACGCCCGAGGGCACGACGCACGGCGCGCGTGAACGCACACCCGCCCAATGATACGCGTTCCCCGGAGGTCGGGCAAACGTGCACGGGCTCGTCCGCGCAGAGCGATCAGGATGCCGCCCGCTCAGCCGAGCATCAGCACCGCCGCCGCAGCCGCTGCGGCCAGCAGCAGCACCACCGCTGCACCGATGAGCAGTGCCCGCCAGGCGCCGCGTCGGGCCGTCCGCGGCCGCACGAGGGCGGGGTCGCGACCGGGTTCGGGCCGCGCGGGGACGACGGAGCGTTCGACGCGGATCGGCGCGTCGACCCGCGGATCGTAGGCCTCGCGCTGAAGGGCGGCGGGCACGCGTGCCTCGCGGACGGCAGCGCCCGCATCGGGTGATCGTCGATTCGGGGACGCATCGGTCGCCGCCTCCGCCCGTCGCGCGCGACGGGAGCCCGCGTGGGTGTCGTCGGCTCCGCGGGGGCTGCGACGCGGCTGCGTGCTGTCGTCGGCGGGCTCGCCGATCACGGGGGCGGGCGAACGCGTCGCGCGGCGCCCCGGCGCGGTGTCGTCAGGGAGGGCCTCGGCGCGGACCGACGTACGGTCGTCGACCGGCGCGCGGCGCACGGTCTCGTCGTTCAGCGGCGCACGGCGCACGGTCTCGTCGTCGATGGGCGAGGCCGGGCCGGATGGGCGGCGCTGAACCGTGGATGCCGCGGCGTCCGAGCCGTCGCCGGAGCGCGGCGGCACAGACACGACCGTCGCGTCGTCGGGCGGCGGCGCCTCGAGATCCGCGCCCCGCGCGGTCATGGTGCGATCGTCCGGAGCCTCAACGGCATCCACGCGACGAACGATCACCGTCGCGTCATCCGGCTCCTCCACTGCGTCGGCGCGGCGGGCGATCACCGTCGCGTCGTCGGGCTCGCGGGCGTCGGAGCGGACGGTGGCGTCGTCGAGGTCGTCGGCCACGGTGGACGCCGTCGCGTCGTCGTCGGCCGGGGCGGGCGGATTGGCCGGCCACGCGCGCAGACGGCCCGCCCACAGCGTGACCTCGTCGGGGTCGTCCGGCCGGTCGAACGGGCCGCTCACGCGTTCCTCCGCGTGAGGCGCACCTCCGCGTCGCCGAGGAAGAACCGCTCCCCCGCCTCGATCTCCTCGCCGGGGGGAGCCTCCACCTCGGTGCCCATGAGTGTGGCGAACAGGACGCCGTTCGTCGACTCCAGGTCGGTGACGTACCAGGTGTCGCCGCGCAGCTCGAGGCGCGCGTGCGTCTTGGAGACCGTCCGCGTCTCATCGGCGATCGCGACGAGCTGAGCGTCGGGCCGCGCGGCATCCGGGCCAGGGCGACGACCCAGGATCACGACGGAGGACGTCAGGTCTACCGTCGCGCCGTCGGGGGCGATCAGCGCCCACGGGATGCGCTTGCGTCGCGCCACGATCGTGCGGTCGAGAGCGTCGAAGTCCTCGTCCGACGGCACCTCCGGACGCGTGTACAACGCCGACACCGACGTGCGGGCCGAACGCGGAGCGCCCGCGTCGGGCGCATCGGGCACCGCCGAGACCGCTTCGGAGAGCTCGGGGAACTCATCGACGGGGGTCCGCGAGACGCGCGGGGCGGAGATCGGCGCGGCGGGCCGGGTGAGGGGTGCTTCCGCGATGTCCACCGGTGCCTCGTCGGCTCCCTCGACACCACGCCGGGAAGGGCCGGCCCCGAGCGACGGCGCCTCGTCGCCGGGGCGGGCGGCCTGCGAGTCGTGTGCGGCGGCCGCGGGCTCGTCAGCCTGCGGCGTGGATTCGACCTCGGCCTGATCGGTCGAGCGCGGTGCGGCCCACGACGACACGCCACGCGTGGGCGCTCCCGGCAGGAGCAGGGCGCGGGTCGAGAGGGCGTCGGATTCCGAGCCGGGCTCGGACGGCGTCTCGGTGAAGCGGGGGACCCATCCCGACGGGGACTGCTCGGCATCCGGGTTCGGATTCGTGGGCGCGGGCGTGGGATGCGCGTCGGCCCGCTCACGCGCGGCGGCACCCGCGGGAGCGCTGTCGCGTAACGCGTCGAGCACGTCGAACACCGACGCCGGAGTCGCGGGCACGGAGGGCTCCACGGGAGCGTGCCGCTCGGTCGAGCGGCGGCCGTCGGGATTGCCGGGCATGAGGTCGGCGGGCGGCGCCCAGTCGCTCGGTGACGGCACGGCATCGGCCAACGAGCCGGCCGGGGCGGCGAAGGGCTGCACCACCGTCTCCGACACCGGCGGTGCCGGATCGGCGGAGCGGTCGTGCGCGGCGGGCTCGGGATCGGGCGTCCACCCGCCGATGAGCGGAACGTAGGGTCCCTCGAAATCGCGTCCGCGCCGGACCGGGGCGGAATCCTCGTCGACGCCTCGTGCGCCGGAGCCCTCCCACCGTGCCGCACCGAACCCCAGGACGCTCGCCCAGACGACGGGCACCAGGGCGCCGAGCACCGTGAGTCCGGCACCGGCGCCGAAGCCTACGGTGATGCGGTGGACGGCCACGATGTAGACGACGACGAAGGCGATGAAGCCGAAGAGCGGCACCAGATTGATGAGTACGAGCCACGGCGAGAACCCGCCGAGCTTCAGCACGGTGGCGACGTTGACGACGGGCACCCATGCCTTCCAGACCGGCTCGCCGATCTTTCGGAACATCGCGGCCAGAGCGAGGGCGAACCAGACGTAGAGCACCACGACCAGAGCGAGCGAACTCGCTCCCAACACCAGCGTCGTCGAATCGGTCATGTCGTATCGCGTCTCCCCGTCGTGGCGGGACGCTTCCCCCTCTCGTCGCGATGCGGCGACCCCCGCCGAGGAGGCCGAGGGGCGAGGAACCGCAGGAACGATCTCAACGATACGGCTGCGCGCACCCGGCGCCAGAAGCCGCGCTGACGGGTGATCACACGACGCTCGTCGTCGACGATGCGCCAGAACGCGGCGACCTCGTCGGGCGTGACCTCCTCGGCGGCGAACACGGCGCGATCCGCATCGGCGGCCAGACGGATGCCGGCGGGCGTCGCGAACGCGTCGGCCACCTCCCGGCGGGTCGGGGAGCGCGGCACGGAGCGCCCTGCATCGAGTCCGGCGTCGACGTACTCGTCCCATCCTCCGGCGATCGCGCCGCGCGGATCGGGATCGCGTCGACGGCCACGGCGACGCACGGCCTTGGCGATCATCACCGCCAGGAAGGGGCCGAAGAGCACCAGCACGACGAGCACACCGATGCCCGCGACGCGCAGCACGGGCCAGAGCCAGGCGAGGTCGAGGCCCTCGTCGGTGCGGGTGGCGTCGTCGCGGGAGTCGTCCTCCTGCACGGGCTCGGGAGGGACGACCTCTTCGACCGTGTCGGGCCGCACCTCGGTGACGTTCTCGGGGTCCTGCTGCTGGGTGACCTCGAGGCTCGGGGACTGCTCCCACTGCGGCGTGACGTCGATCGTCGCCCACTGGCCGTCGGTGCCCTGGACCTCTGTCCACGCGGTCAGGTCCCGCGGTCGGCACTCCCCCGCGTCGCACGTCGACAGGGTCGCATCGGCCGTCTCCAGCCGTGCGCCGACGACGACGCGAGCGGGGAAGCCCAGTTCGCGGGCGATGAGCGCCGTGGCGACCGCGAACTGCTCGTCGTCGCCGACGGCGGCGACGTAGTTGCCCGTCGCCTCCGCCCTCGGGTCGTCCTCGCGGTCGAGCAACCGCTCGAACATGCGGTCGATGCGCGCGAGGGAGTGACCGGACGCGCTCGGCTGCAGCTGATAGCCGGGGAGGTCGGCCGCCCACGCGGGAGCCGCGGTGCCCGCCGAGGCGAGGCTGTGACTGAGGTACCCGCGCTCCCGGAGCAGCTGGACGAGGGCCTGCAGGGCTGCACCGTCGGATCCGGTCGCGTGCTCTTCGACCCATCTCTTGAGGTTGTCTCCGCCGGACACCCCCTGCGGTGCTCCCGGGGGCGTGAGGGTCGCGAGATCGACCGGAGCGGGCTCCACACCCGAGAGCTCGTAGCGATCCCCCGCCCGCAGACCCCCGTCGGAGGTCTGCACTCCGGCTTCGGCGGCGGCGCTGTAGTAGAAGCGGTCGGCCAGAGCGCCGCGCCGATCGCCCTCGAAGGTCGCCGAGGCGAGGCGGCCGGCGGTCGGCATCCAGATCCCGTCGAGATCGGCGATCTCGACCTCGACCTCGATGGTCCGGCCGTCGCCGGCGTCGCGGGTCGACGGCAGGCGGACGAAGCCCGCACCCTCGTCGCCCGATGCGCGGAAGATCTCCCCGTCGTAGGCGTCGAGGGTGGCGAGGCGGAGGCGTTCGGGCAGCGTTCCCTCGCCGCTCACGCGGAACAGCACCTGATCGGCGCGCGCGTCGGAGAACATGGAGCGGTATTCCGCGAGGGGACTGACCGCCTCGGCGATCTGCTCCTGCGGTCCGGCGGCGGACCGCAGCACCTCGCGGTCCGCTCCCCGCGACGCCCACGGCACGACGGCGACCGTGACGACGACGGCGAGGGCGATCATCGCCGCACCGAGCGCGGCGCGTCGGTGATCGGTGCGCGAGCGCCCGGTGCCCACCTGGGCCGCGGAGACGTCGCTCGCGCGCCGGAGGGCGCGGGCGCGCTCGTCGTGCGCGCGCCAGGCCAGCCACAGCACGGCCGTGAGCAGGGCGGCCACGCCCACCACCGTCTCCACGGGAGCGGCGAGGGCGAGGGGGCCTACCGAGAGCGGGGCGCTCGTGGCCGTGCGACCGAAGAAGAGGCCGAAGCCGCTCATGCCGAGACCGGGGACCACCGCGACCGTCGCCCACCGGTCGCGCCGTGCGGCGAGGGCGAGGACGAGGGCGGTGCCGACGAGGAACACCACGAGGGCGGGGATGAGGAGGTTGCGATAGGCCCCGACCGGCAGATCGACGGTGACCAGGTCTTTCCAGGCGACGACCACTCCGGCGTAGGACTCTCCGAGCCCGCGGAGCACGTCCAACGGCGACGTGAGACGCGACGGCACGGCGAGCGGGACGGCCAGCAGCGTGAAGGCGGCGACGAGCCCGGCCGCGAGAGCCCATCCGCTCCCCCGCCGCCAGGCGACGAGGGCCACCACCGCCGCCCCGGCGAGGGATGCCGCGACGACGAGGACGACGAAGGAGACGGCCGCGTAGATGGGCCACGCCGCCACCGCCGCGAGCGCCACAGAGACGGCGGTGTACAGCGCGGCGGCGATCCAGCGCGGCGCCGACGACGCCTCTGCGCGCCGCCGCGGCGCGCGGTCGCGCGTCCCGCTCACGAGGTGGCTCCCCGCACGAGCAGGCCGGAGAGGTCGTCGAGGGTGCCGATGGTGAGCACGGTGAGGCCGGCCACGCTCTGCATGCGGGGGTGCGCGCGCTCGTCGCAGATGACCGCGGCGACCGCCGTGTCGGCGGGGAAGGCGAGCGCCGCCTGGCGCAGGCGGGCGAGGGGCACGAGGGAGCCGGTGACGAGGAACGCGATCGAGAGGCGCTCGTTGGCCTCGGATGCCAGCCGGCACACATCTTCGACGGGCATGGTGTTCTCGTGGCGCTCGATGGCGCTGAACCCGTCGAGCATCGCGCGCGGGGAGACCACCGGGATGTGGCGGATCGCGCGCAGGCGGCCCTTCACCACGCGCGGGATCTCCGATCCCGTCACGATGTCGATGTCGCGCGCGTCGCGCACGGCGCGCAGGCCCAGCGAGGCGGCGGCCGAGACGGCGAGCTCGTACTCGTCGGCATCCGCGTATTCCTGCGTCGCGGCGGCGAGGACGACCGCCATCCGCGATCGGCGGGACTCCTCGTACTGACGGACCATCAGGCGCCCGGTCTTGGCCGTGGACTTCCAGTGCACCTGCCGCTGGGAGTCGCCGGGAGCGTACTCGCGGATGGCGTGGAACGACATGTCGGCGTCGACGAGACGCCGCGTCGCGTTGCCCTCGAGGTCGCGGACGAGACCGGAGCTGGTGGAGGGCAGACCGACGGTGCGCGGGTGGACGAACAGGTCGTGCACGTCGTCGAACGCGTGCTCGCGCCGCAGCAGACCCACCGGGTCGCTGCGGACCGTGGTGACGGGGCCGACGCGCACCACACCGCGCGGCAACGGCGGGATCTCGAGAGGCTCGGTGCTGCTGTGCCCGGGGCGGAGGAACGGCACCCCGAACTCGACGAGACCGCGACCGACGGGGATGTCGAGACGCCCGGGCAGCGTCGGCCTCGTGCTGTCGTTGCGCACGACGATCTCGCCCGTGACGCCGTTCCCGGCGGTGACGCGCTCGCGCTGAAGGGCCAGGTCGACCTCGTAGGCGCGCGCGCCGAAGAGGAACGGGACGCTCATGAGCAGCAGCAGCAGGGCCACCGACCCCGCCACCATCCACTCGACCCAGCCGAAGACGACGCCGAAGGCGAGGCCCACGGTCGCCGCGACCGCGACGACCGCGCCCGCGGGGCGGACCGTGCGCCCCGCCCACGACAGGGCCGCGGCGAGCGCCTCGGTGACGACGCGCCACGCTTCGGCGACCTGCACCACGGCGCGCACGATGCGACGCTGGCGGCGGGTCGCGGTCGAGGTGATCGACGTGCGCGAGCCCGTGGCCATCGTCGCGGCCGAGGTGCGCGTGAGCCGCGACTCGGTGACGTTCACGTCGGGCACGGCTCACCCCCGACGGCCTCGGACGCGGACCTCGCGCTCACGGGAGTCATGCGCTCTCGCGCTGAGTGGGCGGGAGCGTGTCGAGCAGCACCTGGCCGATCACGGCCTCCTGCGTGACCCCGTCGAACTCGGCCTCGGGATGCAGGATGAGCCGGTGCGAGAGCACGGGGACGGCGAGCGCCTTGACGTCGTCGGGTGTCGCATAGGTGCGGCCCTGCGAGGCGGCCCGCGCGCGGGTGGCGCGCGTGAGGGCGAGCGCGCCGCGGATGCTGACGCCCAGGCGCACCTCGTCGGCCGTGCGGGTGGCATCCACGAGGCGGGCGATGTAATCGAGCACCAGCGCGTCGACGTACACGGATGCCGCGAGGTCGGCCATGCCCACCAGCGCCTGGGGGGTGATGATCGGGCGCAGGTCGGCGGTGGCGACCGGAGCGCCGTCGAGGATGCGCACGGTCGCCGCGTGGTCGGGGTAGCCGAGCGAGGTGCGCAGGAGGAAGCGGTCGAGCTGCGCCTCGGGCAGACGGTAGGTGCCGGCCTGCTCGACCGGGTTCTGCGTGGCGAGCACGAGGAACGGAACGCCCACCTCGCGAGAGACGCCGTCGATGGTGACCTTGCCCTCTTCCATGACCTCGAGCAGGGCCGACTGCGTCTTCGGGCTCGCGCGGTTGATCTCGTCGGCGAGCACGATGTTGGCGAAGATCGGCCCGCTGTGGAACTCGAACGTCCCGCTCTTCTGGTCGTAGACGGTGATGCCCGTGATGTCACCCGGGAGGAGGTCGGGGGTGAACTGGATGCGGGTGTTCGTGCCCTGCACCGACTGCGCGACGGCACGGGCCAGCGAGGTCTTGCCGGTGCCGGGGACGTCTTCGAGCAGCACGTGGCCGTCGCTGAGCATGGCGGTCAGCACCAGCTCGACGACGTGGCGCTTGCCGAGAACGGCGCGCTCGACGTTGTCGGCGATCTGCGAGAAGGTCTGGGAGAACCAGGTGGCCTGCTCCTGGGTGATCGTCATGTCGGTGCGTTCTTCCTGTGGGGGATGGATGGATGCCGGGGTCAGCCGTTGCCGGCGGGCGGCTGAGAGGGATCGGCCTTGCCGGGGTCGCAGGTCCCACCCGTGACGAGGGTGGCGTCGTCGAGACCCCAGCCCTTCGCGGACCAGCTGACCAGGAGCTTCGCGTTCTCGACGCGCACCGCGCCCTTCGGGACGACGGTCGGGTCGCTCGCGTCGAGCTTCTGGCCGCTCTTGTCGTAGTAGACGACGCCGGAGCGGTCGGTGGAGGTGCGCGCCTCGCCGTTGCTGGTCTTCCACCCGAGCTTCAGCTCGCTGCCGGCGACGCAGGAGTCGATCCGGGCCGTCGCCTGCACCTGGTACGGGGCGCTTCCGGATGCCGGCTCGACGACGCCGCGGTCGGAGCGGGTCTGCCAGAGGTTGTGTTGGAAAAAGACGCCGATGTTCGGGTCGGTGTCGTAGACGGACGTGCCGTCGTTCCAGTTGTCGTAGACGATCCGGTTGTTGCGCGGCGGCTTCGTCCCCTCCTGGATGCCGCTGATCTTCCACCGTGCCGTGTCCCCGTCGACCACGGGCTTGGCCCCGACGCGGAACGTGTATCCCTGCGGAGCGGTGGTGTCCTGCGTGGCGTCGATGCTCTTCTCGGTCTGATCGGAACCGAAGCTCTTGCCGTCGTAGACGGAATCGACGCACATGCGGACCGTGTACGTCTCTCCATCGTCCTTGCCGGGGAACGTGCGCCGAGGCCCGTCGTCGCCCACGCGGCAGGAGCCGTCGATGGCGAAGCCGTATCGCACGTCGGACCCGTCGCCGTTCTTCGACGCCGATCCCTCGGCGACGATGGTGACCTTGCCGCCTCCGTCGCGCTGCGACGTGAGGGTGAGGTTCAGCTGCTGCGGCCTGCCGACGCCGTGCGCCGTGAAGACCAGCGCCTGCCCGCTCTGCGAGCCGCCGAGGCCCGGTGGCACGGTGAAGCGCGAGATCGGCGTCACCGTGATCTGCGTGGACGAGTTGCTGCCCACCGGGAACGCGGCGACCGAGACGGACTCCTGATTGCGGCCGACGCTGATCGTGCGCTTCTGCCCCGCGGCGCTCGCGATCTCGAGGGTGCCGGTCTCGGCGGCGTCGATGCCGCGGATGGTGAGATCCGCCACGCCTCCCTCTCCGCCGTTGTCGACGGGCGTGAAGTCGCCGGACCGCGGCTTGTCGGGTGAGGCGTAGGCCCACGCCGTCGTCCGCACCGCGCCGCGGGATTCGCCGACGCTGTTGACGGCGGTCACGACGTACTCGCGCTGCTCGCCGTTGGGCGCCGAGATCACGGGGCACCCGCCGTCTGGGCCGCATTGCGCGACGACCTCGCCACCGGAACGGACCGTGAACCCGGCGAGCGCGGGGTAGGCACGACGGGCCTCGCCGGGGTCGACGCGGAGCGTGAGGGAGCCGTCGGCGAAGGCCGTCTGCCGCACGCTCGCCGGGGTGCGCGGATAGCCGAGGAGGTCGAGCACGACGCGGGCGTCGCGCGTGGACGCCGTCGTGCGTCCCTGGGCGTCGCGGAGGGTGACGCTGGCGCTGCACGTCGCGCCGGGAGCGTCGGCGGTCCACGAGGCGGTGATGCTCGAGGCCGAGGCGACGGAGAAGTCCACGCCCGTGCACGCGGCAGTGGGCCGCACACCCACGACCTCGAGTGGGGTCCGCGGCAGCGGGTTGACCTCGCCGCTGATACCGATCACGCCGATCGTGCAGCTCGATCCCTGGGCCTGCGAGCACTGCGACGAGGTCGTTCCGCCCTGAGGCAGCGTCGACGGCTCCGCCCCGACTCGCAGCACGAGCCGCGCGGGGGCGACGGCATTGTGACTGGTGACGGAGATGACGGCGGCGTTGTCGGTGCCGGGCACGGCACGGTCGCCGCCCACGACGGTCACGACCGACCCGTCGAGCGAGACCTGGAACGCCGACCCGCTGTAGTCGAGCGCGTACCGGATCCCGGCCCAGTCCTCGCGTCCGAGCTGCCACGAGGTCATGTTGCGCAGGTCGAATGTGGCCGTCTCCCCGGGGCCCACCGTGAGCGAACCCGGGCGCAGCTCCGGCTGGGGGTCTCGAGCGACGACGCCGATGGGCACGGAGAGCACGGTCCACTCCTGAGTCCCCGCGATCCGCACGGGCACCTGGCACGCGTCGGTCCACGGCGAGCCCGTCCCGGCGTCGTACTGCACGACCGACCCGTTGACCGAGCAGCGACCCTCGGCGCGGACGCCCGTGGTCGAGACATCGGTGCCCACCTCGAGGGTGGCACGACGGGGAAGGGCGACCAGGGATGCCATGTCGAACTGCACCGAGGCCAGCTCGTCGACCCGCTGCGCCGAGCCGGGCCGCAGAGCCAGGGTCAGGTCATCGTCACCCGGGACACGGAGGAAGGCGTAGGTCGTGACGTCGGCGTCGCCGACGCGGCCCGTGATCGCGAACGGGATGACACGACGGGTCGCGGGCAGGTCGCCGGAGATGCGTCTGCCGTCGAGGCGCACGTCGGTCGGCTGCCCCCACAGCGTCACCTCGAGGTCGCCGACCTCTCCGCCGGACCAGGTCGCGCGGCCCGCGATGACGTCGACCCCGCTGGTGAAGTCGTCGCGGTTCTCGACCGTGAGCACCGTGTCGGTCACCACGGGGTAATCGGGGACGCTCTCGCGCACGACCTTGACCACGATGAGACCGCGCCCGGTGTTGCCGGAGTCCGACTCCACGTCGTACAGGAATGACATCGTGCCGGGCTGGTCGCCCGCGCGCAGGACGACGCCCGTGTCGCTGACGCTGTCGACGAAGCCGTCGAGCCGGGCGTACTCGGGGTTGGCGCTGCCGTCGACGAGGGTCTCGGGCAGATCGGGCCGCACGCCCGTCAGCCTCAGGCGTCCCTGCGTGGGGTCGATGTCGTTCGCGAGCGGGCTGACCCGGATCGTACGGTCGCCCCCGGCCTGCACCTGCACGTAGTCGGTGAACGTGATCGGACTCGGGTTGGCCTCGGCATCCAGGATCCCGATGCGCACCGTGCCCTCGCCTGTGGCACCGGAGGAATCGGACACGCGATAGCGGAACGACACCTGGCCCCGGTCGCCCGGCACGGACGAGTAGACGATCGACGAGCCGTCGGGGGACACGGATGCCGTACCCCTGTCGGGCTGGGCGACGATGCGGTCGAGCGACACGGCGTCGCCGTCGGGATCGACGCCGAAGCCCTGGAAGTCGATCGTCGTCGTGCCCCCGCTGAGCACGCGCCCCTGGAGGGTGTCGGGGAGCGGCGCGCGATTGGCCTCTGCGCCCAGCACCGTGATGCGCACGGTCGCCTCGTCCCACAGGGCGGGCGTACCGGTGGTGTAGACGCGGTAGGTCACCTCGTAGGAGCCGGGCGTGGTGGGCGCCAGATAGCGCAGCACCCCGCCGGAGGCGAAGGCGAGCGCGTCGCTGGCCGGCTGGGCCTGCACGCTGGAGGGGTCGAGGCTCGGACGACCTCCGGCCGGGGAGATGTCGTTGTCGAGCACCGGGATGTCGATCTGCGCGCCCGCGCGCACCGTCACGGTGTCGTCGACGGCGATCGGCGCGATCTCGGGGGCCGGCGGCAGGAGGTAGACGGTCGCCTCGCCGCCCACGCGCGATCCTTCGTCGTCGGTGCCGTCGCTGACGGTGTAGTCCACCGTTCCGAGCAGGCCGGCGCCGCCGTCGGCGGTGGAGCCCGAGACGCGCAGATCGTTCTGCCCCACGGTGTCGACGGTGAGGGAGGCCCCCTCTTCGGCGGCGGGCGTCACATCGCTGAGCAGGAGCACGCGGCCGGTGGGGTTCGACACCGCGCTGAACACGTCGAGGGTCGCGTCCTCCTGCGGGCGCACGAAGGCCACGACGGGGGCGGTCGACAACTGCGCCGGGGCATCGGCGGGGAGGAGGGTGATGCGGGCGGTCCCCGTGGCGTCGCGGCTCCCGGCGTTGACGGTGAAGTCGACGCGGTAGACGCCGGGCTGGGAGGCCGCGAAATCGAACACCGTGCTGCCGCCGACCACGGTCGCCGTCGCGGCGGCGTCGTCGAGGACGCGGACCGAGCCGAGGGAGATCTCCCCCGCCGTGCCGGTCACGTGGGGACCGACGTCGACGGCGAGCGAGGTGCCCACCGTGTCGATGACGGCGAAGGACTGCACCGCGAGAGTGGGGTCGGGCGCCACGCGGATGACGAGGGGCTTGGTCGTGGTGGCCCCTCCGGTGTCGGCGACGGTGACGTCGAGCTGGATGTTCTGCTCGCCGCCCGACCCGTCGTCGGCGTGCTGGTAGACGACGTCTCCGCCGGGGGTCGCGGCGACCGTGCCGACGCCGCTCGGGTTGTCGACGGAGAGCAGCAGCAGGGGGTCGCCGTCGGGATCGACCCACCCGGGGAGCACGGGGACCGTGATGGTGCCTCCGCGCGCGACCTCGGGGGTCGGCCACTGCTGGAGGCACTTGTCGGTTCCGCACCACACGGGCGCGGCGTTGGACTCACCCGGCGAGACGGTGAGGGTCACCGTGGTGGGCGCCGACGTGAGGCCGTCGGCCGTCGTGCCGTCGGTCACCGCGTAGCTGAAGGTCGCCGTGCCGGTGGCACCCGCTTCGACGCGCACCGCCAGGCGCTGACCGGAATCGGTGAGCGACAGCGCGCCGAAGGAGGGGTCGAGACCGGTGACGCTGTCGGCGACGATGCTCAGCACGTCTTCGTTGGGGTCGTGGTCGTTCAGCAGCACCGGGAGGGTCGTCAGGCGTCCCGCCCGCACACCGAAGGCATCGGGTTCGGCGATGGGCGGCTTGGGGTCGAGGACGACGCTCACCTGCTCCTCGCTCTGGACGGCCGCGTCTTCGGTGCGGTCGTCCAGCGACCAGTTCTGACTGGATGCCACCAGGGCGCCGTCGGGGACCGTCCACACCCATCCAGTGCGCGTCTCGTTCAGGATGACGGCGTGATCGGTCGCGACGAAGACGGGTCGGCGCTGGTCGGGCATGCTCGCCCCGCCGTAGGCGAGGTCCGTCTCGCCCTGGTCCGACCGCCAGAGGGTGCCCCGACTCTCGCCCGGGAGGAGCCAGGCGGCGTAGGTGACGCCCTGATGGGTGAGCGGACGCGCGGGCTGGCCGAGGACGTTGCCTCCGCCGCCCACCTCGCGGCGGGGGCCGGAGCCGTCGGTCGGGATCGTCCACAGCGACTGATCGTCGGCGACGTAGACGGCGGCGGCTGCAGCCTCGGCGTCGCCGACGGAGACCTGCTCCCCCAGCTCGATGTCGATCGGGTCGGCACCGCGCATCCACACGCGACCGGCCTCGGAATCCACGAGCACCCAGGTGTCACCGGCCGCCGAGAGCACGGGCGCGGTGATCGTCGCGTCGAGGGCGTCCCGCGCGCGCACCTCATCGGCGTCGATGTCGTACCGGATGACGGACTGGTCCACCGAGGAGTAGGCGAAGAGCATCCCCCGGTCGTCGAGGGCGATGGCATCCGCGGTGTACGACACGGCATCGTCGTCGCCGGCCGTTCCGAAGGGATCGAGTTCGGCGGCGCGCTGGCCCGCCTGGCTCAGCCGCCCCGCGAAGAGCGCCCCCGTGTCGGTGCGGTACACGACGTAGTCGCCGGCCGTGGCGACCGAGGTGGTTCCGGGCGGGGTGTCGGGGGCGGCCTCGAGCTGGTCCTGCTCGAGATCGACGGGCTGGGCCTCGTCGATGCGTGTGAGCTTGCTGTAGCTGTCGGTGAAGAGGTAGGCACCGTCGCGTGCCTGCGCGACCTGGCTCGGGTTTCCCGCGGTGCGCACGGTGTCGAGCTCGCCGACCGCGGTGTTGACGCGCGCGTAGCGCTGCCCGTCGCCGGTCTGCAGGGCCCACACCGAGGTGTCGACCTCGGGTGTCTGCTGCGCGTCGAGGCCTGGCCACACGATGCTCGCGGTCACGACGAGGGTCGCCGCCACCAGGGTGGAAGCGAGTCCGATCAGCGTGCGGCGCTTCACCGCAGCACCCCCGTGGCGTAGAGCGCGGCGACGACCACCGCGCCGGCGGTGACCAGCGTCGCCGAGGCGAGCACCCAGGGCAACGCCCGGGACGCGGTCGAGACCGGGGTCGCGATGTCGGTGTCCTCATCGCGCGCGTATCCGGTGATGCCCGAGGAGTCGCGCGTCTTGCGCGAGATCTCGCGCTCGATGCGCGAGCGTGCGGGGCCCCGGACGGTGCCGTCGGCGAAGTCGATGGAACGGGCGGCGGGTGCCCACTCGGCGGCGGGGACCTCGAGCGGCGTCGCCGGCACGCCCATCTCGGCCTGCACCCCCTGCAACGCCTCGCCGAAGGCACGCGCACTGCCGTAGCGCTGGGCGGGGTCGCGTGCCATGGCCTTCGCGAGCACGGCCTGCACCGACTCCGGCACGTCGGACCGGGAGATGGCCGTGTACGAGGCGCGGGCGATGCGGCGGCGCAACTGCTCGCGCGAGTTCTGGCCCTTCTCGCGCCGCTCGAACGGACTGTGCCCCGCGAGCAGCGAGTAGACGGTGGCGCCCAGACTCCACACCTCGCTCGCGACCGTGCCGGCGGTCTGCTCCGCGACCACCTCGGGGGCGCTCCACGGAACGCTCATCGCGAGCATCTCGTCGGCCCCCTGGCGCACGAGCGACGACGAGATGCCGAAGTCGGCCAGCACGGGAGCGCCGAAGGTGGTGACCAGGATGTTGCTGGGCTTGACGTCGCGGTGGATCAGCCCCGCGTGATGCGCGGATTCGAGCGCACCGGCCATGCGCACCCCGATCGACAGCACCTCGGCCACGGGCATGCGCTCGACGCGGAAACGCTGCGCGAGCGAGCCAGGGCAGAACTCCATCACGATGTAGGGGCGCCCGTCGGCCGAGATGCCGGCCTGGTACACGGTGACGATCGAGGGATGCGCCGACAGATGCGCCAGCACGTCGGCCTCGGCGTTGAACATGCGCAGCAGGTCGGTGTCGCGCACGTCGCTCGGGAGGACCTTCACCGCGACGTCGCGGCGGGGCATGTCCTGCCCGTAGAGGAACACGTCGGCGAACCCCCCGGAACCGAGGGGACGGATGTACGCCAGCCCGGGCAGGATGGGCGGCGACGACGGAAGCCGCTGCGGCATCGAGCCCCCTCCCCCGGACGACGCACCCGCGACTCAGCGAGCGCACAACCCGTCGATGCTAACAAAGCAGCCTCCGTCGCCCCTGCGCGTTGTGCACAGGTCGACCGGAGCGCGGAGCGCGCTCAGGATGCCGGGGCGTCGGGCTCTCGCGGATCGAACGGCGCGTCGAGGGAGCGGGTGAGGTCGTCGAGCAGAGCCGCGATCTGCGGTTCGACGTATTCCGCCACGGCCGCCTGAATGCGCAGGCGATGGTGGAGGAGGATCGTGCACACCTCCCGCCCGATCATGTTCGCGTAGTCGTCGGCCAGACCGACCTCCTGCCGCAGCGCCGCTTTCGCGGCATCCGACAGGGGCGGCAGGGCCGGGATCTCGGCGTCCTCCTCCGCGGCGAGACCCGACAGCGTGAACAGGAAGGGCGACCCCGGTTCGGGGTCGGGGTCGAGCGGCATCCCGTCGAACTCCGGCTCGAGCCCCTCGGCGGGGCGGTAGGACCGACGGCGGTTGCGCTCGGCCTGCTGGTCGAGCTCGGCCTGCAGCATGGGGAGGTTGCGCGAGGTGTAGTCGGCGACGGCGTGGTCGACGATGCCCTTCACGCGCGTCGACAGTCCGTGCTGCACCCCGTGCGGCACGTCGGAGCCCAGCCCCGCGGCCGAGAGGATCGGCGAGCCGAAGCACCGACGGCACGGGGCCACGCGGCCGCGATGATTGGCGGGCTCCCAGCGCGGCAGCCATCGCAGCCAGGCATCCACCGCCTGGCTGACCTGGCTCTCGAGCGACCGCTCCACGGCGCCTACGTTAGTGCGACACGCACGGGCCCGTGGGGATGCCACGGCGCGGACGCGCCAGGCGGGCCGCGCGGGAGGACACGGCCGACCGCGCGGAAACGCCGAGCCGGTCGCGCACGACGCTCAGGGCGCGTCCTCGTCGTCCTCCCAGCGCCACCGAGGCCCCTGGGCCCGGGTGCGGCACAGGAACACTCCGAGAAGGCCGGCGAGGAGCCCCGCCGCCGCGATCACGGGTCCCGCGAAGCCCAGGGCGACGCTCCCGGCTGCGGCGAGGCCGCGTGCCGGGTCGGCTCCGCTGATCACCGCGCCGACCACCACTCCGGCGGCTTCGCCGACGAAGGCGGCGATTGCGCACGGGACCGCGGTGAGATATCCCGGCGGATCCGCCCGCAGGCCCCACAGCAGCACCCCGGCGAAGAGGGCGAGGGCGGCGACCTGACCGATGACGCCCGGGATCGAGCCGAGCCCGCGGACGGGGATGACGTCGGCGTCCAACGCGAGGCTCGCCACGCCGAGCCCGCCGATCGAGAGGGCGATGAAGGCGACCGAGGCGAAGACGACCGCGACCGGCGGGGTCACCCCCGCCGGTCGCGGCTCGTTCGTCATGGCATCCGTCTCAGCGCTGCGAGAGCTGAGGACCGGCCTCGAGGGTGCGCTCGTACTCGCGCTGGGCTTCGGCGTTGATCTCGGTCACGCGGCGACCGCGCGCCGCGACCCAGGCGCCGAACCAGATGGTGAGCTCGCGACCCAGCACGAAGGCCACGATCGCCAGGGGGGCGAGGACGTTGTTCTGGAGCAGGTCGAGCGACTCGCTCGAGGTGATGCGCCAGAACGGGGCGGCGAACAGCACGCCCAGCAGGTGACCGGCCCAGGCGATCACGCCCACGACCAGGCCCCACACCACCCAGTGGCCCCAGCGACCCCGGTTGATGAGGGCGCCCAGGAACCAGAAGCCGAGGAAGAATGCCACCGTCGGCACCCACAGGCCCGCGGTGGCGAGCGCCGCGAGGGCCTCGCGTCCGAGATCGGAGACGCCGAAGGCGCCGCTCAGCAGGCCCAGGCCCAGCGTCGCGGCGAGGTACAGCATCGCGAAGACGACGGCGGCGAGCAGGCCGATCGCGCCGGCGGCCCCGCGGTTGCCACGCGGGCGCGGCGCCTCGGGAGCCTGCACGAAGATGGGCTGCGGTCCCGCGGCGGCGCGCGTGGGCTCGTCGGCGACGGGAGCCGGGGTCGTGGCGGCGGCCGCCCCCACGGCTGCCCCCGCGGTTCCCGCGGCGACGGCCGGCGCGACCGTGGTCGGCGCGTCGTCGCGGCGGGGCGCCTCGGTCTCGGTGGTGGCGTAGCGCGCCGTCGTCGTGTCGTGCTCCGGCTCGGCCGACGCCGCGTAGGCGGCCCAGCGGGCGTCCTCGTCGTCGAGATCGGCCGACGAGGTGCGGGCGGCCGCGGGCGCTGCCTGCGGCTCGACCGGCGAGGCGTCGTGCACGACGGGAGCGGTGTGCTCGCTCCGCGCGTCCAGCGCGGCGGCGGCATCGCGCTCGTGCGCCTCGCGCTCGTTCCACGCGGCCTGGGCCGCGTCGGTGTCGACGGCGTCGCGCTGTGCGGCCTCGGCGTCGGCGAGGCCCTCGTGCGCGCGGCCGACCACGTCGTGCGCGTCGTCGTCACGGGGCTCGGCGACGGGGTCGCCGTACGAGTTCGTGGGCTCAGCGACGGGGTCGCCGTGCGGCTGGTGGTCGCTCATGGGGTCTCCTCACGCGGTGCTTGCGCCGCAAGGCTAACCCGCGTCCCGCGTGTCGTCCGGGAGGCGTGCCGTGGATGTGCGTCTCGCCTGAGTCCGATCGGACGCCTAGGCTGATCGCATGTCCGGTCGACTGACTCGCACGGCCCTCGTCGCCGCGATCCTCGGCGCGGCCGCGCTCGTGACCACGGCGTGCGCACCGTCCGCCGACGAATCGGCGCCGCAGGAGTCGGCGCCGGTCGTCTCGACCAGCCCCACCCCGATCCCCACGATCACGCAGACCGCGGCCGCCGTGCGCCTTCCCGCGGACTGCCGGGCGATGCTCTCCGCCGACGTCCTCTCGCAGCTCGGAACGGTGCCGCTGAACGATCCCTCGTTGGGACCGTCGGGCGTGCAGTCCGACGGTGCGCTCATCTGCATCTGGCGCGATCCCGCGGCCGACACCACGAGCCTGATGACGACGATCTCGCGCATGGACCGCGGCCCGGCTCTCGACATGCTCAACGATCTCGTGACCACCCAGGGCTTCAGCTGCTACACGCCCGACGAGGGCACCCGCTGCGAGAAGACCTGGATCAACGACACCTACCCCGTCAACGACGGCCGCACCCTCTTCTGGCGCGACGGCGTCCTGGTCGACACCCAGTACTCCAACCTCGCCCCCACCGGGTACACCGCGAGCATCATCACCTCGATCTTCGGCTGATCGCGGCGCCGCGTTCACTCCCCGAAGAACGCGTGGGATGCCACGATCGCGGCATAGCCGTCCGGCATCCAGCCCGTGAGGGTCGAGGAGACCCAGCGATCCCCGCGCAGGTCGTGCACCTCGAGGACGTCGCCGGTCGTGCGTTCGCAGTGGGCCGTTCCGCCGTCATCGGCGCACGCGAACCCCTGGGCGGCCAGCGTCGCCTGGGCGGCGGCCGCGCCCTCTGCCGTCACGGTGGACACGGTGGTCTCCACGAATCGTCCGGCGACGCCCCGCCAATGGCACGTGACGACGACGGTGGGTCCCGCGGCCGCCACCGCCTCGGGGGTCGACAGCGGAGCGGTCCGGCGCTGCCACAGCAGAGCGTCGGGCGACCACACCATCGACGACCACAGGGGCTGCGAGTAGAGGTGGCGGCAGTCGCCCGCGGGTTCCGCGGGCGGGGCGGCGGTGGGCGTCGGCGTGTCGGTCGTCGCCCGCAGCGTGTCGCCGACGAAGCTCACCGCGGTCGGGATGCCGGGTGCGGCGAGGACCCCCAGCGCCGCCACGGCCGCGGCGCAGAAGATCCCGGCCGGCCATGCCAACCACAGGCTGCGTCCACCGATTCGGGCCATGCGTTCCTCCGCATCCACGGTAGGCGCACACCCCCGGCGCACCCTTCCCTCGACACGCCGCATCGCGTCCTCGACACCGGGTCGACACACCGCCGACACGACGCGCCTGGAGCGCGGCCCGCGTGAGACCCACCCGCGCACGACGAAGGCCCCCGGCGCAAGCCGGGGGCCTTCGGGGATCAGGATGCCGCGCCGAGGCGTGGCATCCGTCGGTCGGCGGGAGGGAGGCGAGCAGGCCCGCTCCCCTCCCGCCTCGATCAGTTGTACGTACCGGGCGTGAAGTCGTCCGTCGAGAAGCTGTCGAAGTCGACGTAGCTCAGGTCGGCGTCGCTGTACGCGCCGTCCGAGGCGAAGATGCGGTTGGGGTACCGCTCGCTCTTGGCCTCCTCCGTCGCCTCGACCGTGACGTTGCGGTACTTCGCAAGACCGGTTCCGGCGGGGATGAGCTTTCCGATGATGACGTTCTCCTTGAGGCCGACGAGCGGGTCGCTCTTGCCCTCCATGGCCGCCTGCGTCAGGACGCGGGTGGTCTCCTGGAACGATGCGGCCGACAGCCACGACTCGGTCGCCAGCGACGCCTTGGTGATACCCATCAGCTCGGGACGACCCGACGCGGGGCGCTTGCCCTCGCCGACCGTCTCGCGGTTGATGGTCTGGTAGCGCTTGAAGTCCACCATCTCACCGGGCAGCAGGTCGGTGTCGCCGTGGTCGACGACGGTGACCTTGCGGAGCATCTGTCGGACGATGACCTCGATGTGCTTGTCGTGGATCGGCACACCCTGCGAGCGGTACACGCCCTGGACGCCGTTGACGAGGTACTTCTGCACCTCGCGGGCACCCTGCACGCGCATGACCTCCTTGGGGTCGAGCGTTCCGACCTGGAGGGGCTCGCCCACCGAGACGTGCTGGCCGTCCTCGACCAGGAGCGTCGCGCGCTTCAGGACGGGGTAGACCACCGGCTCGTCGCCGTTGTCGGGCGTGAGGATGACCTTCTTGGCCTTGTCGGTCTCGTCGATCGTGATGCGACCGTCGGCCTCGGCGATCGGGGACGCACCCTTGGGGGTACGCGCCTCGAACAGCTCCTGCACGCGGGGAAGACCCTGCGTGATGTCGTCGGCCGACGCCGAACCACCGGTGTGGAAGGTACGCATCGTCAGCTGGGTACCGGGCTCACCGATCGACTGGGCCGCGATGATGCCGACGGCCTCGCCGATGTCGACGATCTTGCCGGTGGCCAGCGAACGGCCGTAGCACTTCGCGCAGACACCGACGGCCGAGTCGCAGGTCAGCACGGAGCGGACCTTGATCGACTCCACGCCGCCCTCGACCAGCTTGTTGATGAGCACGTCGCCCACGTCGTCGCCGGCCTCGGCCAGCACGGTGCCCTGTGCGTCGACGACCGCCGTGGCGAGCGTGCGAGCGAACACCGAGTTCTCGACGTTGGCGTCCTTGACCAGCTCACCGGTGGAGCCTGCCGCAGCGATCGGGAGCTCGAGGCCCTTCGACGTGCCGCAGTCCTCTTCGCGGATGATGACGTCCTGCGAGACGTCGACGAGACGACGCGTGAGGTAACCCGAGTCGGCCGTACGGAGGGCCGTGTCGGCCAGACCCTTACGGGCACCGTGCGTCGCGATGAAGTACTCGGCGACCGACAGACCCTCACGGTACGACGAGATGATCGGGCGAGGGATGATCTCACCCTTCGGGTTGTTCACCAGGCCTCGCATACCCGCGATGTTGCGGATCTGCAGCCAGTTACCACGGGCGCCCGACGAGACCATGCGGTTGATGGTGTTGTCGGCGGGGAAGTTGTCCCGCATCGCCTTCTGGACCTCGTCGGTGGCCTCGGTCCAGATCTTGATGAGCTCCTGACGACGCTCGGCGTCGGTGGTGAGACCCTTCTCGTACTGGCCCTGGACCTTCGCGGCCTGCTTCTCGTAGCCCGCGACGATCTCGCCCTTGTTGGGGGGCGTGAGGATGTCGCTCAGCGCCACCGTGACACCCGAACGGGTGGCCCAGTAGAAGCCGGCGTCCTTGATGCGGTCGAGGGAGGCGGCGACCTCCACCTTCGGGTACTCCTCGGCGAGCTTGTTGACGATCTGCGACAGCTTGCCCTTGTCGGCCTGCTCGCGCACGAACGGGTAGCCCTTGGGGAGCGTGTCGTTGAAGATCGCCTGGCCGAGCGACGCGTCGACGAGACCGTGCTTGTCGTAGCCCTCGGGCGCCTGGCCCTCGAGGAACGTCAGGCCGGGGATGCGGATGCGCGCCTTGGCCTGCAGGTCGAGGGTTCCCTCGTCCTTGGCCAGGATCGCCTCGCCCACGGAACCGAACGCACGGCCTTCGCCCGCCGCACCCTCCTTGAGGGTGGTCAGGTGGTGCAGACCGATGATCATGTCCTGCGAGGGCAGGGTGACCGGACGGCCGTCCGACGGCTTGAGGATGTTGTTCGAGGCGAGCATGAGCACGCGGGCCTCGGCCTGGGCCTCGACCGACAGGGGCAGGTGCACGGCCATCTGGTCACCGTCGAAGTCGGCGTTGAACGCCGCGCACACGAGCGGGTGCAGCTGGATCGCCTTGCCCTCGACGAGCTGGGGCTCGAACGCCTGGATGCCGAGACGGTGCAGGGTGGGTGCACGGTTCAGCAGCACGGGACGCTCGCGGATGATCTCCTCGAGCACGTCCCAGACCTCGGGACGGTAGCGCTCGACGGCGCGCTTCGCGGCCTTGATGTTCTGCGAGTGACCGAGGTCGATCAGGCGCTTGATCACGAAGGGCTTGAACAGCTCGAGAGCCATCTGCTTGGGCAGACCGCACTGGTGGAGCTTGAGCTGGGGTCCGACGATGATGACCGAACGACCCGAGTAGTCCACGCGCTTTCCGAGCAGGTTCTGGCGGAAGCGACCCTGCTTTCCCTTGAGCATGTCGCTCAGGGACTTCAGGGCGCGGTTGCCGGTACCGGTGACGGGGCGACCACGGCGGCCGTTGTCGAACAGCGCGTCGACGGCCTCCTGCAGCATGCGCTTCTCGTTGTTGACGATGATCTCGGGGGCACCGAGGTCGATCAGGCGACGGAGGCGGTTGTTGCGGTTGATCACGCGACGGTAGAGGTCGTTCAGGTCGCTGGTGGCGAAGCGGCCACCGTCGAGCTGGACCATCGGACGCAGCTCCGGCGGGATGACCGGAACGACGTCGAGCACCATCGAGGCCGGCGACATGCCGGTCTGCAGGAACGAGTTGACGACCTTCAGGCGCTTGATCGCGCGGATCTTGCGCTGACCCTTGCCCTCGGAGATCTGCAGGTGGAGGCTGTCGGCCTCGGCCTGCAGGTCGAAGGTCTCGAGGCGGCGCTTGATCGACTCCGCACCCATGTGGGCCTCGAAGTACTGACCGAAGCGGTCCTGGAGCTCGTGGAACACGTCGTCCTCGGGCTTCAGGGCGCCCACCTCGAGGGTGCGGAAGTCCTCCCACACGCGCTCGAGCTTGGCGATCTGCTCGTCGGCGTTCTTGCGGGCCGCCGTCATGTCCTTCTCGGCGGCGTCCTTGACCTTCTTCTTCTGGTCGGCTTTGGCGCCCTCCGCCTCGAGGGCGGCGAGCTCCTCCTCGAGCTTGGCCAGGCGGGCTGCGATGCGGGCATCGCGGCGGTCGCCGAGCGTCTTCAGCTCGAGACGGATGTTGTTCTCCTGCGTGGCCAGGTCGCGGTGACGAGCATCCTCATCGACCGAGATGACCATGTAGGCGGCGAAGTAGATGACCTTCTCGAGGTCCTTCGGCGCCATGTCGAGCAGGTAGCCGAGGCGCGAGGGCACGCCCTTGAAGTACCAGATGTGCGTGACGGGCGCGGCGAGCTCGATGTGGCCCATGCGCTCGCGACGGACCGAGGACTTGGTGACCTCGACGCCGCAGCGCTCGCAGACGATGCCCTTGAAGCGCACGCGCTTGTACTTGCCGCAGGCGCACTCCCAGTCGCGGGAGGGTCCGAAGATCTGCTCGCCGAAGAGGCCGTCCTTCTCGGGCTTCAGCGTGCGGTAGTTGATCGTCTCGGGCTTCTTGACCTCACCGAAGGACCAACGACGGATGTCGTCGGCGGTGGCCAGACCGATACGGATCTGATCGAAAGTGGTTGATTCGAGCACTGGTTCTCCTGTGTCGGAATTCTCTGAAATCTGAGCTGGGTCGCTGAGCTGGAAGCTCAGATCTCGTCGATCGACGAGGACTCGAAGCGGCTGGAGATGTTGATGCCGAGCTCCTCCGCAGCGCGGAAGGCGTCGTCATCCGTGTCGCGCAGGTTGACCGCGGTGCCGTCGGCCGAGAGGACCTCGACGTTCAGGCAGAGCGACTGCATCTCCTTCATGAGCACCTTGAAGGACTCGGGGATGCCGGGCTCCTGGATGTTCTCGCCCTTGACGATCGCCTCGTACACCTTGACGCGGCCGAGGATGTCGTCGGACTTGATCGTGAGGAGCTCCTGCAGCGCGTACGCGGCGCCGTAGGCCTCGAGGGCCCACACCTCCATCTCACCGAAGCGCTGGCCACCGAACTGGGCCTTACCACCGAGCGGCTGCTGCGTGATCATCGAGTAGGGACCCGTCGAACGCGCGTGGATCTTGTCATCCACCAGGTGGTGCAGCTTCAGGATGTACATGTAGCCGACCGAGATGGGCGCCGGGAACGGCTCGCCGGAGCGACCGTCGAACAGCAGCGTCTTGCCCGAGGAGTCGACCATGCGGTCGCCGTCGCGGTTGGGGATCGTCGAGTCGAGCAGACCCGCGATCTCCGCCTCGAAGGCGCCGTCGAACACCGGGGTCGCGACCTTCGTGCCGGGGGCGGCCTCGCGAGCCGACTCGGGCAGCTGGGCGGCCCACTCCGGGTTGCCCTCGACCTTCCAGCCCTGCTGGGCGATCCAGCCGAGGTGGAGCTCCAGGACCTGACCGAAGTTCATTCGACCGGGGATGCCGAGCGGGTTGAGGATGATGTCGACCGGCGTGCCGTCGGGCAGGAAGGGCATGTCCTCGATCGGGAGGATCTTGGCGATGACACCCTTGTTGCCGTGGCGGCCGGCGAGCTTGTCGCCCTCGGTGATCTTGCGCTTCTGGGCGATGTAGACCACGACGCGACGGTTGACGCCCGAGCCGAGCTCGTCGTCGCCGTCCTCGGCGTTGAACTCCTTGACGGCGATGATCGTGCCCTGCTCACCGTGGGGCACCTTCAGCGAGGTGTCACGGACTTCGCGGCTCTTCTCGTTGAAGATCGCGCGGAGCAGGCGCTCCTCGGCGCTGAGCTCGGTCTCGCCCTTGGGCGTGACCTTGCCGACGAGGATGTCGCCGGGACGCACCTCGGCACCGATGCGGATGATGCCGCGGTCGTCGAGGTCCTTCAGCAGGTCGGGGCTGACGTTGGGGAGGTCACGGGTGATCTCCTCCTTGCCGAGCTTGGTGTCGCGCGCGTCGACCTCGTACTCCTCGATGTGGATCGACGACAGCGTGTCGTCCTTCACGAGGTCCTGGCTGAGGATGATCGCGTCCTCGAAGTTGTGACCCTCCCACGTCATGAACGCCACGAGGAGGTTCTTGCCGAGGGCGAGCTCGCCGTTCTCGGTCGCGGGACCGTCGGCGATGACCTCGCCGGCCTCGACGCGCTCACCGGCGGAGACGACCACGCGCTGGTTGTACGACGTGCCCTGGTTGGAGCGGTCGAACTTGCGCAGGAAGTAGTCCTGCGTGCCACCCTCGTCGAGCTGGATGGTCACGACGTCGGCCGAGACCTCGAGGACGACACCGGCCTTGTCGGCGGTGACGACGTCACCGGCGTCGATGGCGGCGAAGCCCTCCATACCGGTACCGACCACGGGCGACTCGCTGCGCACCAGCGGCACGGCCTGACGCTGCATGTTCGCACCCATGAGGGCGCGGTTGGCGTCGTCGTGCTCGAGGAACGGGATGAGCGAGGTCGCCACCGACACCATCTGGCGGGGCGAGACGTCCATGTAGCCGATCTCGTCGACCGGGAAGAGGTCGACCTCGCCACCCTGACCGCGGCGGGCCAGGATGCGGTCCTCCACGAAGTGGCCGTCGGCCTGGAGGGCGACACCGGCCTGAGCGACGATGTGGTCGCTCTCCTCGCTGGCGGTGAGGTAGTCGATCTGGTCGGTCACCCGGCCGTCGACGACGCGGCGGTACGGCGTCTCGATGAAGCCGAACGCGTTGATGCGGGCGAACGAGGCCAGCGAGCCGATCAGACCGATGTTCGGTCCTTCGGGGGTCTCGATCGGGCACATGCGGCCGTAGTGCGAGGGGTGGACGTCGCGGACCTCGACGCCGGCGCGCTCACGCGAGAGACCGCCGGGGCCCAGGGCCGACAGGCGGCGCTTGTGGGTCAGACCCGCGAGCGGGTTGTTCTGGTCCATGAACTGCGACAGCTGCGAGGTTCCGAAGAACTCCTTGATCGCGGCGACGACGGGGCGCACGTTGATCAGGGTCTGCGGCGTGATCGCCTCGATGTCCTGCGTGGTCATGCGCTCGCGGACGACGCGCTCCATGCGCGACAGACCGGTGCGCACCTGGTTCTGGATGAGCTCGCCGACGGCGCGGATGCGACGGTTGCCGAAGTTGTCGATGTCGTCGGTGTCGAGACGGATCTCGGCGGCCTGGCCGCCGCGGACGCCGTCGAACGTGACGTCGCCGCGGTGCAGGCGGACGAGGTACTTGATGGTCGCGACGATGTCGTCGACGGTCAGCACCGAGTCGCTCAGCGGCTTGTCGAGGCCGAGCTTCTGGTTGATCTTGTAGCGACCCACCTTGGCCAGGTCGTAGCGCTTGGAGTTGAAGTAGAAGTTGTCCAGCAGCGCGCGGGCGGCCTCGGCGGCGACCTGCTCGCCCGGACGGAGCTTGCGGTAGATGTCGCGGAGGGCGTCTTCCTTCGTGAGGATCGTGTCCTTGGACAGCGTCTCTTCGATGGAGTCGAAGCCGGAGAACTCGGCGAGGATGTCTTCGCTGGTCAGGCCGAGCGCCTTGAGGAAGACGGTGACCGACTGCTTGCGCTTGCGGTCGATGCGAACGCCGACCTGGTCGCGCTTGTCGATCTCGAACTCGAGCCAGGCACCGCGCGAGGGGATGACGCGCGCCGACACGATGTCCTTGTCGGAGGTCTTGTCGGGCGTCTTGTCGAAGTAGACACCGGGCGAACGCACGAGCTGCGACACCACGACACGCTCGGTGCCGTTGATGATGAACGTGCCCTTGTCGGTCTGGAGCGGGAAGTCGCCCATGAAGACCGTCTGCGTCTTGATCTCACCGGTCTGGTGGTTCATGAACTCGGCCTCGACGTAGAGCGGGGCGGCGTACGTCTTGCCGCGCTCCTTGCACTCTTCGATCGAGTACTTCTCGGGCTCGAGGTAGGGGTTGGTGAACGAGAGCTGCATCGTCTCGCTCAGGTCTTCGATCGGCGAGATCTCCTCGAAGATCTCCTCCAGACCGCTGATCTCGGGCACGTCGGTGCGACCGGCGGCCTGTGCCTCGGCGACGCGCGCCTTCCAGGCCTCGTTACCGACGAGCCAGTCGAACGACTCGGTCTGCAGCGCGAGCAGATCGGGAACGGTCAGCTTGTCGGAGATCTTCGCGAACGAGAGGCGGGATGCTCCGCGTCCGCTCTTGGGGGTGGTGGTGGTGGATGCGTTGCTCGCAGCAGCCAAGGGAATAACCTCCAGAAGCCCGGGCGAGGGGCTCGTGATTCCTTGTCGTCAGGTGGAGTGCGTTCCTGCCCCGATAACCTGCTCGTCGCACACCGCGGTGAGGCGGGGACGGACAGGCTCAGCCGACCACCATATGAGGGCAGGGGGAATCGAGGAGCGCAAAGTCCAAGCATACGCGGGAGGACTCGCCGTGTCCAGTCCAATTCTTGACGCGTCTGCGGACCTGCGGTATAACCGCGTGCGCCCGTCGCCCATTCCCTTCGGGGCCCGCCGTCAGACGCGCCGGAACCGCACGCGGTCTCCGGGTCGCGCCTGCGCGAGCGCGTCGAGTGCGGCATCCGTCACCACGGCGATCACGGGGTACCCGCCCGTGACCGGGCCGTCGGCCAGCAGGACGACCGGGCGCCCGTGGGGAGGCACCTGGATCGCCCCCGGCCGCATGCCCTCGCTGGGGAGCTCGTCGTGGTGGATGCGGTCGAGGGCGGGTCCGTCGAGGCGGATGCCGACGCGATCGACGTCGCTCGAGACGCTCCAGGGCGCGCCGAGCAGGGTCGCCCACGCGTCGGCGGCGAACCAGTCGACGCGGGGGCCCTGCGCGATGGCGATGTCGTGCAGGGTGGCTGGGATGGTCCAGGGGAAGGCGTCGACGACGGCGACGGCGGATGCCGCCGACCCGGCGTCGAGCAGATCGCCCGCGCGCACCGGGGCGGGGCCGAGACCCGCCAGCACGTCTCGCGCGCGTGAGCCCAGAGCGGGCGTCGAGGCGACCCCCCGCGCACGGCGAGGTAGGCGCGCAGGCCCGCGCGAGCGGACCCGATACGCACCTCGACTCCCGCGGGCACGAGATGCGGCGCATGGGAGTCGACCGCACGGCCGCCGATGACGACGTCGACGAGGGCCCCGGTCACGCACATCCACGTGTCGCACTCGGCGCGGGCGGCGAATCCGCCGGCGACGATCTCGAGGCCCGCGGCGCCCTCGTCGTTGCCGACGAGGCGATTGGCCACCCGCAGCGCCCGCCGGTCGAGGGCGCCCGATCGCGCGACGCCGAGGGCGGCGCGGCCGGGGCGGCCGAGATCCTGCACGGTGGTGAAGGGGCCGGGGTGGAGGACGCGGAGGGCGGGCCGGGGCACGGAGGAGGCTGAGCCCGTCGAAGCCTCCGGACGCGGCGACGCAGCGCGGGTCACGGTCCCTTCGACAGGCTCAGGGACCTCGACAGGCTCAGGGACCTCGGGGGGCGCGGGGGCCTCGGGGGGCGCGGGGGCGAGATGCTCGCGCTCCGGCACGAAGCGCACGCGCGCTCGCGGGGGCAGCAGCACCGGGGTGGCGGCATCCGGGTCGAAGAGCACCGCGTCGGTCGAACCGATCAGACGCCAGCCGCCCGGGGTCTCGCGCGGGTAGGCGCCGCTGAAGCCGCCCGCGAGCCCGACGGCCCCGGCCGGCACGCGGGTGCGCGGCTGCGTCAGGCGCGGCACGTCGAACGGCCACTCGGCGCTGACGAGGTAGGCGAAACCCGGGGCGAAGCCCGTGAACGCCACCGTCCACTCCGCCCTCGCGTGACGCGCCACGAGCTCGCCGACGGGGATGCCGAGGAGCGCGGCCGTCTCCTCGAGATCGGCGCCGTCGTAGCGCACGGGCACCTCCACGACACCGGCGCTCGGCGCGGCGTCGGCCGGCGAGAGCGCGGCGCGGTGGATCCACTCCCCCACCGCCGCGCGGCCGATGCGGCGCGGGTCGAACGCGACGAGCACGGTGCGCGCGGCGGGGACCAGCTCCTCGACGCCCGCGGGCGGCGCGGCGGCGAGAGCCGCGTGCAGCGCCACGACGCCGGCGAGGTCGGCGACCTCGGCGAGCACGGCCCGCTCCCCCATCGGCCGCAGGACGACGGACGCCACGGGGTCGGCCTCCGGCGAGGACGTCACCACGGGGCGCGCACCTCGACACCGGCGTCGTCGAGCGCGATGCGCACCGCCCGGGCCATCTCGACGGCGGCGGGACTGTCGCCGTGCAGGCAGAGGGACGCCGCCTCGACCGGGATCGGGGTGCCGTCGACGGCGTCGACCACTCCGTCGCGCACGAGCCGGACCGCGCGCTCCGCCACCCGGTGGGGTCGTCGAGCAGGGCGCCCGCTGTTCCACGCGGCACGAGCAGCCCGTCGCGGGTGTAGCCGCGATCGAGGAAGGCCTCGCGCACGAAGGGCAACCCCGCGGATGCCGCGGCCTCGGCAATCGCCCCGGAGAGCCCGAGCACGGGCAGGGGCCGACCGAGGCGGGAGGAATGGTCCGCGACCGCGGCGACGACCGCGGCCGCCTGGCGGGCGTCGTCGATCACCGCGTGGTACAGCGCGCCGTGGGGTTTGACGTAGCGCAGCTCGGCACCCGCGGCGGCGAGCGCGTCGAGCTGCGTCGCGATGCTCGCCCGCAGGTCCGCGGGTGCGGGGTCGCGGCGCACGCGGCCGAAGTTCTCGCGGTCGTCATAAGAGGGGTGCGCCCCGACGGCGACGCCGAAGCGGCGGGCACGTTCGACCGAGGCCCGCATCGACGCGGCGTCTCCCGCGTGCGCGCCGCAGGCGACGTTCGCGCTCGACACGACGGCGAACATCGCCTCGTCGTCGGCGGTCGGCATCCCGTCCACCGTCTCGCCGAGGTCGGCGTTGAGGTCCACGTGCATGGTGCCACGGTAGCGGCGGGGTGCCTCGAGGATGGCGTGCGGGTGGGGCGATCGGCACCGCACGAGCCCTCACCGGAACAGGGGATGCCACGGGGACAGGGCCGACGGAGCCGCGTCGTCCGGCGCTCGGCGGATCGCCTGTTCTCGACGCCGGACCGTGCCGACGCCACCGCACCCCGCCGCCGGAGGGCGGACGGGTAGCGTGGAGCGCATGGCCCGCATGCGCATCGAACCCGACGACGCCCCCACGGCACGTCTGTCGGACGGCACGATCGCACGCGTCTCGCCCTCGGGATTCGTGTCGGGCTGGGAGCTCGTCGTCGACGGCGCTCCGCAGTCGCACGTCGACCTCGACGACCCCACCCATCTGCACTTCGAGTACGTCGCGCGCATGGGCGCCGTCATCGATCGCCTCCGGATGCCGGGGCAGCCCCTCACCGCGGTGCACCTGGGCGCGGGTGCCCTCACGCTGCCCCGCTACGTCGAGGCGACGCGACCCGGGTCGCGCCAGCAGGTGATCGAGCTCGAGCCCGCGCTGTGGGACCTCGTCCGCGAGAACCTCCCCCTCCCGCGGGGAGCGTCGGTGCGCGTGCGCATCGGAGACGCACGCGAAGGGCTCGGACGACTGCCGGCGGGCCTCGACGGCGCCGTCGACCTGCTCGTCAGCGATGTGTACTCGGGCGCGCAGACCCCCGCCCACCTGACGACCGTGGAGTTCTACCGCGAGGCCTCCCGCCTGCTCGCCCCCGACGGCGTACTGCTCGTGAACGTCTCCGACGGGCCGGGGCTGGCCTTCGCGCGCCGACAGGTGGCCACCATCCGCGAGGTGCTTCCCGAGGTCATCGTGCTGGCCGAGGTGCAGGTGCTCAAGGGCCGCCGGTTCGGCAACCTGGTGGTCGCCGCCTCCGCCGCGCCCCTGCCCGTCGAATGGCTGCCGCGCCTGATGGCGGCGGGACCCCATCCCGCGAAGGTGGCACAGGGGCACGAGATCGTCGAGTTCGTGCGGGGGTCGCGCCCCGCCACGGATGCCGATGCGACGCCGTCGCCGAAGCCGTCGGCATCCATCTTCGAACGCTGACGCGAGCGCTTTCGCCCCTCGACCGCGTGGCGCGTGCGGTGTCGGCGCGAGGTCGGCGCAGACTGGAACTCCTGCCCGACCGAGAGGAGCGACGGTGAGCTACATCCACGGGTACGACCCCGACACGTTGCGTGAGATCACCGACTCGCGCGAGTGCCAGGAGCGTCTCGACGAGATCGGCTCGCAGCGCAGTCTGCATGCCCTCCTCGAGCGGGTGTGGCTGCTGAAGGTGCTCGACCGCTTCGACGAGGCGCTGGCCATCTCGGAGCAGTCCGTGCGCGTGGCGCGCATGGCCGGCACGCGTCGTGATCTGCTGCGCGCCCGCATCCTGCACGCAACGATCATGCAGTGCCGCGGCGCGTACGCCGCCGCCGAGCAGGAGCTCACCATGTGCGCCGAAGAGGCCGAGGGGCAGGGCTGGGCGAGCATCGCCGCCTTCGCGCTCCAGCACCGCGGCAAGGTGCACTACGACGAGGGCGACTACGAGGGCGCCCGCCGCGACTTCAAGCAGGCGCTGTTCCTCCGGCAGAACGCCGGCGCCACCGACGCCCAGCTCGAGTCCACGCTGCTGGCGATCGACGCGGCCGACCGTCGACGCACGCGCGAGGTCGTCGCGAGCTGAATGTCGTAGGCCACGCCTCACCTTCCGGTCATGTCCGATCTGCAGCGCGTACGCACGTGGGCCGAGGCGTTGATCGCCCTGCACCTCGATGCGTCGTGGACGTTCGCGTTCGACAACGCCAAACGCCGCGCGGGCCTGTGCGACTACGGTCGCAAGCGCATCAGCGTCTCGCGGTACCTGGCCGCGCGGTACGACGACGACACCAACCATCAGACGCTGCTGCACGAGGTCGCGCACGCCCTCGCGGGGCCGACGGCCGGCCACGGTCCGCGCTGGAAGCGCACGGCGCGCGAACTCGGCTACGTCGGGGGCACCACCCACGCCGGAGAGACGGCGAACGAACTCGCCCCGTGGGTGGGCACCTGCCCCGCCGGACACGTCGCCTACCGCCACCGCCGCGCCACACGCCCCACCTCGTGCGCGAAGTGCGCTCCGTCGTTCGATCCGCGCTTCGCGCTGTCGTGGGTGCGACGCGACATCACCCGCGCCGAACGCCTCGCCGCCGCCACGCCGCGCTGAGTCCGCGCCGTGCGGCGCTCGCCCCCGGACGCCCGCCCGGGACGGCGCCGCGAGCTCGTCAGGCGGTCGCGCCGACGCCCTCGGGGCGTTCAGGCCTCGACGAACACCCCGTCGCGCAGCACCGGAACCACGGATGCCGCGTCGCGCGCGGCCGCGGCGAGGACGGCCTCGCGGCCCCCGTCGGCGGCGAGCGTACGTCCGCCGCCGCTCGCGGTGAGAAGGTGGCGCACCGCCCCGCCGAGGGCACGGAAGCCCTCGCCTGCGACGGCGGCATCGGGCGAGGCGTGATCGATGCCGAGGTCGCCGAGGGCGGCGACCACGGCGCCCGCACCGAGCAGGTCTTCGACGGCGAAGCGCGGGCCCTCGAGGTCGGTCGCCCCGGCCGCGAGGATCGAGATGCTCGTGCGCTCGGCGCGGGTGCGCTGCACCTCGAGCACGTGCGCCGCCACGGCCGCCGCATTGCGCAGACCTCCCGCGACCACGTGGGCGCCCGTCTCGTGCGCCGCCCGGGCGAGGGCTGCCGCCTCGTCGTCGTCGGTCGAGACGTCGAGACCCGCGGCGTTCTCGACGGCGGCGAGGGCATGAGCGGTCAGGCCGAGCGGCTGCACGATCACGACGACGTGCGCGGGGGCGAGACGGCGGAGTCCCCCGAGCCCCCAATCCAGGCGCACCTGATAGTCGGACTGCGACAGGGCGGGGTCGATCGGCATCCTTCGATGCTAGAACGACGCAGCCGTCGCGCCCGTCTGCGTGTCTTCGAGGGTCGGATGCCGGGATGACCGGTCCCCGGGGCTCACCGGGCTGCACCGGCGGGCGCCTGCTGCCGAGAGCGAGGCGGTCCGCCCCGCGGCGGCCGTCAACCCATCGCTCACCCACAGGCGGATCGGGCACCATCTGAGCATGCGCATCCTGCTGAAGTTCGTGATCGACTGCGACCCCGACGCCGCGTGGCGCGCCCTGCACTCCCCGCGCGCGGTCGCGGAGCTGTACGGCCCCCTCCTCTCCGTCGACGGGCTGACCGAGATGCCGACCTCGTTCGAATCCGGCGACGACGTGCCGGTGCAGATGAGCGTGGCCGGTGTCGTGCCGGTGGGGCGTCAGCTGATCTCGGTGGCGGATCGGGAGACCAGCGACGCGAACGGCCGCGTCCGCGTCTTCCGCGACTGGGGCGTTCCGCTGACCGGGCCGCTCTCGGCGCTGGACGTGTGGGACCACCAGATGGCCGTCTCCGCCGCCCCCGGTGAGCCGGGGAAGACCCTGTGGCGGGAGCGCCTGACGATCGGCGGCGCGGCCGCCCCCGCGCTGTGGCCCGGGCTGTGGGCGACGTGGCAGTGGCGCGCCGCCCGTATCCGGGCCCTCGCCCCGACGTGGGCGCACGATCCCGAAGACGACCCCGACGTCGACGAATGAGCGACCTGCTCGTGCGCGCGGCGACGCCCGGCGACAGCCGGTGCATCGCCACCGTGCACGTGCAGAGCTGGCGCGAGGCGCGCACCGAGCAGGTGCCCGCCGCGCTCGTCGAGCAGCTCGACGTCGAGCTCTCGGAGTGGCGATGGGCGGCGAGGCTCCGCGGAGAGACGCCCCGGGGAGGCGAGCGTCTCGGGGATACGTGGGTGGCCCTCGCGGACGGACACGTGATCGGCTTCTCCTCGGGCGGGCCGACGCGCGACGCCGATCGTCCGCGATCGGAGCCCGAGCTCTACGCCCTGTACGTGCTGGCGAGCCACTACGGAACCGGCGCGGGGGCGGCGCTGCTGGAAGCGGCCATCGGGACCGGTGCCGCGAGCCTGTGGGTGCTGTCGGACAATGAGCGCGCGATCGCCTTCTACCTCAAGCACGGTTTCGCACCCGACGGTGCCGTCCGGACCGACGGCCGCTGGGGCGGCTCGCTGACCGAGCTGCGCCTGACGAGGTGAGACGCGCGCCTCAGACCAGCCCGTGCCGGTAGGCGAAGACCACGAGCTGCACGCGGTCGCGCACCGCCAGCTTGGTCAGGATGCGGCTGATGTGGGTCTTCACGGTCGCCTCCGACAGGAACTCGCGTTCGGCGATCTCGGCGTTGCTGAGGCCCGTGGCGGCGAGCGCGAAGATCTCCTGCTCGCGCTCGGTCAATGCGGCGAAGGACTCGGGGACCGGCTCGGCACCGGCGCCGTCGGCGATGTGGGCGAAGAGTTCGCGGGTGGCCTCCGCCGCGATGACGGCGGAGCCGGCGTGCACGGTGCGGATGGCCGAGAGCAGGAACTCCGGCTCGGCGTCTTTGAGGAGGAATCCGCTCGCCCCGCGCTGGATGGCCCGGGCGGCCGCCTCGTCGAGGTCGAACGTCGTGAGCACGACCACGCGGGGCGCGTCGGGCTCGCGCAGGATCTCGGCCGTGGCGGTCAGTCCATCCATCACGGGCATGCGCACGTCCATCAGCACGAGGTCGGGGCGCGTCGCCCGCACGACCTCGATCCCCTCTCGCCCGTCGGAGGCCTCGCCGACCACCTCGAGGTCGGGTTGCGAGTCGATGACCATGCGGATGCCGGCACGGAAGAGGGCCTGGTCGTCGACGAGGACGATGCGGACGGGGGCGGTCATGCGAGGGAACCTCTCGAGAGGGGACGGGGGTTCGGCATCCACGTGCTCATCGCGGACCTCCGATCGGAAGGGTGGCCTGAACGACGAACTCGCCGTACTCGGGTTCGGCCGTCAGCCGACCGCCGACCAGCTGCGCGCGCTCGCGCATTCCGATGAGCCCGTGGCCTCCGGCGGCGGGCACGGGGGCGGCGGGCGAGGTGGAGCGGGCGTTGCGGACCGACAGCTCGACCCTGTCGGCGAACCAGCCGAGACGCACGCGCACGCGCGGATCCACGCCGTGACGAAGGGCGTTGGTGAGGGCTTCCTGCATGATGCGGTAGACCGCCAGCTGGATCGCCGTGGGCGGCTCGCCGGGCGGTGCCGGATCGACGCGCACGTCGAGGTCGACCCCCGCCGCCCGCACCCGGTCGAAGAGCTGATCGAGGTCGGCGAGGGTCGGCTGGGGCCCCTCGCTCTGACTGTGGCGCAGTTGACCGAGGAGGACGCGAACGTCGGTGAGGGCCGCTCGCGCGGTCGAGGAGATGGTCGCGAGCGCGTCGGAGGCCGCCGCGGGATCGGACGCGGCCGCGTACCGGGCGCCGTCGGCCTGGGCGATGACCACCGCCAGCGAGTGGGCGACCACGTCGTGCATGTCGCGGGCGATGCGCACGCGCTGCTGCTCGGCGATCGTCTCGGCCTCGGCCGCGCGCTGGGCCCGGCTGTTCGCCGCGGCGCGCAGGGCCGTGCGCACGAGCGCGCCCGACACCCACGCGAGCATGAGGGCGAACCCGGATGCCAGCAGCAGGGCGCCGAGGGCGAACCAGTCGTTGACGGTGAGCGGGGCGGAGACTCCGCGCCCCACGAGGTAGATCGGCACGATCGCCGCCCCCGCGATCGCCGAGGCGAACCCCCACCAGAACACGCGCTTCGTGCCGTACGCGGCGGTCGTGTACAGCACGGCGAAGATCGCGAGGTCGGTCGGCGAGGGCTGACGGCCGAATCCCATCTGCAGGAAGGCGCCCACCCACGCCAGGATGAGGGCGAGGCCGGGCTGCAGGCGCCGCATCGCCAGAGCCGCGGTGAGCGACAGGGCCACGAGGACCGCCCCCACGTTCTCCCCGACCACCTCGAGGGGCGCGACCGCCACGCTGGTGGTCCCGGCCACCTCGACGGCGAGCGCGAGCAGACCGAAGAGCGCGGCGACCCCGAGGTCGGTGACCAGCTGATAGCGCTGGAGCGGGCGGAGGGAGAGCATCGAACCCACGCTACGCGGGGCGACGAGCGCGCGGCATCCGTCTGGGGATGTATCCGACGGGCCTCGAGGCGTACGCCGCAGCGGGTCGATTCAGCCGGGGAAGTCGGCGGGCTCGATCGGGCGCGCCTCGAAGAAGGTCTGGAGCACGACGGTCGTGCGCGTGTTGACCTGCGCCGCGGCGCGGATGTCGCGGATGAGCGCCTCGAGCGCGCGCGGGGTGGGCACGCGCACGAACAGCATGTACGCCGCCTCGCCCGCGATCGAGTGGCAGGCCTCGATCGCCCCGAGGTGCGCGAGCAGCTCCGGGGCGTTGTCGGGCTGGGCGGGGTCGAGCGGGGTGATCTCGACGAACGCGGCGAGGGGGCGGCCGAGGGCCTCCGCGTCGAGGATCGGGCGGTAGCCCTGCACGATCCCGCGCGCCTCGAGACGACGCAGTCGCGACTGCACGGCCGAGACCGACAGGCCGACACGCTCCGATAGGTGCGACAGCGTCGCACGGGCATCGATCGAGATCTCGCGGACGATCGCCGCGTCCACCGCGTCGTCGAGACGGGGGGCGCGCGCGGGGGCCTCGGTCATGGGCTCGACAGTAGCAGTGCCCCCGGAGGGCACTCTGGCGCCCGCCGTAAGTTTTCCGTTAGCATTGCGGTTCGGCAGGAATATTTACAGCCCCTGATCGGAGGATGCCATGACCACCGCGACGCCCATCCGTGCTGACGAGGATCTGCTCGACGGTCGCGCCGTCGACGCGGTCGAGCACACTCCCGCGTGGGCCCGACTCAAGAACGCCACCACGGCTCTGCAGTCGCTGCAGGCGAAGGACGGCTCCGTCGAGGACGCCGCCGCCGCGGTACCGCTGATCGACGACATCGTCGGGGCGATCGAGACCCTCGCCCCGCTGTTCCCGCACGACGCCGCCTACCTCTCGGCATCCGTCGCCGACTTCCGCCGTTGGAGCGCGGAGGGTCTCGGCACCCCCGACTTCCTCGACTCGCTCGTGGCGTTCCAGCCCCAGGAGCACCGGGTCGACGGCATCCGGCACCTCGTCGTCTTCCCCATGTACACGCAGAACGGCTCGAGCGAGCGCCACGTCGAGGCGGTGCTGGTCGAGGCGATCTGGCCCGAGTTCATCGCCCGCCTCGAGACCGAGTACACCAACCGCCTCTTCGTCTCGCTCCGGCTCATCGACTTCACCTCGGGGTACGACACCAACTCCGCCGTGCTCTTCCCCGAGACGGTCGCGATGCGAGAGATCCCGACGTTCACGTGGGGCGCGATCTTCCAGGACCGCGAGGCCGCCCGCTACCGCCGCGTGACGCGCGCCGCCGCGGAGATCACCAAGCTCGAGCTGCCCGAGACCGCCGCCCGCCTGCTGGAGGACCAGTCGCTCACCGAGCAGACGTTCGTGATGTGGGACCTCATCCACGACCGCACGCACATGCGCGGAGACCTGCCGTTCGATCCGTTCATGATCAAGCAGCGGATGCCGTTCTTCCTCTACTCCCTCGAGGAGCTGCGCTGCGACCTCACCGCGTTCCGCGAGTGCGTGTCGCTGCAGGCGCGCCTGTCGACCCGCGACGACCTCGACGAGGCCGAGCGGGCGATGCTGCAGCACGCCGAGCTCGTGCAGTACGCCGTGATCTTCGACCGCATCTTCCGCTTCGCCATCACCGGCTCGCGGGTGCGCAACTACGACGGCCTCGGCGGACAGCTGCTGTTCGCGTGGCTGCACCAGCACCGCGTGCTGCACTGGACCGACACCTCGCTCGCGTTCGACTGGGACGAGGTGCCCGCCGCCGTGGTGGCCCTGGCCGATGCGATCGACGAGCTCTACTGGCGCTCGATCGACCGCCCGAAGGTCGCCCACTGGCTCGCGGCCTACGAGCTCGTCAGCTCCGTCGTGACCCCGCACCCCGCCTCGGTCTGGGCGCGGGGCCTGCCCGATGACGTGCTCGCGGGCCTGCCGAAGGGGTACACCGACGCGGTGCTCGACGACGAGTTCCCCCTGTCGATGTTCTTCGAAGCGCTCGAGAAGAAGATGCGTCCGGTGATCGCCTCCACGGAGGGCATCCGCGGGTCGGATTGACCGATCGACGATGACGGAGACCGCATGACCGATGCAACGCAGGCCCAGGGGCAGGCCCGGGGACAGGCGCGGGAGCAGACGCAGGAACTCGTGCGGGGGCGACTCGTGCTCCTCGCCGGCGGGACGAGCGCGGCGGGCCGCGCCGCAGCGCGCGCGCTGCTCGAGGCGGGCGCCCGGGTCGTGATCGTGGGGTCGGACGCCACCCGTCTGGCGGAAGCCGCGGCGGAAGCGCCCGGTGCCCTCACCGAGCAGTGCGACCTCACCGATGCGGATGCCGTGTCCGCGCTGCGCGACCGCGTGCACGCCGCGCACGGCGGGGTGGACGGCGTTCTCCATCTCGTCGGCGGATGGCGCGGGGGCGGCGGGCTGGCCGGCCAGAGCGACGAGGACTTCGCCTTCCTGCTCCGATCGTTCACGGCGCTTCGAACCGTCAGCCGCGCCTTCGACGACGACCTGAAGGCATCGCCCGCCGGCCGTCTCGCCATCGTGTCGTCGACCGCGGTCAGCCGCCCCCTGGCCGGCGGCGCGAACTACGCCGCCGTCAAGGCCGCGAGCGAGGCGTGGACGCGAGCGGTCGCCCAGGGGTTCGCGAAGAGTGCCCGCGACGCGGATCACCCGATCTCCGCCGCGGCCGTCATCTTCCGGGTGAAGAGCCTGGCCGGTCTCGAGGACGCCCTGGCCGCCGCCTTCGTCTCCCTGTGGGACGACACCGCCGACGCCTTCATCGATGTCGTGATCGAGGTGGGGGCGGGCGCCTAGGGGCGGCCTCCCGAACGGGAATCACGCTCCGCGCCCGGCTCCGCGGATGCGCGGCTGGACATCGCGACGCCATCGCGGCGCGACCCCTCTTCGAGAGTCGCCGCCGCCGTAGAGGCCGGGACGGCAGAGCCGGTCGCGCCGATGGCATCCCCCTCGCCCGACGTCGCGGGCGCGGCTGCGCCGGTACCGTTCGTGCCTGCGGCGTCGTTCGCGTGTGCATCCGCACTCGCATCGAGGTCTGCGTTGGCGTCGGCCGATCGATACTGCGTGGACAGCGTGCGGTACGACCGGGTGAAGAACGCGAGCACGCCGACCACGACCATCACGAGACCGGCGATCACGAAGACCAGCGCGATGCCGCGCGACTGTCCGTCGCCGAGCAGCCACCCCCATGCGGCACGCCCGCTCGCGCCCTCCATGTAGGGGATGACCACGAACTGCGCGATCGGCGCGATCAGGAACGAGGTGACGGGGGCGGCGGCCGATTCGAAGGCCGCGGCGAAGCCGAAGACGCGTCCCTGTGTGGCGAACGGCACGACCTTCTGGATCACGGTCTGCTCGGCCGCTTCGACGGGCGGGATCAGCGCCATGTACACCCAGATGCCGACCGCGTAGAGCCACCACCAGTCACGGAGGGTGAAGACCGCACCGAGCGCCCCCATGGCGATGACGATCCACAGCATGGTGCGGATCGGGTTCTTGCCGAGCCCGAACCTCGCGACCAGCCCTCCGCCGATGATGAAGCCGGTCGCGGTGACGGCGAGCACGACGCCCCAGACTTCGGCGTCGTAGACCCGGCCGTCGATCTCGATGCGGAACAGCTCGAGACCGTACGGGTCCATCAGCGCCATGTAGACGCCGCCGATGAGGTTGTTGAACGTCGTGAAGATGATGAGGGCGAACAACCCGGGTGCGGCTCGGACGGCCCGGACGGCCCCGCCCAGGTCGACGAGGGAACCCGCCTCGGCCCCCGCCGCCGGACGATTCTCGGGGATGCGGATCGTGAGGAGGTGCACGAGCGCCACGACGGTGAGCCCCACGGCGATCGCCAGCGTCCACCCCATGCCGAGGAATCCGACCGAGAGCCCGCTGAAGACACTGGTCACGACGAACGCGAGCCCTTGGACGGTGCCGACGAGGCCGTTCGCGTTCGCGTGACGCTCGACCGGCACGAGGAGGGTGACCGTGGTCGACAGGGCGATGTTGCGGAGGTTCTCGATCACGGCACCCGCGAGGATGATCCCCGAGAAGAGCCAGAACCAGGGTGCGCCGAGGTCGAGGAGCGCCGCCTCGGGGAAGGCGAGCCAGAGAGCTCCCGCGAGGAGGAAGGCCCCGAGGGTCACGACGCCCGAGAAGACCATGACGCGGTGCTTGCGGTGGCGGTCCACGAGGGAGCCGAAGACCATCGCGAAGATCGCGAGCAGCAGCATGTAGGCACCGCCGACGATGCCCGTCGCCAGCACCGAACGCGTTTCGAGGTAGACCCAGAACGTGAGCGCGAACCAGAGGAAACTCGTGGTGACGTTGGCCGCAGCCGTGTTGATCAGCACGGCGAGGAAGGTGCGGCGCCCGCTCTCGGGCGCGACCGAGACGACGGCGTCGGGAGCTGACTCGGGGGTCATGAGCACACGGTAGACCCGACCCCCGACATCGGCCAGACCTCGGCGTTCGCGACCGGGCTCGACACCCGGGCCTCGCGATCAGTCGAGCAGACTCCGGATGTCGTCGGCGGTCAGGCTCGGGCCGCCCGCGAACGTGCCCCCGCCCTCGTCGGAACCGCCGTCGAGGACGCGCGAGAAGAGATCGGCCTTCGCCTGACGCAGCGCCACGACCTTCTCCTCGACCGTGTCGGACGAGACCAACCGGTACACGATCACCGGTCTGGTCTGTCCGATGCGGTGGGCGCGGTCGATCGCCTGCTCCTCGACGGCGGGGTTCCACCACGGGTCCAACAGCACGACGTAGTCGGCCTCGACGAGGTTGAGCCCCACTCCGCCCGCCTTCAGCGAGACGAAGAACGCCGGCGCATCCCCGTCGCGGAACCGGTCGATCTCGGCCTGCCGGTTCACGGTGGTGCCGTCGAGGTAGCCGGATGCCAGTCCCGCATCGGTGCAGCGCTGACGGGCCGCCTTGAGGAAGCGCGTGAACTGGCTCAGCACGAGTACCCGATGCCCCTCGGCCTCGGCCTCGACCAGGAGGTCTTCCAGGGCGTCGAGCTTCGCGGACGGCGCATCCCCCTCGTCGACGAGGGAGGGGTCGAGCGCGAGCTGACGCAGCATCGTGAGGGAGCGGAAGATCGCGAACCGGTTGCCCTCGGCGTCGTCGTCGAGCAGCCCCAGCAGTCGCTGGCGCTCGCGATGGAAACGCCGGTCGTAGAGCTTGCGGTGCGCGGGGTGCAGGGCGACCTCGATGATCGTCTCCTGCTTGGGCGGGAGCTCTGCGGCGACGAGGTCTTTCGTCCGCCGCAGGAGGAACGGCCGGATACGCCGGCGCAGGAGATCGAGCCGCTCGGCGTCGGCGCCCTTCTCGATGGGCGTGCGGTACAGCTCGGTGAACGACTCGCGCGTTCCGAGCAGCCCCGGGGCCACGAGCGACATGAGCGCCCACAGCTCGAGCAGGTTGTTCTCCATCGGCGTGCCGGTGATGACGAGCGTGAAGGGCACCGCGAGCGCCCGGGCCGCCCGGTAGCCGCGAGACGACGGGTTCTTGATCTGTTGCGCTTCGTCGAGCACGAGACCCGACCAGTCGACCTCGGCGTACTGCTCCTGCTCGAGCCGGAACAGGGCGTAGCTGGTGACGACGACGTGCGCCCCCGTCGCGGCGTCGGCGATCGTGCCGGCGCGCCGCGCCCGCGTGGCCGAGATCGTGCGGACCTCGAGGTCGGGTGCGAAGGTCGCGCACTCGCGCGCCCAGTTGCCCACGACACTCGTCGGCGCGACGATCAGGAACGGCGGGAGCGTCGGGTCGTCGGCACGGGCCGCCTCCATCATGGCGATGGTCTGCACCGTCTTGCCCAGCCCCATGTCGTCGGCGAGGATGCCGCCGAGCCCCTGGGTGCGCAGGAAGTGGAGCCAGTCGAGCCCCGAACGCTGATAGTCCCGGAGGGTGGCTCGCAGCCCCACCGGGGGATCGACCCGGGTGAGGGCCGCCTCATCGGTCAGACCGCGCACGCGCAGCCACCACTCGGCCTCCTGGACGGCGAGCATGCCGAGCTCGGACAGGTCGTCCCACAGCCCCACGTTGTAGCGGTTGATCGTGAGCTCGTTGCCCGGCCGGTCGGCGAGGGTGCGGGCCTCGTCGATGACGGCGCGGAGGCGGTCGAAGTCGGGGCTGTCGAGCCGGACGTACTCGCCATCGCCCAGGAAGAGCACCCGGTCGCCGAGCGCCAGGGCGGTGTAGAGGGCGGTGAAGTCGACCTCGACCTCTCCCACGGTCACCCGGGCGTTCAGGTCGAACCAGTCGCTGCCGTCGTCGGCGCCGGTGCTCAGCTGCACCACGGGGACCTCGGCCGAGGCGCGGTAGTCGGGAGCGTCGCCGCGCACCTCCACGCGGACGGACTCGAGGGCCCGCAGACGCGGCATCATCTCCCCCACGAACAGTGCCGCCGCCGCGGGCGCCATCGCTCGCGCCGGCGCGGTCCCCGTCGCGAACGGCGTCGGGACGTCGATGCGCATCTCTTCGGCGAGGGAGGAGACCGCGCCCCACACCGCACCCTCGTGCTCATCGTGGCGGCGGCCCTGCGTCGACGAGCGGTCCCAGCGCGTGGCGAGCGTCGTGGAGGCGTCACGATGCTCCACGGTCACCTCGAGCACGGGACGCGGCGCGGGAGGAACATCGACGGTGCCCCGCGGCGAGACCACCGGAGCGTCGAGCTGGAGCCGCGGGAGGTACTCGCGCAGGAACGTCTCGGACCCGCGCTCGTCGACGGTGAGCGCGCTCGAGCGGGCGAGGAGTCCGCGGACCGGTCCCGACGCGGGTGTCGACAGCCGCACGAGGGTGATGCGCTCGTCGTCGCCGTCGCGGTCGGCGACGAACGCCACGGCCACGGCGGGGTCTCCCACCACCCAGGAGGGCAGCGCGGCCGTCTCGTCGTCGACGCCCTGCACCGCCCCGCGAACGTGCAGCGTCGGGCCGCGGCGGTCCAGCGCCACCGCTGCGGTCACGGGCTCTTCGACGACGCGGACCGGGTGATGGATGCCGGCACCCGATACGAGCGGGACCCCCGCCGCGACGACGGCCTCGAGCTGCAGCCACAGGGAGTGCGGGGGCACGGCGGCGAGGGGCATCCACTCGTCGGACAGATACGGGCCGGCGCTGAAGCGCCCCAACCGCCCCAGGCTGTCGAGAGCGGCACGCGCCCGCGGCTCGGCCGGGAGCGTCGCCAGGGCCGACCAGCCGGCCCGACCCTTGATCCACGTGCCGCGAGTGCCCCGCACCCCCGGTCGCGCGCTGAGCGTGAGCGCCGTTCCGTAGCCGCGCCCGCCGCCGCGGCGGATGGAGAGGAAGAGGCAGAGGTCGAAGGGGGCTTCGTCGCCGACGACCGGGGCGGCGGCGAACAGTTCGTCGAGCGAGCGCTGCCACTCGGCGCGGGGCGGGCGGCCCGCCGAGATGAGGCGGTCGAACAGCACCAGCGCCGCCGCGCACGAGTGCTCGCACTCGGGTCCGCGTCCGCACGAGCACCACCCGGAGAGGCGGGACAGGTCGTCGGGGACGCGGAGCTCGAGGTGTTCGTACCCCGACGCTCCGAAGGACTGCGCCGTGACCACGAGGACACCGGCGACGGATCGTGCGTCGCCGACCTCGACCGAGCCGTAGACGAGCAGGCGGTCGGCGCGCGTCATCGCGGACGCCGAGAACATCTCGCCGGCGATGCTGAGTGCTTCGGGATCCAACCGCATCCCTCCATTGTCGTCGGGGGCACGGACACCCCGACGCGTCACCGGATTCCCGTGGAGGAGATCGCCCCTGGGGAGGAGCCGGGAAAAGTTACGCTGGAGGGGTGACTTCCCTCCACGACACGTCGGTGCGCGGCTTCGCGTCCGACAACTATTCCGGCATCCACCCCGACGTGCTCGCCGCGATCGCGACGGCCAACGAAGGCCACCAGGTCGCCTACGGCGAAGACGTCTACACGGCGCGCCTGCAGGAGCTCTTCGTCTCGCTGCTGGGCGACGGCGTCGAGGCGTACCCCGTCTTCAACGGCACGGGCGCCAACGTCGTCGGGCTGCAGTCGATGCTGCCCCGCTGGGGCGCGGTGATCTCGGCATCCACCGCGCACATCAACGTCGACGAGGGAGGAGCCCCCGAGCGCGTGGGCGGCATCAAGCTGCTCACGGTCCCCACCGACGACGGCAAGCTCACGCCCGAGCTCGTCGACCGCGAGGCGTGGGGCTGGGGTGACGAGCACCGCGCGCAGCCGCTCGTGGTCTCGATCACGCAGTCGACCGAGCTGGGCACGCTGTACAGCGTCGAGGAGGTCCGCGAGCTGGCCGCCCACGCGCACGGCCACGGCATGCGCCTGCACATGGACGGAGCGCGCATCGCGAACGCCGCCGCCGCTCTCGACGTCCCGCTGCGCACCTTCACCCGCGACGCGGGCGTCGACGTGCTGAGCTTCGGCGGCACGAAGAACGGCGCGATGATCGGCGAGGCCATCGTCGTTCTCGACCCCGAGGCGTCGACCGGGCTCACCTACCTGCGCAAGCTCGACATGCAGCTCTCGAGCAAGATGCGCTTCGTGTCGGCCCAGCTGGTCGCGCTCCTCGACGGCGATCTCTGGCTGCGCAACGCCCGTCACTCCAACGCGATGGCGCAGCGCCTGCGCGCAGGCGTCGAGGCGGGACTGGCCGACGGCTCGATCCAGGGCGTGGAGTTCACCCAGCCCACGCAGGCCAACGGCGTGTTCGCGACCCTGCCGGCCGGCGTCGCCGATCGGCTGCGCGCGAGCTTCCGGTTCTACGACTGGGACGAGATGCGCCGCGAGGTGCGCTGGATGTGCTCGTTCGACACCACGGAAGACGACATCGACGCGTTCGTCGCCGCGATCGCGCGCGAGACGACCGCGTGACCTGACGCGCCTGCGCCCGTCGCCGACGGGATCGACGCGAGCCCGAGGGCCGCGGCATCCGGACCAGGATGCCGCGGCCCTCGTCGTCTCACGCTCCCGCGAGCCAGTCGCGGTAGGCGTCGAACGTGCTCTCACGCCCGAGGAACGACTCGACGAGCTCCCGAGCGTCGCGGGTGCCGCCGGGTTCGAGGATCTCGCGGCGGTAGCGCGTCGCCGTGTCGACGTCGAAGAGGTCGTCGCCGAACGCCGAGAGCAGGTCGCGCGCGATGACGAGGCTCCACTGGTACGTGTAGTAACAGGCCCCGTAGCCCGTGAGGTGCCCGAACCCGGCGTACGAGTGCGCACCGTCGAGCGGGGTCACCGGACTCGCGGCGCGGTAGTAGCCGTCGACGGCCGCGGCCAGATCCACCGGGCGGTCCACGTGCAGGCGGTACGAGGTGGTCGCGTGCCCGAGCTGCCTCGTCACCTCGAGGCCGCGCCCGAAGGCGTCGGCGGTGCGCATTCGCGCGACGAGGTCGGCGGGGATGGGCTCGCCCTGGTCGTTCACGGCGAAGGCGGCGAGCGCCTCGGCATCCCACGCCCACTCCTCGAGCAGCTGGCTGGGCGCCTCGACGAAGTCCCACTCGGTCGCCACGCCCGTCCAGCGCGCCCATGTCTGGTGGCCGCCGAGGATGTCGTGCACGAGGTGACCGAACTCGTGGAAGAAGGTCACGACCTCGTCGTGTTCGAGCAGTCCGCGCGAGAAATTGCACAGCAGCACCGATTCGGGCAGCGCGCGCCCCGCGATGCCGGAAGCGAGTCCGAAGCACGCGGCATGGTTGTACTTGCCCTCGCGGGGGTGCAGGTCGAGGTGGATGCGACCGAGTCGCTCCCCCGCGCGGACGACGTCGTACGTGCGCACGTCGTCGTGCCACGACGGAGCCTCGACTGGCACGTAGTCGACGTCGAGCAGGCGCCCGGTGGTGGCGAGGACCCCGTCGAGCACCCGGTCGAAGCGGAAATAGGAGCGCACGAGCTGCGCGTCGACGTCGTACTCCTCGCGCTTGAGCGCACCCAGGACGTACCAGAAGTCGGCGATCGTGACGGCCTCGGCGGTGGGGTCGTCGCGCCGGAGACGGGCGAGGACGCGCTCGTATTCGGCGGTCGCCGCCGGAGCCACGGCCTCCGCGACCCGCTCGAGGAATGCCGCGACCGCGGCGCTCGAGCCGATCATGCGCGTCTCGGTCTCGTAGTCGGCCCAGTCGCCGTAGCCGAGCAGCGCCGCGCGCTCCGCCCGCACCGCGAGCAGCTCGGCGAGCACGGGCTCGTTGACGGGCCACGCGAGGTCGTTGTACGTCGCCACCAGGGCGTGTCGCACCGACCGGTCGCGCGCGTACTCGCGCACGGGCATCAGGTCGGTGTACTCGGTGGTGAGGGTGACCATCCCCTCGTCGTCGGCGGGGTGCTCGGCGAGGAAGTCGTCGGGGAGGCCGTCGAGCGACGACGCCGGGACGCGGATCTCGCGACGACCCTCGCGGATGTTGCGTGAGAACGTCAGCGACAGCTCGGTGTCGCGATCGGTCAGCTCGCGCACGCGTTCGCGATCGGCATCCGCGAGATCGACGCCCCCGCGACGGAAGTCCCGCCGGACGTGCTCGAGGAAGCGCCGCTCGTCGGGGTCGAGCCCGTCGGGGTCGGCATCGGCGAAGACGCCCCAGAGCTCGCGCTCGAGGAGCCGGCGCGATTGCACGGCATCCACGGTCTGCGCCTGCTTCTCGGCGGCGTCGCGGACGCCGGCGTCGGGGTGCGACTCGCTGAGGAGGTGGGAGGGCGCCGCGGCATCGGCGAGGGCGAGATCCGCCTCGTTCCACAGGGCGAGACGCTCGCGCAGGCTCAGGTCGGTCTCGGCGACGAGCCGCGCGTCGATCTCGGCGACCCGGTCGAGGAGTCCACGCGGACGCTCTTCGGCGAACGCGCGCCAACCATCGAGGTCGTGGGGCAGGGTCAGGGGTTCCAGGGGAGAATCCGGCATCCTCCGACCCTAGGCAGAGCCTGCGACGCCGGGCAATGGCCGGGGGACGACCTCCCGCCCTCCCAGGCCTGGGGAGGAGTGGTCAGCGCAGGGCGCCGACCGAGGCCAGCGCGAGCCGGATGAGCGTGCCGCGGCCGCCCTCCATCTCGTCGGAGAGGGCATCGGATGCCGCCTCCTGCGGCGAGAGCCACGTGACCTCGAGCGCGTCCTGACGCGGTTCGCACGTGCCGGTGACCGGCACGACGTACGCGAGGGACACCGCGTGCTGGCGGTCGTCGTGGAAGGCGCTCACGCCCGGGAGCGGGAAGTACTCCGCCACGGTGAAGGGGGTGGGCTGCGGCGGCAGCAGCGGGAAGGCCATGGGCCCGAGGTCGTTCTCGAGGTGGCGGAACAGCGCATCGCGCACCGTCTCGCCGTAGCGCACGCGACCCGAGACCAGCGTGCGGGTCATCTCGCCGAGCGGGGTCGCCCGCAGCAGGATGCCGACCTGCGTCACCGCGCCCATGCCGTCGGTGCGCACCGGCAGCGCCTCGACGTAGAGCATCGGGAGGCGCCGGCGCGCCTCGGCCAGCTCGACCTCGCTCAGCCAGCCCGGGTTGGGGTTGGGGCCTCCCTGCGCGCCTGAGAACGACGCCGAGAGCGGCTCGCGCTCGTCGCCGTTGTCGCCGGGTTCGGGGTCGGGGGTACGCACGGGCATGATCCCTGTATATCAACGTCTGCTCCGGATGCCGCGTTCGGCGGTGCCGGAGCGGTCGCGCGGCGATCGCCCGTACCGGTCTCCGATCCCCTCCTGCATCGCGCCGCCCCGCGCGAGCGCCGCCGTGTCGGAGGCCTTTGCCACAATGGCGGCATGAGCGCGCATCCCTCCCTCGATCCCTCCGTCGTGCGGTGGTCCGTCCCCGCGGCCGAGCGCGGCGATCGCCCGGTGCTGCTTCTGCTGCACGGCTACGGCTCCGACGAGCACGACCTGTTCGGCCTCGTGCCGTACCTGCCCGAGGCCTTCGTGGTCGCGAGCGTGCGCGCTCCGCTGGCGCCGCCGTGGCCCATGCCCGGAGCCTCGTGGTACCCGATCGAGGGTCTCGACGGGCGCGACCCCGAGGCCGTGACCCTCGCGGCGCACGCGGTGCTGTCGTGGGTGCGGGAGGCCGTGGGCGAGGCGCCCGTGGGCCTGCTCGGGTTCTCGCAGGGCGGCGCGGTGGCGCTGCAGACCCTCCGTGCGGCGCCCGACGCGGTGTCGTTCGCCGTCGTGCTCGCCGGCTACGCCGCGGGTGGGGAGCTGCCGGGCGACGACATCCTCGCCGAACGTCGCCCCCCGGTGTTCTGGGGGCGCGGGGCCGCGGACGACGTCATCCCCGCGGCGCTCGTCGATTCGACGGCGCAGTGGCTCCCCGTGCACAGCGAGCTGAGCGGGCGGGTGTACCCCGGGCTCACGCACTCCATCTCGCAGGACGAGCTCGACGACGTGCGGGCGTTCCTCGAGGCACGGCTGCGCGACCGCGACGCCGCCTCCGACTGAGCGGCGCGGGGCCCGTGCGGCCCCGCCCTCCCGACGGGCGTTCCGCGACCAGCGAACGTCAAGCCCGACCCGATGTCGGAGGTCCGGGAGAGGATGTCGGCATGGCCGACGTGCTCGAGAGATTCGGTCCTGCGACGCAGGACTGGTTCCGTGGCGCGTTCTCCGCGGCCACCAACGCGCAGAAGGGCGCGTGGGAATCCGTCTCGTCCGGTCGCAACGCGCTGGTGGTCGCCCCGACGGGCTCGGGCAAGACGCTGTCGGCCTTCCTCTTCGCGATCGACCGCATCTTCCGAGAGAAAGCCCCCGAGGCCGCGGATGCCGCGCCCGCGCGCCGCGGCAAGAAGGCGGCCGCGAAGGCCCCCGCCACGAACACCCGCGTCCTGTACATCTCGCCGCTGAAGGCGCTCGGTGTCGACGTCGAGCGCAACCTCCGCTCGCCCCTCGTCGGCATCGGCCAGTCGGCCCGGCGACTCGGCATCGACGTCCCGGCCGTGAGCGTGGGCGTGCGCTCGGGAGACACCAGTTCGAGCGATCGCCGCAAGCTCGTCTCCGACCCGCCCGACATCCTGATCACCACTCCCGAGTCCCTGTACCTCATGCTCACGAGCCAGGCGGCCGAAACGCTGCGCGGGGTGCACACGGTGATCATCGACGAGGTGCACGCGGTCGCCGCCACCAAGCGCGGCGCGCACCTCGCGGTGAGCCTCGAGCGACTCGACGCCCTCCTCGACTCCCCCGCCCAGCGCATCGGGCTGTCGGCCACGGTGCGGCCGATCGACGAGGTCGCGCGGTTCCTCGGTGGAGCACAGCCCGTCGACATCGTGGCCCCCAAGGCCACGAAGGCCTTCGACCTGTCGGTCGTCGTGCCGGTCGACGACATGCTCAACCCACCGCCCCCGCCCGGATCGCCGGCTCCCGACGAAGCGGCCGAGGGCGAGTGGTTCTCCGAGCGCCCCGAGAGCACCGAGATGGCGGGGTCGGTCTGGCCCCACGTCGAGGAGGCCATCGTCGATCGCATCCTCCAGCGGCGATCGACCATCGTCTTCGCCAACTCCCGGCGTCTCGCCGAGAGGCTGACCGGACGCCTGAACGAGATCTACGCCGAGCGCCAGGGCATCGACGTCCCCGAGCCCACCGTGCCGGCATCCCTCATGGCGCAGGCCGGATCCTCGGCCGGCGTCGCCGCGATCCTCGCGAAGGCCCACCACGGCTCGGTCTCGAAGGAGCAGCGGGCCCAGGTCGAAGACGAGCTGAAGTCGGGGGCGCTGCGGTGCGTCGTGGCGACGAGCAGCCTCGAGCTCGGTATCGACATGGGCTCGGTCGACCTCGTCATCCAGGTCGAATCGCCGCCGAGCGCGGCATCCGGTCTCCAGCGCGTCGGGCGCGCGGGCCACCAGGTCGGCGAGGTGAGCCGCGCCGCCCTCTTCCCGAAGCACCGCAGCGACGTGCTGCACACCGCGGTGGTCACCGAGCGCATGCTCGGCGGACGCATCGAGGCGATCTCCGTGCCGCAGAACCCGCTCGACATCCTCGCGCAGCAGACCGTCGCCGCGTCGGCCCTCGGGTCGATCGACGTCGAGGAGTGGTTCGACACCGTCAAGCGCAGTGCGCCGTTCCGTTCCCTCCCCCGGTCGGCCTACGAGGCGACGCTCGATCTGCTCGCCGGCCGCTACCCCTCCGACGAGTTCGCCGAACTGCGCCCGCGCCTGGTGTGGGACCGCGACGCGGGGACGCTGACGGGGCGGCCGGGCGCCCAGCGCGTCGCCGTGACCAGCGGCGGCACGATCCCCGACCGCGGTCTGTTCGGCGTCTTCGTCGCCGGGGAGTCGCAGAACGCCCGCGTGGGTGAGCTCGACGAAGAGATGGTCTACGAGTCGCGCGTCAACGACGTGTTCACCCTCGGCACGACGAGTTGGCGCATCGTCGAGATCACCCACGACCGTGTGAACGTCGTCCCGGCGTTCGGCCAACCGGGCAAGCTGCCGTTCTGGCACGGCGACGGCATCGGTCGCCCCGCCGAGCTCGGCGAGGCACTGGGCAAGTTCTCCCGCGACATCGCCGGCGCCGACCGCGCCAAAGCCGAAGAGCGTCTGCGCGAATCGGGGCTCGACGACAACGCCATCGCCAACCTGCTCGCCTACCTCGCCGAGCAGCGCGAGGCCACCGGGAGCCTGCCCACCGACAAGACGCTCACGGTCGAGCGCAGCCGCGACGAGGTCGGCGACTGGCGCATCATCCTGCATTCCCCCTACGGCATGCAGGTGCACTCCCCCTGGGCCCTGGCGGTGAACGCGCGCATCCGCGAGCGTCTCGGCGTCGAGGGCGCCGCCGTGGCGAGCGACGACGGCATCATCGCGCGCGTTCCGGATGCCGCAGCCGAACCGCCCGGCGCCGATCTCTTCGTCTTCGAGCCCGACGAGCTCGAGCAGATCGTCACCGACGAGGTCGGCGGCTCCGCACTGTTCGCCTCGCGGTTCCGCGAGTGCGCCGCGCGCGCCCTGCTCCTCCCGCGTCTGAACCCGAACCGGCGTTCCCCTCTCTGGCAGCAGCGCCAACGTTCGGCCCAGCTGCTCGAGGTGGCGAAACGGCATCCCCGTTTCCCGATCATCCTCGAGACGCTGCGCGAGGTGCTGCAGGACGTCTACGACCTGCCCGCGCTGTTGCGCATCACGCGCCAGATCGGCGAGCGCCGCATCCGCCTCGTCGAGATCACCACCTCGCAGCCCTCGCCCTACGCCCGCGATCTGCTGTTCGGCTACGTCGGGGCGTTCATGTACGAGGGCGACTCGCCCCTCGCCGAGCGTCGCGCCGCCGCGCTCTCGGTCGATCCCGCGCTGCTGAGCGAGCTGCTCGGCAAGGTCGAGATGCGCGAACTCCTCGACCCCGACGTGATCGCCCAGTTCGAGCGCGAGGTGCAACGGCTCGACCCCGACCGGCGCGCCCGAGGGGTGGAGGGGGTCGCCGACCTGCTGCGCATCCTCGGTCCCCTCGACGCGGCCGAGGTGTCGGCGCGTCTCGACACCGACGGCGACGCCCTCGCCGAGGCAGAGCACCACCTCGCAACGCTCGTCGACGAGCGTCGGGCCATCCGTGTGACGATCGCCGGGATCCCGCGCGTAGCCGGCATCGAAGACGCCGGTCGCCTTCGCGACGCCCTCGGTGCCGCCCTGCCCGTCGGCATCCCGAACGCCTTCCTCGAACCGCTCGCCGATCCGCTCGGCGACCTGGTCGCCCGTTTCGCCCGCACGCACGCCCCCTTCACGACGGATGCCGTGGCCGAGCGGCTCGGTGTCGGTGTCGCCGTCGCCCGACTCACGCTGCAGCGACTCGAGTCGCAGGGGCGCCTGTCGAGCGGCTTCTTCCTCCCGGAGGCCTCGGGGGGAGCGCGCGGCGATGACATGGAGTGGTGCGACGTCGAGGTGCTGCGGCGCTTGCGCATGCGCTCCCTCGCCGCGATCCGCGGCAGTGTCGAGCCCGTACCGCCCGCCGCCTACGCGCGGTTCCTCCCCGTGTGGCAGCATCTCGGCCGACCCCTCGAGGGGATCGACGGCGTGCTGGCCGTCGTCGAGCAGCTGGCGGGGGTCCCCATCCCCGCGAGTGCGTGGGAATCGCTCGTGCTGCCCTCCCGCGTCGCCGATTACAGCCCGGCCCTGCTCGACGAGCTGACCGCCACGGGCGAGGTGGTCTGGTCGGGCCACGGCACCCTGCCTGGCCGTGACGGGTGGATCGCCCTGCACCCGGCGGAGGCCGCTCCCTTCACGCTGCAAGACCCCGACGAGGCCGACGACCCCGCCCCCGATTCGCTCGAGGCGCGACTCCTCGCGGCTCTCTCCGGCGGCGGCGCCTACTTCGCGGCCCAGCTGAAGCAGCTGGCCGGGGCCGAGAACGAGCAGTCCGTCAACGACGCACTGTGGGCGCTCACCTGGACTGGGCGAGTGACGAACGACACGTTCGCTCCGGTGCGCACCCTGCTCAGCGGGGGCGGGCAGTCGCACCGCGTCGCTCGGCGGGCGCCACGGGCCCGCATGTACCGCGGGGCCGCCATGCCCCGCGCGACCTCGGCTCCTCGACCGCCCTCGCTCGGCGGACGCTGGTCGCTCCTGCCCGAGCGCGAAGCGGATGCCGCGGCACGGGCGACCGCCACCGCGAGCCTCCTGCTCGACCGGTACGGCGTCGTCACCCGCGGAGCCGTTCAATCGGAAGGGGTGCCGGGCGGATTCGCTCAGGTCTACCGCATCCTCGCCGGGTTCGAAGAGGCCGGGCACTGCCGTCGCGGCTACGTCATCGAGAAGCTCGGTGCGGCGCAGTTCGCGGCGTCGGCGACCGTCGACCGCCTGCGCGAGTTCGCCGCGGTCGCCGATCCCCCACCGCTGCGGACCGTCACGCTCGCCGCCACCGACCCCGCCAACCCGTACGGTGCCGCCCTCGGCTGGCCGGCGATCGAGGGGGTCACGCACCGCCCCGGACGCAAAGCGGGCGGCCTGGTCGTGCTCGTCGACGGAGAGCTGACGCTGTACCTCGAGCGTGGGGGCCGCAGCGCTCTCGCCTTCACCGATGATGAGGCCTCCCTCCAGGCTGCGGCGCGCCACCTCGCGGAGACGGCGCGCAAGAGGCGGCTCGACACGCTGACGGTGGAGCAGGTGAACGGCGAGTTCGTCTACGGCACCGCCGTCGGGCGTGCCCTTCGCGAGGCCGGCTTCGTGGAGTCGCCGAAGGGTCTGACGCTGCGCAAGCTCACCGCCGGCGACACCCTGCGAGAGGCCGCGCGTGCCTGAGGGCGACACCGTCTACCGCGCCGCCGCGAAGCTGAACGCCGCACTGGCGGGCAGGGTCGTCACGCGCTTCGACATCCGCGTCCCCGGCAGCGCCACCGCCGATCTGCGCGGCGAGACCGTGCACGAGGTGGCGGCCCGCGGCAAACACCTCCTGCACCGCATCGGCGGCTACACCCTGCACTCGCACCTCAAGATGGAGGGCCGCTGGGACCTCTACCGCCCCGGGCAGCGGTGGCGACGCCCCGCGTTCAAGGCCCGCGCGATCGTCGGCGTCGACGGCATGGATGCCGTCGGCTTCGACCTCGCGATGGTCGAGGTCCTGCGCACCACCGACGAGCACACCGTCATCGGCCACCTCGGCCCCGACCTGCTCGCCGACGACTGGGACGAAGCGGAGGCGGTGCGGCGCGTCTCCGTCGACGACCGGGCAGCCCACGTCGCCCTTCTCGACCAGCGCAACGTCGCGGGTTTCGGCAACGTCTACGCGAACGAGCTCCTCTTCGTGCGGGGCATCGCTCCCACGACCCCCGCGACGCGGATCGACGCCCGCGCGACGATCGCCCTCGGCGAGCGCATGATCCGCGCGAACCTCCCGCGGCCCGAACGCACATTCACCGGCGACAGCAGGCCCGGTCGTCGCTTCTGGGTCTACGGGCGCGAGGGCGCGCCGTGCCGGCGCTGCGGCACCCCCATCCGAGCCACGACCCTGGGCGCGACCGACACGAGCGAGCGCAACGTGTTCTGGTGCCCGACCTGTCAGCCCGGCTGAGACCGGATCCGCAGCGCACCTCGACGGGGTGCACCGACCGTGCGCGCGACTCCCGGCATCCCGCCCGGAAAACGACCGTCGCGCCGTCCGCTGTCAACCCGGCCGTGACTGTCGGTTCGACATGCGAGAACAAGGGGACAACACAACGCCGGGCAACGGACCGCAGAGGATCTCTCGACATCGAGGAAACCGATAGCGGGAGGGGCGACGAAGAACCATTCGAGGGAATGAAGAGCATTCCCCACCCGTTGTCAGACATGTCGGCGCACCCGAGGGCCGACCGGAGGGGATCGTGGGAAAGAACTACATCGACATCGAGAACGACCACGGCGAAACGCTGCGTTACCGCAAGCACGTCAACGGTCGGGGCCTCGTCGCGCACGGCGCGAAGGTCCACCCGTCGGCGCTCGTGGAGAACGGCGCTTACGTCGAACCCGGCGTGCAGATCGCGGCCGGTGTTCGAGTGGGTCGCGGCGCGTGGATCGAATCCGACGCCGTCATCGGTCCGGAGGCCCGTATCGAACCGCACGCGCACATCTGTGCGGGCGCGGTCATCGGCGCCGGAGCGCACATCGGCGTCCGCACCCAGGTCGGCCACAATGCGCGTATCGCGGTGGGGTCGCTCATCGGCGACGACGAGATCATCAATGACGGCGAGGCCGTCGCGACCGACCGTCGGGGTCTGCGCCTCGCGGCCTGACCCTCGCCCGCCGGGCATTCATCGACCCGCACGACTCCTCGGAGCGTGCGGGTCTTCGTCTGCCCGGGCGAGGCGCCCGCGCACCCGCGACGGAGCGGGTGGCCGTCGAGTCCCTCAGGCGAGGATCGTCAGCACGAGACCGAGCAGCGGAAGCGTCCCCTGGATGGCGGCGGGACGAAGGTACTTCCGCCCGGAGGTGACGAGCACGAGCGCCGCCGCGAGCATCGAGCCGAGCGAGAAGATCAGCAGCGTCCGACCCGCGACGTCACCGGTGCCGTTGACGATCCACAGCACCACGCCCACGGCGGCGCCGATCGCGAGGAACAGGTTGTAGAAGCCCTGGTTGTACGCCATGGGCTTGGTGATGTCGGCGGCGCGCTGGTCGGCGATGCCGAACACCTTCCACGTCGCGGGCTGCGTCCAGCGCACGCTCTCGAGCACGAAGATGTAGACGTGCAGCAGGGCCGCGAGCCCCGCGAAGACGAGTGCCAGGACGCCGATCATCCCTCCACGTTAGCGGCGCGGCTAGCCTGGGACCATGGCGAACGGTTCGGGCTCCCGAGGTCGCGGCGGCGCACCGCGACGCGGCGGACCCGCGCGCGCGGCGGCGAAGGGACGGCCGCGGCCCACGCCGAAGCCCTCGCGCCGACCGGAGCCGACGCCTCCCCCCGAACCCCGCGCGTTCCGCCTCGGCGCCGTCCCCGGGGCGACGCCCGGCAAATGGATCGGCGTCTGGCGCGAACGCCTGCCGCACGTGTCGCTCGAACTGCGGGAGATCGCCGTCGCGTCGCAGCGGGATGCGCTCGACGAGGTCGATGTGGCTCTGGTGCGCCTTCCCGTGGAGTCATCCGACGACGTCCACGTCATCGAGCTGTACGAAGAACTCCCCGTGGTGGTGATGGTCGCCGAATCGCACCTCACCGCGGCCGAAGAGCTCGCCCTCGCCGATCTGGCCGGCGAGGTCGTGATCGTCCCGGCCGACGACGTGCTGCACACCGAGGTCCCGGATGCCGTGCCCCCGGCGTTCGCGCCTCCGGCCGACACCGCGGAGGCCATCGCGACGGTGGCCGCGGGCGTCGGCGTCGTGATCGTGCCGATGTCGCTCGCGCGCGCGCACCAGCGCCGCGACGTGGACTACCGCGTCCTCACCGACGGTCCGCGCTCCACGGTCGCCCTGGCGTGGCTGCGCGAGCGCACCACCGAAGACGTCGAGACGTTCGTCGGCATCGTGCGCGGCCGCACGGCCCGCTCCTCGCGCTGACGAACGGCTCGCGGATTCCGATCCGACGCGCCGCGTCAGCGGCATCCGCCCGCATCTCGAGCCGAGGGCGGCGAACGCGCGTCGAGCGGGGCTTCGTCGAGAATGCGCGGAAAGGCTTTCGCGCGCGGCGGGTCGCGCGAGAGGACGCGCAGCGCGGAACGTGTCGCCGCGTGTCCAGGCCCGCTCGGCCCGGGCGCCGCCCGCATAGAATCCCTGAGTGACCGCCCCCCTCCTCTACGTCTGCGCGCGCCCCCAGCGGGTCGCGGCGGAGGCGGAGTGGGCGTCGTTCCGTGATGGGCTGGGCGTGCGCGATCACGAGCTCGTGCACCACGACCTCGTCCGCGAGCCCCTGCCCGCCGATCTCGACCGGTTCGCCGCCGTGGTGGTGGGCGGCAGCCCGTTCAACGTCACCGATCCCGACAAGACCGACGAGCAGCGGCGCCTCGAACGCGACCTGGAGCGCCTGGCCGCTGCCGCGATCGAGGGTCGCACGAGCGCGCTGTTCACGTGCTTCGGGATCGGAGTGGTCACGCGGTTCCTCGGTGGCGACGTGACCCTCGGACACCCCGAGGGCACGGGTCCCGCCGACATCTCGCTCACCGAGGCGGGCCGCGCCGACGAGCTCTTCGGCATCCTGGAACCGCGCTTCCAAGCCCTGACCGCGCACAAGGAGGGCACCGCGAGCGTGCCGCCGGGGGCGACGCTGCTGGCCCAGAACTCCGCGTGTCCGGTGCAGGCCTACCGGGCGGGGCGCGCGCTATGGGCGACGCAGTTCCACCCCGAGCCGACCACCGAGGCGTTCGTGGAGCGCATGGTCGTCTACCGGGATGCCGGCTACTTCGACGCCGACGCCTTCGACGAGGTCTCGGCGCACGTGCGCACCGCGTCGGTCGAGCAACCCACCCGGCTGCTGCGCTCGTTCGCCGCTCGCGCCGTCGCCGCCTGACGGGCGGCACCTCCTCCGAGGCCAGGCGGGCACAACGGCGGGTGGCCGCGGCGAAACGCCGTCGGGCCCCGGCCGCCCTCCGGCGTGTCGCCGTGCGCTCCCGCTGCTGTGCACGGCCAGGCACGGCGGCGCGGCGGGCTCGGTGGGCGACGAGGGAGAAAGTCAAGCCCACGGCATCCATTTACCTAGCTTTTCTAGTGTTCTCTGTATGAACGCATCAGCTCAGTGGCGGGGCGCAGACCTCGCGCGTCAGATCGTCGTCCTCTCCGCGGTGTCGTTCATGCTCATCGCGGCCGTGATCGGCGCGGGAGCCTTCGGCAACACGGCCGTCGAGGATCAGCAGGGCGGCGCCCTCAGCACGAGCGGTTCGTACCTCGCGCCGGCCGGCCCGGCCTTCTCGATCTGGTCGATCATCTACCTCGGCCTCATCGTCTACGCCATCTGGCAGGCCCTCCCCCGCCAGCGCACGAACCCGCGCCAGCGCGCGATCGGTTGGCTCATCGCCCTCACGATGACCCTGAACGGTCTGTGGCTCGTCGCCGCCCGCTTCGGCACGCTGTTCCTCACCGTCGTCGTGATCGTCCTGCTCCTCGCCGCCCTCGGCTGGACCTTCCGCGTCGCCGTCGCCACCCGCGAACCGCGCGGGGGCGTCGTCGACTCGGTGCTCATCGACGGCGTCACGGGCCTTCACCTCGGATGGGTCACCCTCGCCACCGTCGCCAACACCGCCGCCTGGCTCACCACGGTCGTCCCGCCGTCGTGGGAGGAGGGGGCGGATGCCATCGGCGTCGCCGTGCTGATCGTGGTGGCGCTCATCGGACTCGCGATCGCCTGGCGCAGCTCGTGGCGCGTCGCGCCGGCTCTCGCCCTCGCGTGGGGCCTCAGCTGGCTCGCCGTCGAACGCTTCGGCGGCGAACCGCAGAGCACCCCGATCGGCGTGACGGCGATCATCGTCGCCGTCGTCGTGCTCGTGCCCCCCGTGGCCGTGAGCGTACTGCGCCTCATCCGCCCGAACGTCGACTGAGCGGGGGCGCACGAGCCGGCGGGGCGCCACGGCGCACCGCGCTTCACCCGCCGGACGTCGACGGATCGGGGGCGCACGGGCCGCTCGCGTAACCCCTCGGCATCCGCCGCACAAGAGCATCGGATGCCACAGCGATCGGTGGTCTCATCGGGGCGTGGACTCGTTGCCCTTCGCCCTTCTCGTCGTGATCTTCGTCGCCGCCGCGGCGGTGGTGTGGGTCGCCGGTATCCAGCTGTCGAAAGCGACCGACGTCCTGGACGCGCGCCTGCATCTGGGCAGCGCCCTGGGCGGGCTCATCGTGCTCGCCGTGGCGACCAACCTTCCCGAGATCGCCATCACCGTGTCGGCGGCGATGGCGGGGAACCTCGAGGTCGCCGTGGGCAACATCCTCGGCGGCATCGCCCTGCAGACGGTCGTCCTGGTGATCCTCGACGCGTTCGGCAAACGCGGGCGCGGCGTGAAGCCGCTCACCTACCGCGCGGCCTCGCTCACCCTGGTGCTGGAGGGATTGTCGGTGGTGGCGGTGCTGGCGGTGGTGATCGCCGGCAGCCAGCTGCCCGACGGCCTCGAGGTGCTGCGGCTGACCCCCGACGTGGTCCTGATCGCCGCTCTCTGGATCATCGGGCTGGTTCTGGTGCAACGCGCCGGCAAGCACCTGCCGTGGCACGAGGACGGCCGCGCCCCCGATGCGAGTCCGAAGCCCTCGCCCGCGAAGACGAAGATGAGCACGAAGAAGGCCGCGGTGGTCTTCTCGATCTCGGCGCTCGCGACCCTCGTCGCCGGTGTCGTCCTGGAGCGCGCCGGTGACGCGGCCTCCTCGCAGATCGGACTGTCGGGAGTGCTCTTCGGCGCGACGGTGCTCGCCCTCGCCACCTCCCTACCCGAGATCTCGACGGGTCTGCAGGCCATCCGGCAGGGCGACGACAACCTGGCCATCAGCGACATCTTCGGCGGCAACGCCTTCCTGCCCGTGCTGTTCCTGCTGGCCACGGTGATCTCGGGATCGGCGGTGCTCCCGCGCGCCAACGGCGCCGACATCTACCTGACCGCGCTGGCGGCGCTGCTGACGCTCGTCTACGTCGTCGGCCTGATCTTCCGTCCGCAGCGGCGGATCATCGGGATGGGCGTCGACTCGTTCGTCGTCCTCGTGCTCTACGCCGTGGGCATCGGCGGGCTGTTCGCGATCTCCGCGTGAGCGAGCCCCGGCTTTACGCCCGGGATCACGCCGTGAGCTCGACGACCACCGCCTGCTGCGGATTCTGCACCGGGGGACGGATGCCGGCGACGGCCAGCTGCCGGCCGGTGAGCACGGTGTCGTCGTGCGCCCAGGGCAGCGGGGACTGCGCGGGCTCCTGCACGAGTCCGCCCGGGGTGACCAGCCGCACGCGGTACGCGCGGTCGGGGTCGAGCCCGGGGAGGCGCACGCGCCCCGCGGGCGAGGCGATGAGCGTCTGGGTCTGCGCGATCGTGAAGAACGCGTGGTCGCGCTCGGCCGAGACGACGCCGCGCACGTCGAGACCGGGGTCGGTCGTGTCGACGTTGACCAGGCGTCCGGTCGCCACGAGCGGCCGCACCCGCCGCGCTAGGTCCACCCACTCCGCCACGAGCGCGCGGTCGTCGGCGGAGAGCGTCGTGAGGTCCCACTCGATCCCGAAGTGCCCGAAGAGGGCGACCGCCCCACTGAACGCGAGCGACACCGTGCGCCCCGTGGAGTGCACGTGCGGAGTGGTCAGGTGCATGCCCATCATCTCGGGCGGCACCACCAGGGCCGTGTGACGCTGCGTCTCGAGCCGTTCGACCGGGTCGAGGCAGTCGCTCGTCCAGATGCGATCGGTGCGATCCAGGATGCCGAGATCCACCCTTGCGCCGCCCGAGGCGCAGGATTCGATCTCGAGGTCCGGGAACGCGGCTTTGAGGTCGTCGATGAGGCGGTACACGGCGAGCGTGTGGGCGTGCACGGCCGAGCCTCCGCCCGGCCCGGTCGCGGCATCCACGAGATCGCGGTTGTGATCCCACTTCACGTAGGCGATCGGGTAGGCCTGCAGCACCGCGGTCATGCGGTCGAGCAGATAGGCGTAGGCGCCGGGGTGGGCGAGGTTCAGCACCTGCTGCTGGCGGGCCGAGGGCGGCAGCTCGTCGCGGCCGCGCAGGATCCACTCGGGGTGCGCGCGTGCGATGTCGCTGTCGGGGTTGACCATCTCGGGCTCGAACCACAGCCCGAACTCCATGCCGCGCTCGATGACGTGATCGACGAGCGGGCTCAGGCCGTCGGGCCACACGCCCTCGTCGACGAACCAGTCGCCCAGCCCCGCGGTGTCGTCGCGGCGGTGCCGGAACCACCCGTCGTCGAGCACGTAGCGCTCCACGCCGATCTCGGCGGCGACGTCGGCGAGCTCGAGGAGCTTCGGCAGGCGGTGGTCGAAGTACACGGCCTCCCAGGTGTTCAGGGTGATCGGGCGCGGGCGCGTGGGATGCTGCGGGCGGGCGCGCCAGGCGTCGTGGAAGCGCGTCGCGAGCTCATCGAGCCCGTCGCCCCACGAGCCGTAGACGATCGGCGACGACAGCTCGTCGCCGGGGGCGACGACGACCTCTCCCCACGCGAGCAGCTCGCCGCCCGCGAGCAGCGCCTCGCCCAGCGGCAGCCGCTCGGCGAACACTCGCTGGTTTCCGCTCCAACCGACGTGGATGCCGTGCACGAGACCGCTCTCGAACCCGAACCCCGGCCGCCCGGCGGCCAGCAGCAGCGTGGCATCCGCCCCCGGTCGACCCCGGCGGCTCTCGCGCAGGTGCGTTCCGAAGGTGAAGGCGTGGCGCTGCGCCGAGCGCTCGCGCAGGTGGCGCCCGGTCGTGTCGAGGATCTCGGTGGCGTCCCACGGCAGCGGGAACGTCGGCTGCAGCGCCTGCACGACGAGGTCGTCGGCGCCGTCGTTGGTCACCGTGAGTCGCTGCGTGAAGAGTCCGGCGTCATCCACCCGCAGCTCGGCGCGCAGGCGCAGAGCGCGCTGCTCGTCGACGAGGTGCAGCGTGAGGGCATCCTCGGCGACATCGACGGATGCCGTCGAGAACACCGTCCCCTGCACGACACCACCGCGTCCCCCCTCGAACCCGGGCGCCCCGGGCCATCCCGCCGCGGCGGTCGGCACGATCGTGAGGCGGGGCGTCTGGTCGATACCTCCCGACACGCGCTGCGGCCGCGCGGCGACGACCATCGACGACAGCTCGCGGGCCCCGAGTTCGCCGAGGTCGGGGCCCCAGTGGATGATCGCGGGCGCCGGGTGCGCGGTGAGGTCGACGACGACGCTCGTGCCACCGCCTCGCAGGTGGACGGCGGTCTCGGCGGCGGCGACGGGGTCGGACATGGCATTATTTTTATCACGGAAGTTATTCGACGCATCAGCCGGCGGGGGAGGAAACGATGCTCACCGAGAGCGAAGCCGCCGTCGCGCGCGAGGTGCTGATCCACGGACCGCTCTCGCGCAGCGCCCTCGCGACGCGCCTGCACCTGTCGCCTGCGAGCCTGACCCGTCTCACACGCCCGCTGCTCGACGCGGGCCTGCTCATCGAACTCGACGACGCCGCCGGATCGGTCGGCCGCCCGTCGCGTCCCCTCGACCTCTCCCCCGCCGCAGGAACCTTCGTGGGTGTCAAGCTCACCGGCGAGCGCCTGTACCTGATCACCACCGACATGCGCGCCCGGGTGATCGCGACGCACGAGAGGGCCCTCGCCGACACCTCTCCCGACGCGGTCGCCGCGGCGATCGCGCACCTTGTGGATGCCGTGGACCACGTTCGTGGCGTCGGCGTCGCCATCGGCGGGCATGTGCACGACGGCCTCGCCGCCGACGCCCCCTTCCTCGGATGGCGTGACGTGCCGTTCGCCGCCATGCTCGCCGAGCGGCTCGGCGTCCCGGTCGCGCTCGAGAACGACGTGGTCGCCCTCACGGATGCCGAGCGCTGGTTCGGCGTCGGACGGGGCATCCCCGGGTTCGCCGTCGTCACGATCGGCGCCGGCGTCGGCCTCGGGCTCGTTGTCGACGGGCGCACCGTCCGCTCCCCCGACGCGTCCCGCGGCACCGTCGGACACCTCCCGCTCCGGGCCGACGGGCCCTCGTGCGCGGAGGGTCATCGCGGGTGCGCCGACGCCCTGCTGACGACCGGTGCACTGAGCATCCGGGTGTCGAGGGATCTCGGGCGCGCGGTCAGCGCCGACGACGTCTTCTCGCTGGCCCGCGACGGCGAACCCGCGGCGCGGGCCGCGATCGACGATGCCGGCGAGGCCCTCGGCATCCTGTGCGGGCTGGCGGCGAACCTGTCGCTGCAGGCCGACATCGTGCTGGCGGGGGAGGCAGCCGCCGTCTGCGACCTCGCGCGCGAGCATGTCGACGCGGCCCTCGAGCGCACCCGCCCTCACGGCTCGACGCCGGTGCGGGTGCACGTCGACGGCGCGGGATTCTCCGCCTGGGCGAGGGGAGCGGCGGCGGTGGCGATCCAGGCCGAACTGGGACGCATCCCGCTGACACGCTGACGGCCCCACTCCCTCGCGGGAACGGGGCCGTCAGCGCGACGTCAGAGCGCCGGACCCACGATCGCGCCGGCCCCCGCGGGGACGCTCAGCGCCGTGCCGTCGAGCACCACGCCGTCCGCGGTGGCGAGCAGCACGCGCGCTCCCGGAACGACGGATGCCGTGGCCTCCGCCTCCGAGAGGTTCACCACGACCACGAGGTCGCGACGGTGCAGCTCGTAGACGCGTCCGCCGGTGGCCTCGCGCGCGGCGGCCGACAGACCCTCGTGCGACGGATCGGTCAGCTCGGGGCGCTCCCGGCGCAGCTTCGCGAGCTCGCGGTACAGGCCGAGGAGCTGCGCGTGATCGCCCTCGCCGACCTCGTCCCAGTCGAGCTTCGAGTTCTCGAACGTCGAGGGGTCCTGCGGGTCGGGCACGGAGTCCTCGTCCCACCCCATCTTCTCGAATTCGGCGATGCGCCCCTCGGCGGTGGCCTTGCCGAGCTCGGGCTCGGGGTGCGAGGTGAAGAACTGCCACGGCGTGGTCGCGCCCCACTCCTCGCCCATGAAGAGCATCGGCGTGCCCGGCGCGGTGAGCGTCAGCACCGCTGCCGCGGCGAGGCGGTCGTAGCCGAGCGACTGCGACAGGCGGTCGCCGGCGGCGCGGTTGCCGATCTGGTCGTGATCCTGGGCGAACGTCACGAGACGCCAGTTCGGCACGGCATCCGGGATGGGCTTACCGTGCTTCTCCTCGCGGAACGAGGAGTAGGTGCCGTCGTGGAAGAACCCGCCCTCGTTGACCTTGCGGAAGGCGTCGAGGTCGGCGAAGTCCTCGTAGTAACCGGTCGTCTCGCCGGTGAGGGCGACGTGGGCGGTGTGGTGCCAATCGTCCGACCACTGGGCGGTGAGGCCGTAGCCGCCGGCCTCGCGCGGCAGGATCAGCTTCGGGTCGTTCATGTCGCTCTCGGCGATGGTCGTGAGCGGGATGCCGCGGTGCGCCGACAGGGCGTCGGTGCGCTCGGCGATCTCCTGCAGCACGTGGACGTCGCGGTGGTCGAGCAGCGCGTGCACGGCGTCCAGGCGCAGGCCGTCGACGTGGTAGTCGCTCATCCACATCAGGGCGTTCTCGACGATGTAGGCGCGCACGGCGTCTTCGTCGAGATTGACCGAGTCGCCCCACGTGTTGCGGCTGCCCTCGCGCAGGTACTCCCCGAACTCGGGCAGGTAGTTGCCCGAGGGGCCGAGGTGGTTGTATACGACGTCCTGGATGACGGCGAGCCCGGCCGCGTGCGCGGCGTCGACGAAGCGCTGGTAGGCCTCCGGCCCGCCGTACGCCTCGTGCACGGTGTACCAGAGCACCCCGTCGTAGCCCCAGTTCCACGTGCCGTTGAAGCCGTTGACCGGGAGCAGCTCGATGTGCGTCACGCCGAGGTCGACGAGGTGGTCGAGGCGCCCGATCGCGGCATCCAGGGTCCCCTCGGGGGTGAAGGTGCCCAGGTGCAGCTCGTAGATCAGGCCCCCGGCGAGTTGCCTGCCCGTCCACGCGGCGTCGTTCCACGAGTACACCGACGGGTCGAACCACGCCGACGCCTCGTGGACGCCGCCGGGCTGACGCCGCGACCGCGGGTCGGGACGCAGGTCGTCGCCGTCGCCGAGCACGAAGCCGTACCGCTCACCGTCGGCGAGGTCGACCGGTGCCGTCCACCACCCGTCCGACGCCGAGGTCATCTCGATGTCTTCGACGACGTTGTCGCCGCTGTCGTCCAGCCGGCGCAGCCGCACCCGCTGTGCCTTGGGTGCCCAAACGTCGATGCTCATGGGGTGTCCTTACGCGTGAGGTGCCAGAAAGTGTCGCTGCGGGAGCGCGTGAGGCGACGATTCCCGGCACCTCACGCGCTCGGGGTCAGAAGATCAGGAGGGCGACCGGGAGGAACGCCAGCAGATCGGCCAGGGGGGTCGGGCCACCGGCGAACGAGCGGCCCGTCAGCACGTCGACGACGGGCGTGTCGGGCAGCAGCACGACGGTGTCGCGCCAGCCTCCCGCCGCCTTCAGCCCGTGCGGCAGACGCGTGGCGACCGTGAACACGCCGCCGCGGTCGAACGCGACGACATGGTCGGATGCCACTCCCGCGGCCTCGAGCGGACGGTAGATCTCGAGCGGGTGCTCGCGGCGCAGGCGCAGCGCGCGCGAGGTCACGAGCAGCTTCGCCGCCCCCGTGGCATCCACCGCCGGAGGACGAGCCCCCGGGGCGTCGATCTCGGCGAGCATCCGACGGCGCTCGGCGAAGTCGACCGCACGACGGTTGTCGGGGTCGACGAGCGACTGCTCCCACAGCTCCGAGCCCTGGTAGACGTCGGGGACGCCGGGGCCCATGATCTGCAGCAGCTTCGCCGACAGGCCGTTCGACCACCCGGCGGGCGAGATCTCGTCGACGAAGGCGCGGACGCGCTGGGCAGCAGGGCCGGTGGCCGCGTCGACGACCGCGTGCATGCGCTCCTCGAAGGCCTCGTCCTGCTCCCACCAGCCGGTGACCTCGCTCGCCTCGCGCGCCGCCTTCTCGGCGTACGCGCGCAGGCGCTCGCGGTAGTCCTTCAGCCCCTCGGGGGTGGATGCCGAGGCGGGCCACGCCCCCACGATCGCCTGCCACAGCAGAGCGTCGAAGGGTCCGTGGCCGGTCGAGGCGATCCCGCGGAACTCCTCGAGGCGTGCCGCCCACGTCTCCGGGATCTCGGCGAGCACCGCGATGCGGGCGCGCGTGTCCTCGCCGCGCTTGGTGTCGTGGGTCGACAGCGTCGTCATGGCGGTGGGCCACGACGCGTGCCGCAGGGCCTGCGCGGTGTGGAAACCCGCGACGTCGAGGGAGAACTCCCCCGGGTCGCCGCCCACCTCGGTGAGCGAGCCCAGCCGCGTGTAGCGGTAGAACGCCGTGTCTTCGACGCCCTTGGCCATGACGGGCCCGGTCGTCTGCTGGAACCGCCACGCGACCTCGAGACCCGTGTCGGCGAGCACCGGCACGAGCTTCTCGATGACGTCGCCGAGCTCGGGGCGGCGCACCTCGGCCTCGCCCGCGGCGGCGTCGAGGTGCGCGCGGCCGGCGGGGAGGTAGGAGCGGTAGACGGGGAAACAGGCCAGGATCTCGGCGAGCGCGTCCTGCAGCACGTCGGCGCCGAACTCCTCGCGCAGCCCCGCGGGAAGGCCCCGCACCAGGCGACGGATCTCCGACACCTGGATCGAGTCGGCGATCTTGCGCTTGGTGTCGTGGATGAGGTCGTGCCAGCCGGTGAGCGGCGCGAGGTCGCTGTCGGCGCGAAGGCGCGCATCGAGCGCGTCGAGGGCCGCCTCTCCGGCGGGGTCGGTGAGCACGCGGTCGATCTCGGCCAGCGCGTCGTATCCGGTCGTGCCGGCGGTCTTCCACCACGAGGGCAGCGCCTCGCCGTGCTCGAGGATCTTCTCGCCCAGCACGTAACCGACCTCGCCGTCGCCGGCCTCCTCGAGCGCGACGGCGAGCCGGTCGAGGTAGCCGCCGGGGTCGACGAGACCGTCGGGGTGGTCCACGCGCAGGCCGTCGGCCAGGCCCTCGCGCACCCAGCGCAGGATCTCGGCGTGCGTGGCGTCGAACACCTCGGGCAGCTCGACGCGCACGCCCGCGAGGGTCGTGACGGCGAAGAAGCGCCGGTAGTTGAGGTCGTCCGCCTCGTCCTGCCAGAACCGCAGCTCGAAGTTCTGCGCGTCGAGGAGAGCCTCGATCGCCTCGCGTGAGCCCGCGGCCGCGGCATCCGTCCCCGTTCCCGGCGCGACCGGGAAGGCGTGGTCGTAGTACCGGATCAGGCCGTCGGGAGCGTCGTCGGCGGGCGCGGGGTCGTACGTGATCTCGTCGATGACCGCGTCGAGGTGATCGCCGAGCACGGGCACGCGCACCTTGCCGCGACCGAATTCCCAGTCGATGTCGAACGCACTCGCGTGCGCCGACGCCCGCCCCTGTCGCAGCACGTCCCACCACCACGCGTTGCTGCGCGGTTCCGAGACGCCCATGTGGTTGGGCACGATGTCGATCAGGATGCCGAGCTCCGCCGCGCGCGCCGCCGCGGCGAAGCGGTCGAGGCCCTCGGCGCCCCCGCGTACGGGGTCGACGCGCTCGACGTCGACCACGTCGTACCCGTGGTCCGAGCCGGGAGTGGCCTCGAGGATCGGCGACAGGTACGCCCACGAGACCCCGAGGTCACGGAGGTATCCCGTGACCTCGGCGGCGTCGTCGAGGGTGAACGATTCGCGGATCTGCAGGCGGTAGGTCGAGAGCGGATGCCGCATGTCGCTCACAGCTCCGGCTTGGGCGCCTGACCGGGCAGGTCGTCGGTGCCGACCACCGGGATCTGCGCGGTGAGGGAGGCGGCGACCGAGTGGTCGATCTCGGGCTCGGGCAGGTGGTGCTCGCGCAGGACCATGAGCGACTTCGGCTCGAGCGGCAGCGTCTCCCCGGGCTCGAGGGGCTCAGTGTTGGCGCGCTCCCCCGCGGTGTCGACGTAGGCGTCCCACTTGGGGGCGTACTCGAAGTCGGGCAGGCGGAAGTCGACCTTGTCGTCACCGGCGTTGAACAGCACGAGGAAGTGATCGTCGCTGATGGACTCTCCACGACGATCGCGCTCGCGGATGCCCTGGCCGTTGAGGAACACGCCCACCGCGAGGCCGAAGCCGTTGTCCCAGTCCTCCGGCTGCATGAGCGAGCCGTCGGGACGCAGCCACACCACGTCGGGAATGGGCGCGCCCTCCTCCATCTTCACCGGGCGGCCGTCGAAGAACCGGCTGCGGCGGAAGGTGGGGTGCTGCTTGCGCAGTCGCGCGAGGGCGGCCGTGAACTCGATGAGCGGGGTGTCGATGTTCGACCAGTCCACCCACGTGATCTCGTTGTCCTGCGCGTAGCCGTTGTTGTTGCCGCCCTGCGTGCGACCGAGCTCGTCGCCGTGCAGCAGCATCGGCACGCCCTGGCTGAGCAGCAGTGTCGCGATGAAGTTGCGCTGCTGCTGCGCTCGACGCTTCAGCACGACCTGATCGTCGGTCGGCCCCTCGACGCCCATGTTGCTGGAGCGGTTGTGCGATTCGCCGTCGTTGTTGTCTTCGCCGTTGGCGTCGTTGTGCTTCTCGTTGTACGACACGAGGTCGCGCAGCGTGAAGCCGTCGTGCGCGGTGACGAAGTTGATGGATGCCACCGGGAAACGTCCCGAGTGCTCGTAGAGGTCTGCCGATCCCGTGAGGCGGGAGGCGAACTCGCCGAGGGCCTGGGGCTCGCCGCGCCAGAAGTCGCGCACCGTGTCGCGGTACTTGCCGTTCCACTCGGTCCACTGGGGCGGGAAGTTGCCGACCTGGTAGCCGCCGGGGCCGACGTCCCACGGTTCGGCGATGAGCTTGACCTGCGAGACGATCGGGTCCTGCTGCACGAGCTCGAAGAAGGTCGCGAGCTTGTCGACCTCGTAGAACTCGCGGGCGAGGGTGGATGCCAGGTCGAAGCGGAAGCCGTCGACGTGCATCTCGAGCACCCAGTAGCGCAGCGAATCCATGATCAGCTGCAGCGTGTGGGGGTTGCCCACGTTCATGCTGTTGCCGGTTCCGGTGTAGTCGGTGTAGTACCGCTTGTCGTCGTCTTCGAGGCGGTAGTACGCCTCGTTGTCGATTCCGCGCATCGAGAGGGTCGGGCCCATGTGGTTGCCCTCGGCGGTGTGGTTGTAGACCACGTCGAGGATGACCTCGATGCCGGCCGCGTGCAGCGCCTTGACCATGGCCTTGAACTCCTGCACCTGCTGACCGTGGTCGCCGGTGGACGAGTACGTGTTCTGGGGCGCGAGGAACGCGATCGTGTTGTACCCCCAGTAGTTCGACAGACCCTTCTCCTCGAGAGTGGAGTCGTTGACGAACTGGTGCACCGGCATGAGCTCGATCGCCGTGATGCCGAGCTTGCGCAGGTGGTCGATGACGGCCGGGTGGGCGACACCGGCGTAGGTGCCGCGCAGCTCTTCGGGCACGTCGGGGTGCAGCTGGGTGAGGCCCTTCACGTGGGCTTCGTAGATGAAGCTCTCGGCGTAGGGGATCTTCGGCTGACGGTCGCCCGCCCAGTCGAAGAACGGGTTGACGACCACGCCCTTCATCATGTGCGGGGCGGAGTCCTCGTCGTTGAACGAGTCGGGGTCGCCGAATTCGTAGCTGAAGACCGGCTGGCCCCAGTCGATCTGCCCCTCGACGGCTTTCGCGTAGGGGTCGAGCAGGAGCTTGCTCGGGTTGAAGCGCTTGCCCTGCGAGGGGTCGTACTCGCCGTGGACGCGGTAGCCGTACCGCTGCCCCGGCTGGATGTTGGGGAGGTAGGCGTGCCACACGAACGCGTCGACGTCCACGAGCTCGAAGCACGTCTCCGTTCCGTCCTCCGCGAAGAGGCAGAGCTCGACTTTCTCCGCTCCTTCACTGAACAGGGCGAAATTCGTCCCGTTACCGTCGTAAGTGGCCCCGAGGGGATAACTGGATCCTGGCCATACCTGCTGCACGTCGCTCACGATAGACCAGCGTCGTTTCGCCGAACGGTCGGGGTCGCGCCTGTTGACACCCGGGGCACCCCCGACTATGCGCACGAGGCTCCGCGAACTCCGGCCCTCACGCGCGCTCGGGCGGATGCCTCAGCAGCTCGACGCGCTCGTCGAGGTACCGCGCGAGCGGCATGTATCCGCCCGCGGCGCTCCACCGCACCCACGCCTCCCCGTCGCGCAGCGCCAGCGGCGCCGAGGCTGGGTCGAGGCGCTCGAGGTCGACCGGCCGCCACCCGATGTGCACCGTCTCCCCCTCGTCCACCCCGCCGCGAGCGGCGGCCGCGGCGAGCTCGGCGCGGCGCCGTTGCGACTCCGCCGCGAAACCGCGGCGCACCTCGGCGCGAGCGCGCACGATGTCACCGGTCGCGAGGATCCCGTCGTCGGTCACGAGCAGCACCCCGAGGTGCCACGCCGTTCCGCGCGGCACGATGCGGGGAGCGCGCGGGATGCCGAGCAGCCGCCGCCCCTCCTGCAGCTCGCCGATGCGCTCGCGCGGCGCATCGACGAGGCGGGCCCGGGCGGCGTCGATCAGGGGTGCGGCGCCGGTCATGCGTCCCCTCCCCCGTCTCGCGCGGCCTCTGCCCGTTCGAGCGCCCGCGCCGCGTCGCGGGCGACCGCCGCGGCGTCGCGCTGCGCCTCCTCGCGCTCGGTCACGGCCTCGTCGGCCTCGTCGGCCTCGGCTTCGGCGCGGCGCAGGTCGGCGCGGAGCCCCTCGACGCGCTCGCGCAGGCGGTCGGCTCGCTCGCGCGCCGTGGCGAGGCGCTTGTCGACCGCCGCCTTCTCGCGTTCGGCGTCGGCCCGCGCACGCTCGGCTTCGCGCACGGCGCGCTCGGCGGCCTTGCGCGCACGACGGGCCGTCAGATCATCGCGCGGCGCGGATGCCGGCGCGGCGTCTGGGACCGAACCCGCGACGGCGGCGCCCAGGTCGGAGGGGTCGAGGTCGGCCAGGTCGATCGCCGACACCAGGCGCCCGGTGAGCACGACGGCCGCCACCGCCGGATCGACGACCGCGGCGTTGACGGTCTTCTCGACCGCGTCGGTGATGGCGGCGCTGAGCGGAGTCCCCGCCTCGCTCGCCAGCTCCGCCGCCCGCCGCGCCAGGGCGGTCACCAGCTGACGCCGCTGGCGTCCGAGACGGGCGAGCTCCGCGGCATCCAGGTCGTCCTGCGCCTCGTGCAGGGCGCGCGACAGCTCCACGGCCTCTCCCAGCTGCCCGTCGGCGACGAGCAGGTTCACCGCCCAGGCCGCCACGGTGGGCTTGCGCAGCTTCGCGATACCGCGCCCCAGGGCGCCGCCGGCGGCGGCGGCGCGTTCGTTCCGGGCTGCGGTGAAGCGCGCGGGGGGAAGCGCGAGAAGCGCGGCTGCGGCTTCGTCGAGGCGGGCGGCGTCGTCGCTCATCCCTTCATTGTGGTCGCCCACCGAGACCTCGACCACCCGGCGACGGTCGGCGCGCGTCAGAGCGAGACGATGCCCGGGCGCGGGCCGCGGATCTCGCGGTGAAGCCGCTCCATGCGCGCGTCGAGCTCCGCGGCGGTGTCGGCGGCGTTCTTGAGCTCGGCCAGCAGCTCCGGGGGCACGAGCCGGTCGTATTTGTAATAGATCTTGTGCTCGAGGCTCGCCCAGAAGTCCATGGCGATGGTGCGGAACTGCACCTCGACCGGCACGTCGACCCGCCCGGTCGAGAGGTACACCGGCACCTCCACGATGACGTGCAGGCTCTTGTACCCGTTCGCCTTCGGCTCGGCGATGTAGTCCTTGACGTCGCGCACGGTGATGTCGTCCTGCCGGGTCAGCAGGTCGGACAGACGGTAGGCGTCGTCGACGAAGCTGCAGGTGATGCGGATACCGGCGATATCGGTGATGGTCGCGCGGATCGAATCGAAGTCGGTCTCGATGCCCTTGCGTCGCACCTTGTCGACGAGGCTGTCGGGCGACTTCACCCGGCTCGAGACGTGCTCGATCGGGTTGTACGCGTGCATCTCCTGGAACTCTTCCCGCAGGATCGAGATCTTGGTCTCGACCTCCGCGAGGCCGAAGCGGTACTCCATGAGGAATCGCTGGAACTCGTCGCGCAGAGCCCGCAGCGCCGCCCCGGAGACGGTGATCTGCTGATCGTCCAGCGGGTCCGACATGCGAACGACGCTAGCGCCGTCGGCTACGAGGGCGCTGGGAGCGTCACCCGGCGCGCGGCGGTTCCGTCGAGCGGGGAACCAGCTCGCCGTCGACCACGTCGATCGCGATCAGCCCCCGGAACACGTCCGGGAGATCGTCGGGATCCTCCGCCGGTCCGGGCTGCCGGGGAGTGGGGGGATGTGCCACGGCGCCTCCTTCCGTGCAGAGTCCCACTGTGACAGGCGCGGAGCCCCCCGCCGGTGGTCTTGACACCCGGCATCCCTGGGCGTAGCTGGAGCCCTGGCGTATCGTGAAGGCCATGGGGACCATTCACTACGGCGGCAGCGGCACCACGGTCCACATCGAAGACCGCGCGCTGGCCCACCTGAAAGTCGTGATCTCGACCAAGCTCCGCCGCGGCGAGAGCTTCACGCTGTCGTGGCGTCACCGCGACGACGAAGAACGCGGTCGCAGCACGCTGTGGCTGCACCCGGCGATCCCGTTGCGTTTCGTCTTCGACGACGCCGAGCCCACCACCCTCAGCCGCGAATGGATCGAGCGGCTCGCCGACTCGGCGAACTCGTCGGGCGGCATCATGCTCGTGCCCGAAGACGTCACCCCCGCGCAGGACGCGGAGAAGCGCTAGAGGTCAACCCTCTTCGACGTGGGCGTCTTCGCTCGGCTCGGGCGTGATCGCCAGACCGTTGGGGCCGGATGCCGCGAGCATGAGGTCTTCGACCCACACGCGGTTGATGCGCGGCTGACGGCTGCCGTAGAAGTGGAACTGGATCGGCACCGACGGGTGCATCCAGAAGCTGCGGCGTCCGCTGCCGTCGCCGACCTCGACGTCGAACATGAACGACTCGGAGCGGCGCAGCTTGTTCATCACGACGATGCGCAGGTGCGCCAGCGTGCGGTCATCGATGTCGACGGCGTTCGCGACGGTGTCGTAGATGAATCGGCCCATGCTCAAAGCCTAGTCGAGGAACGCAGCGTCATCCGCGAACCGCGATTCGGATGCCACGGGCACCGCCCGCGGTGCAACCCCCGGGGGCCCCGGAGGCCGGGGCGACTAACGTGCCGGTGTGGGAACGCTCTACTACGGCGACGTTGCAACGCCGATCGAGATCGAGGACCGCGCGCTGGCGCACGTCAAGGTGGTCGTCGCGACCAAACTGCGTCGCGGCGAGAGCTTCACCTTGTCGTGGACGCACGGCCCCGGGCAGGAGGTGGGGCGCAGCACCGTCTGGCTGCACCCGTCGATCCCGCTGCGGTTCGTGTTCGACGAGCCCGAGCCGGCCCTGCTCAGTCGCGCGTGGATCGAGGCCCTGGCCACGTCGGCGAACTCCTCCGGCGGCCTGCTGCTCGTGCCGGAGCCGGGTCAGCCCGACGCCTGAGTCGAACGTGGCGGCGGACGGCGGCGAACCGCTTCCGACCTTCGAGGACGGCCTGATTCAGACCGGCGGCTGGTCGAGTATTTCGCGAGCGCCCTCTTCGACGGCGGCGGGCACGACCAGCGGCCGACCGGCCGAGAAGGCCTCCCACTCGCGCAGGACGATCGCCTCGATGCGGGCGGGGTCCTCGCCGGGGTAGTCCGCGTGCAGGCGCGACAGCACTCCGCGGAACGAGGCGACGTGCACGCCGTCGACCATCTGCACGGCGTCGGACGCGCGAGGGGTCTCGCCCACGTCCACCGCCTTCTCGTTCATGACCTCATGGTTTCACGGCCACGCCGAGCGGCCTAATGCTGCGGAGGAAAGAAGGCCGCCTACTTACTTACGACCCGTTCGACCGGGGACTCAGTGCGCGGCGTCGACCGCGACGGGGTGGGGATCGACCTGATCGACCGCGTCCTGCAGGCGACCGAGACACGCGATGACGGCCGCACTCTCTTCGGGCGTCATGTCGACGACGGCCGCCATCATGCGGGAGTGCATCGACCCGAGGGTCGCACGCACCTCTTCGTCGCTGGCGGCAGTGGCCACGATGAAGATGCTGCGACGGTCGGTGGGGTGCGGCACGCGCGTGACGTGGCCGGACTTCTCGAGACGGTCGACGATCGCGGTGGTCGACGCGGTGGAGACGCCGAGATAGCGGGTGAGCTCGCTCGGCGAGACCTGGCGGTCCTGTCCCGCGGCCTTCAACAGATAGCGCAGCACGAGGAGCTCGTTCTCGCCCATCGACATCGATTCGCGCGTGCGCCGGCGCATCGCGACCTCGGCCGCACGGTAGACGCGGAAGGCCTGCAGCACGTCGACGGCGCGACGGCGGCGGTCTTCTTCGCTCGCGCCGTACCAGTAGCGCGACGACTCGGACCCGTTTTCCACCAGGGCAGCTTACGTCAGGGGAGGTCGTCCAGCCCCCTGCCGATGCGCATGGCGGACAGGTACGATGGTAAGTAGATCAGCTATCTACTCGACATGCGCGTAGATCGACATCGAAGACACTAGCGCAACGAGAGACACGGGGAGGCGAGATGAGAAGCACAGCGACGGCGGACGACGTGGTGAAGGCCCTCAACGACCTCACCGACTCGGGCGTGGCCTCCGAACGCGTGGCCCTGAGCACTCTGGGGATCGGCCCCAACGATGCGAAGGTGCTGCGCTTCCTTCTGCAGCGCCTGCCCGACGACGAGCCGGTCACGCCGCGCATGCTCGCCGCGATGCTGGGGATCTCGTCGGCGGCGACGACGGCGCTCATCGATCGCCTCGCCGAAGCCGGATGGGTCGAGCGAGAGCCCTATCCGGGCGACCGGCGCTCGATCGTCGTGCGCGAGACGATCGCCGACTCCTCACCCGCGCGCCGCATCCTGTCGGTGCGACGCGCATCGGCGAGCGCGGCCGCCGCGAAGCTCGGTCCGGTCGAGCGCCGCATCGTCGCCGACTTCCTCGACGACATCGCACGAGGCGAACGAGCGGACATCGACGATCTGGCCGCCGAAGACGGGGATGACGACGGTATGGCCGCCGACGACGGGGCCGCAGACGACGAAGCGTCCCGCACGGCCTGATCGGCACGTACGGGACGCTCGACGACGCGGATCACTCGGTGGAGCGGCCGGTCTCGTTCTGCAGGCGGTCGATCTGCTCCGAGGCCTCGGCCTTGGTGAGGTCGGCCGGGATCTCCTCGCCCGCCTCGCGAGCGAGCGTGTCGAGGTAGCTGCGCTGGGGAGCGGTCATCGGCTCGTCGCCGGTGACCCAGTCGGACGGGTCCTTCTCAGCGGGGTTCTCACCCTCGCGGACGGCACCCAGGGTCTCTTCTTCGCGGGATGTGTCGCTCATCCCCGAAGGCTAGGCGGCCGGGTCCGGCACGCCCCCCGGGATTGACAGGCCGCCCCACCGGGTGCGGCATCCTTGGACGATGGCCTCCGACCACCGTTCCCTCGACGTGCAGGTCGAGTCGTACCGCTCCTCCGGCGCGCGCACGCGCGTCACGCGCGTGTCGACCGGCGCGACCGCGGAGCGCCCTTTCGTCCTGATCGCGGGAATCGGGGTCGCGTCGACGTACTTCGAGTTCCTCGCACCCCTGCTGGCCGAGAGGGGCGAGGTCTATGCGCTCGACCTCCCCGGATTCGCCGGCGTGCCGGCATCCGGCGCTCAGCCCACCGCCGCCTTCTTCGCCGATCAGGTCGAGGGCGTGATCGACCACTACGGTCTGAACGACCCCGTGCTCGTCGGGCATTCGATGGGGACGCAGGTCGTGACGGAGGTGCTCTCGCGTCGGCCGCGCCTGTCGCACGCCGTGCTCGTGAGCCCGGTCGTCGACGAGGACGAGTCGGGGGCCGTGGTGCAGGCGGTGCGTTTCGCCCAGTCGACCGCGCGCGAATCGCTGCACGTCGCGCTGCTGGCGCTCTCGGCGTACCTGCTGTGCGGCGTGGTCTACTTCTTCGAGGTGCTCCCCTACATGCTGCGCTACCGCATCTCCGACCGGATCGGAGCGGGTCACGCGACGCTCCTGCTGCTGCGCGGCGAGTTCGACCGCCCCTCCCCGCGGCGGCTGCATTCGCGCCTGGTCGCCCGTGCCCGTGACGCGCGACGGTGGGAGATCCAGGGGGCCGCGCACTGCGTCGTCAACAGTCACGCGGTGGGGGTCGCGCGGCTCGTCCTGCGCCACATCGACGACGACCTCCCCCGCAAGGGACGGATGCCGGCGGCCGAGGCCGCGGTTCCGCCGGCGCGTCACGCCGACCTGCGCATGGTGGTCGGGGCCGTGGCCAGCCGCCTCGCCGAGTGGTTCAGCTCGGCGCGCAACGACGACGACGGGGTCGAGAAGGCGAAGGCCCGGCACGCGCACGTGCTGTGGAACGCCTACCGCCCCGGACGCTGACCTACCCCCGCCTCTCCCGCGCGGCAACCCCCGCGACGCCCGGGGGCTCGACGCCCAGCATGGGAACGTGCCGCCTCGCCCCCGCACCCCGCTGCGATGACCTTTCCCCCCGCCCTCGACCCCCGTCGGTGGTGGTCTGACGCCGTGTCCGCCGACCGGCTGCTGCTGGCGGCCAAGACCGCCGCGGCCGCCGCCCTCGCGTGGTACCTGGCACCGCTGGTGCCTTTCGCGCAGAGCGAGTACTCGTACTACGCCCCGCTCGGCGTGCTCGTGAGCATGTACCCGACGGTCGCCCGCTCCGCCTCGAGCGGCGTGCAGGCCGTCGTCGGTCTGGCGCTGGGCATCGGCCTGGGCCTGATCTCGCTCGCGGTGGTGGGCACGGGGCTGCCCCGCATCGTCGCGGTGGCCATCGTCATCCTCTTCGGCGTGCTGCTGGCCGGGGTGCGCGCGCTCGGCGTCGGCCGTGACTGGGTGGCGGTCGCGGCCCTGTTCGTGCTCCTGCTCGGCGGGGCGGACCCCGACGGCTATTCGTCGTCGTACCTCATGACGATGGCGTTCGGTGTGCTGGTGGGCGTGGTCGTGAACCTCGTCATCGTGCCGCCGCTGCGCGTGGGGCGCGCCGACGACCGCCTGACGCGGCTGCGCGATGCGCTCGGTTCCACCCTGGACCGCATGGCCGATGCCCTGGCCGGTCACGCCTTCGATCCTGTGGCCGCCGACGCCGCGACGGAGGGCCTCACGGCCACGCTGGCCGACGTGCGCGAGGAGGTGGACCTGGCCGACGAGAGCCGCCGGTACAACCCCCGCGGACGCCGGCTCCAGGCCCCGCGCGATCTCGGCCGTCGACGTCTCGACGCCCTCACCGGCACCGCGGACGCGACCCGCGAGCTCGTCGCCGCCCTGACCCGGCTCACGGCCGGACCCGACGCCGACGCCCGCCTGCCCACCGAGGCGCGCCGCACCCTCGCCGAGGCCGTCCGCGCGGTGTCGCGACTGGTGACGACACCCCCCGAGCCCGAGGGAACCGCCGTACAGCTCCGCGCGGCCGACGCCGCCCTCAGCGCCTACACGCAGCGCCTGCGCCGCCTGGACGCGGACGACGAACCCCTCGACGGGTGGGAGGCCGCCGTGGCGCTGCGCCGGGTCATCGCGGCGTGCGGTCCGTTCTCCGATCCGGATGCCGCGACCGGCGCGCAGTGACCCGAGGGATCGCGCCGGATGCCGACCCGGGGGCTGCGGACCCCGATGCCGCTCCCGCATCCCCGCAACCCCTCGGGCGCGGTGGCGCGAGCGGATCAGCGCGCCATCGTCGCCGCGGCGTCGAGAGCCCTCTCGAGCGCGGCGGCGGTCGCGACGCGCGCGGCCGAGGGCACGGCCGCGAGGAAGCCGCCGACGAACGTGTCGCCGAGGCCGATCGTCGTGGGGTGAGGGGTGTCGACCACGTACGCCGCCACCCCCGCGGCGGGCAGAGATCGCTCGACCTCCGCGACGACCGTCGCTCCGCCGGCATGACGGGGCAGCCGTGCCGTCTCGTCGAGATCGGCCGCCGTGCAGGCGTCGCCGAGGCGATACCGCGTCGCCGCCGTGCGCACCGCGCTCTCCAGCCCCGCGCGGTGCGCCGAGGCCCGGGGACCCACCGCGATCGCCCAGTACTTCGTGTGCACGACGAGGGCGCGCGCCGGGATCAGCCGATGCGCTTCGGCGAGGGCGGCCACGACGTCGTCGGGCGAGAGCAGGTCGACGGGACGACCGAGGTACTCCTGCAGCTCGTCTTCGTTCATGCCGTACACGTCGATGCGCTCGAGCAGGCGTTCCCGCACGGTCGCCGACAACTCGCGCCGATAGAACCCCGCATCCTCGTAGTAGACGAGAGCCGTCGCGGGAAGACGCTGCATGGCCCCGACGAGGTCGTCGAGCCGGCGCGCCAGCAGGTCGGCATCCTGCATCGTGTTGAAGCCGGAGACGAGGAACGCCGAGGCGTCCGCGAGGGCGTCGCCGAGGTCGGCGGCGATCGCCATCTCGCGATTGGGAGCGTCGTTGGCGAGGATGATGCGGTTCGAGGAGGGTGCCGTCACCTCCGCATCGAGCAGACGAACGGTCGTCCCCTCGGGGTACTGCACGATGAGGTGCGGGTCGAGCGTGTCGCGGGTCGCCGACGACACCACCCGCATCGACCGCGGCAGCAGGCGCCGCACGTTGTCGTCGATGCTGACCAGGTGCTGCACGGTCGGCACGCCGATGCGGTCGAGGGCGATGCCCGCCCGCACGCCCGTCCCCCCGAGCGTCACCTCGACGTCGAAGTGCCCGGCGAAGCGCTGGACGATCTCCGACGACAGCACGAAGCGCTCGCCTCCCCCGCCCGTGGCGAGGAAGGCGAGCACCGTGACGACGAGGGAGCGCTCGTCGATGATCGGCGTCGTGGTGGTCAGCTCGTCGAGGCGGATGCCGTACTCCCGCGCGAGGGTCGAGAGCACCTCGGCATCCCATCGGATCTCGTAGTCGACCGTGCCGCCGAGTCCGAGGACGAGGTCTTCCGCCATGTCGCCGTTTCCCGTCCGATCAGTACAGGTCGGCCTTGCCGGCGGCGCCGAACAGGTCGATCTTCTCCGCGGCCGTGACCTTCATGGCCGCGATGGGCTCCGGCTGGATGGCGTTCGGCTCGCGCAGGCGACGGTCGGTGCCGAGCACCTCGCGCATGCGGTCGTGGTACGCCACCTTGATGTCGCTGGAGATGTTGATCTTGTTGATGCCGAGCGACACGGCGCGGGCGAGTTCGGCATCCGGATTGCTGGAACCGCCGTGCAGCACCAGCGGGATGCCGACGGCCGCCTTGATCTGCTCGAGCAGGTCGTGGCGCAGCTCGGGGTTCTTGTCGGAGGGGTAGAGCCCGTGCGAGGTGCCGATGGCGATCGCGAGGCTGTCGACGCCCGTCTGCTCGACGAAGCGCACCGCGTCGTCGACGTTCGTGTAGATGATCTCGGCCGCACCCGACTCGCCGTAGCTGTCGTTCGCGCCGATCGTGCCGAGCTCGCCCTCGACCTGCACGCCGACCGCGTGAGCGGCCTCGACGACCTTGCGGGTCAGGGCGACGTTCTGCTCGAAGGGCTCGAGGGAGGCGTCGATCATGACCGAGGTGAATCCGGCCTGGATCGCGGTGATGATCTGCTCGTACGTTCCGCCGTGATCCCAGTGGATGGCCACGGGCACGCTCGAGCGGTGTGCGCGGGCGTGCATCGCGGGGATCAGGTCGGTGGTGATGTGCGAGACCTCGTCGGGGTGGATGGCGATGATGACCGGAGCGTTCTTCTCCTCGCTGATGTCCATGATCCCGGTGAACATCGCCCAGTCGCTGATGTTGAAGGCCGGGATGGCGAAGCTGTGGGCGTTCGCCACGTCGAGGATGGACTTGCCGGTGTAGAGCACGGATTTCTCCTTGTTCGGGGTTGGGTAGGCGGGTTCAGCTCTTCACCGAGCCGGCTGTGAGGCCGCTGATGAAGAAGCGTTGGAAGAAGAGGAAGAGCACCAGCACCGGGATCGAGCCGAGGATGCTCATCGCCATGATCTGGTTCCACTCGTAGGAGTGCTGGCCCATGAGCAGCTGGATGCCGATCGGCACCGTGCGCATGTCGATCGTGCGCGTGAGGGTCAGGGCGAACAGGAACTCGTTCCACGCGATCATGAACGTGTAGATGCCGACCGACACGATGCCGGGGATCGAGATCGGCACGAGCACGCGCCACAGGGCGGTGAAGGACCCGGCGCCGTCGACGCGGACGGCCTCGTCGAGCTCCTTCGGCAGGGTGTTGAAGTACCCGGTCATCATGATGATCGCGTAGGGCAGCGTGAACACCATGTAGGTGAAGATCAGCCCGGGGTAGGTGTTGTAGAGCCCCAGCCCCACCATGAGCCCGAAGTACGGGATCAGGAGGGTGATCGGCGGCACCGCCTGGACGCTGACGATGATGACGTTGACGATGCGCTTGCCCCGGAACTCGAAGCGGCTGAAGGCGTACGCGGCCTGGATGGCCACGAGCAGCGTCAGGATCGTCACCGCTCCCGCCACGACGTAGCTGTTGATGAAGAACCGCACGGTCTCGGGGTTGGTGAAGATCGACACGTAGGCGTCGAACGAGAAGGTGTCGGTGATCAGACGCGGCGGCAGCTCGAAGATCTGCGTGTTCGACTTGAACGAGCTCGACAGCATCCACAGCACGGGACCGGCGGCGAAGACGGCACCGAGCACCAGGCCGATCATCACGGCGATCTTGGCGACGCGCCGCCGGGTGACGGTGCTCGAGGGGCGCTGACGCGCCGGCGCGGTCGACACGCGCGGGCGCGCGGGGGTGGTCAGGGCCATGTCAGTCCCTCGCCTTCTGGTGGCGGACGTAGAGCACCGCGATGATCATCGACATCGCCAGCACCAGCACCGCCGAGGTGGATGCCATGGAGAAGTCGTACTTGGCGAATGCGAGCTTGTAGGTGAACGTGCTGAGCATCTCGGTGACGTCGATCGGACCGCCGCCCGTGGTCAGCCAGATGAGTGCGAACTGCTGCGAGGTCCAGATGAGATCGAGCAGCACGAGGCTGACGATGATCGGGCGCAGCTGCGGGATGGTGACGTTCCAGAAGCGCTGCGCGGGGCTGGCGCCGTCGACCGTCGCCGCCTCGTACAGGTCGCTCGGGATGCCCTGGAGGCCGGCGAGCAGGCTGACCATGAAGAACGGGTACCCGGCCCAGATGTTGATGAAAGTGACCGTGCCGAGGGCCAACGAGGGAGACGCGAGCCACTCGATGTTCGTGTTGAGCAGGAAGTTGACGATGCCGTTGGGGGCGAGCAGCATGCGCCAGAGCACCGCGATGACCGCGACGGTGAACAGCCACGGCAGCACGTACAGGCCGCGGAAGATCGCCCGGGGGACGGCGCCGATGAGGCGCGAGTTCAACATCATCGCGAACGACAGGCCCAGAACGAGGTGGGCGGCGACGCTCGTGAGCGTGAAGAAGAGGGTGTTGCCCGTCGCCTTCCAGAAGCCCGGGTCGGTGAGGATCGCGACGTAGTTGTCGGCGCCCACGATCTCGGGGCTCTTGTTCAGGATGACGTTGTCCTGGAACGAGTAGCCGATCACCATGACGATCGGGACGATCATCAGGACGAACAGCAGGATCAGCGTGGGCGAGAGGAAGACGTAGGCCTCTCCGGCCTTACGGAGCTGCCGGGTGCGGCGCGAGACCGGTCGTCCGGTGACGATCACCTCGGTGTCGGGGGGAGTCAGGGTGCGCATTGTCATGGTGTGCGGCTTTCGATGAGCGGGATGCCGCACCACCCGCGGGGGCGGTGCGGCATCCCGGATCGGGGTCGGATCAGAACTCCGACGTCCATTCGTCCTGCGTCTTCTTCAGCGCGTCGCTCATGGACTGCTGACCGTCGAGCGCGGACTGGAACTGCTCGCCGAACTGGCGCATGAGCTCCTCGGCGACGGGGAGACCGGTGAACTCGTTCGCCGGGTACCCCTCCTTGTAGATGTCGAACGCCGTCTTGAACAGCTCGTCGTCCTCGACGAAGGTCGGCACGCTCTCGGTGTTGCCGGGGAAGGCCTTCGCCATCGTCGACAGCTCGCTGTTGACGTCCTTGCTCATCAGGAACTGCACGAGCTTGAAGGCGGCGTCCTTGTGCTCGGAGTTCTCGGCGACGCCGATGCCCCACGAGGCGTAGGGGATGCCGCGCTCGCCCGAGAAGCCGTCCTCGGCGGGGATCGCCGAGATCGAGAACTTCAGGTCGGGGTTGGACTCGCGGATGAGGTTGATGTGCGCGAGCGAGTCGATCATCATCCCGACGCGGCCGTTGGTGAACTCCTCGACCTTGTCCTGCTCCTTCATGGTGAAGGATCCGGGGGCGATGACGCCGTCGTCCCAGAGCTGCTGGATGTAGTCGGTAGCCGACGCGACGTCGGAGTTGGTCAGGTCGGGCTGGCCGTCCTTCAGCATCGATCCGCCGGAGGCCCAGACCCACGACATCACGTCGTTCTGGACGCCGTTGGGGGCCTCGAGCGAGAGCGGGAGCACCCAGCCCGAGACGTCGCCGCCGAGCGCCTTGATCTTCTTCGCGGCGTCGGCGAACTCGGTGCGCGTCGACGGCGGGGCCGAGACGCCCGCCTGCGAGAGCAGACCGTCGTTGGTGAACATCGGGTAGACGAAGTTCACCACCGGGATCATGTAGGTGCTGCCGTCGACCTTGATCTGGCTGGCGAGCTGGCTCTCGTCGTAGCCGGAGTCGCTCATGAGCTGCGACAGGTCGGCGATGACGCCCTGTTTGGCGAAGTCGCTCACCCACGCACCGTCGAGACCGACGACGTCGGGCATCGTGCCGGAGGCCGCACCGGCGAAGAGCTGCTCCTTCGTCGACGCGTAGGGGCCGCTCACCAAGTCGACCTTGATGCCCGGGTTCTCCGCTTCGAACTGGTCCATGAGACCGCGGAACTGGCCGTCGCCGAGTTCCGGCTCCCACCACTGCGCGAACTCGATCGTGACGTCTCCGTCGGCCGAGGTGGCCGACGAGTTCGACGAGCACCCCGCCATGGCCAGGAGGGTCGTGGCCGCTGCCGCGACACCGACGAGCTTGATGGCGTTCCGACGCCGGCGCCCGCTGTTGTCCATCGTTTCTCCTCGTTGAGATCTGCCGCATTTCGCGCTGTTCTGCGCGTTCTTGCGTCTTTCAGCACGAGTATGCGCTCGCCTGCGGCGCAGGTCAAGCGACTGATGCATATTCGTGACAATTGCGGCAAAGAAACGCGTGCAACTCGGGCACATTTCGGCACCAAGATGCGCTTACGTGCTGTTTTTCCTCGAATTCTGCATCTGTTGCTGCAGCACTGTGCTAGACACGACCGCATGGATGCATCCACAGCCACGACGAAGCGGCGACTGCCGGCGGGGCGCAAAGCCGAGCTCGCGGCCTACGTCGCCGACTCGGGCCAGGTCACCGTGGTCGATCTCGCCTCGCACTTCGGCGTCTCCATCGACACCGTCCGCCGCGACCTCGATCAACTCGACCGCGAGGGCATCGTCGTGCGCACCCACGGCGGTGCCGTGAGCGCCATGTCGGTCCCCGGGCGCGATCGCGGCCTCGACGTGCGCTCGCAGATGCAGATCGCCGAGAAGGAGCGCATCGCGGCCCTGGCCGTCGACCTCATCGAGGACGGCTCGGTCCTCATGCTCAACGCCGGGACGACGACCCTCGCCGTGGCCCGCGCGCTGCGCAACCATCGCGACCTCACGATCGCGACGAACAATCTGCGCATCCCCGCCGAGATCTCCCCCTCGGCGTTCCGCGACCTGTTCATCTTCGGCGGCGCCGTGCGCACGATCACGCAGGCGACCACGGGTCCCGTCACACTCGCCCTGAACTCGCACTCCCCCGACGTCGACATCCGGTGCGATTACGCGTTGATCGCCGTCGGCGCGGTCGACGGCTCGGGCTTCTCCACGAGCAACCTCGGCGACGCCACGATGATGACCGAGATGATCCAGAAGGCCGACCGCACGGCGATCCTGGCCGACTCCAGCAAGCTGGATCGGCGACTGTTCGCCCAGATCGCGCCCCTCGAGAAGGCGGACTACCTCATCACCGACGCGCCACCGTCACCGGATCTCGCCGCCGCCCTCGCCGAGGCGGGGGTCACCGTCCTGACCCCCTGAGCAGTCTCAGTCGGAGATGAGCGGCACCCGGAGCAGCGCGTCGGTGCCCGCACCGCCGCGATCGGTGTTGCTCGTCACGACCCACACGGTCCCGTCGGGCCCCGCGACGACATCGCGCAGCCGGCCGTAATCGCCGACGAGATACTCCTCGGACGAGGACAGGTCGGCCGTCGGCACCACGCGGACGCGCTGGCCCCGGAGATTCGCGATCACGACGGCGCCGTCGACGACCGCGAGTCCGCTCGGGCTGGCCTCGGCGGGAGCCCATTGCTGCACGGGATCGACGAACCCCTCCCGCCCACCGACGCCCTCGACCTCGGGCCAGCCGTAATTCGCGCCCGGCTCGATGACGTTCAGCTCGTCCCACGTGTTCTGACCGAACTCCGACGCGTACATCGTGCCGGCGGCATCCCACCCGATCCCTTGCGGGTTGCGGTGGCCGAGGCTCCATACGGGTGAACCGGGGAAGGGGTTGTCGGCGGGAACCGAGCCGTCGGGGAGCACGCGCAGGATCTTGCCGCCGAGCTCGTCCGGGTCCTGGGCGGCTCGGGGGTCCGATGCATCGCCCGCGGTGATGTAGAGCATGCCGTCGGGCCCGAACGCGATGCGTCCACCGTTGTGGATGTTCGCGGAGGGGATGCCGTCGATCACCGTCCGCGTCACTCCCAGGCGCAGCGCCCCGGGCTCGCCCTCGAGCGCTGCTCGCACCACGCGGTTGTCGTCCGCGGTGGTCGCATAGGCGTAGAGGAAACCGTCGCGGACGGCGATGCCGAGCAGCCCGCCCTCGCCGCCGGGTGCGACGCCCGGGATCGCGCCGACCACGCGCGTGTCGTCGTCGACGACCTCGAGGATCTCGGCGGTGTCGCGCTGGCTCAGCAGGATCGCACCGTCGGACGACGTCACCGACCACGGCGTCGTCAGTCCGTCGACGACGGTGGTGGGGTCGCCGAGCGCGGGCGGAGCCGAGGCGACCTCCGACACGCGGGGCGAGGTCGACGGCGACGCCGTGGGGACCGCATCCGTCCGCCCTTCGGGCGCGCACCCGGCGAGCGCGGTCAGTCCGACGGCGACGGAGCAGGCGACACCCGCTCGACGACGGGGGAAGGGGGCCGGTGCTGTCATGGGTCTCCTCGTCGTCGTGGGCCTTCTGGATATCCGATCCGCCTGGATGACGGGTGGGGGTTGCCCGGACGCCCGCCGGGATCGCGGGGAGATCGACCTCCGCGGGATCGCATGCCGCGAGGCCTCGACGAGGGGCGCACGGACGGGGCCCGCCCGCATCGCGTAGCGTGGTCGGACCCCACCGAAAGGCCCCGCCGTGCCCCGGCCGACCCAGCCCAAGCTCTCGCGCGAGCAGATCGCCCGCGCCGCGCTCGCCCTCGTCGACCGCGACGGCAGCGAGGGTGCGAGCATCCGCCGCGTCGCGGACCGCCTCAAGGTGCACCCCACATCGCTGTACAACCACGTGCCGAACCTGGCCGCCCTCATCGAGGACGTGCGCGCGCTCGTGTCGTCGCGCATCGACTCGTCCGCCCTCCGCGACCGCGAGTGGGAGGAGGGGCTGCTGCTGTGGGCCCGGTCGTATCGCGACGCCTTCCGCCGGCATCCGAAGACGATCCCCCTGCTGATGTCGCACCGCTCGTCGGCACCGCTGCTGATGTCGCAGTACGAGGACTTCGCCGTCGCCGCCGAACGCGTCGGCTGGACGAGCGACGACATCCTGCCGCTGCTGACGGCGTTCGAGTCGTTCATCCTCGGCAGCGTGCTCGACATGAGCGGACCGTCGGTCATGTTCGACCCGACCGGGCAGGAGGAGGACGTTCCGCGCTTCGCGGCCGCCTACGCCACCCTCTCCGACCACGACCCGGGCGACCCCGTCGCCACGCGCGCCTTCGAGCTCGGCCTCTCGCTGCTCATCACCGGGGCGCGGCCCCGCGTCGACTGAGCGCCGGCCCTCACATGCGGGCGTAGCGCGCGCGGGCGAAGCAGAACAGGCCGTAGACGACGAGGCCCGCACCCACGAGCCAGAGCACGAACTGCCCGAAGGGGAGCCCCGCGAGCGAGCGAAGCGCGGCATCGAGGCCGCCCGCCGCGTTCGGATCGTGCGCGAAGGCCGCGACCAGGAACAGGATGCCGGCGACGCCGACCGCGATGCCCTTGGCGATGTAGCCGACCATCCCGAAGACGCGGATGCCCCGCCCGATCTCGCCGCCCGGGCTCGAGAGCCTCTTCATGAAGGCCTTCGTGATGCCGCGCACCACGAAGGCGACCCCGATCGCCGCCACGACGAGGCCGATGAGGACCAGCACGAAGATGCCGCCCGGGGCGGCCATCAGCTGCGCGCTCAACGATCGTGTCGATTCGCCCGACTCCGAACGCCCACCCAGCACGACCGTGAGGGCGGTGATCCCGATGGCGCCGTACGCGACGGCCGTGCCGACGTACTTCGCGCGGTGCGCCCAGCGCTTCTTCGTGTCGGGATCGCGCTCGGCGACGGCATCCGCGATCTGCCACACGGCGAGCGCCGCCAGACCGATCACGATGACCCAGAGCAGCAGCATGCCCGCGGGCGCTGCCGCCACCTGCTGGATCGCGCCGCTCTGGTCGGCGCTCTCGCCCCCGGCGCCGGTCGCGATCGAGATGGCGATCCCGCCGATCAGGAGGTGCAGCAGCCCGAGGACGACGTAGCCGATCCGCGCGGCGACGCGGAAGGCGGTGGAGTCCTGTGCCTTGTCGGCCGCGGCGGAAGCGGAAGCGGAGGCGGAAGTCATCCGTGCACGCTAGCGCTCAGGAGTCGACCTCGGCCACCCGTTGCGCGCGACGCACGCGCCACACCTCGACCAGCGCCCACACGAGCGTCGACACCGCGACGCCCTCGAGGAACCCGGCCACGACGTCGGAGAGCCAGTGCGCGTGGAGGTACGTGCGGCTCCACATCATGAGCAGCACCCAGACCACCCCCGCGACCCAGATCCATCCGCGCCGGAGGATCAGCGCGAGCGTGATCGCGATCGTCGTGGCCACCGCCGTGTGGCCGGAGGGGAACGAGGTCGCCTGCGTCTCGGCCAGGGAGTCCGTGGGACGTGCCCGGGCGATGACGGCCGCGAGAGGAGCGCCGATGAGCACGACCAGGGCGATGGCCCCCGCCACGTTCAGGGCGTCCCACGGGCGCTTGACCAGCAGGAAGACGATGCTGGTCGACACCCCGATGACGATCATGCCGATCGTGCCGCCCACGGTGGCGGGGATCCAGGCGACGATCACCGCGACCGGGTTCGCGAGGGCGGCCATGGCGTCGTCCCACCACCTGTCGAACGCGAGGGGTGCTCCCCCGTCGAGATCGACCGCGAGGCGCAGGGCCACGAAGAGCACCGTCGCGATCACGCCCACGATCAGCGCGACGGGGCGACGCGCGTCGGTCCGCGGGCGGTCGGGCAGCAGCGCGGGTTCGTCGGTGGTGGCATCCATCCCCGCATCGTGCCAGGGCGGTGGCGCGCAGCGATAGCCATTGCCGAGGCGGCGGGGATCCGTCAGGGGCGAAAGTCCCTCTCGAATCCGTAAAACAAACGGTGTAGGTTTCACGCATGACCTCCGAGGCCCTCACCGTCGTCGAAGCCGACATCGACCGCCTGCGCGCCGCCCTCGACGACGGCACCGTCACCAGCGTCGAGCTCGTCGCCCGCTACCTCAACCGCATCGCCGCGTACGACCGCACCGGCATCCGCCTCAACAGCGTCCCGGTGCTCAACCCCCGCGCGTTCGACGAGGCCCGCGCGAGCGACCGGCGTCGCGCCCGGGGCGCCGCGCTCGGCCCCCTCGACGGCATCCCCTTCACCGCCAAAGACAGCTACCGCGTCGAGGGGCTCCCCGTGGCCTCCGGCTCCCCCGCCTTCGCCGGGGTCATCGCGGGCGACGACGCCTTCGCCGTGGCGCGCCTACGCGACGCCGGGGCGGTCTTCCTGGGCCTGACGAACATGCCCCCGATGGCTGCGGGCGGCATGCAGCGCGGGGTCTACGGCCGCGCCGAATCGCCCTACAACGGCGAGTACCTGGCATCCGCCTTCGGGTCGGGCTCGTCCAACGGATCGGGCACCGCCACCGCGGCGAGCTTCTGCGCGTTCGGGCTCGGCGAGGAGACGTGGTCGTCGGGTCGCGCTCCCGCCTCGCACAACGCCCTCGTCGCCTACACGCCCTCGCGCGGGGTCATCTCGGTGCGCGGCAACTGGCCGCTGGTGCCGACGATGGACGTGGTCGTGCCCCACACCCGCACGATCGGCGACATGCAGCACGTGCTGGATGCCGTCGTGGCCGACGACCCGCAGACCGAAGGCGATCTGTGGCGCACCCAGCCGTGGGTTGCGCTGCCCCGCCCGTCCGAGGTGCGGCCCGCCTCGTTCGCCGCCCTCGAGCCCCTCCCGCTCGCGGGCCTGCGCGTCGCCGTCCCCCGCGTCTACATCAACGGCGACCCCGACAACGCCTCGCCCATCGTCACGCGCGACAGCATCATGCAGCTGTGGAACGCCCTGCGCCTCGACCTCGAGGCCGCGGGCGCCGAGGTGGTCGAGACCGACTTCCCCGTCGTCGACCGCTACGAGAAGCTGCACGACGGCGACGAGGACTTCCTCGATCGCGACTTCGTGACGCGGGACTTCCTCGACGACGAGGTGGGTGATCTCGCGGTGTGGGCGATGGACACGTTCCTGCGCACCAACGGCGACCCCGCCCTTCCCCGGCTCTCCGACGCCGATCCGGCGCTGATCTTCCCGCACCCGCCGGGCGCCCTCGCCGACCGGTACGGCATCTGGCACTACGACATCTCGTACGACATCGGCGAGTACGTCAGCCGCGCCCAGGGGTGGGAGCCGGACTGGCGCGACGTCGCGAGCCTCGAAGAGGGGCTCCGCGGCCTGGAGCACACCCGCCGCGTCGACTTCGAGGAGTGGATGGATGCCGAGGGCATCGACGCCGTGGTCTTCCCCACGCAGTCCGACGTCGGTCCCGCCGACGCCGACGTGAACCCCGCCTCGGCCGACATCGCGTGGCGCAACGGCGTGTGGGTCTCCAACGGCAACCTCGTCCCCCGCCACCTCGGCATCCCGACCGTCACCGTGCCGATGGGGACCATGCCCGACACGGGGATGCCGGTGGGCCTGACCATCGCCGGGCCCGCGTACAGCGACACGCGGCTCCTGCAGCTGGGGGCCGCGATCGTCGGCCTCGGCGAGCGCCGCACCGCCCCTCGCCGGACGCCCGCGCTGCCCGACGAGGCGCTCTTCGCCGCGCCCCGGCCGTCTGCGGAGGGCGAGCTCGCGGTCGTCATCGACGAGGTGAGCCGTCAGGGCGATCTCGTGCGGTTCCGCGCGACGGTCACCGGCGGCGCGGCCGTCGAGCACGCGGTGTTCGTCGACGGCGCGCGCGTCGACGCCGAGGTCTCGGGCGACCGCCTCGACGGTGTGGCCCGCGTCGCTCCCGACGCGTACGGTGAGCCCGTGAGCGAGTGGGTCGCCCCGTACGGACCGCTCGTGGTCGTCGCCGTGCGCGACGCCGAGGGAGCCGTCGCCGGCGCCGTCGGCACGGCATCCGACTCTCCCCTGTGACCCCCGAATCACCCGAGGAACAGCCCGTGAACGACACCACCCCCGTCTCGGTGTTCGACTACTTCAGCCAGGTCGACCTGCCCACCCCGACGCTCTCCGACGGGGAGGTCGCACGGCTGTTCGCCGAGACCTTCGGCGTCGAGATCGACGTGCGGGCGCTCGGCAGCCAGCAGGATCAGAACTTCCGCGTGTTCCGCCGCGGGTCGACCGAGCCCCTGGGCGTGCTCAAGCTCAGCAACCCCGTGTTCAGCGAGGCCGAGATCGACATGCAGGATGCCGCGGCGGCCCGCGTCGCCGAGCGGAGCCCGCAGGTGCGCATCCCCCGCCTCGTCGATGGACCACGCGGGCCGATGTCGACGTGGTGGGACTCGAGTCAGGGCCGCATCCACGCGCGCGTCATCGAGAACATCTCCGGCAGCACCTTCACCGGCTCGGGCTACCTCTCCCCCGCCGTCGTGGAGGGTCTGGGGGCGCTCGCGGGTGCGGTGAGCCTCGCGCTCGCCGACTTCGCCCACCCCGCGAGCGGCCGCGTGCTGCAGTGGGACCTCCGTCACGCCGAGCGCGTGATCGACACCCTCCTGCCGGAGGAGCCGGATGCCGCGGTGCGGACCGCCGTGGAACGCGCAGCCCGGGCCGCACGCGAGGCCCTGGCCCCGGTCGCCGCGACCCTGCCGATCCAGGCCGGGCACTTCGACGTCACCGACGACAACGTGCTGCGCGCCCCCGGCGCGACCGTGCCCGACGCCGTCATCGACTTCGGCGACGTGTGCGCGTCGTGGCGCGTGGGCGAGATCGCCGTGACCGTGTCGTCGGTGCTCCACCACGACGGCGCGACGCCCGAGAGCGCCTTCCCCGCGATCCGGGCGTTCGATCGACTGCGCGACCTCACCGACGACGAGATCACCGCCCTCTGGCCGCTGGTCGTCCTCCGCGGTGCGGTGCTGGTGCTGAGCGGGCGCGCGCAGGTGCGCCTCGACGAGGCGAACGACTACGCCGCCGTCGCGCTCGAGCGCGAATTCCGCATCCTCGAGCAGGCGGCATCCGTGCCCCTCCCCGTCATCACCGCGGCGACGCGCGCCGCCCTCGGCCGGCCGGCCCCGGCGGAGCGCGAGGGGACGGGGCCGACGCTCATCCCGGTCGGCCGCCACGTCGAGCTCGATGCCTCGACCGAGTCCGCGCTGAACGACGCGGGCGCCTGGCTCGCCCCTCGGACCCTCGACGCCGCCGCCCTCGCCGCGCTCGACGCCGGGGCCGACGTCGTCACGGCTCCCGCGTGGAGCGCGCGTCTCACCGGCACGACCGACCCGCTCCCCTCGACCGCCGAGACCGTGCCGACCGACGTCCTGGTGTGGCTCGCGGAGCCGCGGCACCTCGACGGCGTCGCCCGCGTCGACGGTGACACGCTCACGGTCACGGGGGATGGCGGCACCGTGACGATCACCGGCGTCGCCACCGACGCGGCATCCGGGACCCTGCCCGCGCGGACGCGTCTGTCGGTGCGGCGACCGCTCGGCGCACTCGTGCCTCCCCCGCGGACCACGCGCGCCCTCGCCGACGCGTGGCGCGAGGTCGCCGGCGACCCCGGCGCCGCTCTCGGCCTCCGCTCCCCCGCACCGGCGTCCGACGACTCCCTCGCGCGGCGTCACGGGGTGCTCGCCGAAGTGCAGGAGCATTACTTCGCCGCTCCCCCGCGCATCGAGCGGGGGTGGCGCGAGTATCTCGTCGACGTGAACGGCCGGGTCTACCTCGACATGGTGAACAACGTCGCGTCGGTCGGGCACGCTCACCCGCACGTGGTCGAGGCGGGCACGCGGCAGATGCACCTGCTGAACACCAACTCGCGGTTCCACTACCGCGCGATCACCGACTACGCCGACCGGATCGCAGCGACGCTGCCCGAGGGCTTCGACACGGTCTTCTTCGTCAACTCCGGGTCCGAGGCGACCGACCTCGCGATCCGCCTCGCGATGGCGGCGACCGGTCGCCCCGACATCGTCGCGATGCGCGAGGCGTACCACGGGTGGACCTACGCCAGCGATGCGGTCTCGACCTCGATCGCCGACAACCCCTTCGCCCTCGAGACCCGTCCCGAGTGGGTGCACACCGTCGACGCCGCCAACTCCTACCGCGGGGTGCACCGGGGAGCGGATGCCGCGAGATACGCCCCCGAAGCCGTTGCGGCGATCGACGAGCTCGCGGCATCCGGTCGCCCGCCCGCGGGCATGATCGCCGAGACCTACTTCGGCAACGCCGGTGGAGTGGCCCTGCCGGACGGGTACTTGCGCGAGGTGTACGCCGCGATCCGCCGGCACGGCGGGCTCGCGATCGCCGACGAGGTGCAGGTCGGCTACGGGCGCCTCGGCGACTGGTTCTGGGGCTTCCAGCAGCAGGACGCCGTGCCCGACATCGTCGCGGTGGCGAAGTCCATCGGCGGCGGACACCCGATCGGGGCGGTCATCACGCGCCGCGAGGTGGCCGACCGCTACCGCACGCAGGGCTACTTCTTCTCCTCCACCGGCGGATCGCCGGTCTCGTCGGCGATCGGCATGGCCGTGCTCGACGTGATCGAGCAGGAGGGGCTCCAGGAGAACGCCCGCGTCGTCGGCGGGCACCTGAAGCGCCGCCTCGAGGAACTCGGCCGTCGGCATCCGCTCATCGGCACCGTGCACGGGTCGGGGCTGTACCTCGGCGTGGAGTTCGTCCGCGACCGCGAAAGTCTCGAACCCGCCACGGCCGAGACCGCGGCGATCTGCGACCGCCTGCTCGAGCTCGGTGTCATCATGCAGCCGACGGGCGACTTCCAGAACGTGCTGAAGATCAAGCCTCCGCTGGTGATCACGCGCGCCTCGGTCGACGTCTTCGTCGATGCGCTGGACCGCGTGCTCAGCACCGGCTTCTGACCCCACCCGGCATCCCCCGCCACCGAACCCGAACCCGAACCGATCAGACCCGAGGAGCCCGCCATGTGGCGCATGCCCATCGAATCCGCCCCGCATGAGCGCACGTGGATGGCGTTCCCGCGCGAGGGCGTCACCCTCGGCGACGATGCCGAGACCCGCGAGGAGGGCTACCGGGCGTGGACCGAGGTCGCGCACGCCGTCGCGCAGTTCGAGCCGGTGACGATGGTCGTCGATCCGACCGAGATCGCGCGCGCCCGACGCATGCTGTCGGCCGACATCGAGATCGTCGAGGCGCCCCTCGACGAGTTCTGGATGCGCGACGTGGGCCCGACCTTCGTCGTCGACGCCGACCGCCCGGGCGTGCTCGGAGCCGTGGACTGGATCTTCAACGGCTGGGGCGCCCCCGACTGGGCCGAATGGCAGAAGTCGGCGCTGCTCGCGCGCGTGGTCGCCGAGCACGTCGGCGCCGAACGCATCGACTCGCTGCTCGTGGCCGAGGGCGGCGGCCTGCACGTCGACGGTCGGGGCACCGTGCTGCTCACCGACACCGTTCAGCTCGACCCGCGGCGCAACCCCTTCGCCGATCGCGCGCGGGTGGAGGCCGAGTTGGCCCGCACGATCGGGGCGACCGACGCGATCTGGCTCTCGCGCGGACTCACCCGCGACTACGACGACCTCGGCACCAACGGTCACGTCGACATCGTCGCGACCTTCGCCTCGCCCGACCACGTGCTCGTGCACGAGCAGACGGATGCCGCCCACCCCGACGCCGAGGTGTCGCAGCTCGTGCGTCGCGAGCTGACCGACGCGTTCGCCGCCCTCGGTCGGTCGGTGACGATCACCGGCATCCCCGCCCCCTCGACCCTGCGCGACGACCACGGCTGGGTCGACTGGAGCTACATCAACCACCTCGTCACCAACGACGGCGTGGTGCTCTGCGGCTTCGGCGACCCCGCCGCCGACGCGCGCGCCGCCGAGATCATCGCCGACGCCTACCCCGGCCGCCGGGTCGTGACGGTCGACTCCCGCCCGATCTTCGATCGCGGCGGCGGCATCCACTGCATCACGCAGCAGCAGCCGACGGTGGGCTGAGGGCGAGGCGCGGCCGGGACAGCCGGGGCGGACGACGGGTCGAAGGTCCCGCCAGGAGCGCTGCGCCGACGCGACGATGGAGGTGAGCCGATCCACGGCGCGAAGGCGAGGAGCGATCATGAACGGGACCATCGCGGTCGGAGTCACCGACGCACCGGGGGCGCAGAGCGCCCTCCACTGGGCCATCGAACGCGCGATCGCCCGCCGGGATCGGTTGCGGCTCGTCGGTGTGGTCGGCTCCGCGTGGGGCGTCGTCGGTGAGGAGATGCTCGTCGGTGACGCCATCTCGCGCACGACGGCCCTGCTCGAGGAGGCGGCCGCGAGCGCACGCGCCGCGGGAGCGGATGCGGAGATCCTCATCGAGCGCGGAGACCCCGTGGCGCGGCTCATCGACGTCTCGGGGCGCGTCGACCTCCTCGTCCTGGGGAGCGACTTCGTGCACGACGGTCCGCGGCTGCGCGGCGTGCGCGGGGTGCGCATCGCCGCCGGGGCGCACTGCCCCGTGGTCGTCGTTCCGGAAGACGGCGCGCGGGATCGCGCGGGCGTCGTCGTCGGGGTCGACGGCTCGGAGGCGTCGGAGAAGGCGGTCGCGTTCGCCGCGGCGGAGGCGGACCGCACGGGAGACGGTCTGACCGCGGTCATGACCTGGTCGCCGGTTCCGGTCCCGTTCGAGCTGGAGGGCTACCCGCCGGACTACCTGGAGCGGATGCAGGCTCTCACCACGGAGGATCTGGCGATCTCGCTCGCGGGCCTCCGGCAGGACTATCCCGACCTCGCGGTGACCACCCTCGTCGAGTCCGGGTACCCGGCGGCCGCCCTTCGACGCCTGTCGCGCTCCGCCCGTCTGCTCGTCGTGGGCAGTCACGGGCGCGGAACCCTGGGGCGGTTCCTCCTGGGCTCGACGAGTCAGGAAGTGCTGACGCAGCTCTCGACCGTGACCGCCATCGTCCGGTAGACGCGCCTCCTGCGGGGCCCGCACCCGGAGGCGCCGGTCGGAGCGGGCGCGTCGGTCGCCACGCGTGGGGGTCATGCGTCGGCGGGCGGCCCCGGTGGCGCCCGTCGACGCGGGCGCGTCGGTCGCCACGCGTCGGGGTCATGCGTCGGCGGGCGGCCCCGGCGGCCGAAGGTCACGGCCCAGGCGTCGCGCAGCCCCGCGTCGGCGCTCACCCCTCCGCGCGAGGGGTGAAGCTGGCGATCGGGTGCGGCGCTCGCGCGGACGCAGGAAGGGCTTCCTCCCGCGACCGGAAGATCCGCGAGCGCAACGCATCCTCCCGCGCGTCGGCGGGGCACTCCGGGAATCGACGTCCGGTGATGCTGCGCGGAGAGATGCGCACCAGGTAGGGCTTCGCCTCCGGATTCATCGAGCGCAACCCCGTCTCACGGGCGCGCCGGATCTCGGCATCCAGATCGACGGGCACCGCGTCTCCGCGCACGACCACGCTCCACCGATCGCCGGCATCCTGCCCGTCGACCTCGAACGCGACGGCCGGACGCGACCGCAGCAAACGCAGCTTCGCGTCGGCCGCGCTCCGCAGGTAGATGACGCCGTCGCGTCCGGCGAAATTCACCGGGTAGATCAGGGGTTCGCCGGACGCATCGATGAGAGCGAGGCGGCCGAGCCGCTCGGATTCGAGCAGGCGCCAGCAGTCGGACGTGCTGAGCTCCCGGACGATCGGGGGCGGGAACGGATCGTGGGTCATGGCGAGCCTCCTGTCGCCAGTCCAGCACGCGGGCGCCGGCGGCGATGGGGCGAAGGTCCCCCGGGTCCTGGCCAGACCCCGGCGCCGGTCGTAGATTGAGGATCCGGGGAGAGGAGCGTGCGATGACGAGCGAACATCTCGCACCGCCCGCCGACGCGCCGCCCCCGGCCCCCGACGAGACGTCCTCGGCGGACCACCTCCGCGGTCTCCTCCGCGCGATCGACACGATCGTCGGAGAGATCGAGCTGCCCGTCGTGCTGCGCCGCGTCGTCGAGGCGGCCGTCGACCTCGTGGATGCCGAGTACGGCGCGCTCGGGATCATCGCCGCCGACCGGTCGTCGCTCGATCAGTTCATCCACGTCGGCCTCCCGGCCGACACCGCGGATGCCATCGGCCACCTCCCGCGTGGCCGAGGTGTTCTCGGCGCCCTCATCGCCCATCCCGAACCGATCCGCCTCGACCATCTCGGCGAGGATCCCCGGGCTGTCGGCTTCCCCGCCCACCACCCGCGCATGGAGTCGTTCCTCGGGGCGCCCATCCGCGTACGCGGCGAGGTGTACGGGAACCTCTACCTCACCGATGCGCGGCGAGGGACGTTCTCGGCCGAGGACGAGGAACTCGTCCGCGCTCTGGCATCCACCGCGGGGTTCGCCATCCAGAACGCCCGCCTCCTCGACGAGGCGCGCACCCGGGCGACGTGGATGACGGCGACGGCGGAGCTGTCGGCGACGATCCTCGCCTCCCCGTCCGACGACGTGAACGACCTGTTGGCGAGACGCGTCGCCGACCTCGTCGACGGCAGCCTCGTGACGGTGCTCGTCCCCGTGGACGGATCGGACATGCTCCGTGTGGCTGCCGCTCTCGGCCCCGGAGAGGACGACGTGATCGGCGCGAGCGTCGATCGTGCGCACACCATCGCGGGGGCGGCGATGCACGACGGCGGCGCCCGGGTGGCCACCGTCCCTTCCGTCGCGGACCGTCCGGACCCGGCGTCGATCACCGGAGATCACGAGACCGGCCCCGCGATCGCCGCGCCCCTGCAGACGCGGCAGCACACGTGGGGCGCTCTGTGCATCGCCCGGGCGCCGGGCGAGCGAGGGTTCACCGCCGTCGAGCTCGAGGTGCTCCACGACCTGGCCTCGCAGGCGAGCATCGCGACGGAGCTCGCCCGCGTGCAGTCCGAGCAGCAGCGCGCCATGCTCACCGACGAGCGCGCGCGTATCGCGCGTGACCTGCACGACCACGTCATCCAGCAGCTCTTCGGCGCGGGTCTCACGCTCCAGTCGATGTCGGCCTCCCTCGACCGCACCGGGGACCGCGACCGCGTCGGCGACGTCATCCGCCAGCTCGACGATGCGATCACACAGATCCGCACCGTCGTCTTCGCGCTCTCCGCCCGCGACGGCAGTTCGCTGCGTCACCGCCTGATCGACGTGGTCGCCGAGGCGTCGGGCGCGCTGCGGCGCCCGCCCGCGCTGCGGTTCGCCGGCGCGGTCGACCACGCCATCCGCGGCCCGCTGGCCGACGACGTCGTGGGCGTGGCCCGCGAGCTGCTGACCAACAGCGTGCGCCACGCGGGCGCGGACAGCATCTCGCTCGACGTCGCCCTCACCGGGCCGGACGTGTCGGTCGTCGTCACGGACGACGGCGTCGGCATCCGCGACGACCGTCGGAGCGGGCTGGCCAACCTCACCGAGCGGGCCGCGCGACGCGGGGGGACGCTGACCCTGACCACCGGCCCCGGCGGAACGCGCGCCGAATGGCGGGCGCCCCTCGACACCGTGACCGAAGGGGGATCCGAGCGATGACACGCGTCTTCCTCGTCGACGACCACGAGATCGTGCGGCGCGGGCTGTCCGACCTCATCGACGGCGTCGAGGGACTCGAGGTGGTCGGCGAAGCGGGGACCGTCCGCCAGGCGCTCGCGCGCATCGAAGCCGCCCGGCCGGACGTGGTCGTGATCGACGTGCGCCTGCCCGACGGCAGCGGGATCGATCTCTGCCGCCAGATCCGCTCGTCGATGCCCCAGGTCGCGTGCCTCATCCTCACGGCCTACGACGACGACACCGCGACCTCCGCCGCGGTGTTGGCCGGGGCGTCCGGATATCTGCTGAAGAACATCGCCGGCATGCGACTGCTGGACGACATCCGCGCCGTCAGTACCGGTCGCACGCTTCTGGATGCCGGAACCGTGGCCCGCGCCGCGGCGAGCCTGAGGGACGGCGCCCGCGACGACGACCCGCGATGGGGCTCCCTCGGACTCCGCGAGCGGCAGGTGCTCGCCCTGATCGCCGACGGCCTCACCAACCGCCAGATCGGCGAGCGTCTCGGCCTGGCCGAGAAGACGGTGAAGAACTACGTGTCGTCGCTGCTGCTCAAACTGGGCGTCGGCTCGCGCACGCAGGCGGCCGTGCTGCATCTCGGGCATCCCGGCCGCTGAGGCGCGGCGCCGGCGCACACCCGCGCCGCAGGCTTCACGCGCCCTTCGCCGGGAAACTCGCGGACGGGACGACGACGAGCGGACACCGCGCCCGCCAGAGCAGGCCGCGGCCGACCGAGCCGACGTAGGCGCCCGTCAGCGGCCCACCGCGGTGGGTGCCGATCACGAGCATCGCCGCCCCCGGGGCATGATGCAGGAGGGCCGCCGCCGGCTCCGCGCGCACGAGGTCCGCCTCGATGTGCACGCGGGGGAAACGCCGGGTGACGGAGCGGACCGAGGCTTCGAGCAGTTCTCGATGCTCTTCCAGGATCCGTTGCGGAAGCACCAGCAGAGCCGCGGATCCGTCGCGCGAGGGCTCGGGGAGATGCCAGGCGTGGACGATGCGCAGTCGACCCGAGGAACGCTCGGCCTCCTGCGCCGCGAAGGTCAGGGCCTCCGACGACGACAGGTCGTCCTCGAGCCCGACGGTGACGCTCCCCTGCCGTCGCTCCCAACCGGAGGGGACGATGCACAGCGGCGACCGGGCATGCGCGATGATCCGGACGGGAAGCCACCCGCCCAGGGCTGCTCGAACGGGATGCTCCGGATCGACGCCGATCACGAGCAGATCCGCGCCCGCGGACGCCTCCGCGAGAGTCTCTGCGACCGCCCCCGAGACCCGGCGGAACGTCGCCGCCTGATCGGGCGCCGCGGCGCGCATGGCGCGCTCGGCGTCCGCGAGCGGGTCGTTCGGCGATGCCGTGCGCCCCGCGACGGGGCCGACGTGGACGACCTCGACCTCCGCCGTCCGCGTGCCGCATCGATCGACGACCCACGCGAGCGCAGAACTCGACGCCGCGCTGCCGTCCACCCCGACGACGATCTTCTCCATGGCATCCTCCGCTCCCTCCGCACGGTAGGCGCAGCGCGGGCCGCGGCGGGGGTCGAAGGTCCCGCCGGGGCGGGATCACCGGGCACGAGGGGGCTCATCTCTGTCCAGGCGGACTCACGCGGGCATCGGGTGACGTCGGGGGTGAACAGCTCCGAGGTCACTTCTTCACAGTCCCCGCCGACGGGCCGATCGGCGAGCTACACCCGCCTTCGACGACGTCGGCGCCCCGTTCGCACATGCACCGGGCGCGATAGGGAGGGGTGTCCTCACCTCCCCACCCACCCGACAGGAACAGTCGTGCCCACACCTCAGCCCGCGCCGTCCCGCCGACGCCGCCTCTCCTTGCCCGTCCTGCTCGCCGGCGGCGTGGCATCCCTCATCCTCGCCCTCGGACTCTCGCCCACGATCTCCGCGTTCACGGCGCAGATCAAGAACACCGTCGACACCGCCGGCACCGGAACCCTCATCATGCAGGAGACCAATGCCGATGGGTCCGTCGTCTGCACCAGCACCGACGGAGGGTCCGTGTCGACCAACACCGCCACCTGCGCGACCATCAACAAGTACGGCGGCACGCTCACCATGGTGCCCGGCCAGACGGTGTCGACCGACGTCAAGATCAAGAACACCGGCACCGCCGACGCCTCGGCGTTCACCCTCACGCCCGGCACCTGCTCGCAGTCCGCGAACGGAACCCCCAACGGCAGCGCGACCAATCTCTGCTCCACCATGACGCTGGTCGTGACCTCGGGATCCACGACGGTGTACTCGGGCACGCTGCAGGGATTCAGCTCCGCCGTGAACCTCCTGACCGCGCTGGGCCTGACGTCGATCCCTTCCGGCACGACCGTCCCCTTCACCTTCGCGGTGACCGTCCCGTCGACCGCGGGCAACACCTACGCGGGACTCCAGGTCTCGCAGCCCCTGACGTGGGACTTCAGCAGCTGAGCACCCGCCCGTGACGACTGACGCCACGGCGGCCGCCGTTCGACGCACCGCGGGCCCGGCCTTCGCCCTCGCCGCCGCGCTCGTGCTGATCTCGATCGCGGTCGCCGTGGCGTTCGCCGTCACCGGCATCCGTCTCTTCGCCGTCCAGACCCCCAGCATGGGCCAGACCGCGCCCGTCGGTTCCCTTGTCGTCACCCACCCCCAACGGTCCTACGCGATCGACGACGTCGTCACCTTCACGACGGGGGATCGCACCGTGACGCACCGCATCGTCGACGAACGTGAGGGAGCATTCGTCACCCGCGGCGATCTGAACGGCGCCCCCGACGCAGCGCCCGTCGCCCTCGACGAGGTGGTCGGGCGGGTCGTGGCGATCCTGCCCGGCGCCGGCTTCCTCCTGCAGGCGGCGCCGTGGCTGCTCCTCGGCGCCGTGCTGACCGAAGTGGTGGCGTGGGTGGGCGACCGGCGCCCCGGGTGGGCCTGGAGCGCACGCTTCACCGGATGGTCGCTGACGGTGACACTGGTGGGGTTGTGGATGCGCCCATGGTTCGACATGGTGCTGCTCGACTTCCGAGCGACCGACGGCGGGTCGGGCGCCCTCCTCCACGTCGTGAACACGGGGCTGTTCCCGCTCGTGGCGGGAGGAACGCGGATCCTCAGCGGCCAGGACGCCACCGTCCCGACGACGGACCGCGCGTCGAACGGGGCCTTCGTTCTCACCCCGCACCCCGACCTCGATCTCCCGATGCGCCTCGTCGTGATCGCCCTCTGTCTGCTCCCCCTCGTGGCGGCCCTGCTCGTGCGGGACCCCGTTCCCGTCGCCGCCCCGGGCGGACTGCGGGTCCGCCCCGACACCCGGGGCGGTCGGGTCGTCGTGCCGCTGATCGTCGTCACGGTGACGGCCGTCGCCCTGCTCACCGGACTGTCCTCGACAGGTGCCGCATTCGCCGCGCGCGTGAGCAGCACGAGCGACACCGCGGGGACGAATCCGTTCTTCACGTGCCGCGACGCGGAACTCGCCGTGGGCACCCTGGGGACGAAGGGCGCCTACGCCCTGAGCCCGACCAATACGCCGAGCAAGTCAGAGAACGACCTCTCCGGTATCGGCTCGCGACGCGCCACGTACGCCGTCGCCCCGGCACCGTCGACGAGCATCGGATGCCGCCGCGATCTCCCCGCCACGTCCGTCGTCTTCGACGGTCGTTCGCAGTGCCTGTTCGTTCCCGGGTCGGTGACCAACCCCACCACGTTCAGCCTCGAAGCCTGGTTCCGCACCTCCTCGACCTCGAACGGCAAGATCATCGGATTCGGCAGCGCCTCGCAGTCCGCGGCGGATTCGCAGTGGGACCGCCACATCTATCTCGACAGCACGGGGAGAGTGGTGTTCGGCGTCTACCCGGACCAGGTCCGCACGATCGCGACCCCCGCCGGACGCTCGTATGCCGACGGCGCCTGGCACGCGGTGGTCGCGTCGCTGTCCACCGCCGGCATGGCTCTGTACGTGGACGGGACCCTCGTCGCAACGAACCCGACCACGACGTCGGCCCAGAACTACACCGGGTTCTGGAAGATCGGCTGCGGAAACCTCGCCCTGTGGGCCAACGGCACCTCGAACGGGATCTCCGACTATTCGGGCCCGTCCTACTTCATCGGTCAGATCCAGTTCGCCGCGATCTACACCCGGGCGCTCACCGCCGACGAGGTGCGCCGCCACTACTACGCCGGACGCTGATGCCTCTTCGGGGCCAAGGTCTGCGGACGCGTGGGGGACCGACTCCACGCCGAACGCAGATCAGCCCCGCACGAATGCGGGGCTGATCTGGTGGAAATGGCGGTGACGGTGGGATTTGAACCCACGGTAGGGGTGAACCTACACAACATTTCGAGTGTTGCACCTTCGGCCGCTCGGACACGTCACCGCCGACAAGCTTACGACACGAGGGCGGATGCCGCGAATCGGCGCCGTGGTCGGCATCCGGCATCCATTCGTCCACCGTCGAAGCACCCCCCTGGAGCCGGTTCGCGCGCGCTGCCAGGATCGAGCCATGAGCGTGATCGAGAACTCCAAGCTGACGGTCGTGGGCGCGGGGAGCGTGGGGGCGAGCGTCGCGTACGCGGCGCTGATCCGCGGATCGGCCCGCCACGTCGCGTTGTACGACATCGCCGCAGAGAAGGTCGAGGCCGAGGTGCTCGACCTCGCCCACGGCACGCAGTTCACCGGCTCGAGCGACATCACGGGCGGTAGCGACGTGTCGGTCGCCGAGGGCTCGCACGTCGTCGTGATCACGGCGGGGGCCAAGCAGAACCCCGGTCAGACCCGCACCGAGCTCGCCGCCACCAACGCGCGCATCATCCGCGACATGATGCCGCAGCTGCTCGAGGTCGCCCCGAACGCGATCTACGTCATCGTCACCAACCCGTGCGACGTCCTCACCGTCCTCGCGCAGGAGGCCACCGGCCTGCCGACGCGGCGCATCTTCGCCTCCGGCACGGTGCTCGACACGTCGCGCCTGCGGTGGAAGATCGCCCAGCGCGCCGGCGTCGCCACCTCGAGCGTCCACGCGTGGATCGTCGGCGAGCACGGCGACACCGAGTTCCCGCTGTGGTCGACCGCCACGATCGGCTCCGTCCCCATCACGGAGTTCGAGCTGCCCGACGGCTCCTGCTTCGACCAGGACGAATTGGATGCCATCGCCGTCGACGTCCGCGACGCCGCGTACAAGGTGATCAAGGGCAAGGGCGCCACCAACTACGCCATCGGCCTCTCGAGCGCCCGCATCGTGGAGGCGATCCTGCGCGACGAGCACGCGATCCTCCCCGTCAGCACCGTGCTGTCGGACTTCCACGGCGTCGACGGCATGGCGCTGTCGGTGCCCTCGATCGTGTCGGCGAGCGGCGCCGTTCCGATCGCCGCCACGCCGTTCTCCGAGCGCGAGGTGACGCTGCTGCGGCGCTCGGCCGACGCCCTCACGACGGTGGCCGACTCGCTGCGCGGCTGAGGCGCCGCCTCGACGCCGTCGCGCGTCGCGCGGTCGGCCACACGTCGTCTGCGGAATCCGGGGATGCGAGCGCCCGGCGGCCCTCCGCCACGCCCACGCCCACATCATCGATAAACGCTCGCTGTGTCGACAAACGCTCTCGCACCGCGTTCCTCAGCGCGGCGAGCGTTTATCGGCAAGCTCACCCCGCCCCACAGCTCGGATGCCGGCGCCCCGGCGCGAGCGATGTCGGAGGCCCCGCGTAGCCTGACTCCATGGCATCCCGTCGTCCCGCAACCGCCCCCGCTCCCTACCGGTGCACCGAGTGCGGGTGGACGACGCTCAAGTGGGTCGGCCGCTGCGGCGAGTGCCAGTCGTGGGGCACGGTGGTCGAGGCTGCCGAGCAGACGGGCATCGTCCGATCCATCACGCCGGTCGCCCCGGGGGCGGCCCGTGCCGCGCGACGCATCACCGAGATCGACACGCAAGACGCCCCGCGGCGCACGAGCGGCGTCGGCGAGTTCGACCGCGTGCTCGGCGGAGGCATCGTTCCGGGCGCCGCCATCCTGTTGAGCGGTGAGCCCGGCGTCGGCAAGTCGACCCTGCTGCTCGAGGTCGCGGCGCAGAGCGCCCGCGCCGGACGCCGCGTGCTCTACGCCAGCGGCGAGGAGTCCGCCGCGCAGGTGCGCCTGCGGGCCGAGCGCACGGGGGCGCTGCACGACGAGCTCTTCCTCGCGGCCGAGACCGATCTCGCCACGATCCTCGGACACATCGACCAGGTCGAGCCGGGGCTTCTCATCGTCGACTCGGTGCAGACGGTGTCGTCGGCGCATAGCGACGGAGCGGCCGGTCAGCCGGCGCAGGTGCGCGAAGTGGCATCCGCTCTCATCCGCGTCGCCAAGGAACGGGGGCTGCCGGTGATCATCGTCGGCCACGTCACCAAAGACGGCTCGATCGCCGGCCCCCGCATCCTCGAGCACCTCGTCGACGTCGTCTGTCACTTCGAGGGCGACCGTCAGACCTCGCTGCGTTTCGTCCGGGCGCTCAAGAACCGCTTCGGCCCCACCGACGAGGTCGGCTGCTTCGACATGACCGGCACCGGCATCGCCGAGGTCGCCGATCCCAGCGCGCTGTTCCTCGGCCACGGCGAGCCCGAGCCCGGCACGTGCGTCACCATCGCGATGGAGGGTCGCCGCGCTCTCCCCGTCGAGATCCAGGCCCTCGCGGTCCGGCAGACGGCGCCCAACCCCCGACGCATCGTCAACGGCGTCGACTCGTCCCGCGTCGCGATGGTGCTCGCGGTGCTCGAGAGCCGCATGGGCCTCACCCTCTCCGACCGCGACGTGTACGTCTCCACCGTCGGCGGGGTGCGCCTGGTCGAGCCGGCGGCCGACCTCGCCATCGCGATCGCGGTCGCCAACGCCGTGAAGAACCGCAAGGTGTCGAAGCGCCTCGCCGCGATCGGCGAGCTCACGCTCACCGGCGAGATCCGCAACGTCACGCAGGCCGCCCAGCGCGCGTCCGAGGCGAAGCGGCTCGGCTATCACACCGTCCTCGACGCCTCCTCACGCAAGCTGGCGCAGGCGTTGAACGAGCTGCAGGTGCGAGGCATGCCGCGCGACGAGGTCGAACCCGGCTTCTGAGCGATCGCGCATCGAGGGCGACGCCCCCGACGTCCCGACATCTCCCGAGACCGGCCAGCTCGCCTTATCCGGGCGAACGGCTCAGCGACCGGGAGGAGCGGACCGACGACGACGGTGCGGCGAAGTCATCCCGAGGACCGCGGGGATGACAAGTCCGGCGGCGCACACGGCACCGGCGATCAGGTACTCCATGCCCCCGAGTCTCGCACGGGTCTTTCACCCACGCGACTCGGGTTTCTCACCCCCGCCGGATCTGTCGGCATCCGATCGCTGCTCCTCGCTCCCGGGCACGGCAGCGCGGGTGCACAACGGCTAACCGAGGCGGCGACACGCCGCGGCCGACGATCCGCCATCGGTGTGTCGTCACCCCGACCCGCCGTTGTGCGCGCGCCGGGCGGAACGCCGCCAGGTCGGCACGGGAGCCCGCCGCCCCTCAGGCGTCGAGCGCGGCGATCAGGTCGGCGGGCGAAGCCTGGATCGGGTGCGGTCCCGCGATGTCGATGAACACCGTCGTGATGGCATCCTGGTGCGCTCCCAGGAACGACCGCAGCCACTGCGGCGACTGCAGAGCCACGTGCGGCGGGAGCGTCTCGGGCTTGTGCGCCGCATCGCTGAACAGCAGCAGGGCCACCTGGCCCGTGTTCGGGTCGCGGTACGTCCACACCTCGCCCACGCTGAGCGGGTTGTCGGCGTCTCCCGGCGTCATGAGCGGCACGACCGTCGGTCCGTGCCGGAGCGCGAAGGCGATCGCCGCCATGTCCTGCGTCTGCAGGGCGTCGGTCAGCGCGGTGTTCTTGAAGTCCATGTCGACCTTCTTCCCCTTGCGCTTCTTGCTCGCGGCCATCCCCCGAGCCTATCCGCGGCGTCCCTCCCCCGCCCATCCGGCCCGGTGCCCGCCCGATGCCGCGTTTGCGTCCGCCCTCTCGGTTCGGGGCGCAGTCCTTGCTTCGGGGCGTGATCCTCGCGCCCCGAAGCAAGAAACGCGCCCCGAAACGCCACCCGACCACCCCGCCGCAGGCCCCACGGCGACAACCGCGCCCCAGAACGCCGCGCGACTACCCCGCCGCACACCCCACGGCGGCACCGCGCCCCACACGCCACCCGACCACCCCGCCGCAGGCCCCACGCCGGCAACCGCGCCCCAGAACGCCGCGCGACCCGTCCCGCATCCACCCCACGGCGAGCAACGCGCCCCGAAACGCCGCGCGATCACCGCCGCACGGGCCGCACCTACGCCAGGAACCCCCGCAACAGCGCCTCCGAACCAGCGAGGTGATCGCGCATCGCCGCGTGGGCGGCATCCGGTCGGCCGGCGAGGATCGCCGACACGATCGCGGCGTGCTGCCAGGTGGAGTGGTCGATGTTGCGTGGCAGGAGGGGGAACGTGTCGAGCCACGCGTTGACCTTCGCCCGGTTGTCGGCGACGAGGGGAACGAGAGAGGGGATGCCGGCGAGCTCGGCGATCGTCAGGTGCAGCAGGGTGTCGAGTCGGCGGTAGTCCTCTCCCCCGGCGACGGCCGCCGCCTCGTGGCGCGCCCACAGCACGTCGCGCTCGTCTGCGGACAGCGAGCGCCCGGCCGCGGCCCATGCAGCACCGGTCTCGAGCACGCCCCGCAGGGCGATGACGTCGCTGAGCTCGGCGGGCGACACCACGGCCGGCTCCGACGGCCGCGGCACCGGGTCGACGACGAACGTCCCCCCGTAGCGCCCGCGCCGCGTCTCGAGCCACCCGGCGTCGGCGAGCTCGCGGATCGCCTCGCGCACGGTGTCGCGACTCACGCCGTAGAGCGCCGCGAGCTCGCGTTCGGCGGGCAGCGATTCTCCCGGGGCGACGAGGCCGAGGCGCACGGTCTGCACGATGCGCGCCGTGGTGTCTTCGAGCGCGTTGCCGCTGCGCACGGGACGGTAGACCGCCCGCCGCAGGTCGTCCAGGGGCGCCTCGCTCACCGTCTCAGCCTGTCATGTCCGGATCAGAGCGGCGTGACGTAGGCGTTGGTGATCCCGCCGTCGACGACGAACGCCGTCGCGGTGATGAAGGACGCATCGTCGGATGCCAGGAAGGCCACGGCCGCGGCCATCTCCTCCGGTTCCGCGAAGCGGCCCATCGGCACGTGCACGAGACGTCGCTGCGCCCGCTCGGGGTCTTTCGCGAACAGCTCCTGCAGCAGCGGCGTGTTCACCGGTCCGGGGCACAGGGCGTTGACGCGGATCCCCTGCCGCGCGAACTGCACGCCCAGCTCGCGCGTCATCGCGAGCACGCCGCCCTTCGACGCGGTGTACGAGATCTGCGAGGTCGCCGACCCGAGCAGCGCGACGAACGACGCCGTGTTGATGATCGACCCGCGCCCCGCGGGCACCATGTGCCGCAGCGCCGCGCGCGAGCAGAGGTAGACGCTCTTGAGGTTGACGTCTTGCACCCGGTCCCAGGCGGGCAGCTCGGTCGTCTCGATCGAGTCGTCGTCGGCGGGCGAGATCCCCGCGTTGTTGAACGCGATGTCGACACTGCCGAGGTCGGCGGCGACGCCGTCGAAGAGGGCGTCCACGGAGGCCTCGTCGGCGACGTTCACCTGCCGGAACACCCCGCCCACCGCCTCGGCGGCGGCGGTCCCGGTGGTCTCGTCGAGGTCGGCGATCACGACGCGCGCGCCCTCGGCGGCGAAGCGGTGGGCGGTGGCGAGCCCGATGCCGCTCGCACCGCCGGTGACGATCGCGACGCGGTCGCGCAGACGCTGGGTGAGGTCGATGGTCATGGTGCGGTGGTTCCTTTCGCGCTGGACCTCGTCCCACTCATGGCTGGTGTGGGGCCTCCAGACCGGCCATGAGTGGGACGAGGACCGTCATAAGTGGGACGAGGGGGGCAGGCGGGCGGGGTGGGGCGGGCGGGAGGGAGGAACTGCGGCGTCACTCGGTGGCGTAGAAGACGTTCTTCGTCTCGGTGAAGTGCTCGGCGGCATCCGGGCCCAGTTCGCGGCCGAGACCCGAGGCCTTCATGCCGCCGAACGGGGTGGAGTAGCGCACCGACGAGTGCGAGTTCACCGAGAGCACGCCGCTGCGCACCCCCCGCGAGACCCGGATGCCGCGACCGAGGTTCTCGGTCCAGATCGAGCCCGCGAGGCCGTAGGCGGTGTCGTTGGCGAGGCGGATGGCATCCGCCTCGTCGTCGAACGGCATCACGGCGAGCACGGGACCGAACACCTCCTCCCGCGCGATGCGGTCGCCCGGCTGCGCGAGCACGACGGCGGGCGCGAACCAGAAGCCGTCGCCCGTGGGCGCCGAGCCGCGGAAGGCGATGTCGGCGCCGTCGAGGAAGCCCTCGACGGTGGAGCGGTGGGATGCCGAGATCAGCGGCCCCATCTGCGTGTCGTCGTCGCGCGGGTCGCCGACCTTCCACGCGGCGACCGCGGGCTCGAGCAGCTCGAGGAACCGGTCGTAGACGCTCCGCTCGACGAGGAGGCGGCTGCGCGCGCAGCAGTCCTGGCCGGCGTTGTCGAAGACCGAGCCGGGAACCCCCGCCGCGGCCTTGTCGAGATCGGCATCCGCGAAGACGATGTTGGCGCTCTTGCCGCCGAGCTCGAGCGTCACGGGCTTGAGCAGCCGCGCGCAGCCGGCGGCGACCTCCGTGCCCACCTCGGTCGAGCCGGTGAAGACGACCTTGTGCACGTCGGGATGCGACACGAAGCGCTGCCCCACGACCGAGCCCGACCCGACGACCACCCGGAAGAGGCCCTCGGGGAGCCCCGCCTCGAGGGCAAGCTCCCCCAGCCGCACGGCCGTGAGGGGAGTGAGCTCGGCGGGCTTGAACACGACGGCGTTGCCCGCGGCGAGCGCCGGGGCGAAGCCCCAGGCGGCGATCGTCATGGGGAAGTTCCACGGCACGATGATCCCGACGACGCCGTACGGCTCGTGGTAGGTCACGTCGAGCCCGCCGGCCACCGGGATCTGCGATCCGATCAGGCGTTCCGGCGCCCCCGCGTAATAGTTGAGCACCTGGGCGACGTGCTGCGCCTCCCAGCGGGCCGAGCCGATCGGGTGCCCCGAGTTGCGCACCTCCAGCGCCGCCAGCTCCTCGACGTGCGCCTCGACGACGCGGGCGAACGCCCGCAGCGTGTCCGCGCGGGCGACGGGGGCCAGGGCCGCCCACGCGCGCTGCGCGCGCACGGCGTCGGCGACGGCGGCATCCACCTCGGCGATGTCGGCGCGCTCGAGGGTGGTGATCTCGGTCCCGGTCGCGGGATCGATGACGGTGAAGGTGCTCATGCGGACACTTCCTGGTGGTGATCGGAACGTTCGGCCCGGTATCGCGCGGCGGCGGCGACGAGGCCGAGGAACAGGCGCCGGTCCTCGGCGTTCTCCTCCGGATGCCACTGCACGGCGACGAGGTAGTCGTCACCCGGCAGCTCGACGGCCTGCACGAGCCCGTCGTCGGTCCGGGCGGTCACGCGCAGTCCCTCGGCGACGCGGTCGACGCCCTGGTGGTGGTAGCTGTGGACGGTGAGGTCTCCGGCACCGACGAGGCCGGCGAGCCGGGTGCCGGCATCCACCTCGACGACGTTGTCGGCGAACACGCCGCCGCCCACGCGATACCTCTCGGTGCCGAGGGCCTCGGGGAGGTGCTGGTGCAACGTCCCGCCCATCGCGACGTTGATGAGCTGCAGACCGCGGCAGATGCCGAAGACGGGGATGCCGCGCTCCCGCGCCCCCGCGAGAAGGGCGATCTCCCACGCGTCGCGGTCGGCACGGGCGGGGTCGGTCGTCGGGTGGCGCTCGGCGCCGTAGAGCTCGGGCTGCACGTCGAGCCCGCCGGTCAGGATGAGTCCGTCGAGGCCGTCGAGCACAGCATCGGCGGCCTGCTCCGGCCGGGGCTGCGGGGGCAGAAGCACCGCCGAGGCCCCCGAGGCGGTCACGGCGTCGAAGTACTGCTGCGGGAGGAACGACGCGCGCACGTCCCACACGCCCTGCTTCGCGCGTTCGAGGTAGGTCGTGAGCCCCACGACGGGAGTCCGGTTCACGTCAGAGCCGCTCGAAACCACGCACCCGCTCCCAGTCGGTCACGGCGGCGTCGTAGGCCTCGACCTCGATGCGCGCCTGGTTGAGGTAATGCTCGACGACGTCGTCGCCGAACGCGGCACGGGCGATCGTCGACTCGCTGAAGAGCCGCGCCGCCTCGCGCAGGGTCGTCGGCAGGGTGTCCACGCCCGCGGCGTAGGCGTTGCCCGTGAGCGGCGCGGGGAGGGCGAGCTCGTTCTCGATGCCGTGCAGACCGCCCGCGATGATCGCGGAGATCGCGAGGTAGGGGTTCACGTCTCCCCCGGGCACGCGGTTCTCGACCCGCAGTGACGAGCCGTGACCGACGACGCGCAGGGCGCACGTGCGGTTGTCGACGCCCCACGCCACGCCGGTCGGCGCGAATGAGCCCTTCGCGTAGCGCTTGTAGGAGTTGATCGTGGGGGCGTACAGCAGCGTGAACTCGCGGAGGGTGGCCAGGATGCCGGCGATCCAGTGCTCCATGAGTGGACTGAACCCGTGTTCCCCGTCGCCCGCCATGACGGCCTCGCCGCCGTCGCCGCGCACCGAGAGGTGGATGTGGCAGCTGTTGCCCTCGCGCTCGTTGAACTTGGCCATGAAGGTCAGCGACTTGCCGTGGCGGTCGGCGATCTCCTTCGCGCCGTTCTTGTAGAGCGTGTGGTTGTCGGCGGTCTCGAGGGCTTCGGCGTAGCGGAAGGCGATCTCCTGCTGGCCGAAGTTGCACTCGCCCTTCACGCCCTCGCAGTACATGCCCGCGCCGTCCATGCCGAGGCGGATGTCGCGCAGGAGCGGTTCGAGGCGGGTGGTGGCGAGCAGGTTGTAGTCGACGTTGTAGTCGGTCGAGGGGGTGAGCCCGGTGTACCCCTTGGCCCACGCGTCGCGGAAGGAGTCGTCGAACACGATGAACTCCAGCTCGGTCCCCGCGTAGGCGGTGAGCCCACGCTCGGCGAGGCGCTCGCGCTGCGCATTCAGGATGCCGCGCGGCGACTGCACGACGCGTTCGCGGTCCTCCCACGCGAGGTCGGCGAAGACGAGCGCCGTCCCGGGCTGCCACGGGATGCGGCGGAGGGTGTCGAGGTCGGGCACCAGCAGCATGTCGCCGTAGCCCTTGTCCCAGCTCGACATCGCGTAGCCGTCCACGGTGTTGAGATCGACGTCGACGGAGAGCAGGTAGTTGCACGCCTCGGCGCCGTGACCCCGCACCTCGTCGCGCCAGAATCGCGCAGCCACGCGCTTTCCGACCAACCGGCCCTGCGCGTCGGGGAAGGCGACGACGACGGTGTCGATCTCTCCCGCCTCGGTCGCGGCATCCAGATCTGCAGTGGTGAGATTGCCCGCCATGGTGTCGTGTCCCTCTCGCCTCATCGGCGCCCTCCGATGCGGAGGACGTAACGAGGAACTTACACGTCAAAGGTAGACAGGTCGACCAATAGAGGGCCATGATCTTCCGCAAAGGCGAGCCCGAAGCCTGCCCCCATCCCTCTGGAGGTCACATGTCCACCTCGAGCAGTTCCCGCAAAAAGGTCGCCGGAGCCACCTATACGGAAACCGACGCCAGCTACTTCGAGAAACGCACCCTGAAACGCTCGGCGGGCGTGTGGGGACTGTGGGGACTCGCGGTCGCCGCGGTCATCTCCGGCGACTTCTCGGGCTGGAACTTCGGCATCGGCTTCGCCGGCTTCGGCGGCATGCTGATCGCCTTCGTGATCCTCGTGATCATGTACTACGGCCTCACGTTCTCGATCGGCGAGATGGCGGCGGCGATGCCCCACACCGGTGGGGCCTATTCGTTCGCCCGCTCGGCGATGGGCCCGTGGGGCGGCTTGGCCACGGGTCTGGCCGAGACGATCGAGTACGTCGCCACCACCGCCGTCGTCGTGTACTTCTCGGGCCAGTACGCCGACTCGGCGCTCGAACTGCTGACCGGGGTGAGCCTGCCCGCCTTCGTCTGGTGGATCATCCTGTACGCGCTGTTCATCGCTCTCAACGCCGCGGGGGCGAATATCTCGTTCGGCTTCGCGATCATCGTCTCGATCATCTCGATCGGCATCATCGTGGTCTTCGGCGCGATGGCGCTGATGTCGGGCGCGTTCGACTGGGGCTCGCTGTGGAACATCGCCCCCACCGACGGCAACACCGAGTTCCTGCCCTTCGGCGTCGGCTCGATCCTGCTGGCGCTCCCCTTCGCGATGTGGTTCTTCCTCGGCATCGAGGAGCTCCCCCTCGCGGCGGAGGAATCCCACGACCCCGCCCGCGACATCCCCCGCGCGGGGCTGTGGGCCCGCGGCACGCTGATCGTGACCGGCCTCATCGTGCTGTTCCTCAACACCGGCGTGCTGGGCGCCGAGGCGACGGGCGGCTCTCTCGAGCCCCTGCTCGACGGCTTCCGTGCGATGGTCGGCGATCAGGCCGCGGCGCTGCTGTCGCTCCTCGCGCTCGTCGGCCTGCTGGCATCGCTCATGGGCATCATGTTCGCCTACGGACGCAACATGTACTCGCTCTCGCGGGCCGGGTACTACCCGCGCTGGCTGTCGCTCACGGGAGGGCGCAAGACGCCGTGGGTCGCTCTCGTGTTCGGTGCCGTCCTCGGCTTCCTCGCGCTCGTGGTCGTCCAGGCGGCGGGTGGGGATGCCAGCCCCGCCGGCGCCATCGTGCTGAACATCGCCGTGTGGGGCGCGGTGGTGGCGTACTTCCTGCAGATGGTGTCGTTCATCGTGCTGCGACGGAAGTTCCCGAACGCGCTCCGCCCGTACAGGAGCCCCTGGGGCCTGTTCGGCGCCTACTCGGCCGCGATCATCGCCGCCGTCGTGTTCTTCGGCCTCCTGCTGAACCCCGCGTACCTCCTGGCGATCGTCGCGATCATCGTCGTCTACGCGGTCATCTTCATCGCCTTCGCCGTCTACGGCCGGCACCGCCTCGTGCTCTCGCCCGAGGAGGAGTACGCCCTCTCCGGCGGACTCCACGGCGACCCGCAGAGGGAGGGCTACGACGCGATGGAGGGCGAGGTCTTCGGCGACCGGCGCTCCTGAACGAGCAGCGGAGGGGGCGGGCGCTGCGGCATCCGTCCCCTCCGGCGTGTCCTCCGCCGTGTGGCCTCGCGTGTTCGGGGCGCATTCCTCCGTTCGGGGCGCGCGACTCACGCCCCGAAGGGGGAATCGCGCCCCGAACGGATGCGGCGACAGAGCATCGGCGCGGCACGCCGACCCGGCCGGAACGGATGCCGCGGACGCGACGTCACTGCAAGACGAACGACGCCGTTCCGGCCGACGGGATGCCGCCGATCGACACGCTCAGGTGGTAGGTCGCCCCGCCGCCGGGAGCGTACGGACGCTCGCTCTCGCACGAGCCGACCGAGGAGCGCGTGCGGTCCCAGGTGAGCGGCGCGGAGCTGGTGACGACCTGCCCGGCGGCGAGCGTCACCTCCATGTCGCTCGGCTCGGTCTGGCAGTCGGTCGAACGCCACCACACGTCGGAGCCACTGGTCACCGTGAACGATTGCGCGCTGGTGCCGACGTTCATCGTGCACGGATTCGCCGAGGTGTTCGTCAGGCGGATCGAGAGCTGCGGGTTCTCACCCTGGCCGTACTGCCCCTTGTCGGAGAGCGCCTCGACGGTGATGTCGGCCGCGGTGCACTCGACGGGCCCCGACGGCGCGCTGGCGGTCGGCGTCGGGGAGCTCGACGGGGATGCCGCGGGCGCGGATGACGAGGGTGCGGCGGCGGGCGTGCTCTCGGCGGGGGCGGGGGTGTCGAGGGCTGTCGGGGCGGAGCGCCACGGCGGAGCCGCGACGAGCCACACGACGAGGCCGATCACGACGAGCGCCAGAAGGCCCGCCGCGAGACGACGTCGACGGTAGACCGCCGGGGACTGCCTCCGCCTACGGGGGGCATCGGTCATGATTCCAGGGTAGGCGCCTGGGCGGCGACGGCATTCCACGGCGCGCGCGCATCAGCACGCTCACAGGCACGCGGAGCCCTCAGCGCCGGGCGATGCGCGCGTCAGAGGTGCTTGAGCATCCGGGTGTTGCCGAGCGTGTTCGGCTTCACGTGCGCGAGATCGAGGAACTCGGCGACGCCCTCGTCGGGGCTGCGCACGAGCTGCGAGTACACGTCGGGGTCGACCACCTGCTCGCCGATCGGAGCGAACCCGCGCCGCGTGAAGAAGTCGACCTCGAAGGTGAGGCAGAACAACCGGGCGACCCCCAGCTCGCGCGCGCGCTGCTCGAGGTCCTCCACGATGGCCCGACCCACGCCATGGTGCAACCAGTCGTCGTGCACGATGAGCGTGCGGATCTCGGCGAGGTCGTCCCACATCACGTGCAGCGCGCCGCACCCGATGACGACCCCGTCGGCCTCGGCGACGACGAACTGCTGCACGGAGCCGTAGAGCACGACGAGGTCTTTGCCGAGCAGGATGCGCTTCTGCACGAACGGCTCGAGCAGTTCGTGGATGCGTCGCACGTCGGCGGTTCCGGCGGGGCGGACGACGAACGGCGCGGGTGAGGTCATCGGAACAGCCTACGCCGCAACGACGAAGGGGCCCGGATGCCATGGCATCCGGGCCCCTTCTGAGATAGGCGATCAGCTCCCCGCGAGGGTGTCGGGGGTGGCGGCGATCTCGCCGGCCGTTCCGACGCCGATCGCGACCTTCTCGCCGCGCGGAGCGGTGTCGAAGGTGAACTGACCGTTCTCGACACCGACCTTCACGTGGTCGCCCGACTCGAGCTCGCCGTGCAGGATCTTCTCGCTGAGACGATCCTCGACCTCGCGCTGCATGGCGCGGCGCAGGGGGCGCGCACCGAGCGTGGGGTCGAACCCGATCTCGATGAGCTTGTCCTTCGCGTCGTCCGACAGCTCAACCGTCATGTCGCGGTCGAGCAGGCGGTCGGCCAGGCGCTTGACGAACAGGCCGACGATCTGACGGAGCTCGTCCTTGTTCAGCTGCGGGAAGACGATGACGTCGTCGACGCGGTTGAGGAACTCGGGCTTGAAGTGGCGCTTGAGCTCTTCGTCGACCTTGCCCTTCATCCGCTCGTACGAGGTCTGCGCGCTGCCCTCGACCTGGAAACCGACCGGACCACCGGCGATCGCCGACGAACCGAGGTTCGTCGTCATGATGATCACGGTGTTCTTGAAGTCGATGACGCGACCCTGACCGTCGGTCAGACGACCCTCTTCGAGGATCTGCAGCAGCGAGTTGAAGATGTCGGGGTGGGCCTTCTCGATCTCGTCGAAGAGCACGACCGAGAACGGCTTGCGACGCACCTTCTCGGTGAGCTGGCCGCCCTCTTCGAACCCGACGAACCCGGGAGGGGCACCGAACAGGCGCGAGACGGTGTGCTTCTCACCGAACTCCGACATGTCAAGGGAGATCAGCGCACCCTCGTCGTCGAAGAGGAACTCGGCGAGCGCCTTGGCCAGCTCGGTCTTTCCGACACCGGTGGGGCCGGCGAAGATGAACGAGCCAGAGGGGCGCTTGGGGTCCTTGAGGCCCGCGCGCTGACGACGGATCGTGCGCGAGAGGGCCGCGATCGCCTCTTCCTGGCCGATGACGCGCTGGTGCAGCGCCTTCTCCATGAACATGAGGCGGCTGGACTCCTCCTCGGTGAGCTTGAACACCGGGATGCCGGTCGCCTGGGCGAGCACCTCGGCGATCAGGCCCTCGTCGACCACCGCGTGGGAGGCGACGTCGCCGGAGCGCCACTGCTTCTCGAGACGCAGACGCTCAGCGAGCAGCGACTTCTCCTCGTCGCGCAGGGCCGCTGCCTTCTCGAAGTCCTGCTCCTCGGAGGCCTGCTCCTTCTGCTCGCGGACCTTGGCGATCTTCTCGTCGAACTCGCGCAGCTCCGGCGGCGACGACAGGATCGACAGGCGCAGGCGCGCGCCGGCCTCGTCGATCAGGTCGATGGCCTTGTCGGGCAGGAACCGGTCGCTGATGTAGCGGTCGGCGAGGTTCGCCGCGGCGACGATCGCACCGTCGGTGATCTGCACCTTGTGGTGGGCCTCGTAGCGGTCGCGCAGCCCCTTCAGGATGTTGATCGCGTGGGGCAGGCTCGGCTCCGCGACCTGGATCGGCTGGAAGCGGCGCTCGAGGGCGGCATCCTTCTCGAAGTGCTTGCGGTACTCGTCGAGCGTGGTGGCACCGATGGTCTGGAGCTCACCGCGGGCGAGGAGGGGCTTGAGGATGGATGCCGCGTCGATCGCGCCCTCGGCGGCACCGGCACCCACGAGGGTGTGGATCTCGTCGATGAAGACGATGATGTCGCCGCGCGTGCGGATCTCCTTGGTGACCTTCTTCAGGCGCTCCTCGAAGTCGCCGCGGTAGCGGGATCCGGCGATGAGCGAGCCGAGGTCGAGCGAGTAGACCTGCTTGTCCTTCAGCGTCTCGGGCACGTCGCCCTTGACGATGGCCTGGGCGAGACCCTCGACGACCGCCGTCTTTCCGACCCCGGGCTCGCCGATGAGGACGGGGTTGTTCTTCGAGCGGCGCGACAGGATCTGCATCACGCGCTCGATCTCCTTCTCGCGCCCGATCACGGGGTCGAGCTTGTTGTCGCGCGCGGCCTGCGTGAGGTTGCGGCCGAACTGGTCGAGCACCGCCGACCCGCCCTGGGCAGCACCCTGGCTCTGCTCACCGGCTCCGGACGCGACGCCCGCGGGCTCCTTGCCCTGGTAGCCCGAGAGCAGCTGGATGACCTGCTGGCGCACCTTGTTCAGGTCGGCGCCGAGCTTGACGAGCACCTGGGCGGCGACACCCTCGCCCTCGCGGATGAGGCCGAGCAGGATGTGCTCGGTCCCGATGTAGTTGTGGCCGAGCTGCAGCGCCTCGCGCAGGGACAGCTCCAAGACCTTCTTCGCGCGCGGCGTGAAGGGGATGTGGCCGGTCGGCTGCTGCTGACCCTGGCCGATGATGTCCTGCACCTGCTCGCGGACGGCGTCGAGCGAGATGCCGAGCGACTCGAGCGCCTTCGCGGCGACGCCCTCGCCCTCGTGGATCAGCCCGAGCAGGATGTGCTCGGTCCCGATGTAGTTGTGGTTGAGCATCTTCGCCTCTTCTTGGGCGAGGACGACCACACGACGAGCACGGTCGGTGAATCTCTCGAACATCTCAGTCCCTCCAGAAATGGGCTGACAGGCACGCCTCCGCGCGCCGTACATCGAGAGTAACCAGCGGCCGGATGCCGGAGACGCGTGTTCGCCGTGGGCATACCGCCGTGACACCCGGTGTTGCGAAACCTATCGAGTATCGATACCTTATCGACTGTCAATAACAACGATCATCGATAAGGAGCGATCATGGCATCCCCCCGATCCACCTCGCGCACCCTTTCCCGAGGCGACACCGGCAGCTTCCTGCTCTTCATCGTCGCGGGCGTCGCCATCGCCGCCTGGGCGGTGATCCGTTCGGTGGGCACTATCGTGGCCGCCGTCGGCAACCGCGACGTGCGCGTCCCCATCGAGTTCCTCGACACCGTCGCCCAGGCGCCGATCGGTCCCGACGGGGCGTCCGTCCCCGTCGAGCTGACCGGCGCGGTGGTCACCGCCCCCTCGCTCCCCCTCGCCTCGCTCTGGGCGCTGTTCCTCTCGCAGGGGATCTTCGCCGCCGCGGTCGTGACGGTGGTGGTGCTGCTCGTCGTCCTGTGCGTCGGCATCCTGAAGGGGGAGATCTTCAGCCGCCGGCACACCCGTCTGGTGGCGGCCGCCGGCATCGTCTCGCTCGTCGCGGCGTTCGCGGTGCCGTTTTTCCACAACATGGTCGCGAACGGCGCCCTCGCGTGGCTTTCGGATCGCACCTACGACCGCGGACTGACCCAGCAGATCGACCTCCCGATCCTCATCGTGATCGGCTTCGTCGCGGGACTCTCCAGCACCGTGTTCACGGTCGGCGACCGCCTGCGGCGCGACACCGAGGGCCTCGTATGAGCCCGGCCGTCGCCGACGAGGGGCCCACCGGCATCCATTGCCGCCTCGACGAGCTGCTGGAGGCCCGCGGGATGACGCTGACCCGACTGAGCGAGCTCGTGGGCGTCTCGGTCGTCAACCTCTCGGTGCTCAAGAACGACCGGGCGAGGGCGATCCGCTACTCGACGCTGTCGGCCATCTGCCGCGTGCTGGAGTGCGAGGTGGGCGACCTGCTGGTCGTCAGCCCGTGAGACCCCGCGGGCCGGCGCTCAGCGCGAGCCCAGCACCGGGATCGGATCCGGCGCATCGACTCCGCCGCCCGACAGCACCACCGACACGGCACCCTCGGGCGCCCCGTCGCCGACGTCGGCGAGGGTGACGCGCGGGGCGAGGTCCATCGTGCAGATCTGGTCGGCGGGCGGGGTGGCGAACTGCACCGCGATGCCGGTCCCGGTCGTGGTGACCGACTCCACGGTGGGCGGGCAGCCGGAGCTGCCGTAGGTGACGAGGGCGATGGTGCGCGCGTCGACCCAGCCGGCGCTGGGAGCGAACTGCTCCGCGTCGGACGGGGCGGAGGTCAGCGGTGCGAGGGTCGTTCGCCCCTCGGCCGCGCCTTCCACGGTCACCTCGAGCGATCGGGTGGGGTCCACGCCCGCGGGCAGGCCCACCAGGGTGGCCCGCGGAGCCATGTCGCGCGTGCAGTCCGTGCGCGCGGACTCCCCGAGGGTGACGGTGACCGCATCACCGGACACGGTCGGCTCCGCACTGACGACGGGCACGCAGGTCGAGCTCCCCCAGGTGACGACGGCGATCGCGCGACCCGCGTCGAGCCATGCGGCCCCGACCTCGGCCGCGGATGACGACTCCCCGGCATCCGGACTGGACGAGGCGGACGGCGAGGTCTCCTGCGCGGGCGACGACGCGCCGGTGGCGCAGCCGGTGAGGGCGCCGGCGGCCAGCAGGCCGGCACCGAGGGCGGCGATGAGAGTCAGACGATGACGGGACATGTGGACCTCCGGGGCGAGTTCCGCCCCATGATGGCGGAGATTCCTGGATGCCGGCGGCGAAGCCGCGGCGCGTCACCGCCGGAGGATCACTGCAGCGCCGAGGTGAGCCGCGCGAGGTTGTCGAGGATCGTCGAGCGGAGCGGCTGGTGCTTCCACTCCTCGATCGTGAGCTGGCGGCTGAGGCTGCGGTAGGTGTGCTCGACGGCGCGCATATCGCGGACGAACTCCTCGCCCCGCACGAGCATCGACACCTCGAGGTTCAGACCGAACGATCGCATGTCCATGTTGCTCGAGCCGATGACCGCGACCTCGTCGTCGATCGTCACGCTCTTGGAGTGCAGAATGAACGGCTTGCGGTACATCCAGATGACAACGCCGGCGCGCAGCAGCGCCTCGTAGTAGCTGCGCTGGGCGTGGTAGACCATCGCCTGGTCGCCCTCTTCGGACACGAAGAGCTCGACGTGGACGCCGCGCTGGCACGCCGTCGTGATCGCCAGGAGGAGAGCCTCGTCGGGGACGAAGTAGGGGCTGACGATGATGATGCGCTCGCGCGCGGCGAAGAGCAGCCCGAGGAAGAGCTTGAGGTTGTTCTGGAAATCGAAGCCGGGTCCCGAGGGCACGATCTGGCAGTCGAGGTCGCCGGGGCCGGAGGTCACGCTGAACAGGTCGATCTCGTCGCGCAGGGTCTCGTCGGTCTCGCTGTACCAGTCCGACAGGAACACGGCGTTGATGCTGGCCACCACGGGGCCTTCGACGCGCACCATCAGATCGACCCAGTGCAGGCCGCGACGGATGTTCTTGCGCAGGTTGTACGACGAGTCGGTGACGTTCTGCGAGCCCATGTAGGCGACGTCGCCGTCGATGACGAGGAGCTTGCGGTGGTTGCGCAGGTCGGGGCGCTGATACCGCCCGCGCAACGGCTGCACGGGGAGCATGAGATGCCAGTGCGCGCCCATGTCGTCGAGACGCCGGAGGGTCTGCTTGTAGAAGGGCTTGCCCCGGTTGGCCCAGTGATCCAGCAGAACGCGGACGACGACGCCGCGCTCGGCCGCCTCCTCGAGGGCGCGGAAGAAGTTGTCGGTCGATTCGTCGGACTGCAGGATGTAGAACTCGACGTGCACGTAGCGCTTCGCGAGGCGGATGGCCTCGGCCATGGCATCCAGGCTCTGCTGGTAGTCGGCGATGAGGGTCGCGGCGTTGTCACCGGCGATCGGCATCGCCCCGAGGTTGCGGTTGAGGCGCACGAGGGCGCGGAACCAGTCGGGGGCGTGGGGACGCAGGGTGCCGAACTCGAGCGACGCGCTCGTGTCGTGGATGTACTCGTTGATCGCGGTCTGCTTGCGCCGGCGCTTGCGCGGCAGACGGGGGTTGCCGATCAGCAGGAAGAGGAAGACCCCGAGGAAGGGGATGAAGTAGATCGCCAGGAGCCACGCCATCGCGGCGGTCGGGCGGCGGTTGCGCGGCACGATGATGATCGCGGCGATACGCACCACGAGGTCGACGACGAACAGCGTGATGACGAGCCAGCTCGCGTCGAACGTGGCGTTGATCACGGGTCCTCCTGGGCGGGTCGTCCACCCAGCGTAGCGAGGGGCTGCGACAGCGGTCGCGGGATCGTCAGCTCGCGGGACCGTCGCCGGTGGAGGCGACCGGCGGGAGGCCGCGCTTCGCGCGCTCCTCGGCCTCGATGCGCGAGTAGACCTTGCGCTCGGTGCGGTCCATGCGGATCACGTTGCGGAGGATAAAGAAGAACACGACCGAGACGACGATCGTGGGCAGGATCGCCCACAGCATCGCGACCCAGGTCTCATCCATACCCCCAGGATACCCGCGCACCGTTCCTCCCCACGCGCCGTGGCAGTCGGGTTATCCACGATCGAGCTTTCCCGCCCCGCGCGCGGATGCCGCGACCCGGCACGCTCGTGCCCATGACCCCGACCGTCGTCCGCGCCGCCTCGTCCGCCTCGTTCCTCGCCCTCGTCCCGCACCTGCTGGAGTGCACCCCGCGGGAAAGTCTCGTCGTCGTCCCCTTCGCCGACGGGCGATCTCTCGGGGCCATGCGCGTCGACCTCCCCCGCGGCGGGCCGACCGAGGCCGAGAGCATCGCGTCGACCGTCATCGGCATGGCGTGCAAGGTCGCGTCGACGGACGCGATCGTCCCGGTCGTGTACACCGACCACCCGGTGACCGGCGGCTCCGACCTCCCGGAACGCGCGCTGATCGACGAGATCGCGTCTCGCGCGGGCATCTGCGGCCTGCGCGTGCTCGACGCCCTCGTCGTCGGTCCCGATGCCTGGGCCTGCTACCTCGACCCCGCGGGCACGTCCGCGGCGTCGCTGTCCGAGATCGCCGACGCCGACGCCCGAGGAGCCGACGCACTCCCCCGCACCGACCAGTTCTCCGCCGCCGCGCTCCCCGCGGTCGACACCGAGACCGCGGCATCCGTGGCGCGATCGCTCGGCGACGTCGACGACACCCTCGGCCGCCCGCGCGATCGGCGTCGCCTGCCGCTCGCGCGGCGAGCCGAGGCCGACGAGATCGCTTCACTGCTCGCCGACCCGCCCGCCCTGTTCGAGAGGGCGGTCACCGAGTCGGGGCGCCTGCGGTCGACGATGATCGCCGCCCTCGCGTTCTGCCTCGAGCGTCCGTCGCTGCGCGACGTGGCCCTCATGCAGTGGGCCGCCGATGTCGCCGCCGGCGATGCGGTGCTGCGCGCGCAGACCGCGTTCAGCGTGGGCACGCCCTTCCCCGAAGACCTCGCGCGTCCGATGTGGGGAGAAGGCGCGCGGCCCGAGCCCGAGCGCCTTCGGACCGCCCTGGAGGTGTGCCGGCAGGTCGCCGCGACCGTGCCGCCCGATCGACGGCCCGGGGCCCTGTCGGCCTGCGCCTGGCTGGCATGGGCGCAGGGACGCTCATCGCACGCCGGGACCTACGCCGAAGAGGCGATCCGCATCGACCCCCAGCACGGCCTCAGCGCGATCATGCTGAGCCTTCTCGACGCCGGTCGCCTGCCCGAGTGGGTCTTCGAGCGCCCTACTTCACCAGCGGGAAGAGGATCGTCTCGCGGATACCGAGCCCGGTGATGGCCATCAGCAGACGGTCGATCCCCATCCCCATCCCCCCGGTGGGCGGCATCCCGTGCTCGAGCGCCCGCAGGAACTCCTCGTCGATCGGCATCGCCTCGTCGTCGCCCCGCGCGGCGAGCTTGGCCTGCTCGACGAAACGCTGGCGCTGGATCACCGGGTCGACGAGCTCGGAGTACCCGGTGGCGAGCTCGAATCCTCGGACGTACAGGTCCCACTTCTCCACGACCCCCGCGATGGAGCGGTGCTCGCGGACGAGGGGACTCGTGTCGACCGGGAAGTCCATGACGAAGGTGGGGCGCGTCAGGCCCCCCTTCACGAAGTGCTCCCACAGCTCCTCGACCCACTTGCCGTGGGTCTCGTGCGGAGGCGCGTCGACACCGGACTTCTCGCCGAGAGCGCGCAGCTCGTCGAGCGAGGTCTCGGGGGTGACCTGATGACCGGATGCCGCCGACAGCGAGTCGTACATCGAGATGCGGTCCCAGTCTCCGCCGAGGTCGTACTCGGTGCCGTCGGCCCACGTCACAGTGGTCGAGCCGGCGACCGCGATCGCGGCATCCTGGATGAGCGTCTGGGTCAGGTCGGCGATGCCGTTGTAGTCGGTGTAGGCCTGGTAGGCCTCGAGCATCGCGAACTCGGGGCTGTGCGTGGAGTCGGATCCCTCGTTGCGGAAGTTGCGATTGATCTCGTAGACGCGGTCGATGCCGCCGACGACCGCACGCTTCAGGTAGAGCTCCGGCGCGATGCGCAGGAAGAGCTCGGTGTCGAAGGCGTTCGAGTGGGTCGTGAACGGCCGGGCCGACGCGCCGCCGTGCTGCACCTGGAGCATCGGGGTCTCGACTTCGACGAAGTCGCGCTCGGTGAAGGTGCGGCGCAGGCTCGCGTTGACCGTGGCGCGAGCGAGCACGGTCTCGCGCGCCCGGTCGCGCACGATCAAGTCGAGGAAGCGGCTGCGCACCCGGCTCTCCTCGCTGAGCTCGGTGTGCAGATTGGGCAGCGGCAGCACGGCCTTGGCCGCGATGCGCCACTCGGCGACCATGATCGACAGCTCGCCACGGCGGCTCGAGATGACCTCGCCCGAGACGAACACGTGGTCGCCGAGGTCGACGAGCTCCTTCCACGCCTGCAGCGACTCCTCGCCGACGACGCCCTGCGACACCATCGCCTGGATGCGACTGCCGTCACCGGCCTGCAGCGAAGCGAAGCAGAGCTTGCCGGTGTTGCGACTGAACACCACGCGCCCGGCGACGCCGACGGTCTCGCCCGTCTCTTCACCTGCCTCGAGCTCGCCGAAGCGCTCGCGCAGGGAGGTGATGGTGGTCGTGACCGGGACCGACACCGGGTAGGCGCCGCCCGCGGCGTCGCTGCGCTCGGCGAGCAGTCGCTCGCGCTTGGCCAGGCGTACCGCCTTCTGCTCGAAGACCTCGTCTTCGGTGGGTTCGGCGGCGTCGTTCGCGGGCGCGTCGGTCATCGTGGAAGCTCCTCGGGGTCCTCCCCAGTGTATTCGCCCGGCCCGGGCCGCTCGGGGCACTCGCCCGCCTCGACGGTCGGCCACCTTCGCCGCACGCCGTGCCGCAGCGGCCGTCGCCCGCGTCCGGGTCGGGCCGCCGGATCGTCAGCGCAACGAGATCTCGGCGTTGTCGATGAAGCGGTGGCCACCGACGGTCGCCGCGATCAGCGCGAAGGCGCGACCGCGATGCCCCTCGTCGACCGGCAGGAACGTCGCCGGATCGACCACGCTCAGGTACTCCAGCGAGATGCGCTGCTCGCCCATGAGCGCCGACTGGGCCGCCGCGATGCACGCGTCGACGCCCATGTCGGCATTCGACGCAGCGGCCTCCAGAGCACGCGGGAGCTTGGCGACCGCCCGGCGGTCGACCTCGTCCAACAGGGCGATCCGGCTCGACACCGGCAGGCCGTCGTCGGTGCGCACCGTGGGGACCGTGTCGATCTCGACGGGGAAGTTCAGATCGCGCACCATCCGCCGCACCAGGAAGATGCGCTGCAGGTCGCGCTCACCGTAGACGGCGACGTGGGGGGCGACCAGATGGAACAGCTTCGCCTCGACGGTCAGGACGCCGTCGAAGTAGAACGGGCGCACCCGACCCTCGTAGCGGAGCCCGACGTCGCCCGCCGACACCCGCGTGGTCGCCGTGCCGGCCGGCAACAGCTCCGCCGCGGTGGGGGCGAAGACCACGTCTACCGCGAGATCGTCCAGAACGCGCGCGTCCGCGTCAGGAGAGCGGGGGTAGGCCGCGGTGTCTTCGGCCGTACGGAATCGCAGCGGGTTGACGAACGTCGAGACCACCACCACGTCGGAGCGCTCCCGGGCACGCTTGATGAGGTCGACATGGCCGTCGTGCAGGGCTCCGAGCGTCGAGACGAGCGCGATGCGGGGTCCCTGCGCGGCGCGGTCGGTCCCTCGGATCTCGTCGAGTCGGGCGCGCAGATCCTCGAGGGTGGCGATCATCCGTCGATCGTAGCGTCGCCGTCGAGGCGACCCGCGCCGGTGCCCTCGACGAGGGCGTGGTCGACGCTCGAGCGCACGAGCGCTGACAGGTACCCGCCCGGGTTGTCGATGCCGACTCGGCTCAGCAGGTCGGACGACTGTCGCACGATCGAGCGAGAGAACTCCGTCGCCGTCGCGATCGCCTCGGCGTACGTCGGTCGATCGCGCTCGGCCACGACGACGGGCTCGCATCCGAGTTCGACGGCGAGAGCTTGGGCGATCGGCAGCACGGGAGCGGGCGCCGTCACCGCGGCGTACGCCTGCGCGAGCTGGCGGAGGTCGATCGACGACGCACCCGTGAACACGATGGCGGGGTGGATGGCGAGGGGGATGGCCCCCCGCTGCGCCGCGGGATCGAGTACGCGCGCACCGTACGCGGCGTCGGTGTGCAGCACCAGCTGTCCGGGCTGCCAGGCGCCGAGCTCCGCGAGACCGACCACGAGGCCCGGGAGCTGGTCGTGCGGAACCGCGATGACCACGAGTTCACTCCGGCGCACGACCTCGTCGGCCGTGAGCTGCGGCACTCCGGGCAGGATCGCCTCGACGCGGTCGTCGTCCGAGCCCGAGGTGATCCCGGTGAGAAGGTGTCCGGCGCCCGCGAGGGCGGCCGCGATGACGGGTCCGACTCGTCCGGCGCCGATCACCCCGACGCCGAGACGTCCGTCGCGACCGCCGCTCATCCGGCCCACCGATGCGTGCGGTCGCCCGCGGCCGCCACCACACCGCCGCGGGCGGTGGCCTCGAACACGCGGAGGGCGTCGTCGCGGTCGATCGCTCCGACGGCGGTCTGCACCGTGCCCGCGATGACGTGACCGGTGAGGGTCGCCGTGCGAGCCGCGCGGGCCAGCGGCCCCTGATGCAGGCCGATCGACTGCAGCCGGGCGAGCGGCAGCACGGTCAGCGAACGCCAGACCCACCCCCGGCGCAGCAGGAGCGCGTCGGCGGTGAGGAGAACACCGTTGCGGCGCCACGACAGCGGCCGCAGCCACCGCGCGCGTCGCGGAGTCGTCACGTAGGGGTCGTCATCCACCGGACCCAGGATGCCGTCACGGAACACGAGTGTCCATTCCTCGCTCGACAGGCCGGGGGCGAGGATCCGCAGCACCTTCTCGACGTCGGCACGCGTGCCGATGGGCAGCACGGCGGCGATCTGGTCGGCGCTGGAGTCGGTGGACGAGCGACCCGACAGGCGGTTCACCGTCACCGCCCACCACCCGAAGGGACGCCACAGCAGGGGCTGGCGCACCTCGATGGCGTGCACGCGCCCCGGCGGGACGACCTCCGTGACCGTGGTGAAGAGACCGAACGTGACGCGCACCCCATCGGCGGTCGGGGCGATCGAGTACCGCAGCCCCCGCGCGATCGAGCGCACGTAGTACGCACCGAAGGCGAGGAACATGGGCACGACGGTGAAGAGCAGCCACAGCGTCGACACCGATGCCGCGACGACGATCCCGATCACGAAGGCGATCAGCACGAGGGTCGATCCGCTCAGCACGCGCGAGGCGACGAGGCGGCCCAGCGGGATGCGCACGATGCTCTCGGGCTCGGCGTCGGAGAAGTCCTCCCCGTCGACGATGCCCTGCAGCCCGTCGGCGACGGTGTCGGCGGCCGCCGTCACGAGGGAGCGCTTCGCCCCCGAACCGGCGCCCGCCTCGGCCAGACGTCGACCCGACGCCAGCCGGAGGATGTCGCCACGGATTGCCTCGGCATCCTTGCCCGAGAGGTATTCGAGCTTGACGTTCGCATCGAGACCGGCACCCACGACTTCGAGCTTCGCGAGCCCGAGGAGGCGCGCGACCATCGGACGGGTCAGGTTCACGCCCTGCACGCGATCCAGCGGGGCCCGGCGATGGGTGCGGAAGAGCACACCGGAGCGCACCTCGACGTCGTCGTCGCCGATGCGCAGGGTGTGGAAACGCCACGACAACCGGAACAGCACCAGCAGCACGAGGAGGACGACCAGGGCCACTCCGGCCGCGATCAGGATGAGGTTGTTCGCCAACAGGAAGTCCACCGGGTCGGGCGGGACCGCCCCGGGCGGGAGGTCGGTGAAGATCGGGAAGAACAGCTCCAGCAGCCGCTCGCGGAGATTGGCCACGATGAGGCCCCCGATGACGAGCAACGAGAGACCGCCGCGCAGCAGGGGCGTCAGCGGGTGCAGTCGGTGCCATCCGCCGTCGCTGTACGGCGATCGCACGACCGACCGCGGCACCCCGGGGGCGCCTGCCGGATCCGGGGTGGCGGCATCCGGGGCGATTCCGGGCCCGTCGCCCGACGCCGCGACCCCGGAACCGTCCCCCGACACCGCGACCCCGGACCCGTCGCCCGATGGCGCGACCCCGGAACCGTCCCCCGACAGCGCGGCCCCGGGGCCGTCGCTCGACGGCGCGACCTCGGGCGAGTCGCCCGACGCCGCGACCCCGGCCCCGGTCCCGTCGCCCGCTGCCGCTACCTCGGCGGGCGCTCCCGGCGCGACGTCGGCCGAGGGCTCCGGCGTCGCTCGCGAGCCGGTGTCGGTCGGCTCGACCGCGTCACCGCGAGCGCGATCGTCCGTGTCGCTCACAGCCCTGTCCGTCGCGTCTCCGCCACGGCGACGAGGGTGTCGCGCAGCTGCTCGGCCGCCTCCTGCGTGAGCCCCGGGATCGTTACGCCGGTCGAGGCCGCGGCCGTGACGAGCTTGAGCTGGGCGATCCCGAACCCGCGGTCGAGGGGCCCGTGCGTGATGTCGACGAGCTGCATGCGCCCGTACGGCACCGCGACGACACGCTGCCACAGGATGCCGCGGCGGAAGACGAGGTCGTCCTGGCGCAGCTGATAGCCGAACGAGCGCGCCTGCCGCGGCGTGATGAGCAGACCGATCGCCGTCACGACGAGCACGATGCCCGCGGGGATCCACTGCCAGGGCACGCCCGTGAAGACCTGAACGACGATGGGGACGACGAGCGCGAGGAGGAAGACCACCCCCTGCGAGATGAGCTGCACCCACACGTAGGCACGCGCCAGCTGGTGCCACGTCCCGTCGCCGAGAGGAAGGCGACCGGCGGCACCCGGCTCCAGGATGCGCGAGAACGTCCGCGCGTCGAGGGCGTCGACGCGCGGCGGGGCGTCAGATGCCGACGGGTCCGGCAGGGGTGTTCCCGGGGGTGTCGTCATCGTCGTCCTTCCGGATGGTGCACAACTGCTCGGCCACGAGCCCCGCGACGACGAGGACGACCGCGCACACGACCGTCGCGATGATCGATCCCATCGAGCCTAGCGACGGTGTCGCGGGCCGGCTCAACAGGAACGCGAGCAGACCGGCGCCGAATCCGAAGGCCGCAGCCCCCACGAGCGACGACGCCTTCGCGAGCATGGCGATGCGCAGAGCCCGGAACGGGTCGATGCGTCGCTCACTTCTCCCCCGCGTCGCGCGGAACACCGGCACCGCGAGAATGACGATCACCGCACCGACGAGCGCGAGGATCGTCGGCAGACTCGCCGCGGGGGTGAACGTCGCGCGACCCATCGCCGTGAGCATCGTGTCGAGGACGAAGCCGACCACGCCGCCGATGATGGCGGCGATGAGCAGGATGCCGGCACCGGTGCGCTTCACCGTGCTCCTCCCCGCAGCTCGGCGAGAAGGTCGTCGACACGACCCCGGCCGGGGATCACGGCATCCGGGTCCACGTCGAGCCACGGCGCGAGCACGAAGTCGCGCTCATGCGCGCGCGGGTGCGGGACCACGAGGTCGTCGCGGTCGATGATCTCGTCGCCGTAGGCGATGAGGTCGAGGTCGAGCGTGCGGTCGCCCCACCGTTCGCGACGCACGCGACCATGTCGTGCCTCGATGCGGTGGAGGGCGGCGAGCAGCGCCGTGGGGGCCAGTCTCGTGCGCAGCGTGGCAACGGCGTTGAGGTAGCGGGGGGCGTCGTCGTCCTCGCCGTCGAGGGTCACGGCGACGGTCTCGATCGGCGCCGACACCGTGACGTCGCCCGTGAGGGGCAGCGCCCGCAGTTCCGTCACGGCGGCGGCGAGCGTTTCGGCCCGCTCCCCGAGGTTCGCACCCAGTGCGACCACGGCCGCGACGGGAGAGGTGCGCGGCGCCTCTCCGATGCCGTGCGCCAGTCGCACGCTCACGAGCGCCCGCGCGTGATCGTCACCGACACGTCGGCGAAGGGGACGGGGATGGGCGCCGCGGGCTTGTGCACCGTGACGGCCACGGCCTCGATCCGCTCGTCGCGGAGCACCTCGTCGGCGATGCGCGCGGCGAGCTTCTCGAGCAGGTCGACCGGCTCCCCCGACACGATCGCGGCGATGCGTTCCGCGAGCTCGCCGTAATGGACCGTGTCGACGACGTCATCCGTCTCCGCCGCCCGTGCGAGCGGGAGGTAGACCGTCGCGTCGACGACGAACTCCTGCCCGTCGCGCTTCTCGTCGGGGTAGACCCCGTGGTACCCGAAGGCGCGCACGCCCGTCAGGGTGATGTGGTCGACGGCATCCATCAGGCCTCCCAAGCGCGGGCGACGGCGAGCGCGTCGCGGGTGGTCGGTACGTCGTGAACGCGCACGGCCCAGGCTCCGGCCCGGGCGGCGAGGGCGCTCGTGACGGCGGTGGCGAGGTCGCGGCGGGCGAGGTCGGCGTCGTCGCCGAGCGCGTCGGCGAGGAACCTCTTGCGGCTCGTGCCGACGAGAACACGCCGACCGGCGGCGACGAGGTCGGGCAGCGCCCGCAGCGTCTGCCAGTTCTGGACGCCGCGCTTGCCGAACCCGATCCCGGGGTCGACGACGATCCGCGACGCCGGGATGCCGGCGGCCTCCGCGGCCGCGACGCGTTCGTCGAGTTCCGCGGCCACCTCGGCAGCCACGTCGACGTACTCCGCGCGCGCGTACATCTCGCTCGACGGCCCGCGCCAGTGGCCGATCGCCACCTCGGCTCCGCTCTCGGCCACGGCCGCGAGCATCTCGGGGTCGGCGAGACCTCCTGACACGTCGTTGACAAGGCGCGCACCTGCCGCCACCGCGGCCGCCGCAGTCGAAGCGTTCATGGTGTCGATGCTGACGTACGCCCCCTCGGATGCCAGGGCGGCGACGACGGGGAGCACGCGCTGCTGCTCGACCCGGGGCGAGACGCGCTCGGCACCGGGCCGCGTGGACTCTCCGCCGATGTCGAGCAGGTCGGCGCCCTGCGCCCGCAGACGGCGGGCGTGGGCGATGGCCACGTCGGGGTCGAGGTAGCGTCCGCCGTCGCTGAAGGAATCGGGGGTGACGTTGACGATCGCCATCACGAGGCTCACGCGCGCGCTCCGATCAGGGCGACGAGCTCGGCGCGGGCCACGGGCTCCGCGTAGGCGCCGCGAGCGGCGATCGTCACGGTCGAGGCGTCGAGCTGCCGGCCGCCGCGCATGGTGACGCACTCGTGGGTGGCATCCAGGACGACGAGGACCCCGCGGGCGTCGAGGGCGGATGCGATGGCGTCAGCGATCTGTTCTCCCAGGCGCTCCTGCACCTGAGGACGGGCGGCGAGGATGTCGATGACCTTCGGCAGTGCGCCGAGACCCACGACCTCCTCCCCCGGCAGATAGGCCACGTGCGCGCGGCCGCGGAACGGCAGCAGATGGTGCTCGCACATCGAGCGGAACGCGATGTCGCGCACCATCACCGCTCCCGAGGGCAGCGTGTCGGGCGCAGGTCCCCGCGACACCGAGATGGTGTGCTGAAGCGGCGCGCCGGCATCCTGATTCACTCCCGAGAAGAACTCGGCCCAGCTGTCGGCGACGCGCGCCGGGGTCTGCCGGAGGCCGGGGCGATCGGGGTCTTCCCCGATCGCCTCCAGCAGCTCACGGACGAGGGCTGCGACCCGCTCTCGATCGACGGCCACGGCGCCTCAGGCGGTCGCCGGGCGTGTCTGTCCGCTCGGACGGGGCTGCGCCTGAGCCTGCGTCTGCGCTCCCGCCTCGGCGGAGGCGGCGATGCCGGCCGGAGCCTGACGACGCGGGACGTTGACCGGCGGCTGGTTCGAGACGGGACGATCGCCCGACGACAGCCACTGCGGACGCGGGGTGAGGCGCTTGACGTCCTTGAAGATCTCGGCGAGCTCGATGTGGTCGAGCGTCTCCTTCTCGAGCAGCGCCAAGGCGAGGCGGTCGAGCACCTCGCGGTTGTCGTTGATGACCTGGTACGCCTCGTTGTGCGCCTGCTCGATGAGCGCGCGCACCTGGCTGTCGACACGCTCGGCGATCCGCTCCGAGAAGTCGCGGCCGTGGCCCATGTCGCGACCCATGAAGACCTCGCCCGACGAGGAGCCGAGCTTCACGGGGCCGACCTCATTGGTCATGCCGTACTCGGTGACCATCTTGCGGGCGATGCTGGTGGCCTTCTCGATGTCGTTGGAGGCGCCGGTCGTGGGGTCGTGGAAGACGATCTCCTCTGCGACGCGGCCGCCCATCGCGTACGTCAGCTGGTCCTGCAGCTCGTTGCGGGTGACGGAGTACTTGTCGTCGAGCGGGAGCACCATCGTGTAGCCCAGAGCCTTGCCGCGCGGGAGGATCGTCACCTTCGTCACGGGGTCGGTGTGGTTCATCGCCGCCGCGGCGAGAGCGTGACCGCCCTCGTGGTAGGCCGTGATGAGCTTCTCCTTGTCCTTCATCACGCGCGTGCGCCGCTGGGGACCGGCGATGACGCGGTCGATCGCCTCGTCGAGGGCCCGGTTGTCGATGAGCTGCGCGTTCGAACGCGCGGTCAGCAGGGCGGCCTCGTTGAGCACGTTGGCCAGGTCGGCACCGGTGAAGCCGGGCGTCTTGCGCGCGACGACCTCGAGGTCGACCGAGTCCGACAGCGGCTTGCCGCGGCCGTGCACCTCGAGGATGCGCTGGCGGCCCTTGAGGTCGGGGGCGTCGACGCCGATCTGGCGGTCGAAGCGGCCCGGGCGCAGCAGAGCGGGGTCGAGGATGTCGGGGCGGTTGGTCGCAGCGATCACGATCACGTTGACCTTGGGGTCGAAGCCGTCCATCTCGACGAGCATCTGGTTCAGCGTCTGCTCGCGCTCGTCGTGACCGCCGCCCATACCGGCACCGCGGTGGCGCCCGACGGCGTCGATCTCGTCGATGAAGATGATCGCCGGCGAGCTCTCCTTCGCCTGGTTGAAGAGGTCGCGGACACGGCTGGCGCCGACGCCGACGAACATCTCGACGAAGTCCGACCCGGAGATCGAGTAGAACGGCACACCGGCCTCGCCGGCGACGGCGCGGGCGAGCAGGGTCTTACCGGTTCCGGGAGGGCCGTACAGCAGCACGCCCTTCGGGATGCGGGCGCCGACCTCTTCGAACTTCTTGGGGTCCTTGAGGAACTCCTTGATCTCGTCGAGCTCTTCGATCGCCTCGTCGGAGCCCGCGACGTCCTGGAAGGTGACGGTCGGCGTCTCCTTGGTGACGAGCTTGGCGCGCGACTTGCCGAACTGCATGACCTTGCTGCCGCCACCCTGGGCGCTGGAGAGCAACCACCAGAACAGCAGGCCGAGCAGAATCAGCGGGAGCAGGAGGCCGATCAGACCGTCGAACCAGCTGGGCTTGGGCACGACGTCGTTGAAGCCGTCGGCGGGGGCCGCGGCGTCGATCGCGTTGGCGACCTCGTTCGCGCGGGCCTGGCTGAAGTAGAACTGCACGTCGTTCGCGCCCTCGAAGGGCTGCGACAAGGTCAGATCGACGCGCTGATCGGGATCGTTCGTGACGACCTGGGTCACGGTGCCGCCCTTGAGCAGGTCCAGCCCCTCCTTGGTGGACACCTGACGGGCACCACTGAGGTTGGAGATGAGGGAGAAACCGACGACCAGAAGCAGACCGACCAGCAGAACGTAGACGATCGGATTACGCGTGATCTTCTTGAAATTCATGGTGGGCGAGCCCAGCCCTTTCGTGATCCTCCGCCGAAACGCGGTCGCAACAGGCTAACGCCCGCGGACTATGCCGGGCCTGTGCGTTCGTCGAGGGCGTACGCCGGACTCCGCTCCGAACGCCTCAGGAATACACGTGCGGTGCGAGGACGGCCACATCGCGGAGGTTGCGATAGCGCTCGGCGTAGTCCAGTCCGTAGCCGATCACGAAATCGTTGGGGATGTCGAAGCCGACGTAGCGGCAGTCCACTTCCACCTTCATCGCATCCGGCTTTCGCAGCAGCGCCAGCACTTCGACCGACTCCGCTCCGCGCGAGGCGAAGTTCTCGAGCAGCCAGCTCAGCGTCAGACCCGAGTCGATGATGTCCTCGACGATCAGCACGTGCTTGCCGGTGATGTCGGTGTCGAGATCCTTCCGGATCTGCACGACGCCGCTCGAACGGGTCGAGGCGCCGTACGACGACACCGCCATCCAGTCCATCGAGACGTGCATGGGCAGATGCCGCGCGAAGTCGGCCATGACCATGACCGCACCCTTGAGGACGCCCACGAGCACGACCTCGCGGCCCTCGTAATCGGTCACCACCTGGGTCGCCAGCTCGGCGAGCTTCTCGTGGATCTGCTCCTCGGTGAGGAGGACTTCGCTGATGTCGTCGGAGATGTCGGCCGCGCGCATTGGGAAAGTCTACGTCGGGTGATTCCGGATGCCGTCCGCGCGGTCCCGCGTCGCGCCACCGGGTAGCGTCGGTGCGCGAGGCAGTCGCACCGCCATCGACCTCGAGGAGGACGCGTTGAGTCATCCGCTCCCCTCGCCCGGGCCGGCATCCGTGTCGACGCCCGATTCGCCGACGCCTCCCCGCGGCGCCGGCGCGGTCATCGTGGCCCAGCTGCTGCTGCGGACCGCGTCGGCCGCGGGCGCCCTCGCTCTGGGTTCCTACTTCGTCGACCTCTCCCGCCAGGGCACGTCGGTGGGCCCGCTCGTGTTGGGGATCCTGTCGGGCATCGGCTTCCTGGCCGAACTCGTGCTCGCGCCCGCCGCGGGATCAGCCAGCGACCGTCGAGGGCGCAAGATCTTCCTCGTCGCCGCTCCCCTGCTGGCCGCGGGCGGCGTCCTGCTCACCCCCGGCGCCTCGCTGATCGCGACCGCCCCGTCCATCGCCCTCGTCGTGGTCATCGTCGGCACCTCGCGCCTGCTCGACGGAGCGGGAGCGGCGATCTCCGCGCCCACCACCCTCGGTCTCCTGGCCGACGCCAGTGACGACGACCGCCGACGCCGCGGCCGGGTGACGAGCCTGTACGAGCTGTCGTCGTCCGGAGGCATCGCTCTCGGCGCGGTCGCCGGACCGCTCCTGTACGGGGCGCTCGGACTCGGCACGTTCGTCGCACTGGCGGCCGTCTACGTGGTGGCGGCCGTGGTCACCCTCGTCTTCGTGCCTCGGCACGCCCGGACATCGCCGGCACCCGTCCGCGCCGGCGTGCGCGATCGCCTGCGCGTGCTCGTCCAGCCCCGCCTGCTCGCGTTCCTCCCCGCGTGGATCGCGGTGAACGCGATCCTCGGAACGTGGGTGACCTCGCAGATCACCTTCGTGCTGGCCGGCGACCGGCGTGCGGACGGCCAGCTGTTCCCCGGTGCGTTCCGCGGCGACGAGATGGGACTGTCGATCGTGCTCGGGGTCTACGTGTTGTTCTTCAGCCTGTGCATCATCGCGTGGGCGTTTTTCATCGGTCGGCTGCCCACGGTTCCTGTTCTCTTCGTCACGGTGGCGGGCGCGTTGATCGCCTCGGTCGGCCTGATGCTCGCCAACGGCGGCGCACCGATCGCCGTCGCGGTGCCGCTGGTGATGGTCGGGGTCTTCCTCGAAGCCGGGTTCACTCCCGCAGCCCTCACCCATCTCAGCGACATCTCCGCCGAGTTCCGCGACGATCGTGGTCTCATCATGGGCGCGTACTCGGTCGTGGTCGGCGCCGGCTACCTCCTCGGCAACGTCCTCGGCGGTGTCTTCGCCGAGTGGCTCCTCTTCGACGGACTCGCCCTGCTCACGATCGGGCTCGCGGCCGTCGCTCTGGCGTCGATCACGGTCATGGCGGTGATCGAGTCCCGCCTCACTCGACGCCGCGCTGTGAGCTGAACGCGCCGCGGCGTCATCCGCGCCCGCGCGCCACGATCTCGATGCGGGCCGCCACCCGCCGAGCCGTGCAGGAGGGCAGATCGATCGCTCCCTGCCCCCGCCAGTCCACCGCGAGCCGCGCGACCTCGAGGGTCTGCGCGCGCGTCAGCGAGACGCCGAACTCGCTCTCGACGACGTAGCGGATGACGCGGTTGCGCAGGGCCGCGGGGTTGGCGGCGAGAGCGGCGACCGAGATCGAGATACCCGCCTCTGCGTGCTCGACGATGTCTTCGATGGTCTCGTCGATCATGTCCTGAAAGGCGGCCGCATCCTCCCGCAGTTGCTCGGCCGTGCGGGCGAGGGCCTCGGCGACACCGGGACCGAGCTCCGTCTCGAGCACGGGGAGCACGCGCTCGCGCACCCGCACCCGGGCGTACGACGGGTCGGCGTTGTGCGGGTCGGACCACGCGTCAAACCCCTCCGCGGCGCAGGCGGCGGCGGTCGTCCGGCGGTGGACGCCGAGGAGAGGTCGCAGCCACACCGGCCCCGTCGCATCCCGTCTCTCGGGTGCCATGCCGGCAAGGCTCGTCGCACCGGATCCACGGGCGAGGCCGAGCAGCACCGTCTCCGCCTGATCGTCGAGGGTGTGCCCCAACAGCACGGCGTCCGCGCCGATCTCGGTCGCCGCCCGGGCCAGCCCGGCGTACCGCGCCGCACGCGCGTCGGCCTCGGGACCGTCGTTCGCGACGACGTCGACCGCGACCACGCGCGCGTCGATCCCCCGCCCGCGCACGGCCTCCGCAGCGCGGCGCGCGACGGCATCCGACCCTTCCTGCAGGCCGTGATCGATCACGACGGCCTCGACCCGGATGCCGAGACGCTCGGCCTCGAAACCCGTCGCCGCCGCGAGGGCCAGCGAATCGGCCCCGCCCGACAGCGCCACCACGACCGCACCGGTGCGTCCCTCGAGCACCGCGCGGACGGCTCGGCGCACCTCGGCGACAGCGGGAGAGAGTCCAGGGCGGCGGTCCATCCCCCTACGGTATTGGCCGATCGGCACAACGCAGGAGTTCCCCCGTCGCGGGGCTGGATGGATCGGCGTCCGACCGGGTCGCACCTCGCCGGTCGCCCGTTCCCTGCGCCGAGTGCCGACCGCGCGGCTCCGCCCGACCGCCCGTCGCCGCCCGCAGACCAGACGTGCGACCCCGGCCCGACTAGGCTGGGCCGCGGAAATCCACAGATCTAAGGAGCACGAGTATGGGCGCTTTCGACGCCGTCATCGAGATCCCCCGCGGCAGCCGCGTGAAGTACGAGGTCGACCACGGCACCGGCCGTGTCTACCTCGACCGCATCCTCTACACGGTGTTCGGCTACCCGGCCAACTACGGCTTCTTCGAGAACACCCTCGGCGAAGACGGCGACCCGCTCGACGTGCTCGTGCTGCTCGACCGCGACCTGCACCCCGGCATCCTGGCCAAGGTGCGCCCGGTCGGCGTGCTCAAGATGAGCGACGAGGCCGGCGGCGACGACAAGGTCGTGGCGGTCCTCGCGAAGGACCCGCGCTGGGATCACATCCAGGACGTCGACGACATCGACGAGTGGACCAAGAAGGAGATCTCGCACTTCTTCGAGCACTACAAGGACCTCGAGCCCAACAAGTGGGTCAAGGTCGACGAGTGGGCGAACGCCGCCGAGGCCGAGCGTCTCGTGGCCGAGGCCTTCACGCGCTTCGACGAGCACGACGCGCAGACCAAGACGCAGGGTTCGGGCGAGGCCCCCAACACGCTCTGAGTCGATGAGACGACGAAACCCCCGGTCGATCGACCGGGGGTTTTCTCGTGGAAGGGATCAGACCCAGACGCCGCGATCGCGGAGCCAGGGGGCCGGATCGGTCGTGCCGCCCCACGGCGGGTAGACCTCGAAGTGCAGGTGGCAGCCGAAGGAGTTGCCGGTCTGCCCGGTCGCGGCGATCTGCTCGCCCGCACCGACGCGCTGGCCGTACGAGACATAGATGCCGCCGTTGACGATGTGCGCGTAGCCGGTGGCCGAGCCGTCGTCGTGCTGGATGCGGATGTAGTTGCCGTAGCCGCCGTTGTAGCCGGCGTAGGTGACGCGCCCGGCCGACGCCGCATAGATCGGCGAGTAGCAGCCGGCGCCGAAGTCGAGACCCAGGTGCCACGAGCTCGCGCAGTAGCTGCCGTTGCACTGGCTGGAGCGCGGGCCGTAGCCCGAAGTGGTCCCGGCCGACGAGGGACGCGCCCAGCCCGAGCCGGTGGCCTGACCGCCGCCTCCGCCGCTGCTCGAACCTCCGCCGCTGCTGGAGCCGCCGCCTCCGCCACCACCGCTGTTGTTGTTCGCGGCTTCGCGATCGCGCTGCTCCTGCTCGCGACGCGCACGCTCGGCGCGGTCACGGGCCTCCGCCTCTTCGCGCGCCTTGCGTTCGCGTTCCTCGCGGGCTTTGCGCTCGGCTTCGACACCGGCCTGGTAATCGGCCACGGTCTTGGCGGTCGTGTCCTGCAGGGCGGCCAGCTGCGCCTCGAGCACGACCTGATTGGCCTGCTGCGCGGCGAGTGCCTCTTGCGCGGCCTGAGCCGCCTGCTGCGCGGCGACCATCTTCTCTTCGGCGATCTTCTGCAGACGGTCGCGCTCGGTGCGGGCGTCGTTCGCCTGGTTGCTCAGCTGCGTCGCGGAATCGCGCGCCGTGACGGCCGCGGCGTACACCGAGCGGTTGCGCTCGATGAGCTTGTCCATCGTGCCGAGCTTGGCCAGCAGATCGTCGGCGCTGGCCGCGGAGCCCGAGAAGAACAGGTCGAGAGAGGTGTCGTCGCCACCCGAGCGGTACAGCTGCGCGGCGACCTTTCCGGCCTTCGCGGCCGCGTCGGTGGCCTTCGCGGCCTCGGCGTCGGCCTGCGCCTGAATCTGCTGGGCGCGGTAGTCGGCGTCGAGGTACGCCTGCTGCGCGGTGTAGTACTCGTCGGATCGGGCGACGACCTCGGCCTGCGTGCGGGCGACCTCGGACTGCAGCCCCTGGATGAGCCCCTGGATGCGGGCGATCTCGCCGGCCTTGGCGGACTCGTTCGCGCGCGCCGCCTCGACGTCGGCCCACGAGGGGTAGTCGGCGGCCGCCGCGGGAGACGAGAATCCGGATGCCGCCGCACCGAAGGCGCCGAGAGCCACGGCGCCGAGAGCGCCGAACTTCAACGCGCTGCGTCGATCGAAGGTCGGCCACAGGCGCCGCCGCTCATCCGCGGTGGGCGCGCAGCCGCAATCGTCTGACTCAACGGGGCGCTCGAGCGTCACGGGAATACCTCATCTCACCGGTCGCAACTCGACTCACAGTAGCAACACGAGTCACACACACAACAGGGCGAGTTCCCGTCGGCAGCGCCCATCCTGCGCCCCCGACACGCGCGAGCCGCGTACGCCACGCCCCGAATTGGCAATCTCGCGAGATGTGAAGTAGGCTCGGTCGTCGGCAAGCGAGAAGGAAATCGCAAGGTTTCCGCCTCATCCGGCCCCATCGTTTAGCGGCCTAGGACGCCGCCCTTTCACGGCGGTAGCACGGGTTCGAATCCCGTTGGGGTCACTTTCCGGTGAAGTACAATTGAAAATGCATGGCCCTGTAGCGCAGTTGGTTAGCGTGCCGCCCTGTCACGGCGGAGGTCGCGGGTTCAAGTCCCGTCAGGGTCGCTCCACAGCGACGGGCCTTCTTTCGAGGAGGCCTTTCGTTTAGGAAGCGGCAGACATGTCGCTCGGCTCTGTAGCTCAGTTGGTAGAGCGCACGACTGAAAATCGTGAGGTCACGGGATCGACGCCCGTCGGAGCCACACGGATCATCATTACATTGATCCCAGAAACCCTCGCCTAGCTTCTACATGGCGGGGGTTTTGCTTTTCCCGGCGAGTGATGACCTCCTCGCCAACACCCATGGCTCCGACCCCGCGTTCGTCGAGCGGTCGCCCCGCGACGAAGCGCCGGTGTCCCCTTGCCCCCTCAGGGCAATAGCCTCCCTCCCCACGGCACCGCGCGCGCCGACAGGCGATCGTTCGAGAACAGGACGGTCGCCGCCGGTTACGCCCTGTCCTCGAGCGATCGCCCGTTCTCGCGCCCGTTCGGCACGGCCCACCCGCGCCCCGGACGCCGCCCCGACCGTCGCCCCGAGACCGGGCTCCCCCCACAGGGGTATTTCTGCGCGCCTGGCCCATCGACGACCCGCAGGTGGTTCCGCGATGCCGCCGGGCAGCGCTACTATTTGTTGACTTTTAGCAAACACCTGGCGCCCGGCCCTGCCCGATCGAGCCGCCCGCCGCCCCTTCTCGATGAGGACAGATGTCAGACATCACCCGTAGCCGCCGCGCGCCCGCGGCATCCCGCCCCACCACCGGCGCCACCGACACGGTCATGACCCACCGCATGATCATGTTCGTGATCTTCGGCCTCATGGCCGGAATGTTCCTGTCGGCCCTCGACCAGACCATCGTCGGCACCTCGATCCGCACGATCGGCGACGACCTCCAGGGTCTCAGCCTGCAGGCCTGGGTCACGACCGCGTACCTGATCGTCTCGACGATCGCGACGCCCATCTACGGCAAGCTCTCCGACATCTTCGGGCGCCGGCCGCTGTTCCTGCTGGCGATCCTCATCTTCATCGTCGGCTCCGTGCTCGCGAGCTTCTCGACCTCGATGGCCGAGCTCGCGGCGTTCCGCGCCATCCAGGGCCTCGGCGCCGGTGGCCTGATGTCGATGCCGCTGGCGATCATGGGCGACATCCTCGCCCCGCGCGAGCGCGCGAAGTATCAGGGCTACTTCCTCGCCGTCTTCGGCATCTCCAGCGTCATCGGCCCGCTCGTCGGCGGTCTGTTCGCCGGCGCCGATCAGATCCTCTTCATCACTGGCTGGCGCTGGGTGTTCCTCATCAACGTGCCCATCGGCATCGCGGCGCTGGCGATCGTGTGGCGATTCCTGCACATCCCCAAGCAGCCGCGCCACTCGGTGCGCATCGACTGGTGGGGCGCCACGACGGTGATCGTCGCCCTCGTTCCGCTGCTGCTCGTCGCCGAGCAGGGACGCGAGTGGGGCTGGGGCTCCCCCATCTCCATCGCCTGCTACGTCATCGGCGCCCTCGGCATCGCGGCGTTCGTGATCGCCGAGACCACGATGAAGGACGACGCGCTCATCCCGCTCAAGCTCTTCCGTTCGCCCACCTTCTCAATGGCGACGATCATCGGAGTGCTCGTGGGCTTCGGCATGTTCGGCGCGATGCTGACGCTGCCTCTCTATCTGCAGCTGGTGTTGGGCTCGACGCCCACGCAGAGCGGGTTCGAGATGCTCCCGATGATCCTGGGCCTCATGATCGCCTCGATCGCGAGCGGCCAGATCATCGCGCGCACGGGCCGCTACCGCATGTTCCCGATCCTGGGCACGGCGCTGATGTCGATCGGCTTCTTCCTGCTGACCTTCCTGAAGTACGACAGCCCCTATTGGCACGTCGCGCTGGCGATGCTCGTCATCGGCCTCGGGCTCGGCCAGCTCATGCAGACCCTCACGATCGCCAGCCAGAACTCCGTCGGCCTGCGCGACATGGGCGTGGCCACGAGCGGATCGACGTTCTTCCGCCAGATCGGTGGAACCCTCGGCACGGCCGTGCTGCTCTCGCTGCTGTTCACGCTCATGCCCTCGAACATCATCGGCTCGTTCTCCGACCGGGCGACCCTCACCGACGCGCTCGACGCTGCCTTCGACCCGACGGTGGCCTCGGCCCCGGCGAACGAGAAGATCATGTCGAGCATCTACACCCCGATCGTCACCCAGACCACCGATGCCGTGACCCAGCAGGTGCAGCAGGGCGTGCAGCAGGCGACGGATGCCGCGACCCAGGCGGTGGCCGCCCAGGTCGCCGCCGGGCAGATCCCGGCTGCGGCGCAGGCACAGGCCACGCAGGCGGCGGTGTCGCAGGCGATCGCGGCGGCCACGGCGCAGATCCAGCAGCAGGTGCCCGTGGCGCGTATCGGCGTCGACGGCTCGGTGAGCCTGGACTTCTCCGACGCCGCCGACCGCGCCGCGTTCGTCGACGGCGTCGCGACCACCCTCCAGGATCGCTTCACCGCGGGCGATGAGAACACCTCGATCGGTGGCTCGACCCTCGACGACACGTCCTTCCTCATGGGTGCCGACGCGCGGCTGACCAAGCCCTTCCTGGTGGGCTTCAACGCCTCGTCGACGAGCGTCTACTGGGTCGCGATGGGCGTGGTGCTGCTCGCCTTCGTGCTGTCGCTGTTCTTCCGCACACCGCCCCTGCGCGCGAAGTCGGCGTTGCAGGAGGCCGCCGACGAGCGTCGCGGCAAGGACGACGAGGAGAAGCGGGCGGAGGAGTCCGCGGCGCAGACCGGCGCTCTGCTCGCGCCGTAACCGCAACGAAGAAGGGCGGGGCCGTCGCCAGACGCCCCGCCCTTCTTCGTCCCTGTGGCTGCGGTCGCCGCCCCTCGCGCGGGCCCGCATCGCGGCGAGACGTCGGCGACCCGGCATCCATGTCCCACTTGTGGCGTGTGAGCGCGCTTCGCACCCACCACGAGCGGGACATGCACCGCCATAAGTGGGACGAGGGGGATGCAGGGATGCCGACCGAGGGCGGCAGTCCTGCGGCCTCGCCCCGCCGCGGGGACGGGCCGGGGTCACACGGCTTCGCGCGCGCGCAGATCCTTCCGCAGGATCTTGCCCGACGTCGATTTCGGCACCACGTCGATGAACTCCACGCGCCGCACCTTCTTGTGGGGAGCGACCTGGCCCGCGACGAACGCCATGACGTCCTCCGCCGTGAGGCCGGAATCAGGTGCCATCACGACGAACGCCTTGGGGATCTCCTCCCCGTCGTCGCCGCGCACGCCGATCACGGCGGCATCCTGGATCTTCGGATGCGACAGCAGCAGCGCCTCGAGCTCGGCCGGGGCGATCTGGTAGCCGTGGTACTTGATGAGCTCCTTCAACCGGTCGACGATCGTGAAGAAACCGTCGACGTGGTGCACGCCGATGTCGCCGGTGTGCAGGAAGCCGTCGGCGTCGAGGGTCTCGGCGGTGGCGTCGGGGCGGTTGAGGTAACCGAGCATCACGTTGGGGCCCCGCACCCAGATCTCCCCCGGCGCGGTCAGGCCGTCGTCGCCGTGCTCCTCGAGCTCGGCCCCGGTCTCGGGGTCGACCAGCTTGGCGTCGCAGCCCGGGATGAGCACGCCCACCGAACTGACCGGGAAATCGGAGTCGGCGGGGATGGCGTGCGACACCGGGCTCAGCTCGCTCATGCCGTAGCCCTGGAAGAAGCGGGCGCCGATGCGTCGGCCGGCGGTCTCCGCGGTCTCGCCGTCGAGCGGAGCGGCTCCGGAGAACACGCTGTGCACGCGGGAGAGGTCGAACTGATCGACGGCGGGGTGCTTGGCCAGGGCGACCGCGATGGGCGGCGCGATGAACAGGAAGGTGCAGCGGTGGTCCTGCACGACACGGAGGAACTCCATCAGGTCGAAGCGGGGCATCGTGACCAGCGTCGCCCGCTGGCGCAGCGCCAAGTTCAACAGCACCGTCATGCCGTAGATGTGGAAGAAGGGCAGCACCGCGAGAACTCGGTCGTCGGGCGAGATCTCGATGATCGGTCGGCACTGGTGCACGTTCGCCACGAGGTTGCGGTGCGACAGCATCACTCCCTTGGGCACACCGGTGGTCCCCGAGGAGTACGGGAGCACGGCGACGTGCGTGGCGGGATCGAACGACACCTCGGGCGGGGTCCTGCCCTCGCTCAGCAGCGACCGCAGGTCGGGGTGCCCCTCGGCGCCGTCGAGCACGATGATCCGCTCATCGGGGATGCCGACGGCCGCCGCGGCCTGCGCCGCCTGCGGCAGCAGCGGCGACACGGTCACGAGCCAGGTGGCCTCGGCATCGCGCAGCTGGTTCTCGATCTCGTGCGCGGTGTAGAGGGAGTTGATGGTGGTGATGGCCGCCCCGAGCCTCAGGATGCCGTGGAACACCGTCGCGAAGGCGGGGACGTTCGGGCACAGCATCGCCACCACGGTGTCGGTGCCGACGCCGCGCGCGGCGAGCGCTCCCGCGAAGGCGTCGACCTGTGCGCGCAGCGCGCGGTAGGTGGTCTCGGCGCCGCTGGCCGGGTCCACCAGCGCCACCCGATCGAGGTCGCCGTCGGCGAGTGAGCCGAACAGGTAGTCGTAGATGCTCTGGTCGGGGATCTCGACGGGCGGGTAGGGGCTCTGGAACACGGTTCTCTCCCTCGAAAACACCGGCGGCGTCGCCGTGCGCTCATCCTGGCACCGCCGACACCCGGTGTCACGCACCGTGGAGACGAGTCTCAGGATGCCGCGGGTGTCGAGGTCGCGGCGGAGCGGCGGTGCCTCACGCAGGACGAACGGCGGCGCCGCCTGACGCAATACCCGGAATCCCGCGGACGACGGCAGAGGCGGCGCCGGATCTCCTGCGCTGTGCACGCTGCGTCCCCTGCGCCGTGGGCGCCGGCTCACACCAGGCTCAGCACGATCCCACCCGCGGCTCCGACGAGCACGACCGCCCACGCGGGAGTCCGGAACGCCGTCAGAAGGACGAAGCCCACCGCGGCGAGCACGAGCGACCCGGGTCCCGTGATCGCGGTCGAGAACACGGGGGTGTACAGCGCCGCGCCCAGGATGCCGACCACGGCCGCGTTCGCCCCGCGCATGGCCGCACGCACGCGCGGCCGTGTGCGCACGGCATCCCAGAACGGAAGAGCACCGACGAGCACCAGGAAACCGGGGAGGAAGATCGCGCCGAGCGCGAGCGCGGCCCCGAGGATGCCACCGGGCCCGGCCTCCGAGACGGAGCCGAGGTACGCCGCGAAGGTGAAGAGCGGCCCCGGCACGGCTTGGGCGGCGGCGTACCCGGTGAGGAAGGACTCGGGTGAGACCCAGCCCGTCTGCACCACGCCCGCCTGGAGGAGGGGGAGTACGACGTGTCCGCCACCGAACACGAGCGCACCCGCACGGTAGAAGGCGTCGACGAGGGAGACGCTGCTCGATCCCGTGAGGGCGGCGAGCAGCGGCAGCGCCACCAGCCCGCCGACGAAGAGCGCGAGGCACGCGACCGCCACGCTCCTCCGTACGCCGAACGACGGTGACGGCACCGCGTCGGCCTCGTCGGTCCCGCGCAGCACGACGACACCGGCCACCGCCCCGATCACGAGGGCGGCGAGTTGACCCGGGGCGGCGGGCAGCAGCAGCGCCAGGGCGAGGGCGACCACCGCGATGCCCGCGCGCGGCGCGTCGGGGGTGAGGGAGCGCGCCATGCCCCACACGGCGTGCGCGACGATCGCCACGGCCACGATCTTCAATCCCGACAGGATGCCGTCGCCGACGACTCCGCCCAGCGCGGCCGCACCGCCGGCGAAGGCGACGAGAAGCACCGCCGAGGGCAGGGTGAAGGCCGCGAAGGCGGCGAGCGCCCCGAGCACGCCCGCGCGCTGCAGCCCCATCGCGAAACCGACCTGGCTGGAGGCCGGCCCGGGGAGGAACTGGCACAGGGCGACGAGGTCGGCATAGCCCCGGTCGTCCATCCACCGGCGGCGGACGACGAGGTCATCGCGGAAGTACCCCAGGTGGGCGACGGGGCCGCCGAAGGAGGTCAGCCCCAATCTCAGGAACGCGAGGAAGACCTCGGTCGCGGTCCCGGTCCTCTGCATCCGTCGACCCTCTCAAGACGGGGGAAACGACAGGTGAACTCCGTGCCGTCCCGGCTACGTGCCGTCCCGGCTACGCGAGGGGGACCGCGAGCACCTCGTCGACGAGGCGCAGCGTCATCGCGGTGAGGTCCTGGTCGCCGACGATGTCGGCCCCCTCGACCGCCTGTCGCAGACGCTCGACCTCTCCCACCATCGGATTGCCCGGGGCATCGACCTCGATCACGGAGGGCGCCTGACCGCGCGGCGTCAGGGTGAGCCGCCGCGGCGCGTCGATGGCGTCGATCGCGAGCGAGCCGTCCTCGCCCTGGATCTCGCTCGGCAGGGCCGTGTCGGTGATCTTCGACCAGGCGACGTCGGCTACGAATCCGTCGTAGACGGCGAGCGCGCTGCCGAGACCGTCGGTGCCGGAAGCGATGCCCACGCGCGCTCCCCGGATCGATCGCGGCTCGCCGAACAGCCGCACCAGGGCGTGCAGCGGGTAGACGCCCAGGTCGCGCAGCGCGCTGCCGCCGAGCGAGGGGTCGAAGATGTTCGTCTGCTCTCCTGCCAGGACGTGGTCGTACCGCGCCGACCTCTTCTCGTAGCGCAGCGAGACCCGCCGCACGGCGCCGAGGCGAGGCAGGAGATCGCGCACAGCCGCCAGCCCGGGGTCGTAGGCGGTGCGCATCGCCTCGAGCAGCACCACGCCCCGGGAGCGAGCGTGACCCAGCGCGGCGTCCCAGTCGGCAGCCGACAGCACCGCCGGTTTCTCGACGAGCGTCGGGATGCCGGCATCCACGGCCGCGGAGATCTGCTCCGCGTGCACCGAGTTGGGGCTGGCGAGGTAGACGGCATCCACGTCGGGCGCGGCGAGGAGGTCGTCGAGACCGACCGCGATGCCGGGGGCGCCGATGGCGTCGGCGAAGGCGCGCGCCCGGTCGGCGTCGCGGGAGGCCACGCGCGAGACGACCATGCCGTCGACCACGCCCACCGCCTCGGCGAAGCGTTCGGAGATGCTGCTGGTGCCGACGATGCCGATGCGGATCATTCCCCCATCCTCTCGCGCCGGTGCGTCGCGACGCGATGGGTCCCGGGCGCGCGCGAATCGTCCCGCTAGGATCGCGGCGAGCCGCCCCACCCGACCCCGAGGCACCATGACGACCACCCGAGCCGCCCGCCGCCGGCGCGCCAGTCGACGCGTCCGCGCGCGGCGCACCCTCGTCGCGACGGTCGCCGTCGCCCTGATCGCCGGGGCGGTCACCGCCTTCGCCCTCACCCGTGGTCCCGCTGCGGTGGACGAGACGACTGCTGCGAGCGGAACGCCGACGAGCTCGCCCACGCCCACCCCCACTCCGACTCCGACGCCTCTGACCGCCGCCGAGCGGCTGCTGGCGACGACGAGCGATCCGAACGCGTGCGCGGTGTCGTTCGCCGGCGACGGGATCGCCCTCGACCCCGAACTCCAGACGCGGGGGGTGCGATACGCGGCTCTGCCCCTCCCCCGGGCCGAGGGGCGCGTCTTCGCGGGGTGGTACCCCACCGTCGCCGACGCCCAGGCGCTCACCCTGTCCGCCCGCGTCAACGGCGCCGACCTCGTCAGCTGCACGGGTCGCGAGCAGGTGCTGCACGCCGGGTGGACGACCCCGGAGGCGAACGCCGCGGAGGATGCCGGCATCCCGATCCTCATGTACCACCAGTTCACCCAGAAGCCGGAGGGGGAGGACGGCTGGCTGCGCGGGAACTACGCCTACATCGGGGATTTCGATGCGCAGATGGCCCACATCCAGGAATCGGGCTTCTACCTGCCGACGTGGGACGAGCTGAGCGCGTTCATCGACGGGAGGCTCTTCCTGCCGAAGCATTCGGTCATCATCACCGACGACGACGCCGACTCGTCGTGGCTCGAGCTCGCCGCCCCGATCGTCGATGCCCGGCATCTGCTCACGACGTCGTTCGTCATCACGTCGTCGCGCACCGAGCCGACGCCCAACGGCTTCGTGCTGCAGCGATCGCACACGCACGACATGCACCGTGCGGGCGCCAACGGCAAGGGACGCATGGTCAACGACGACGCCGACACGATCGCCGCCGATCTCGAGCAGTCCGCGCAGATCCTCGGGGCGAAGGAGGTCGTCGCCTATCCGTTCGGCCACTACAACGACACGACCAAGGAGGGCGTACGCCGAGCCGGCTTCGAGCTGGGGCGCACCATCGAGCCCGGGTACGTCCGCATCGGCACCGATAAGCTGGCCCTCCCGGTCATCCGCGTCAACTACGGCATGACGGTCGACGACCTGAAAGCGGAGATCGGCTGAGCTCCGCCGCGTTATCACGCCGGTGACGGGCGGTTTCTGGACGGACACTGGGGTGAACACCCGCTAGCTCCCAGGTAACTCCTCCACAATCCCAATTTGGGCACGCGTCGGCCGGTCTACGCTGTGTACTTCTGACTTACCGAGAAAACGCGAGCACACATGGATATTTCCGTCATCGTTCCGACCTTCAACGAGGGTCCGAACGTCGCCGAGCTCGTTCGTCGCACGACGGACGCCCTGCTCGGTCGTGACGTGGAGATCATCTTCGTCGACGACTCCCGCGACGACACCCCCGACATCATCCGGGCCGTCGCGGCGACGTCCGACGTCCCCGTGCGCCTCATCCACCGCGACGAGCCCGTCGGTGGCCTCGGCGGTGCCGTGGTCGAGGGCATCAAGGCCGCGGTGTCCGACTTCTGCGTCGTCATGGACGGCGACCTGCAGCACCCGCCCGAGGTGATCGCCGAGCTGCTCGCGCGCGCCGAGATGGGCGACGCCGACGTGGTCGTGGCATCCCGGTACATCGCCGGCGGCACTTCGGACGGCCTCGCCAACGCCGTGCGCACCACGGTGTCGCGGGCGTCCACGCTGCTCACGAAGGCGATGTTCCCGAAGAAGCTGCACAACTGCTCCGACCCGATGACGGGCTTCTTCCTCGTCGACCGCCGCTCGCTCGAGGTCGAGACCCTCCAGCCGCGCGGCTTCAAGATCCTGCTCGAGATCCTCGCGCGCAAGCAGATGCGCGTCGCCGAGGTGCCCTTCTCCTTCGCTCCCCGCTTCGCCGGCGAGTCCAAGGCGTCGTTCAGCCAGGGCATGCGCTTCCTCACCCAGCTCACGATGCTGCGCTTCGGCCGCATGTCGGCCTTCGCACTCGTGGGCGGTCTCGGCGCCGTCGCCAACCTGCTGATCATGGGGGCGCTGCAGGCCGTCGGCGTGCAGTACATCATCGCCGCGGTGATCGCGAGCGTCGTGACCATCGTCGCGAACTTCCTCGCCCTCGAGTACCTCGTCTTCGCCGACATGCGCGCGGAGTCCGGGCTCATGCGACACCGGTTCATCAAGTCGTTCACGTTCAACGGCATCGAAGCCATCGTGCGCATCCCGGTCATCTGGGTCCTGGTCAGCCAGGCGCACATCCAGAGCGTCGTCGCCGCCGCGCTCACACTGATCGCCGCCTTCGTCGTGCGGTTCGTCTTCCACGCGCTCGTGGTCTACGCGCCCAAGAAGAGCCGTGTCGGCAAGGTCGTGCACGCCATCGAGCCCCTCGAAGACGAAGTCACGGCCTGACGCCGCTCCGCCCGCCCTCGGGCGCGGGTACTCAGCGCCCGCCGAGCGGGGGCGGCGTACGCTGGAAGCATGTCCTCCGACGCATCCATCCGTATGTTCGGCGCCGACTGGTGCCGTGATTGCATCCGCACCAAGAAGCAGCTCGACGAACTCGGCATCGACTACGAATACGTCGACCTCGTGGCCGACCCCGCCGCCGCCGACGTCGCCAAGGAGATCTCGGGTCGCACGAGCATCCCCGTGGTCGTCTACCCCGACGCCAGCCACCACGTCGAGCCGTCGAACGCCGACGTCGAGGCGAAGCTCCGCGAACTCGCGCTGATCTGACGACCGTGTGGCCGGTCCGGCGCGCGTTGACCGGCGAGAGCGGCACGATGCTGCCTGCCTTCGTCGACCATCACGTGCACCTGCACCTCGTCGACGCCGCCGGCCTGCCCCGCCGCGGGGTCGCCGCCGTCGTCGACCTCGGCGGTGACCCGGTCGCCCTCGCGCGTCGCGGGGCGGGACTCCCCCACGTCGCCTACGCGGGCGCGTTCGTCACCGTGCCGGGCGGGTATCCGACGGGGCGCTCCTGGGCGCCCGAGAGCATCGTTCGCGTCGTGACGGGGAGTTCACGGCATCCGGGGGTCGCGGGCGGCGCGCGCACGGCGGTCGACGCGCAGGCGGATGCCGGGGCCTCGGTCATCAAAGTCGCCCTCCACGCCGACGCGGGCCCCGTCCCCGACGACGACACCCTGGCCGCCATCGTGGGGTCCGCTCGCGAGCGCGGGCTCGTCGTCGTCGCGCACGCGCAGGGAGACGGCCAGGTGGAACGCGCGATCGAGGCCGGCGTCTCGGCCCTCGCACATGCCCCCTTCGACGCTCCGCTGTCGCGCCGGGTCATCGCCCGAGCGGTCGCGGCCGGACAGTCGTGGATCTCGACTCTCGACATCCACCGCGGCGAGGCCCGTCGCGTGGCGATCGCGAACGTCCGCGCCTTCGCGGCGCGCGGAGGGCGCGTGCTGTACGGCACCGACCTCGGCAACGGTCCCCTGCCGGTGGGCCTGAACCGCCGCGAGCTGCTCGCCCTGCACGAGGCGGGCGTCCGCGGCGACGCGCTCGTCGCCGCCCTCACCGATCCCTGGCCCGGCTCGGACGCGATCGGCGCCGTCTCGACCTTCATCGCCGGTCCCGCCCCCACCGACCCCGACGACGTGCCCACCTGGCTCAGCCGGGCGACGGTCGTCCCGACCGAGGAGCTCACGCGTGTCGACTGACCCCTCACCCGCCTTCGGATCCGTCGACCGGTTGGAGGTGCCGCACCCCTCCCTCGAAGTCGAGGCGGCGGCCCTCGACGCCGACGACCCGCTCGCGTCGTACCGCGACGCCTTCGTCGGGGCGGACACCCCGCTGGTGTACTTCGACGGCAACTCGCTCGGGCGCCCTCCCCGCGCCTCCGCGGAGCGCCTCTCGCGCTTCGTCACCGACGAGTGGGGAGGACGCCTCATCCGCGGCTGGGACGAGGCGTGGATGGAGCTCCCCTTCGCGATCGGCGACCGCATCGGCGCGCTCGCGCTCGGCGCGGCATCCGGGCAGACGGTCATCGGCGATTCCACGACCGTGCTGCTGTACAAGCTGCTGCGCGCGGCGCTCGACGCCCAGAGCGCGGCCGACCCCGAGCGGGTCGAGATCGTGGTGGGACGCGACGACTTCCCCACCGACCGCTACCTCGTCGAGGGCATCGCCGCCGAGCGCGGCGCCCGCGTCGTCTGGATCGACGTCGACCCGACGCGCGGAGTGGATGCCGATCTGCTGCGCGACGCGGTCGGTCCGCGCACCGCGGTGGTGCTGCTCAGCCACGTCTCGTACCGCTCCGGGTACCTCGCCGACGCCCCCGCGCTCACCGCGATCGCGCACGAGGCGGGCGCGCTCGTGCTGTGGGACGTGTGCCATTCCGCCGGTTCGGTGCCGATGGAGCTCGACGCGTGGGGCGCCGATCTCGCCGTCGGGTGCACGTACAAGTACCTCAACGGCGGGCCGGGCTCCCCGGCCTTCGCCTACGTCGCCGCGCGCCACCAGCGTCGACTCACCCAGCCCGTGCAGGGGTGGATGGGCGCGGCCGACGTGTTCTCGATGGGGCCGCGGTACGAGCCCGCCGACGGCATGCGTCGGTTCCTGTCGGGCACGCCGCCGGTGCTCGCGATGATCGCGATGCAGGACACGCTCGATCTGCTCGAGGAGGCCGGTATCGCGGACGTGCGACGCAAGTCGATCGCGCTGACCGAGTTCGCCCTACGGGTGGCCGACGGCATCCTGGTTCCTCTCGGGGTGCGGCTCGCGTCGCCGCGGGATCCGGGCGAGCGTGGAGGGCACGTGACGCTGTCGCACCCCGCGATGCGCGCGGTGACCGCGCGACTGTGGGACGACGACGTGATCCCCGACTACCGCGACCCGCACGGTCTGCGCATCGGGCTGTCGCCGCTGTCGACGAGCTTCACCGAGACGCTCGCGGGCATGCGCGCCGTCGCCGCCGCGGTGCGCGCCGAGATCTGATACGCGGGTTCCCGCGCGCGAGGATCCGCCCGGGCCGCCTCCCGGCCCGCCCACCGGATGGTCGGGCGCGGTCGAGGCACCGCGGGGCGGAGGGCTAGCCTCGGAGGGTGATCGATCCGCTCATCATCGTCGTCGCCGGCGTGGTGGTCGTCGCCCTCGCCACGGTCATCGGGCCGCGTTTCAACGTCGCCGGGCCCCTGGTGCTCCTCGCCATCGGTGCGGGGGTGAGCCTGCTCCCCTTCGTCCCCGCGTTCGCGGTGAACCCCGAGGTCATCCTCATCGGAGTGCTCCCGCCGCTGCTGTACTCGGCGGCGGTGCAGCTGCCCGCCATCGAGTTCCGCCGCGACTTCGCTCCGATCGCGGGCCTCTCGGTGCTGCTCGTGGTGTTCAGCTCGCTCGTCCTGGGGCTGTTCTTCTGGGCGGTGATCCCCGGTCTGGGGCTCGCGCTCGCGATCGCGTTGGGCGCCATCCTCAGCCCCACGGATGCCGTGGCCACCTCCATCGCGAAGCGTCTGGGCATCTCGCCCCGCGTGGTGACGATGCTCGAGGGTGAGAGCCTGCTCAACGACGCCACCGCGCTCGTGCTGCTGCGCACCGCGGTGGCGGCCGTGGCATCCGGGTTCGCGTTCGGTGATGCGCTGGCCGCGTTCGCCTGGGCCGTCGTGATCGCCATCGCCCTGGGCGCGGTCGTCGGATGGGGGAACCTGCGGGTGCGCGAGCGCGTGACCAACTCGGCGGCGAACACCGCGCTGAGCTTCACCGTTCCCTTCATCGCCTACCTGCCGACCGAACACCTGGGGGGATCGGGTCTGGTCGCCGCGGTGGTGGCGGGAATCGTCACCGGCCAGGGAGCGGCACGCCGGTTCACGCCCGAGCAGCGCATCAGCGACCGCCTCAACTGGCGCACGATCGAGCTCATCCTGGAGGGCGGCGTCTTCCTCGTGTTCGGCCTCGAGCTGAAAGACATCGTCACCGCCAACCTGCGGGAGCACGAGGGCCTGTGGCACGGCACGTGGCTCGCACTGTCGGCGCTGGGGATCACTCTCGCAGTGCGCGCTCTGTACGTGTCGTGGCTGATCTGGGTGCAGGGGCGCCGCAGCCGTCGCGTCGTGCACCACCAGGAGCGCGTCGACGACGCCCAGCGCCGTCTGGACCGGTTCGAAGAGGCCTATCGCACCTCGCCCGCGCAGTTCGGCGTGCGCGCCGACGATCCGGCGCGCACCGCCCGGCGCGTCGGGTGGATGCGCGCGCGCATCTCGCGCACCATGGCCGACCTCGACTACTACCGCGACACCCCGCTCGGCGCGCGTCACGGGAGCGTCATCGTGTGGGCCGGGATGCGCGGCGTCGTCACGCTCGCCGCCGCCCAGACCCTCCCCGAGAACACCTCGCAGCGTCCCCTGCTGATCTTCGTCGCGTTCCTGGTCGCCCTGTTCAGCCTCGTGCTGCAGGGACTCACGCTCCCGGCCGTGGTGCGCACGGTCGGATTGGCGGGCGACGGGGGCGAAGGTCCCTCGCGCGACGAGCAGCGCGCGCTCGACGCGGAGCTCCGGGATGCCGCGATCGCGGCCGTGCAGTCGGGATCGCTGACGCGGCGCGACGGCGAAGCCTTCCCCGACGAGATGATCGAGCGCGCGGGCGCCCGCTTGGTGCAGCCGCCCGACGAAGAGGCCTCGACGCGCGTCCGCGATCTGCTCGAACTCCGGCTCGCCTCGATCGAGGCGATGCGGCGGCGCCTGCACGACGTCGGCCGCGACGGTCGGTACAGCACCGCGGCCCTGCGCCACGCCCTCGCCGAACTCGACGCCGACCAGCTGAGCCTGGAGCTGCGCATCGACGACGGCGAGGACGACTGACCCGGAATATCGCGACCCGGGAACCGGTTTTCATTCACGCGCATGCGGTCACCTCGAGATCCGTGGTGACTCGACGGCGGGAGAGAAGTGCATCCATGAGCAGGTTCGCCCAGAAGGTCGCCCTCGTCACCGGCGGTGGGAGCGGTATCGGATCCGCGATCGCGCGAGAGTTGGCCGCCGAAGGCGCGTCGGTCGTCGTGACCGACATCAACAAGGATGCCGCCGAGAGCGTCGTGCAGCAGATCACCGACGCGGGCGGGACCGCCGCCGCTTTCGCCCAGAACACCGCGAAGTGGCAGGACTCCGAGGCGGCCGTCGAATTCGCCCGCACCACCTTCGGCGGACTCCACCTCGCCGTCAACAACGCCGGAATCGGCGCCCCGCCGCAGAACATCGGCGACTACGACATCGAGGCCTGGGACCGCGTGCGCGCGGTCGACCTCGACGGGGTCTTCTACGGCCTGAAGTTCCAGCTGCCGGCGATCGTCGCCTCCGGTGGCGGTGCGGTGGTGAACATGGCATCCGTCCTGGGGTCGGTCGGCATCGCGCAGAACGCCGCCTACGTCGCGAGCAAGCACGCCCTGGTCGGCCTGACGAAGGTCGCTGCCCTCGAGTACACGAAGCAGGGGGTGCGGACCAACGCCGTGGGTCCCGGATTCATCGACACCCCGCTCGTGCGCTCGAGCCTGACCCCCGAAGCGCTGACGCACCTCGAGAACGAGCACGCCACCGGCCGGCTCGGCACCGATTCCGAGGTCGCCGCGCTCACGCTGTTCCTGCTGAGCGACGCCGCGTCGTTCATCTCGGGCAGCTACCACCTCGTCGACGGCGGGTATTCGGCTCACTGAGCCATCGCCGTCCGGGCCCGTCGCACGGGGTGCGGCGGGCCTTTGCGCGCGTGGGGCTCGGGCTTGCGGCTTGGGCTGGGGACGCGGTTGCGGGCTTGGGCAGGGGCTTGGGCAGGGGCTTGGGCAGGGGCTTGGGCAGGGGCTTGGGCAGGGGCTTGGGCTTGGGCTTGGGCTTGGGCTTGGGGGGGGTATGTCCCACTTATGGTCGGTGCGGGAGCTCCGGAGTGACACTTTTCGGGACATGCACCGCCATAAGTGGGACGAGGGGGGGAAGGACTGGCGGGACCTCGACGGCGGTTTCGCAGGGGCGTGAGGCACAATGGTCGCGGAGGTTTCCATGAGCGATCCGATCCCGACGATGCCGTCATCCACGGATGCCGCCGGGACCGCCGCGGTGCCGATCACGCACGCCGCGGCCGAGTGCCCGAAGTGCTTCACCGAGCTGCAGAGCGACCGGGACTGGTGGCGTGCCCGCCCGGCGGGGTCCCGCCTCGTCGGGCTCGTCGTGTCGCGTCCCGACATGCCCAGCGTCGTGCAGCAGCGCGACGACCTGACACGGTTCGGGGTCCCCATCGAGGGCTTCCGGCATCCGGCCCCCGAGACGCTCGAGGGCTGGGCGAACCGCCTCGATCGATTCTTCGGCACGCTGACGCGCGGAGACGTGCTCGTGGTGGCCAGTGTTCACGCCCTCGGCCTGACGCGCGAGGACGAGTCGCGCGCGGTCGCCGATCTGCGTCGCCGCGGAGTCATGGTGAAAGTGCTCCCGCACGGCGACCGTCACCTGCACGACGCGTCGCTTCCCGCGCGCGGCTGACCGCCGACCGGAGGGAACGCGCCGCGTGAGGCGCTCGAACGCCGGAGCGCGCGAGAAGCGTCGACGTCGGGCGTTCTGGTACCGGCGAGGCGAGTGCGTTGCCGGAGGTTGTGCGCCGACGGAGCGCGAGGCTCCGGGGGGCGCGGTCGAACGTCCGAAGAGCCCGACGTGCGTTCGCTCCTCGGGGGTCGTGCGCCGACGTAGCGCGCGGGGCTGAGGGCTCGCGCGATCGCACGTCCGAAGAGCCCGACGTGCGTTCGCCCCTCGGGGATCAGGCGCCGACGTAGCGCGCGAGGTGCTCCCCCGTCAGGGTCGAGCGCTCGGCGACGAGCTGGGCGGGTGTCCCCTCGAACACGACCGTGCCGCCGTCGCGACCGGCTCCCGGCCCGAGGTCGATGAGCCAGTCGGCGTGCGCCATCACGGCTTGATGGTGTTCGATCACGACGACGGTGTTGCCGGCATCCACGAGGTGATCGAGCAGCCGGAGGAGCCTGTCGACGTCGGCGAGGTGCAGACCCGTCGTGGGCTCGTCGAGGACGTACACGGCTCCCGCCTTGGCCATCGAGATCGCGAGCTTGAGGCGTTGGCGTTCTCCGCCCGACAGCGTGCTCAGCGACTGCCCCAGCGTGAGGTAGCCGAGCCCCACGTCGCGCAGGCGGCCGAGGACGGCGACGGCCGGACCGGTGACGAGGAACTCCCCCGCCTCGGCGACCGACATCGCGAGCACCTCGGCGATGTTCTTGCCGTCGAGCGTGTACTCCAGCACGTCGTCGGAGAACCCGGTGCCCTCGCACAGCTCGCAGACGGTCTCGACCGTGGACTGGAACCCCAGCTGCGTCACGATCACGCCGAGTCCCTTGCACGCCGCGCAGGCGCCCTGACTGTTGGCGCTGAAGAGCGCCGGCTTGACGCCGTTCGCCTTCGCGAAGGCCGCACGTACCGCGTCGAGGATGCCGGTGTAGGTCGCGGGACTGCTGCGGCGTGACCCCTTGATGGCGGTCTGATCGACCACGACGACGTCGTCGAACGCGGGGAGGTTGCCGTGGATGAGCGACGACTTGCCGGACCCGGCGACTCCGGTCACCACCGTCAGCACGCCGAGCGGGATGTCGACGTCGACGCCGCGGAGATTGTGCTGGGTCGCGCCGCGGATCGAGAGCGCGCCGGTGCCCGTGCGCACGATGTCTTTGAGCTGCGCGCGGTGATCGAGGAAGCGGCCCGTCAAGGTGTCGGACGCACGCAGCCCTGCGACGTCGCCCTGGAACTGGATGGCGCCGCCCTCGCGGCCCGCGCGCGGACCGAGATCGACCACATGGTCGGCGATGTCGATGACCTCGGGCTTGTGCTCGACGACGAGCACCGTGTTGCCCTTGTCGCGCAGCTGCAGAAGCGTCTCGTTCATGCGCTGGATGTCGTGCGGGTGCAGGCCCGCGGTGGGTTCGTCGAAGACGTAGGTGATGTCGCTGAGACTCGAGCCCAGGTGGCGGATCATCTTGGTGCGCTGCGCCTCTCCCCCGGACAGCGTGCCGCTGGAACGGTCGAGCGAGAGGTAGCCGAGCCCGATGTGGACGAACGCGTCGAGCGTGTCGCGCAGACCCTGCACGAGGGGCGCCACCGAAGGGTCGTCGATGGTGCCGACCCAGACCGCGAGATCGGTGATCTGCATGGCCGCGGCATCCGCGATGTTGACGTCCCCGATGCGCGATGACCGCGCGCCCTCGTTGAGGCGAGTGCCCTCGCACGCCGGGCACGCGACGACCGTGGCCGCACGGTCGACGAAGGCGCGGACGTGCGGCTGCAACGCGTCGCGGTCTTTCTGCAGCATGCTCTTGGTGATCTTGGGGACGAGCCCCTCGTACGTCATGTTGGTGTTCGCGATGCGGACCTTCGTCTGCTCCTTGTAGAAGAAGTCGGCGTGCTCCTGGGGGGTGAAGTCGCGCACGGGCTTGTCGGGGTCGACGAAGCCCGACTCGCTGAAGACGCGCACCATCCAGCCGTCGGCCGTGTAGCCGGGCACGAGGATGGCTCCGGCGTTGAGCGAGAGCGAGGCGTCGACGAGTTGATCGAGGTCGAGGTCGCCGACCTGACCGAGGCCCTCGCACTCGGGGCACATGCCACCGGTGATCTCGAACGAGCGACGCTGCTTCTGCCCCTTTTTCGCGCCCGTGGCGATCGTGACCGCACCCGCCCCCGAGATCGAGGGCACGTTGAACGAGAACGCCTGAGAAGACCCGACGTGCGGCTGACCGAGGCGGCTGAACAGGACCCGCAGCATGGCGTGCACGTCGGTCGCGGTGCCGACGGTGGAGCGGGCGTTCGCAGCCATGCGCTCCTGATCGACGCGGATGGTGGCGCTGAGGTTCTCGAGGGCGTCGACGTCGGGTCGCGACAGCTCGCCCATGAATTGCTGCACGAAGGTGGGGTAGGTCTCGTTGATCAGCCGCTGCGACTCGGCGGCGATCGTGCCGAAGACCAGCGACGACTTGCCCGATCCGCTGACCCCGGTGAACACCGTGAGGCGCCGCTTGGGCACGTCGAGGTCGACGTTCTTCAAATTGTTCTCGCGGGCGCCGCGCACGCGGATGACGTCGTGGGCGTCGGGATCGGTCATGGGCGCCTCCTCGGGATCGTCCCCAGTGTGGCGCAGATCACCGACATCGACGATGTGCCGATTCGGCGGTGCGTCCCGGTCGGCCGTGGGGTCGCCCGTCGGCGCCCGCGTGCACAACGGCAGGCCGACCCCGCGACACACCGCAGCACAGGCCCCCAGGCTCGGCGGGTCGCCCACGGCATCCGCCGTTGTGCACAGGGGCGCGGGCGAGCGACCGCACAGACGACGGCGCCCCCGCAGACGGATCTGCGGGGGCGCCAGGAGGAAGGCGTCAGCCCTGAGCGCGACGGTTCGTGCGCGGGCTGCGGGCGCCGACGACCATGCCGGTCGTGGGCGTTCCGGATGCCGAGCGACCCGCGCCCTGCGGACGACCCGCGCCGGCGCCGGCGCGCTGCGCACCCGCTCCGGCCTGGCCGCGACCGGCGCCCGAGCGCTGGCCCTGGCCACGGCCACCCTGGGGAGCGTGGCCGGACGCTGCGGGGGCCTCGCCACCCTGACCGCTGCCGCCGCGTCCGCGACGACGGCGACCGCCGCCGGCGGCCGGGGCCGCGGCATCCTGACCCGGGGTGCGGGCGGCGCGCTTGCGCTGGGCGTTGGCGCCCTGCGAGCGTCCACCGCCCTGCGGCTGCACGACGACGGGCTCGGGCTTGACGTACGGGGCGACCTCGCCGACCAGCGCCACGACCTCGGGCGAGGTCGGGGTGACGGGCTGCGGGGTGGCCGAGATCTTGGCCTTGCGCAGGATGTCGAGCGTGTCGCGTCGCTGCTCGGGGAGCATGATCGTCACGACGTCGCCGGCCGTGCCCGCGCGGGCCGTGCGGCCGGAGCGGTGCAGGTACGCCTTGTGCTCGACGGGCGGGTCGACGTGCACGACCAGCTCGACGCCGTCGACGTGGACGCCGCGGGCGGCCACGTCGGTGGCGACGAGCACCTTGGCGCGTCCGTCGCCGAAGGCGGCGAGGTTGCGGTCGCGCTGCGGCTGCGACAGGTTGCCGTGCAGGTCGACCGAGGGGATGCCGGCGGCGGTGAGCGCCTTCGCCAGCTTCTTGGCCTGGTGCTTGGTGCGCATGAAGAGGATGCGACGGGCCGTGCCCGAGGCGAGCGTCTGCACGAGCTCCTTCTTCGCGTCGGCGTCGGCGGGGGCGAAGACGTGGTGCGTCATCGCGGCGACGTGCGAGTGCGCCTCGTCGACCGAGTGCAGGACTTCGTTGCGGAGGAACCGCTTGACGAGCTTGTCGACGCCGTTGTCGAGCGTCGCCGAGAACAGCAGACGCTGACCGTCGGCGGGCGTGCGCGACAGCAGACGGGTGACACCGGGGAGGAAGCCGAGGTCGGCCATGTGATCGGCCTCGTCGAGGACGGTGATCTCGACGTCGCCGAGGTTGGCGAAGCCCTGACCGATCAGGTCTTCGAGGCGGCCCGGGCAGGCGACGAGGATGTCGACACCCGCGGCGAGCGCGTCGACCTGGCGCTTCTGGTTGACCCCGCCGTACACGGTGGTGGTGACCAGCCCGAAGGCGGCGGCGAGGGGCTTGATGACCTCGTCGATCTGGTTCGCGAGCTCGCGCGTGGGTGCCAGCACGAGGGCGCGGGGCTTGCGACCGCGGCGGCGGTCGGTCTTCGCGGCGAGGCGTGCCACGAGCGGCAGCGAGAAGGCCAGGGTCTTGCCGGAGCCGGTCTTGCCGCGGCCGAGCACGTCACGGCCGGCGAGGGTGTCGGGCAGGGTGTCGGCCTGGATGGGGAAGGGCTCGTTCTTGCCCTGAGCGGCGAGAACGTCGACCAGCGGCGCGGGCACGCCGAGGTCGGTGAAAGTCTGAGACGTCATGAATACTCCTGCCGCGGCGCGGGAGCACGCGGCGGTTCGGGATGCCGCGATGCTGCGGCAGAAATGGGCGAAGGCGCCGGGTGGCGCATCCGTTCGCCGTGAAGGTCAAAGGCCCGAGAAGAAGGGGCCGGTGCGTTCGACGACGCGTGGAGCGAGAGCTCCTGCACCTAGTCTACCGGTTCCGAGCAGCCCGCCCGTCAGGCCGCTCGCCAGCACCCCGCCACGTGGTCGTCGACCATGCCCGACGACTGCATGAGGGCGTACATCGTGGTGGGCCCGACGAACCGGAACCCTCGGCGGCGGAGCTCGGTGCTCATCGCGGTCGATTCGGGCGTCACCGCGGGAACGTCGGCGAAGGTCGCCGGCGGCGTGTGCGACGCCGGTGCGAACGACCACATCAGTGCATCGAGCTCGCCCGGGGCCATCCCCGCGACGATCGTGGCGTTGCCGATCACGGCCTCGATCTTGCCGCGGTGGCGGATGATTCCGGCATCCTGGAGCAGGCGCTCGACGTCGTCGGGACCGAATCGCGCCACGGCCGAGGGCTCGAAATCGTGGAACACCTCACGGAAGCGCGGACGCTTGCGCAGGATGGTGATCCAGGCGAGGCCCGCCTGGAATCCCTCGAGGCTCATCTTCTCGAACAGCGGGCGGTCGCCGTGCAACGCAGTACCCCACTCCTCGTCGTGGTAACGCTGATACTCGGCGTCGGCGCCCGCCCACGCGCAGCGGGTGACGCCGTCGCCTGCGGTCACGAGGTCGCTCATGCCCCCAGGCTATGCCGGACCCCCGACACCCACCGCGCGGCGATCGGGCCAGGGGATCGTTCGAGGACAGGACCGATGAGCGGCCACCCGGCCTGTTCTCGACGGATGTCCTGTCACGGCGCGCCGAAACGACACCGCCCCGCCTCTCGTGGAGGCGGGGCGGTGTCGATCGCGACTCAGCGCGCGGGCTTCTTCTCCGGAACCGGGGCGTTGCCCGACGCCTTCAACGCGGCGTAGTACGACGCGGCCTCGTTCTGACGATCGTCCTCGACGCCCGACGCGATCGAGGCGCGGATGTGCTCGGGGCCGTAGCCGAACGCGTCGACGAGGTCTTGCGCGTGCGGGCGCAGACGAGCGCACAGACGGTCGATGTAGCTCGACACCGCCGCGGCCCGCTGCGTCGACAGCCGCCCGTGGATGAGGTACCAGGCCAGGTGCTTCTCGATCAGCTGCAGACCGAACAGGTCGCGCAACCAGGTGAGCACCTTCAGGGTGTCGCGGTCGTCGATGCGGTTGATGGCGTCGGTGAACGCCTCCCACTGCAGCAGCTCGCCGTGGGCGCGCGCGGCCTCGATGAGCTCCGCCTGGTTCTCGTTGAACAACGCCGCCGCGTCTTCGCGCGAGAGCTTGGATGCCGGACGCAGGCGCCCCGCGATGTCGGCGATCATCTGCTGCACGCGGTCGGCGAGCAGCTCGTGCTGCTGTTCGGCGCGCAGTCCCTTCTCGACCGAGCGGGCGGTCGAGCCGAAGTCGCTCACGGCCTGACCCAGCTGACGCATGCCCGCGCCGTGGAAGAGCTTGCCGGCCGTCTGGCCGACCGCGAAGGCGGCGAGCTGCTTGGCATCCTTGCCCTTGAACTGCTTCGCGTAGTCGGCGAGCAGACGCTTGCCGACGAGCTGCAGCAGGATGTTGTTGTCGCCCTCGAAGGTGACGTAGATGTCGAGATCGGCGCGCAGGCCCACCAGACGGTTCTCGAAGAGGAAGCCCTGGCCGCCGCACGCCTCTCGTGACTCCTGCAGCGTGTCGAGCGCGTGCCAGGTCGACAGGGGCTTCAGGGCGGCCGCGAGCGTCTCGAGGTCTTCGCGGTCGGCGTCGGTGTCGAGCGCGCCGCTGAAGACGCCGTCGAACTTCTGCAGGAACTCGTCGTGCGCGAAGATCTGGGCGTAGGTCGTGGCCAGGCGCGGCAGAAGACGTCGCTGGTGCTTGCCGTAGTCGAGCAAAGTCACCTCGGGGGTGCCGCTGCCCGAATCGAACTGACGGCGCTGGTTGCCGTAGGTGATCGCGATCGTGAGGCCGATGGCCGACGCCCAGGCGGCCGCGCCGTCGAGCGAGACGCGCCCCTGCACGAGCGTGCCGAGCATCGTGAAGAACCGGCGGCCGGGGCTCGCGATCTCGCTCGAGTACGTGCCGTCGGCAGCGACGTCGCCGTAGCGGTTGAGGAGGTTCGTGCGGGGGACGCGCACCTGGTCGAAGTGCAGCCGCCCGTTGTCGATGCCGTTCAGACCGCCCTTGAGGCCGTCGTCCTCGCCGCCGATGCCGGGGAGGAAGTTCCCCTCGTCGTCGCGCAGCGGCACGTAGAAGCAGTGCACGCCGTGGTTGACGCCCTTCGTGATGAGCTGGGCGAACACCGTGGCGGCCTTGCCGTGCAGAGCGGCGTTGCCCAGGTAGTCCTTCCAGGCGCCGCGGAACGGCGTGTGGATGACGAATTCCTCGGCCTCGGGGTCGTAGGTCGCGGTGGTGCCGATGGCCGAGACGTCGGAGCCGTGCCCGGTCTCGGTCATGGCGAACGCGCCGGGGATCTCGAGGCTCATGATGCCGGGGAGCCACTTGTCGTGGTGCTCGCGCGTGCCCAACTGCAGCACGGCCGAGCCGAACAGGCCCCACTGCACACCCGACTTGATCTGCAGGCTGGGATCGGCGGCGACGAGTTCTTCGAAGCCGGCGATGTTGGCGCCGTTGTTCTCCTCCCCGCCGAAACGCTTCGGAAAGGCCCGGTGCACGGCCCTGTTCTGCACGAGGAGGTGCAGCTGGCTGAGGGTGCGCTCGCGGTGCGCGTCCATGCCGAGGCTGTCATCGCGCCAGAGCGCGGGGTCTTTGATCATCTCGCGCGCCTCGCGGCGGATGTGGCCCCACGTACCGAGCAGCAGATCAGTGACCCGCTCGGTGTCGATGCGGGCTTCGGCGGCCTCGGCCGCGGTGTGCGCGGCGGTGGGCGCTCCCCCGACGGGCGTGCGCGTGCTCGTGGCGGGCGTGGTGGGACGGACGGCGGCGTCGGTCATTCTCGGCACCTTTCGACGTTGCAAAGGGATGCCATCCACGGTAGGTGTCCCACAACGACCGCTCAAACATCCTGTGTGATGTTCACAACGCGGCCGGTCGCCCGCGCCTGGAGTCGTTGTGGGGGGTCAACATTCCCGGGAGTGCGCTGGGCGCGGGGATGGCGCGGCGGCAGCGCGGCGGCGGGCGGCGGCGGGCGCGGCACGGACGACACGGCGCGGACGACACGGCGCGGCGCGGGCGACGTCGCCGGAGCCCAGAGGGTGCTCCGTGGGCGCGACCCGCCGGCGGGCCGCGTCAGTTCGCCGCGACCACCGTCAGAATGCCCTCGCCGTACGCCTCGCGCTTCTTGGCACCGATGCCGGTGATGCCGTCGAGATCGCCGACCGCGGCGGGTCGCGCCGCGGCGATCGCGCGCAGCGTGGCGTCGCCGAAGACGATGTACGCCGGCACCCCCTGCTCGCGCGCCTTCTCGGCCCGCCATGCGCGCAGCGCCTCGAAGAGATCGCGATCGTCGGGGGCGACATCGTCGGCGCTCGATTTGCGCTGACGGCTCCCCCCGCCGCCACCGGTGCGGCCGAGGGCGTCGCGACGCAGCGGCACGGGGGTCTCTCCGCGCAGCACCCCGGCAGAGGCCTCGCTCAGTGCGAGCGTGCCGTAGTCGCCCTGAGCAACGATGATGCCGCGGGCGAGCAGCTGCCGGATGACGCTGCGCCAGTCCTGATCGGACAGGTCGGCTCCCAGACCGTAGGTGCTCAGACGGTCGTGGCCCTGCTGCGCGATGCGCTCCGTCTTGGCCCCGCGCAGGATGTCGATGAGGTGGCCCGCGCCGAAGGCCTGCCCGCGCTCGCGCTGCAGACGCACGATCGTCGACAGCAGCTTCTGCGCGGCGATGAGGCCGTCCCAGGTGTCGGGCGGGGTGAGGCAGGTGTCGCAGTTGCCGCAGGGCTCGGAGCGCTGACCGAAGTAGTCGAGCAGGTTCTGGCGTCGGCATCCGACCGTCTCGCACAGCGCGAGCATCGCGTCGAGATGCTGGCCGAGGCGCATCTTGTAGGAGCGGTCGCCCGGTGACTGATCGATCATGCGGCGCTGCTGCACGACGTCACCCAGGCCGTAGGCCATCCACACCACCGACGGGTCGCCGTCGCGGCCCGCTCGACCGGTCTCCTGGTAGTAGCCCTCGACCGATTTGGGCAGATCGATGTGGGCGACGAAACGCACGTCGGGCTTGTCGATGCCCATGCCGAACGCGATCGTGGCGACCATCACCACACCGTCGTCGCGGAGGAACCGCGACTGGTGCGCCGCGCGCACGGACGCGTCGAGACCCGCGTGGTACGGGAGGGCATCGAGGCCCTGAGACGCCAGATAGGCGGCGGTCTGCTCGACGGTCTTGCGGCTGAGGGCGTAGACGATGCCCGCCGATCCCTCGGGCTGCGAGCGGATGAACTGCACCAGCTGACGACGCGGGTCGACCTTGGCGTCGATGCGGTACTGGATGTTGGGCCGGTCGAAACTCGCGACGAAGCCACGGGCGTCGCGCAGCCGCAGACGCTCCACGATCTCGCGCGCTGTCTCGGGCGTCGCCGTGGCGGTGAGCGCCATGCGCGGAACGCCGGGGAACCGGTCGGCGAGGTCGCCGAGCGCGAGGTAATCGGGGCGGAAGTCGTGACCCCACTGCGACACGCAGTGCGCCTCGTCGATCGCGATGACGCTGAGGCGGCCGCGGGCGAGCAGCCCGAGGGTCTGCGCGCCGTTCAACCGCTCGGGCGCGACGTACAGGAGGTCGAGCTCGCCCGCGAGGTACGCCTGCTCGACGGCCTGGCGCTCGGCGGGCGCCTGCGTCGAGTTGAGGTAGCCGGCGCGCACGCCGTTGGCGATGAGCGCCTCGACCTGGTCGTGCATGAGGGCGATCAGGGGGCTGACGACCAGGCCCGTTCCGGGCCGCACGAGAGCGGGCACCTGGTAGGTGACGCTCTTTCCTCCACCGGTGGGCATGAGCACCACCGCGTCGCCGCCGTCGATCACGTGCTGGACGATGTCGGCCTGGTCGCCCCGGAACGCGTCGTAGCCGTAGACCTCGTGCAGCACCGCGCGCGGGTCGTGACCGGTGAAGTCGCGGACGGCCGGCAGCTCGCGGGCCGTTCCCGTGGCGGCGGCCGCGCGGGCGAAGGCCGACGCGGGGTCGACCGGCGGCGGCGGCGCGTCGAGATCGTCGGGCGGCGCGAACTGATCGGGGTCCCACTGCGCGCCGGCGTACGGATCGTCGGGGACGTCGTACGACTCGGGCGGCGCGTCGGCGTACGACTCGGGGGCGGCGCCGGGATATGTCACGCCTCCACGGTAACCCGGGCCGCCGACACCGACACCGCCCCGCCATCTGCTGGGGATGACGGGGCGGCTGGGGAGGAGCGGCTCGATCAGTGCGTCGGCGGCGAGAACACGAGCTGGGATGCCACGAGCCCGTGCTCGCGGCTGACGATCTGCGCGCGGCCGGGAGCGGCGCGCTCCGGCTTGACGCGGCCGATCAGTGCCCCCTCTTCGGGGTTGCCGCCGAGCAGGATGCCGGTGACGCCGAGGTCGGTGAACCGCTGGATGATCGGGTCGTACGCCGCGCGGCTCGCGCCGCCCGAGCGTCGGGTGAGGATCACGTGCAGGCCGAGGTCGCCCGCCTGGGCGAGCAGCGGCTGGAGGACGGCGAGAGGGTTCCCCTGGCTCGTGGCGACGAGGTCGTAGTCGTCGACGAGGATGAACCCCTCGGCGCCCTTCCACCAGCTGCGCTCCCGCAGCTGCGCCGGGGTGACGTCGGGCCCCGGGATGCGCGTGGTGAAGTACTGCGCCAGGTCGTTCATGCCGCCGGTCGCGAGATCGTGCGAGGTGAGGTAGGCGCCGAGGTAGTCGTCGGGGATCTCCCCGAGGAGCGCACGGCGGTAGTCGACCACGAAGATCTTCGCCTCGGCGGGGGTGTACAGCCTCTGGATCTCCTTCGCCACCGCCCGGAGGAACGACGACTTGCCCATGCCCGAGTCGCCGTACACGAACAGGTGCGGCTCGACGCGGGGGTCGATGCCGAAGGGCGCCAGCTGAGCCTCCTCGATGCCGAGCAGCATGCGGCCGTCGCCGGGCTCGGTGAGCGCGCGCACCTCGTCGAGCGTGATGTTCTCCGGCAGCAGACGCAGCTTCGGTCCGGGCTCGCCGTGCCACGCCGCCGCGACGCGGCCGATCATGTCGGCGACGCCGTCGGCGATCGTGGCGGGATCGTCGGCTCCGTCGACGCGCGGCACCGCGGTGAGCATCTGCAGCTTGGACGCACTGAGACCACGACCGGGCTGACCGACGGGCACGTTCGCCGCCTGCTTGCGGTCGACGTCGGAGTCGGTCGGGTCGCCCAGGCGCAGTTCGAGGCGCGTCTGGATGAGGTCCTTCAGGTTGGCGCGGATCTCGAGCCAGCGGTTCGCGGTGACGACGACGTGCACGCCGAAGCTGAGGCCGCGGGCGGCGATGGTCTGCACCCGCGCCTCGAGCGGCTCGAACTCCGAGCGCAGGGTCGACCAGCCGTCGATGACGAGGAAGACGTCGCCGAAACCGTCGTCGAGGCGTCCCTCGCGTCGGCGCGAACGGTACGTCTCGATGGAGTCGACCGCATTGCGGCGGAAGTACTGCTCGCGCGCGTCGAGCACGGCCTCCACCTCGGCCACGGCCCGGCGCACCGCCTCGGGCTCCGTACGCGTGGCGACGCCCGACACGTGCGGATGCTGCTGCATCGCGGTGAAGCCGCCCCCGCCGAAGTCGAGGACGAAGAACTGGAACTCCCGCGGAGTCCCGGTCAGCGCGAGGGCCGAGACGAGCGTGCGCGCGAGCGTCGACTTGCCGCTCAGGGGCGAGCCGACGATCGCCACGTGACCCGCGGCGCCGCCGAGCGACACGGTGAGGTGGTCGCGGCGCTGTTCGAGCGGGATGTCGACGAGTCCGATCGGCACGGTCAGCGCGCCGGCGCCGCGCCAGCGGTGCGACACGAGTCCGAGCTCGGGGTCCTCGGCGAGATCCGGCATGAGGGCGTCCAGCGGCGACGGCTCCGCAAGAGGGGGCAGCCACACCTGGTGAGCCTCCGGGCCGCGGTCCTTCATGCGGTCGACCGCGATCTGGAACGTGGAGCGCTTCTCCGCCGTGGGGGCCGCGATCGCCGCGGGCGCGGCATCCGCCTCCTCCGGCGACCCGTCGTCGTCGGGCTGGGCCAGAGCCGTGAACACCTCGACGCGGGCGGGGCCGCCCGAGACGGACTCGGCGCCTCCGACATCGACACCGGCCGTGCCCCGCGGGCGCCCGGAGACGTAGGCCGCGCGGAACTGCACGAGGTTCTCGGTGTCGCTCTTGAGGAAGCCGACGCCGGGCTCCTGCGGGAGCGTGTAGGCGTCGGGGGTGCCGATGATGGTGCGGGATTCGGATGCCGAGAACGTCCGCAAGCCGATCCGGTACGACAGGTAGGTGTCGAGGCCGCGGAGCTTCCCCTCTTCGAGGCGCTGGGATGCCAGGAGCAGGTGCACGTGCAGCGAACGGCCGACGCGGCCGATGTTGAGGAAGCTGTCGACGAACTCGGGCTTGGCCGTGAGCAGTTCGGAGAACTCGTCGACGACGATGAGCAGGGCCGGCAGCGGCACCAGGTCGCCGCGCCCACCGCGACGTGCGGCCTCGTACTCGCCGACGTTGGCGAAGTTGCCCGCCGAGCGCAGCAGTTCCTGGCGGCGCACGACCTCGCCCTGCAGGGCGTCCTGGAAGCGGTCGACGAGCGCGAGCTCGCTGCCGAGGTTGGTGATGACCGCCGACACGTGCGGCATCTCGGCCATGCCCGCGAAGGTCGCTCCACCCTTGAAGTCGACGAGGACGAAGTTGAGCTGCTCGGGCGAATGGGTCATGGCGAGAGCGAGCACGAGGGTGCGCAGCACCTCGGACTTGCCCGAACCCGTCGCTCCGACCATCACGCCGTGCGGGCCCATGCCCTGAGAGGCGGACTCCTTGAGATCGAGCACGAGCGGGGCGCCCGAGGGCTCCTGCCCGATCGGCACGCGAAGGCGGTCGCGCTCGAGGCGCGGAGTCCACGCCTGATCGAAGTCGACGGCGCGCACGTCGGGCAGGCCGAGGAGCTCGGTCAGCTCCGCCTGGCCCTGCGCGGTGGGGGCGTCGACGACGACCATCGGGGCGGGGCGCAACGGCATGAGGCGGCGCGCGGTCGCCTCGGCCTCGGCGATGGACATGGCATCCGGGACGAAGGACTGCGCGCGACCGGCGCCGTCGATGAATTCGGCGGGGGCGACGGCGGGCACGGCCTCACCGCGACGCGTGCGGACGGCGACCGGGGCGTCCGCCAGGGCGACGCGGGCGATGGCCGGGTCGTCGAGCTCGTCCCAGCGCGTGGGCAGGTCGATGACGGTGACGCCCTGCGCGCCCTCGAGTCCGGTGAGCGGGGCGTTCGAGGAGGCCTCGACGCCGTCGACCACCAGGACGACGTGCGGGGTGATTCCACCGCCGGGGGTGAAGCGGGCGCGCGAGGCGAGCTGAGCGGGCAGCATGTCCATCAGCTCGTCGGGCGATGCCGCGATCATGCGCGCGGGGCCGAGGCGGTCCTGCACGCGCGACGACATCGCGTGCGGCAGCCACTTCACCCAGTCCCAAGCGCCGATCTGCGCGGGCCCGGCGAGGACCGCGATAATGACGTCTTCGGGGTCGTGCAACGTCGCCGCCGACGCGACGAGCGAGCGGGCGAGGCTGCGCACGGCCTCCTCGTCGGGACCGACGAGCTCGATGCGCGCGTACTCGCCGAGCGGGAAGCCCAACGGCAGATCGCGCTGGATCTCGTGCGTGAGCATGAAGCGGTGCGCCGCGGAGGCCGCGACGGGGTCGAGCTGGGCCAGGGGCGGCAGCTCGGGAGCCTCGAGCGTGAGGCTGAGCGGCTGATCGGCCACGCCGATGCGGGCCAGCAGGAACGTCTCGTCGCCGGGCTGACGCTCCCACACGCGCGAGCGCTCCTCGGCGATGAACGGCAGGGCCGAGGGGGCGGGCATGATCCACCCGCCGTGACGACGCTGCTTGCGCGCGGCCACGCGCACGGTCTCGCGCAGCTCCGACAGATAGGCGAGGTACTCGCGCCGGTTGCCGAGCACCTCGGCGTTGCGCTGCGCGCGCTGGCGCCACCCGTTCACGGCCACGAAGCCCAGCGACGACAGCAGGAACATGCCACCGATGAGGAAACCGGTCGGGCCGCTGTTCGAGATCGTGACCATGACGATCGCGCCCACGCTGCCGAGCATCGGCAGGAGGGAGGTCAGGATGCCGCTGCCGCCTTCGTTCGGAACGAGCTCGGGCGGCGGCTGCAGCACGACCCGCCCGTTGGGCAGCGATGGCGGGGCGATACGCGGACCCGTGCTCACACCGGACCTCCGATCAATCGGCTCAGGGTGAACACGCGCTCGCTCAGACGCACCCGGGTGCCGTCTTCGAGCAGCGTGCGCGCACCGGGCTGCAGGGGGTGGACGGCTCCGTCGTCGTCGATGAGCTCCGAGCCGTTCGTGGAACCCGCGTCGATGACCCACGCGGTCTCGCCGTCGTGCTCGAGGCGCAGGTGCGTCTTCGAGATGAGACGATCGGGATCGTCGACGGCGATCAGGACGTCGCCCGGCTCGCTCGCGACCGGCGCGCGCCCGAAGTTCACCGAGGCGGGCAGGTCGATCTGCTCGCGCTGACCGGTGTCGAAGATCACGAGCAGCTGCGCGCGGCCCACGCCGCCCGTGACGATCGGCTCCTCCGCCGCCCGCGCGGGCGGTGCGGCGACGGGGGCACGCCCGCCCGCCGCAGCGGGGGCGTCGACGGCGGCCGGAACGTCGGTCGCAACCGGCGCATCGACGGCGAGCAGCGGGGTGTCCCACGCCGGCGCGGTGGGCAGCGCGGCGGCGGCGGCGGACACGCGCAGGGGTTCGCGGCCGGCGGAGGGGCGCGCGTGGACGGTGGGTTCGGCGAGCGCGGGGGCGTCGTCGGCATCCTGTTCCTGCCGCCCTCGGGGAGCGACGACGAGGACGGTGCCGGCCGCGCGGTCGGCCCAGGAGCGTCGCAAACCCGAGCGGTCGAAAGCGGCCGACGCGACGACGACCCAGGCTCCGGCGACGAGGACGAGACCTCCGAGCAGCACGAGCGACCCGCGCACGAACGCCCTTCCCGCGCCGGGCACGAGCGGAGCCTCGGCGCGCGAGGTGCGCAGACCGAACAACAGCGCGCCCGGGCCGAAACCGCGACGCGCCTGGAGGATCCACAGGCCCAGCAGCGCCTCGGCGGCAACCGCGGCCCCCAGGACGGGCGATCCGAGGAGGGATGCCGCGCCGGCGGCGATGACCACGAGGGCGGCGTCGACGCTGAAGGCGCCAAGGCGCACCCCCACCGTCGCGGGCGCGCCGAGCGGCGGCGAGGGCGTCATGCCGCCATCATCGCACGCGCGACCTCGATCGCTCCGGCGGCCAGCAGACCGGCCGGGAGCGACAGGGCCGTCGCGAGCGCCTCGAACACGTCGCCCGTGCGCGACCATCCCAGCGACCTCAGGCCGCGCCCCACCGGGACCACGAGGAGGGCGGCGGCGAGGGCGGCGACCAGGATGACGCCGGCGACGACGACGAGCATGTCGGACGCGATCGTGGGCACGAGGGCCGTCAGCACGGCCGCCGTCACCGCCACGGCACCGAATCGAGCCACCCATCGCAGGAAGGGCACCGTGCTCTTTCGCGAACTCAACAGCAGCGCGAGCACCACCGTGACGGCGAGGGCGATGCGCCCGCCGAGAACGACAGGGTCGGCGACCGCGAAGGTCGGCAGGGCGGCGAACGCACTGGCCGCCCCCGCCGCGACGAGGAGCACGACCCCGACCGTCAACCGTGCGGTCGAGCGCTCGACGAGGGCGTCGGCGTCGTCGGCCTCGATCGTGCGCACCTCGTCGGGCAGGCTCTGCCGCACCGTCCATCGGGTGCTCTGGAAGCGTGCGTAGTCGATGAACGTGCCGGGCTCGACGTCGACGAGGCTCGACTGCAGGATGCGCTGGGCCACGGGAACGAGTCCGAGGGTCACGGCGGCGGGGGCCGAGGGGTCGAGGTGCAGCAGGAGCGCGAGCGCCCACACGGCCGCAAGCACGGCGGAGATGATCGTCGCGGTGCGGCTCTGCGCGCGGAGGGTCTGGGTGGCGCCCATCACTCCGGCGACCCCGGTGACGACGGACGCAGCGAGAAGACCCGTGAACACCGCGACCTGCACGGACGACGCGGGAAGATCGGGCACGATCGCCACTCCCCCGCCGAACGCGAGGGCGGCGACGGACACGACGGGGGCGAGAGTCGCCGTGCGCGCCCGCGCGCGCAGCGAGAACACCGCGACGGCCGCGAGAGCCGCGAGCAGGGCCAGCGCGGCGACGGGAGTGCGCACCTCGCCCGGAAGAGTGTCGGCGCCGAGCAGACGGAGGAAGGCCAAGATGCCGCCCGCCGCGGCGATCACCATCCACACGGCCGTCGCGCGCGCCGCGATCGGCACCCGTGTCGCGCGCCGATCGACCGGGTCGACCGTGGCGGCGGGGTCGACCAGGACGAGGACGACTCCGTCCTCGAGGGCGGTCATCGTCGTCGAGCGGTCGATCTCGCGCCCCGAGAGCCCCACCACGCGCACATCGCGCTCGAGCGGGCTGCCCGCGGCGCGAAGAACATCGCGGACTTCGGCACGCAGCGGCACCACGAGGTCGAATCTCGACGCGCCATCGATGAGAGCGACGCGTCGCCCCTGCATCACTTCCGCGCTCAACGGTCCCCCTCGTTCTCGCGCCACCGACCCGAGGGCCGGCTCAACCGCACCAGCGTATCCGCCCGGCGGAGGCGGTCGCGTGTTTCCATTCATCACCGGGAATAAAGATGAGAGTTTTGTCATCTTTCAAAAAGCGCAAGAGGGTTGTCGCTTCGTCGAGCATTACGTAAGTTCAAAGGTCGGTGGGGGGCTCCGGTCACTCCATCGATCCCGCGCTCGGGGCCGATCCCCGTGCGTGCAGACACGATCCGCAACGCCCGGGCGCGCCCCGGAGGAACATCGAGGAGACAACGTGGCAGATCTCATCGCAGCCCAGGAGGGTGCGCTTCGTCGCGGGGCCGAAGCGGTCAACACCGCGAAGTCGGGCATCGACGAGCAGGTGCGCAAAGTCCGCAGCGAACTCGACCAGGTGGCCGGGTTCTGGACCGGCGCCGCAGCCGGTTCCTACACCCAGCTCATGCAGCGGTGGAACGAAGAGACGACCAAGCTCAACAACGTGCTCGTGACGCTCGAGGACGCCCTCCGCGGCACCGAGCGCGACCAGGCGGCGTCGGAAGAGTCGCACCAGCAGACCATCGGCAACCTGGGCTCGCTGCTCGGCTGACCCGCTCGACACGAAAGAAGGAACTCTCATGCAGTCCATGTCCGTTCGTCCCGAGCAGGTCATCGCCCTCTCCGGTCAGATCCGCAACGGCGCCTCCGGCATCCGCACCCGTCTCGACGAGCTCGAGTCGCAGGTCAACGCCCTCCGCGCGTCCTGGGATGGTGAGGCGCAGACCGCCTACGACCAGGCCCAGGCGCAGTGGACCCAGTCCATCACCCGCCTGAACGAGCTGCTCCAGCAGATCGCCGGCAAGACCGACGAGATCGCCCAGGGCTACACCTCGACCGACAAGTCGGCCGCGGGCCGCTTCGCCTGAACCACTCCGGACCGGCGGTCGCTGCGGCGGCCGCCGGTTCTCTGGGCTCGTGCGCCTCGTCGCTCACGAGCCCGATCCCCTCGCATCCCGATCACAGAGAAACGAGTGATCCCCCATGGCCGACTCGATCTTCCTCAACCTCGACCTCGCCATCCAGCGCGTCCTGCAGCTGACGCAGGTACCGGAGGAGCTTCCCTCCGCGGGCGCCATCGAGATCGTCGACGGCAACGGCACCGAGCCGGCCGCGGCGGCGTTCACCGATCGCGTCCGCCAGCGCGCGCAGGAGCTGGCCTCGGAGGTGGAGAAGCTGCGTCAGATGGTGGCCGGGAGCGCCGACGCCCTGTCACAGGCTGCGCAGTCGCTCCAGGACACCGACACCTCGGGTTCGGCCATGGCGCAGAACGCCCTCTCGATCGTCGAGTCGGCCTCGGAGCCCACCGCGGCGCCCGCTCAGCCGGCGCCCACCGGCGGTGCGGCGGGCGTGCGCTCCGTTCTCGGCGGAGGACCCCAGTGACCCGACGCCGTCGCCGGGCCCTGCGCGCGCTGGGGGGCGCGCTGATCGTCGGCGTCTTCGCCGGCGCGGGCGTCGCACCGGCTGCGCAGGCTGCGGCCGGGGGCGACTACGACTGGTGGTACGACACGTACGAGGTGCAGGCCGCGCACGACTCCGGAATCACCGGGGCGGGCGTCAAGATCGCCGTCATCGACACGCAGATCGATCCCGACCTGCCGATCTTCGAGGGACGCAACCTCACCGTCAGCGACACCCAGATCTGCGAGTCCCGCACCGAACCGGTGTCCGAGACGGCGACCGAACCCTCCATTCACGGCACCACGATGGCCGCCCTGCTCATCGGCAACGGCGCCGGCGCGAGCGGCATCCGCGGTATCGCCCCCGACGCCGATGTGACCTTCTACGGATACGGCACCCTCGACCTTCGGGAGGAGGATTATTGCCGCCCGAACACGGACGACGACGTCTCGATGTTCGGCTACGCGGTGAAGAAGGCCGTGGACGAGGGGGCCGAGATCATCACGACGTCGGTTCAGAGGAGGGCGTACGAGAACGACGCACCGGCCATCGCGTACGCCCTCGCGCGCGGGGTGACGATCGTCGTGGGCACACCCAACGCCGACACTCCCGTGGACAGCGGAACGGACGTGGCGAGCTTCAACGGTGTCATCGCCGCCACCGCGATCGACCGTGAAGGCGCCGTCCAGACCGACGGGGCCGGTGCGCCCTTCGTCGTGCCCACGACCGATGTCGTCGCTGCGGGCGTCAATCTGCCGACCGTCGGGATCGACGGCGACTGGAACTCCTCGCGTGCAGCCGTGGGTTCGTCATTCGCCGCGCCCATGGTGGCGGGCATGCTCGCCCTCGCCGCGCAGAAATACCCCGAGGCCACCGGTGACCAACTCGTTCAATCGCTGATCGCGACCACGAACGGCACGCAGCACGATCCGGCGCGCACCGAAGACGGTTACGGCTACGGGGCCGCGTGGCTCCCGACTCTGCTCAGCGTGGACCCGACCACCTTCCCGGATGAATCGCCTCTCCTGAGCAAACAGGTGGGTGTACCGACGCCGGAGCAGATCGACACGGCGAAGACCGAGGGCTTCGTCCCCGTCACCATCCCTCGCAGCATGGATCAGTACGGAGACACCGCTCCGCCGTCCTCCGGTTTCGACATGGCTTCTCTCGTCGTCTGGGTCGTCACCGGCATCGGTGTCCTCATCGTGGTGGCCGCCGTCGTGGTTGTGCTCATCGTCATCGCCCAGCGCCGCAAGGCCGGAAAGGGGAACACACCGTGACAGGTACGTGGGAACAGCGCCTGCAGAACCTCGCGGAGGGTGGCGTTCCGTGGGACATGCCAACCCGTTACGAGCTGGCCAACGCCCTCGAAGCGCTGAGGCAGGTCCTCGATGCGGCGTCGAAAGACACCGGCATCGGCGGGGATGCCGGAGATGCGGCGCGAGCGAAGTTCGCGGCCTCGGTCACCGAGGTCGATGCGCAAATCCAATATCTGCGCGACCATGTCAACGAGCGCCTCATCGATGCGAACGATGTGCGTCGCCAGGCGCGGGACTCGGCCGCGTCACTGCCTCCGGGCGAGATGAACGGCAACCAGGAGGCGATGGTCCGCGGGGCGGCCGCGGGCGCGTCGATCGTCTTCGGACCGGTGGCGTTCCTCGCCGGTGAAGGCGCAAGTCGTGCCATCAACGGATACATGGCCTCACAGCGCGAAGAGGCCGCACGTACGGCCGTCGAGAAGCATTCGGATCAGATGGATGCCATCGAGATGAGGGAGCCGCCGGCCTTCTCGTCGACGGTGATCTCCTCCGAACCCACGAGCTCACCCTCTTCTTCGGAAGTACCGGCCGGCGGATACGGCGCCCAGCAACGCAGTTTCGAGTCTTACCCCGACTGGGACATGTCCGGCGGCGGCGCTGCCGGTGGCGGAAACGGTGGCGGCACCGCCACTCCGCCTCCCGGGGGCGGTGGTGGCGGCGGCGGCCTCCAGCCTCCCCCGAGCGAGTACGGGCCGTTCCCGAACCCTCCCGGCCAGACCCCGGGAGGGCAGCCGCCGATCGACATCGGCAACGTCCCGCCCGACCCCACACCCGACGGCCCAATCAGTGGGAGCCCCACTCTCCCCGGTGGCATTCCGATGGTTCCCGGCGGCGGGGGCGGCGGACTCGTCGGGACGCCCGGTGGTCCCGGAGCCGGTCTCGGTTCGGGCCTGGGAGCGGGGCTCATCGCCGGCGGCGGCGGGGCGCTCGCGCTCGGACGCGTCGGCGGCGGAGCAGGAGCACCGGGCGTGCCCGGTGGCCGTCTCTTCGGCGGACCCGCGGGCGGTTCGGTTGGCGCAGGTGGCGCCGGCGGCGCACGATCCGGCGGTCTGCTCGGACGGCCCGGTGCCGGCGCCGGTCTCGGAACGCGCGGCGTCGGCGGTCTCGGCGCGGCGGGCACGGGTTCGGCCAACTCAACCGCGCGTGGCGCCGGTGCGCGAGCGGGCGGCCTCGGCGCCGCGGGCACGCGCGCCGGTGGTGTCGGCGGAGCGGGTGGCTCGGCCACGGGCACGTCCGGCGGTCGTGCAGCTGCGGCGAACGGACGTGCCGGCGTGGGCGCCGCTGGTGGTTCCGGCGCCGGAGCGGCCGGGACCGGCCGCACCGCGGGTGCCGGATCGCGCGGCGTGGGCGGCATGGGCGGCCCCGGCTCCCGCTCCGAGCGCAAGAAGGACGAGGCACGCGGTCTCGCGGGTCCGATCGCCCCGCGCATGGAAGACGACGAAGAGATCGGTCCCCGGTCCGAGAACGCCCAGGCCGGCGGCCGCGACGAGTGACCCTCGTCGCCCGATGACCCTGACCGACAAGAAGGAAGACGATGTCTGATCGCATCTCCGCCCAAGAGGGCGCGCTCGTCCGTGGCGCCGAAGTGGTGATGGGCGCGCACGCCGACATCAGCGACAGCGCCCGCCGCGTACTCGCCGAACTCGACGAGCTCGCCGCCAACTGGTCCGGCGACGCGGCGAGCTCGTACAACGCGCTCGTGAACGAGTGGACGGCCGGGGCCACCCGTCTGAACGACGTGCTCGTCACCCTCAGCGCGGCCCTGCGCGCGACCGCGAGCGACCAGGAAGCGGTCGAGGAGCAGCACCGCACCACCATCCAGGGCCTCGGCTCGCTGCTAGGAGGAGAGTGAGATGGGCGATCTCCGCGTCACCCCCGAAGCCCTGCACGCCGCCGCCGCGCGGCTGCGTTCCGAGAGCGCGCGCATCGACGCCGCCCTCGGCGGACTGGATGCCGAGGTCTCGCGCTTGCGCGGGAGTTGGGAGGGCACCGCTCAGGCGGCCTACAACAACGCCCAGCAGCAGTGGAGCGCCACTCTCGAGCAGATGCGGGACGCACTGTCGCGCATCTCGAACGCCACCGACTCGATCGCCGACGACTACGTCTCGGCCGACCGGGCGTCGGCCGCGCGCTTCCAGTGACCGGCTCGGCGCTGAGCGGCCGACGCCGAACACGCAGCGCTGAACGCCGAGCGGTGAGCGATCACCGCTCGGCGCTCGACCGCCGCCGCGACCCGCGGCGATAGGATTTCGAGGTCTGACCGCAGGGGGCTTCGGTCCGGAAAGAGGGGGCCGCGGATGGCTGACGTCATGAACGCGACACGAGCGCTGCTGCGACTCTCCGTGCAGAGCGAGGGGCGGCGGCTCGACATCGCCATTCCCGCACAGGTGCCCGTCATCGAGTTCCTGCCCGGGTTCGCCCGCTCGCTCGGGGTTCTCGACGCATCGATGACCTCCGCCGGGTACGCCCTGCAGCGCGCCGACGGGTCCACCGTCGATCCCTCGCTCGGCGCCTCGGCCCAGGGCATCGTCGACGGCGAGGTGCTCACCCTGGTGCGCGGAGGACTCGTGGCGCAGCCCCGCGTCTACGACGACATCGTCGAGGCGGTCATCGACGCCACCGCGCAGCAGAACCGCCCGTGGACCACGCGCGACAACGCTCGCACCGCGCTGGCCGTCAGCCTCGCCCTGCTCGGGGTGTGCGCGGTGCTGCTGCTCGCCGCGGGCCGCGCCTTGCCGCTCGGGGCTCTCGTCGCCGGTGGCGGTGCCGTGGTGCTGCTCGTCGTCTCGGCCGTGGTCGCCCGGCTCGGTCAGCGCGAGGCCGGCCAGGGGCTCGGCATGGCGGCATCCGTCTTCGCCGCCGTCGCAGGGTTCCTCGCGATCCCCGCCTCGTTCGACATGTGGGGCTGGCCGCTGGCCGCCGCAGGAGGCGGGGCGTTCGTGATCGCCGGCGTCGCCCTGGCGCTCACCCGCGAGCGCGCCGAGCTGCAACTGACCCCGCTCGTCGCCGGGGGCGCGCTCGGCGTCACCGGCACGCTCGCCGCGTTCTTCCCGGCCCCGACGGTGTGGACGCTCATGGTCGGAATCGTCGCGACGCTCGCGGGGGCTCTGCCGTGGCTTGCGATGAGCACCACCCGCCTGCGCGTGGCCTCCCCGCAGAACGACGTCGAGATCTTCGCCGACCCGCAGCCGATCGACGCCGATGACGTCGCCGCCCGCGTCGCGCAGGGCAAGCGCATCCTCATCGCGCTGCGCCTGGCCCTCGCGGCGGCGATCCTGGTCGCCACTCCCCTCGTCGCGGCCCAGAACGCCACGGGTGCGCTCGTGTGCGCCCTCGCCTTCGCCGGCATGATGTTCCCGTCACGGCAGACCTATGCGCGCTCGGGCGTCCTGACCGTCATGGCCACCGGCATCCTGGGGCTCGTCGTCGCGGGCGTCGTGGCCTCTCTCGCGCAGCCGGGGCTGCGGGTCGGCATCCTGGTCGTGCTGCTCATCGCGACCGTCAGCGTCGTGACCATCACCCTGCTCGCGCCGAAGACCCGTCTGCGCCTCATCCGTGTGGCCGACACCGCGGAACTGCTCGTGCTCGCCGCGCTGCTGCCGCTCGCGGTCATCTCGGCCGGGCTGGCCTGACGCGATGGCCACCAAGGGCGATCTGATCGAGGCGCAGAACTTCTCGCGCCGCCGCCTGCTCACCGCCTTCGTCAGCGGAGCCCCGGGCGGCAAAGAACTGCAGCCGACCGCTCCCCTGCGCGCCGTCATCGCCGCGATCGCGCTCACGGTCATCGTGGTTCTCGTCGGGGTCTTCTACGGGCTCATCCGCCCGGGGCTTCCCACCGGATGGGAGAACGGCAAGCTCGTGCTCGTCTCCGACACCGGCGCCCGTTTCGTCACCGTCGACGGCACCCTGCACCCTGTCATCAACACCGCCAGCGCCCGTCTGCTGCTCCCGGCGAACGAATACGGCGTGATCTCGACCGACCAGGCCACCCTCGCGGGCACCCCCGTCGGCGACACGCTCGGCATCACCGGCGCCCCCGACGAGCTGCCGCCCGTGTCGGGCCTGGTCAACACGGGGTGGAGTGCGTGCGTGTCCGACGACGCGTCGCTCGACGTGCGCATCTCGACGTCGACCGGCCCCACTCCCGCGCCGGAACGAGCCGTCGTCGTGTCGGTCGACGGCATCCTGCACGTCATCCGGGGTGAGCGGAGCTTCGCCGTGTCGAGCGAGGATCCCGACGCCGTCCTGCGCGCCGCGGGCATCTCCGCGCTCGACCCGATCACGGTTCCGGCGTCGTGGCTCGACCTCTTCACCGCGGGCACCGCGCTGACCCCGATCACGCTGAAGAACTACGGCGAGAGCGTCTCGGGCACGTCGCTGCGCGTGGGCCAGGTCGTGCGTCAGGCGGGCGCCCCCGAGGACGAGCGGTTCCTCGTGCAGACCGGTGGGGTCCTCGAGACCCTGTCCCCGCTCGCGTGGCAGCTGTATCAGCTCGGCAGCGGCAGCGCCCTCAAGGGCGAGGTCACCGAGGTGACCGGCAGCGAGATCCGCGGCCTGGCGACGGCTTCGAAGGGCATCGGCGACCAGTGGCCGTCGACGGGCTTCGAGACGGTCCCGAGCGGTCAGCGCCCCTGTGCCGTCCTCGAGGGCGGCGAGGGGCAGGCCGTGACCACCCTGGCCACGCAGCCGGTCTCGACGACCGTCTCACCGGGCGTGCGTGTCGACCCCAGCCATGGCGCCCTCGTGCGCGCGGGCGGACGCGGCGACCAGAGCACCAGCGTGCTGACCCTGGTGGATGCCACGGGCACCGCCTATCCGCTACCGAACGCGAACGACGAGACCATCGCCCGGCTGGGCTACTCGTCCGGCGACATCGGCTCGATCCCCGACGGGTGGACGGCCCTGCTGGCGACCGGCCCGTCGCTGAGCGAGAGCGCCGCGCAGCGCACCCCGGAGGCGAAGTGATCCGTCGCGTCGGGGCCGCGCGTCTCGGCGCGCTCGCCCTCGTCGTGGGGATCGCGGTCTCGGGAGCGCCCTCCGTCGCGAACGCCGCCCCGATCGCGAGCCGCATCGGCACCGTTCCCGTGCTCGCGGCCTCGGATGACGGCTGCGTCGCCTCGACGCGCGTCTCCGACACGCCGCCGGCCCTCGGGCAGCTGCAGAGCGCCGCCGCGTGGGAGATCACCAAGGGCGCAGGCGTGGTGGTGGCCGTCGTCGACTCCGGCGTGGCCCCGAACCCCCACCTCGACGCCTCCGTGCTCCCGGGGATCAATCTCGTGCCCGACGGGACCGACGCCGTCGCACGGACCGACTACTACGGCCACGGTACGGTCATCGCCGGTCAGATCGCGGCGCAGATCATCCCGGATTCGGGGGTGCAGGGTCTCGCTCCGGATGCCAAGATCCTCCCGATCCGCGTGTTCGCCGGCACGTCGCAGCAGCAGAAGGACGCGGGGTTCGGCCCCAACACCGCGCGCATGGCCGACGGCATCCGGATCGCCGCCGACCTCGGCGCGCAGATCATCAACGTCTCGATGAGCACGACCGCGGAGGACGGGAACCTCGCCTCGGCCGTCGCCTATGCACGCGATCGCGGCAGTCTCGTCGTCGCCAGTGCCGGCAACCGCGACTCCGAAGCGGCCGTCGAGGAGGACGACTCCGACGGCGTGCGCTACCCGGCCGGTTTCCGCGGAGCGATCGGGGTCGCGGCCACCAACTCGGCGAGCGTCGTCACCAGCGCGAGCATCCGAGGATCGCACGTGAAGCTGTCGGCCCCCGGCCAGGCCATCGCCTCGTCGTGGCCGCAGGGCGGCGACTGCGTGGTGTCGAGCGATCAACCCGCGACCAGCTACGCGGCCGCGTACGTGTCGGCCGCCGCCGCGCTTGTCGCGTCAGCGCACCCCGACGAGACGCCCGACCAGTGGGCGTACCGCCTCGAGGCGACCGCGGTGCGGGGGCAGCCCGACGCACGGTCGAACACCTCGGGATGGGGCGTGGTGCAGCCTTACGACGCGATCGTGCTCGTCCCGGGATCGGGCCTTCGCGGACCCTCGAGCCCGTTCGTCTCCTCGTCCGCCTCGCCCGAGCCGAGTGGAACCCCGACCCCGGTGAGCATCGCGGTGGGTCCGGGTCCGGATGCCGCGGCCATCACGATGGCGACCGGTATCGGCGCGGGAGCGCTGGTGCTGCTGGGCGCGATCGGGGCGATGGCGGTGTTCGTCAGTCGCCGACGTGACGACACGGCCTCCCGTCGTCCGGCGCCGACCGGGCGCGGGCTGTACGGCGACGACACCGCCACCGACTGAGATCCGGCGGCACGTCCGCCGCCCGATGGTGTCTACCCGGCCGCACGGGAGTCCGCGCCATCCAGCGCGACCCCGCGCCCCCCGTCGCGTCCGGTGCAGCCGCGCCGACGGCTCGCGTCATCGACACGTCCGTCGAGCAGACGCGAGGGCGACCCCGTGATCGACCCCGCGGCCATCGTCGCGCCGCGCTCAGCCCGCCGTCGGACGGAGCCGGAGGTCGGCGTCGCCGAGACGGAAGCGGGTCGGCACAGGAGCCGTGGCGCCGCCGGGGAGGCGTTCGACGCGCCCGTCGTCGTGGACGAGGGTGACGCCGTTGGTGGAGTCGAGGTCGGTGATCGTCCAGCCGGTGACGGTCCAGTCGAGGCGGGCGTGCTCCTTCGACATCGTGCGGCTGTCGTCGTGCACGGCGACGTACTGCACCGCCTCGTCGGCGTTCGAGGGCTTGCGCCCCAGGACCACGGTGCGGCCGGCGAGGGAGACCGCGGCTCCGTCGGGAAGAGCGAGGGTCCACTCCCCCCGGCGGCGCGAGCGCGGACGCGCCGTCTGCGTCGACTCGTCGACGGGAGCGGCGACGTCGGTGCGCCCGGCGGAGCGTTCGGCCGTGGAGTCCGTGGTCTCCGACACGCGGTCGCCGCGACCGTCGGTCAGGTCGTGGGGCTGCGCGCCGGAGGGCTGCGCGCCGGAGGGCTGCGCGTCAGAGGGCTGTTCGCCGGAGGGCTGCGCATCGGCGGCCGCGGGCGGCGCTGCGGCGAACCCCGTCGACACGGCTTCGGGGATCCGCGTCACCGGAGCCGCCGGCGCAGCTGCAGCGATCGACGGAGCCGCCGAGGTAGGTGCGGCGCTCGACGACGTCGCGGTCGCTCCCGCCCCGCCGTCGAGGTCGGTCGTCGCGGCCGGCTCGACGATCGCCGCTTGCGCGCTCGCACCGATCTCGCGGGGCCCGGGCAGGACGGGGGGCGCGTACGGCTCATCGTGCTGGGAGGCGCCGCGTCGGCCGCCCGCGGCGGCGGCAGCCGGAGCTCCGGGGACCGCCGCGATGGGTCCCGCGGTCCCGACGGCGGGGTCCGACTCGTCGAGGGCGATCTGCGGGCGCGCCGAGGGCTCGGCATCCGTCGTTTCCGAGGTCCGCGCGAGGACCATCGCCCACGCGGGCGCCAGGACCACGGCGAGAGCCGTCGTCCCGGCCCCGCGACCGCTGGCCCGGCCCAGTCGGTTCGCCGCCGTCGCCTTCAACACGAGCCCGTAGACGTTGACGAACGGGACGATCAGCAGCACGGCCCGCACCGGATCGAGGCGGCCCAGACGGAAGACCTCCGCCTCGTTCACGAGCGGCACCCACGCGCGCCACGGTTCGCCGCCGTGCGCGGCGATCACGCGCGACAACCCGATCGCGTACCAGACGTGCAGCACGAGGGCGATCACCAGCACCGCTCCCGCGATCGTGGCGAACAGGCTCAGGGCATCCATGCGTCCTCCGTCGACGGTCCTCCTCGACGCTACCGTGCGGGTGGCCCCGACGGGTGGCGCCTCACACGGTCGCGAACCCTCCGACGCCGAGCAGCAGACGACGCCTCGTCGACGTCACGCGATGACACGCGAGACGGCGGTGGGCGGTATCGCCGCCGCCGCATCGGCATCCACGCGCCAGGCGTCGCACCCCGCGCAGCGCACGTATCGCACGCGTCCGGCGCTCGTGGCGTGCACCGATTCGGTGACCCAGCCGTGCTCGTGGACGGATGCCGCGGCGGCGGCCGATCGGGTTCGGGAGGCGGTCATGATCCCAGCGTGTTGTAATGCCCTTATGCATCTCAACCCTTACGGGGAGTACGCGGTCCTGCTCGCCGCCTCGCTCGCGAACGAGTGGCCGGACGACCGCGCGGGGATCGAGGAGCGGACGATCGAGATGGGGATGACGATGCGCTTCCCCGTGGCATCCGACGATCACAAGAGGACGCGAGCGGTCATCGACGAGTGGCTGCGCGTCGTGGATGAGGCCGATCCGGCCGGACGGGCCGCGCTGCTGAATGAGCAGATGGCCGCCGTCGCGGCGTATCCGCGTCTCACGGATCACGACGGTGAGGGGTGGCACCTGCACTACCGCGACAGCGACGAGGCGCTGCCGCGCGTGCTCGCGGCCGTCATCTCGGTGGGGACCTCGCTGCACCTCGTCACCCGCGGGATGGACCGCCTCGGCCGCTGCGCATCGGAGCCCTGCGACCGGGTGGTGGTCGACGTCACGCGGAACGGCCGTCAGCGCTACTGCTCGGTGCGGTGCGCGAACCGGGCCGCCGTCCGGCGGCATCGCGCCCGCTCCTGAGCCGGCGGGCGCGGACGCCGCACCTCGACCTCGGTTTCCGCCCACGGCGGGGGAGCGGGTGAGTCAGGCGTCCGGCGTGTGCAGCCGCGCGAGATAGCGCTCCACGCGCACCGGCACGCCGCCGCGATCGCGCAGCGAGACGACCACGATGACCGCGGTCGTGAGCGGAACGGCCCACGCCGCGGGCTGAGCGAACACCACGGCCCACCCGCCCGAACCGCGCAGCATCCCACCCGCCAGCAGGGCGGCACCGCACGACACGGCCCCCACGACCATGCCGGCCACCGCCCCGCGCGCCGTCAGGCGCGGCCACCACACCGCGAGCAGCAGCACGGGCGACAGGGTCGAGGCGGCGAAGACGAACACCAGCCCTACGCTCGCCACCAGGCCCGCGGGCTCCGTCAGCAGAGCGACGGCGAGCGGCACCACGGTGCACAGCACCGCCGACACGCGGAAGGAGCGGACCCCGCCACCGAAGACGTCCTGACTGACCACTCCGGCGAGCGAGACGACGATTCCCGACGTCGTCGCCAGGAAGGCCGCGAACGCTCCCGCCACGAGCAGCGCCGTGAGCAGTTCGCCGACGAGGCCGGGGAACACGCGCGAGGGCAGGGCCAGAACGACCGTGTCGGCCACCCCGGCGACCGCGAGGTCGGGGGCGACGATGCGCGCGAGAAGACCCATGGTCGACGAAACCGCGTAGAACGCCCCGATGAGCACGATGACCACGACCGTCGTGCGCCGAGCCGACGCCCCGTCGGGGCTGGTGTAGAACCGCACGAGCACGTGGGGCAGGCCGATCGTGCCCAGCAGGAGAGCGAGCAGCAGCGACGAGGTCGCGTAAACGTCGAGGGCTCCCGGTCCGCTCTCGACGGGGAAGACCTGCACCGGATCGATGTCGCGGGCGCCGCCCGACAAGGCCGCGAGCAGGAAAACCGCGGGCACCAGCAGGGCCGTGAGCTTGAGCCAGTACTGGAACGCCTGCACCGCGGTTATCGCGCGCATTCCCCCGGCGGCGACGATCGCGGCGACCAGGACCGCCACCACCACCCCGCCCGTCCACGGCGGGACGTCGGCCACGACCCCGAGCGCGAGCGCCGCCCCGTGCAGCTGGGGCACGATGTACAGCCAGCCGATCACGAGCACGACGACGCTGGTGACCCTCCGGGCGCCGCGCGACTCCAAGCGAGCCTCGACGAAATCGGGGATCGTGTAGGCGCCGCTGCGCCGCAGCGGGGCCGCGACGAACAGCAGCACCAGCAGGTATCCCGCGGCGTAGCCGATCGGGAACCAGAACCCCTCCGCCCCCGAGAGCAGCACGAGCCCCGCGAGCCCGAGGAACGTGCCCGCCGAGAGATACTCGCCGCTGATGGCGGACGCGTTCCAGAGGCTTCCGACACTGCGCGAGGCGACGAAGAAGTCGCTGCGCGTGCGGGAGGAACGGATACCGGCGAACCCGAGCACGGCGGTGATCACCACCAACAGGCCGACCGCCGTCAGGTCGAACACCGGATTCACGCGGCGTCCCCCGGCTCGGTGAGCTGGCGGTAGCGCCGCTCGTTGCGGGCGGCCGCGCGGGCGTAGATGAGCGCGAACACGAGGATCAGCGGGTAGAAGCCGTAGGCGTGCAACAGCCACGACATCGGGACCGACCACAGCACCGGGTCGCCGAGGGCCGGGAGGGCCGCGATCACCCCCGTGAGCGCCGCGGCCATGACCACGAACGCCGTGACGCACCCGATCGCCAGCCGCAGTTGCGCGCGCACGAGACCGCGCGAGAAGACCGCGTCGGCCTCGTCGGCGACCCGGCCGGGCAGCGCGAACCCGCGCGTGGGCGCTCTCGTCACGCGTCCCGCGGTGGATGCCGTGACCCGCACGCGCGGGGGCGGACGCGACTCGGGATTCATGGCATCCCCCGGTCGCCTCGACCGAGGGGCTCCGGACGCCACCTCATCCGCGCAGCGCCTCGCGCACGGCCGCGACGAGCCGACGGCTGACGGGGAGTTCGATGTCGCTCAGGGCGAGAGTGGGGGCGGTGCCCGACAAGCGCATCTCGACGACCGCATCGCGGTGCACGAGGTACGACCGGTGCACCCGCACGAAGCCGGCGTCGGCCCATCGCTCGGCGAGATCGGACAGGGGAACGCGCACCAGGTGGTCGCCACCGGGGGTGTACAGCCGCGAGTAATCGCCGTTGGCCTGCACCCAGCGCACCTCGGCCCGCCGCACCCAGCGGGTCTTCGAGCCGACCGTGACCGGGATCGTCTCGTCTTCGGCAGCATCGACGCCCGCCCCGGCCGCGAGCGCCCGCCCGAGCGCGCGGGAGAGCCGTTCCACGCGGACGGGCTTGAGCACGTAGTCGACCGCCTCGAGATCGAACGCCCGAACCGCACCGGAGTCGTCGGCCGTCACGAACACCACCGCGGGCCGCACGCGCAGGCCCGAGAGCGCCCGGGCGAGGTCGAAGCCCGTGATCCCGGGCATATGGATGTCGAGGAAGGCCACCGCCACCTCACCGCGTTCGAGCACCCGCAGCGCCTCGGCTCCCCCGTTCGCCGTGTGGACGGTCGCCACGCGGGGATCGGCTGACAGCAGCGCCGCGAGTTCGCGCAGCGCCGGAGCCTCGTCGTCGGCGACGAGGACCTCGACGCTCACGCGTGCACCGTCTCGTGCAGCGGCTGCGACTTGGGCACGCGCAGGCGTACCGTCGTGCCCGCGCCCACGTTCGTCTCGACGACCAGGCCACCGGCGGGGCCGTAGAGCTGGCGCAGGCGCGCGTCGACGTTGCGCAGACCGACGTGCGACGAGGGCGCGTCGAGATCGAGCAGGGCCGCCAGTTCGTCGGGGTCCATTCCGACCCCGTCGTCGTCGACGATGACCTCGGTGTGCGTGCCATCGTCGATCGAGGTCACCGTGAGCACTCCTCCGCCCTCGCCCGGCTCGAGACCGTGCCGCACGGCGTTCTCCACGAGCGGCTGGACGGAGAGGAAGGGGATGACGGTGGCCAGGGTCTCGGGCGCGATGCGCAGACGCACGGTGAGGCGCTCTCCGAAGCGCGCGCGCTCCAGCTCCAGGTAGGAATGGATGCTGCGCAGCTCCTCCGCCAGGGTCGTGAACTCCCCCTGCCGACGGAACGAGTACCGCGTGAAGTCGGCGAACTCCAGCACGAGGTCGCGCGCCCGGGGTGGATCGGTGGAGATGAACGAGGCGATCGCGGTCAGGGCGTTGTAGATGAAGTGCGGGCTGATCTGGGCGCGCAGCGCGCGCAGCTCCGCCTCGGCGAGGGCCGCCCGCGACGCGTCGAGGCCGGAGAGCTCGATCTGGGCCGCGCACCAGTCGGCGACGTCGCCCGTCGCGCGAACGAGCGGGGCGCGCGCCTCGTCGGCGAACGCGACGACCGCTCCCCACACCCGGCCGTCGACGACGATCGGGGCGCCCACCGCCGAGCCGCCGTGCTCCGAGAACACCTGCCGCCGCCCCGTGTCGTACACGCGCGCCGCGACCCGGCGGGCGGACGTCGCGAGCGTGTCGGGCCCGTCGAGCGCCACGCGGTCGGCGCCCGACTCCACGATCGCCACCGCGTCGGCGCCCAGCAGCACTCGCAGGTGCGTTGCGGCCCGTTCGGCGTCGGGTTCGTCGCGGCCCCCGCGCAACGCCGCGGCGGCGGCCGCCGCGACGTGCAGTGTGCGGTGCGTCGCGCGGTCGGCGTCGCTGCCCAGGTCGCGCGAGTCCCTCGCGAAGCGCCGGGCGGACAGGAGCGCGAGGGTCAGGATCGCGCCGACCACGACCCCCACGGCGCCCGCGAGCAACGGTGCGTCCAGCATCCTCGCAGCCTACTCAGCAGCATCGCGCGCCGGGGTTGCGGTCCTGTTCGTCGGATCGCTGCCGCCAGAACTGCCGCTCCGTGAGCGGTTGCGCGGCGGGGTGGTGAGCCCGGAGGTGACGGACGTACACGTCGTAGGCGCGATCGCCCATGAGGGTCGTCACGTACCACCGGATGCCACGGCCCGCCCGCACGAGTCGGGCGCCCAGGCTCTCGCGGGGGCAGGGGGTCGTGGCATCCGTGCGGTCCATGATCGGCGGCCGGCCTCAGTGCGCCGAGGCGGTCGGGCGGTCGGGGTGGTCGGCGGGAAGAGCCTCCCACTGCTTCTCGATGACGCGCTCCTGCTTCGTGGCAAGGAAGCCCGCGGCGGCGAAGCGCCGCGAGGGGACGGGCGCGTCTTCGAGGTTGTCGCCGCCGCCGGCGCGCAGCGCCTTCGCCGTGACGATCACGGCCATGACGATGACGATGATCGCCAGCGTCACGAAGATGACCGACAGCACGCCCTGCACGAACGTGTTGCGCACGACCGCCTCCATCGCAGCCACGCTCTTCGCCGTTCCGAACTCGGTCTTGCCCTCGGCCAGAGCTCCGCGGAAGGCGAAGTGGTTGGCCCAGTACCCCACCGCGGGCACCGGCGAGAAGATCTTGTACATGGATGCCGTGATGGTCACGACGGCGGCGAAGGCCAAGGGCAGAGCGACGATCCACAGCCACCGGAAGTACGAGCGACCCCGCTTGGCGACGATGGCCAGGACCACGGCGAGCGCGATGGCGGCCAGCAGCTGGTTGGCGATGCCGAACAGCGGGAAGAAGGTGTTGATGCCGCCGAGCGGATCGGTCACGCCCAGGATGAGGATCGAGCCCCACCCGGCGACCATCACCGCCGTGCAGATCCACACCCCGGGTCGCCACGACAGGTCCTTGAACTTCGGGATGACGGTGCCGATCGAGTCCTGGAGCATGAAGCGGGCCACGCGGGTTCCGGCATCCACCGCCGTCAAGATGAACAGGGCCTCGAACATGATCGCGAAGTGGTACCAGAAGGCCATCATCGCCTGACCGCCGAGGGCCTGCTGCATGATGTGCGCGAGACCGAGGGCGAGGGTCGGGGCACCGCCGGTGCGCGAGACGATCGAGCTCTCGCCGACCGCCGCCGCGGTGGAGGTGAGCATGTCGGGCGTGAGGTTGACTCCCGCGAGCCCGAGTCCGTTGACGAAGGCCACGGCGCCCTCGACGGTGCCGAGGGTCGCGGCCGGCGAGGAGTTCATCGCGAAGTAGATGCCGCGGTCGATCGACAGCGCCGCCACCAGCGCCATGATCGCCACGAACGACTCCATGAGCATGCCGCCGTAACCGATGAAGCGCGTCTGGCGCTCCTTCTCGACGAGCTTGGGGGTCGTGCCCGAGGCGATGAGCGCGTGGAATCCGCTCAGGGCACCGCACGCGATCGTGACGAAGAGGAACGGGAAGATCGGACCACTGAAGACCGGGCCCGTCTGACCGCCGGCGAATTCGCTGAACGCGGGGACCGAGATCTCGGGGCGCACCAGCACGATCGCGCCGGCGAGCATGACGATGACACCGACCTTCATGAAGGTCGAGAGGTAGTCGCGCGGGGCGAGCAGCAGCCACACCGGCAGCACCGCGGCCACGAAGCCGTAGACGATGATGCCCCAGGCGATGACGGTGCGGTCGAGGTGGAAGGCCGCGTAGCCCCACTCGGTCGAGGCGACCCAGCCGCCCGCGACGATCGCGCCGATCAGCAGCACGAAGCCGATGATCGAGATCTCGGTGATGCGGCCGGGGCGGATGTAACGCAGGTACAGGCCCATGAAGAGGGCGATCGGGATGGTCATCGAGACGCTGAAGACGCCCCAGGGGCTTTCGCCGAGGGCGTTGACCACGACGAGGGCGAGGATCGCGACGATGATCAGCATGATCAGCAGGCTCGCGAGGATCGCGGCGGTGCCGCCGATCTTTCCGAGCTCGTCGCGGGCCATCTGGCCGATTGTCCGGCCGCCGCGACGCATCGAGAAGAACAGCACGAGGTAGTCCTGCACCGCGCCCGCGAGGATGACGCCGACGATGATCCAGATCGTTCCCGGGAGGTACCCCATCTGGGCGGCGAGCACGGGGCCGACGAGGGGACCGGCACCGGCGATGGCGGCGAAGTGGTGGCCGTAGAGCACGCGGCGGTCGGTGGGGACGAAGTCCTTGCCGTCGGCCTTGCGCTCGGCGGGGGTGGCGCGGCGGTCGTCGGGGCGCGTGATGTAGCGCTCGATGACCTTCGAGTAGAACCGGTAACCGATGAGGTACGTGCAGACGGCGGCGAACACGAACCAGATCGCGTTCACCGTCTCCCCGCGCACGATCGCGAGCATCGTCCAGCCCAGACCGCCCAGCAGGGCGATCCCGATCCAGAGGGCGATCTTCGCCGGGGTCCACCGGCTCTCGAGCTTGTCGGGCGGTACCGCGACGGGCGGAAGATTCGGGTCGGTGACGACGTCGTCGTCGACGGATGCGCTCATGATGCCTCCAGTTCGCGGCTCTGCGGACTCGCCGACACTAAGCGGATGCCGTGCCCCGGCGCGGTGGCATCCGTCGATCGTGCGGTGAGCGGCGTGAACGGTGCGACGAGCGGCGCCGCGTCCCGATCGCGACGCGAGTCGTCGGGTCACCGGGCTCGTCGACGGGAGCGGAACGGGGGTCGCGCCGGCGTCTTCGACGAGCTCGCCCACCTCCCCCGGTCCCGAGCCCGCAGGACAGTCGGATGCCGCGGTGTCGAGGGGGTGCGGAACATCCATGCCAGCGCATACGTTGCTGTGAGCACCGACGACAGGAGACCCCATGGCCGACGACCTGACCGTGACCCGCAACGACGAGGCGCACCGCTACGAGATCCACGTGGGCGACGAGCTCGGCGGGTTCCTCGAGTTCGAGCCCGCGGGCGACCGCGTCGAGCTCCCCCACACCGAGATCGACCCGGCCTTCAAGGGGAAGGGTCTCGGCTCGAAGCTCGCGAGCGAGGCGTTGAACGATCTCGCGCGGCGCGGCGACACCGTCATCCCCTCCTGCCCGTTCGTGGCGCACTACCTCGGCGAGCACGACGTCGAGGGCCTCTCGGTGGAGTGGCCCGAGGGCGTCGACGAGGCGTCGTGACCCGCCTCGACGTCGCCCCGCCCGAGGCGGAGGGCCCCGTCGAATGCGACGGTCCGCGCGCGCTCGTCGTGGAGGCGCGCGAGGTGCCGCTGGGTGGGGTGCGCGGCATGGAGGTGCACCGCACGCTCCCGCACCGTTCGCTGCCGATGGTCGGCGCATGGTGCTTCCTCGACCGGTTCGGTCCGCAGGACACCCTGATGCGCGTCGAGCCGCACCCCCACATCGGTCTGCAGACGGTCACGTGGCCGATCATCGGCGAGGTGCGGCACCGCGACACCGTGGGCAGCGATGTCGTCGTGCGTCCCGGCGCGCTGAACCTCATGACCAGCGGCGCGGGCATCGCCCACTCGGAGTACTCGGTCGGCGAGGGCCCCATCCCCCTCGACGCCCTGCAGCTGTGGGTGGCGCTCCCCGAATCCCGACGGCACGGCGCCCCCGCGTTCGAGCGACACGACGACCTGCCCGTGCTCGACCTCGGCGGCGGCGCCGACGCGGTCGTGGTGATGGGCGAGTTGGACACGGTGGTCTCCCCCGCGACCGTCCACACGCCGATCGTGGGCGCGGAAGTGCGCCTCCCCGCGGGAGCGACGGTTCGCGTGCCGCTGCGGGACGACTGGGAGTACGCCGTCTACGGAATGACCGGTACCGCCGAGGCGGTGACCGGAGTGGATGCCGTCGACGCCGACGCCGCGAGACGACCGGCGCCGGCGCTCGAGGCGGGGTCCACGGCATCCGTCGATCACACGCGGCTGGTCTACCTCGGCACCGGTCGCGATCACCTCGAGCTGCGCAGCGACGAGGGCGCCCGGGTGTTCCTGCTGGGCGGCGAGCCCTTCGAGGCCGACATCGTCATGTGGTGGAACTTCGTCGGCCGCACGCACGACGAGATCGTCGCGGCGCGCGAGGAGTGGGAGGCCCGCGGAGCGCGGTTCGGCGAGGTCGTCGACCACGGCCCCGAGCGCATTCCGGCGCCTCCGCTGCCCGCGGTGCGCCTCACCGCGCGACGGCGTCGGGTCTGACCCGCGCGAGCGGCTGATCCGCGGGGCGCCGACGCGCGGCGAGCCGCGCCCAGGCGTGTACGAGCACGGCGACCAGCGCCCCGTGGCGCGTCGAGATGCGCTCAGTACGTCGGCGCCGCCGGCAGCCCGAAGAACTCTTCGAGCGTGGTGTAGCCGCCCTCGTGGTACGCCTGCGCCAGCTCCGGTCCGATGTAGCGCAGGTGCCACGCCTCCGGCTCGTACCCGCTGTAGTCCTCGCGCCCTTCGGCGTAGCGGGTGATGAAGCCGAACTCCCACGCGTGCTCGCGCACCCAGGCACCCTGCGCCGACGCGGCCACGTCGTCGAGCGTTCCGCACGAGCCGTTGCACGGGACGATGTCGACGGCTTTGCCCGTCTGGTGCTCGCTGAACCCCGGCCGCGCGCTCTCGCGATCGGCTTCGGCGACGCCGCCCACGGCGACGCGGCCGGCATAGGTGGACTGCTGCGTGGAGTAGGAGCGGAAGGCGCTGAGATAGCCGATCTCGCCGGCCCCGGCGTCGGACGCGGCGCGGACCATCGCGCTCAACGCCTCGGCGGGAGCGGCCCGCAGCGCCGACTGCTCGAGGGCGCGCACGTTCGACGGCATCACGAGGTCGCCCGGGTAGTAGTCGATCGGGTCGAGCGGGCGCTGCTTGTTGACCACGAGCCACTCGCGATCCGGATCGCTGAGCGAGACGCAGGGGGCGATCCCGGATGCCACCGCGGAGCGGAACGCCGCCCCACCGCCCGCCGCGGCGATCGCGGCGGTGTCGTCGCCCTGGGCGAGAGCGGTGGTGAAGTCCGGGTCGTCGCACGGGGTGGCGGTCGCGGCGACCGCGGCGACCTGGGGCACCGGCAGTCCCTCGTCGGAGATCGCCGGGGGGCCGGCCACGGCGGCGGTGACGGTGTCGTCGACGGATGCCGAGGCCGCGACATCGTGCGCCGAGCCCGCGGCTGCGCCGATCGCCACCGCGACGCCGACGACGACCGCGACGGATGCCCCGACCACGACGGCGAGACGTCGGCGGCGGTGCGCGGGAAGGGCCGCGATGAGCTGCGGAAGACGGCGCCAGGTCGCACTGCGCGCCTCGGCCTGCTCGTCAGCGGGGAGCGCATCCGCACTCGCCGCCTCGCGCAGCTGACGCCGGGTGGGGGCGGGAGGCGGGACCTGCGCGAGCACCGCCGTCGCGAGTCGCTCGGCCTCCGCGCGCGCGGCGCGGCGGGGGGACAGCTCGGGATCGGGGGACATGAGTGCTCTCATTCTCCCCCGGCTGCGCGCCGCGGTCGAGCCCGCCGCTCGATCGGCGCTGTCACGGGGCGGGAGACGCCTCCGCCTTCTCACCGCCCGTCCGCTCGGACGACACGGTTCCCGGAACGCTAGGCGAGGCCGCTCGACGCCACCTCAGCCGCCGCGAAGAGCGCGACCACGATGCTCAACAGCCCCGCGACCAGCAGGAGCGAGGGATGCGCGAGCCCGATCACGAGGCGCCGGGTGCGCGGCAGCTCGGTGAGGAATTCGTCGGGGATGCGGTGGCGCACGGGCACCCCCGCCCACCCGCGAAGGCGGGCGATGTAGCCGACGCAGCGGAAGACGAGGACGGCCCAGAGCATCGCGACGACGAACGGCACGACGGCGCCGAAGATCTCGAAGGCCTCGACCCACGCCTTCTCGGCGTCGGCACCGGTGTCCTCCGCCAGCTGGACGGCCACCGCGGCACCGAGGACGACCGATCCGACCCACAGGATCAGCGCGCCGAGCACGGCGAAGAACCGCGCGAAGAAGTGCCCGAGGATGGACTCCTCGTACTCGAGGTGCGTGCGCGGCGTCTGCGCGAGCACCAGCAGCGTCGCTCCGAGTGACGGCAGGGCCCCGAGCAGGGAGACGACGACCCCGGCGGTCTCGTCGTCGACCCAGAGCTCGCAGACGACGAGCAGCACCACCGCTGCGGCGAGCCAGATCCACCCCGAGAGGGTGGGATGCCGCACCAGGAAGAGCGGATGCAGGGACTCGACCCGGCGCGCGGATCCGTTCACGAGGGCGTGGCCCCACACGTGCCGGTCCGCATCCATGTCCGCCCCCTGTCGACCCGCGCGGCGAGCGGGCTTCGCAGTCACAGTAGCGGTTCTCCGTTCGCCCATGCGGACGCATGTGGAAAGGGCGATCTTGCGCTGCGGTAGAACATGTGTTCGACTGTTCACATGAGATGGCAGGGTCAGCAGCTGGGCGTCGACGACGCGGCGGCGCTGCCCGGCATGGAGCGCATGGACGGTCTCGTCCGGTCGGTCACCACTCCTGAGTTCGCGGGGATGACGTTCCATGAGGTGCTGTGCAAGACGGCCCTCAACCGCGTTCCCGGGGCATCGGCCATGCCGTTCGACTGGACCGTGAACCCCTACCGGGGCTGCAGTCATGCGTGCTCCTACTGCTTCGCCCGCAAGACGCACGAGTATCTCGACCTCGATTACGGCGCGGACTTCGACTCGCAGATCGTCGTGAAGGTCAACGTCGCCGACGTCCTCCGCACCGAATTGCAGCGCGGATCCTGGGCGCGCGAGCCGGTCATGCTCGGGACGAACACTGATCCCTACCAGCGGGCGGAGGGCCGTTATCGCCTGATGCCCGAGATCGTCGCAGCCCTCACCGACAACGGCACGCCCTTCTCGATCCTCACGAAGGGCACGCTCCTGCGGCGCGACCTGCCGCTGCTCACCGAGGCCGCCCAGCAGGTCACGGTGTCACTGGCGATGTCGATCGCCGTCTTCGACGCCACCCTCCAGCACTCGATCGAGCCGGGCACCCCCAGCGCCGAGGCCCGACTCGAGACGGTTCGCGCCGCGACGGCGGCGGGATTCCGCGTGACGGTGTTCCTCATGCCGATCCTCCCCCACCTCACCGACTCGATCCCGGTCCTCGACGACGCCCTGGCACGCCTGCGTGCGGCCGGCGCCGCAAGGGTCGTCTACGGCGCGTTGCACCTGCGCCCGGGCGCCAAACAGTGGTTCTTCGAGTGGCTCGAACGTGAGCACCCGCACCTCGTGTCGTCGTACCGCGGCCTCTACCCGGGCGTCTCGGTGACGGCGCCGAAGGCCTATCGCACCTGGCTCGGTAAGCGCATGCGTCCCCTGTTGCGGATGCACCGCCTCGACGGGTGGGACGAAGACGACCACCCCCGCGGCCGCCCGCAGCCGGGGCTCGCCGCCCGCGCGCCGGCCACGAGCACCCTCGGTCCGATCCGCAGCACCGCAGGCCTTGCATCCGGTCGGCCGCGGGTCGCCCCGGCGAGCGAGCCGACGCTGTTCTGAGCGGCGGATCGGCGAACCGCGATGAGCCTCCGTGAGGATCCTCGCCCGGCCGCCAGCGACCACGCCCCTCGAGATGCCGAAGGGCCTCCGGGTACGAAGAAGCCCCCGCCGCGACACGCGCGGACGGGGGCCTTTCAGCAGAACGGGTTACGACGTGACGTCGGCGAGCTGACGACCCGAGAGCTCCTCGAGCACGTCGTCGCCGAGCTGGGTCTCCTCGAAGGGGGCCTCGATCTCGGCACGATCCAGCAGCTCGGTCATGCGACGACGGCGCTGACGCGTGATGAGCGTCACGACCGTGCCGCTGCGACCGGCGCGACCGGTGCGGCCGGAGCGGTGCAGGTAGGTCTTGTACTCGTCAGGGGCGTCGGCCTGGATGACCAGGTCGATGTCGTCGACGTGGATGCCGCGAGCGGCGACGTCGGTGGCGACGAGCACGTTGACACGACCCGAGGTGAGCTTCTCGAGGTTCCGGGTGCGCTTCTGCTGGTTCAGGTCGCCGTGCAACGCGACCGCGGCGATCCCGGCGTCGTCGAACTGCTCGGCGAGCATCTCGGCGTAGGCGCGGGTGCGCGCGAAGACAAGCGTCTTGCCCTCGCGGTCGACGAGCGAGTCGAGGATCTGCGCCTTGTCGCGGTGCTCGATCACGAGCACGCGGTGCTCGATCGTGCTCGACTCCTGGTCTTCACCGGCGACCTCGTAGACGGCCGGCTCGACGAGGAACTCGTCGACCAGGGCCGCGACCTCGCGGTCGAGCGTGGCCGAGAACAGCAGCTTCTGGCTGCCCTTCGCGGTGGCGCGCAGGATGCGCTGCACGGGCTCGAGGAAGCCCAGCTCGCACATGTGGTCGGCCTCGTCGAGCACGGCGACCGTGACCTCGGAGAGGTTCAGCTTGCCCTGGTTGAGGAGGTCTTCGATGCGACCGGGGGTGCCGATGATGATGTCGACGCCCTTCTTGAGCGCACCCACCTGGCGCGCCTGGGGAACGCCGCCGTAGATCTGCGTGGTGAAGAGACCGACGCTGCGCGCGATCGGCTGGATCGTGCGGTCGATCTGCAGAGCGAGCTCGCGCGTCGGCGCGAGGATGAGCGCCTTCGGGGCACGGCCGAACTCGCGGCGCTTGCCGGCCTGCGAGCGCAGGATGCTCTCGACCAGCGGCGCACCGAAGGCGATGGTCTTGCCCGAGCCGGTGCGGCCGCGGGCGAGCACGTCACGGCCCTCGAGGATCGGGGCGACCGTGGCCGCCTGGATCGGGAAGGGGCTCGCCGCGCCGAGGTCGGCGAGGGCGCGGACGATGTTGTCGCCCAGGCCCAGCTCGGAGAACCCGGCACCGGTCACGGTCGCGGCGTCGACGGCCTGAGCCTGCAGGCGCTCGTGCACGACGTCGACGCGCTGCTCGTGCTCGGCCGAACGCTTCGGGGTGGCGTTCCAGTCGCTGCGGTTCGGCGCCTCGGTGCGACGCGGGCGGTCGTCGAACGACCGGGCGGGACGCTCGTCGCGGGCCGGACGATCGCTGCGGTCGAAGGAACGCGCGGGACGGTCGCTGCGGTCGAAGGAGCCGGCCGGACGATCGGCGCCGTCGCGGCGCGGACGGTCGTCGAACGACCGGGCGGGGCGCTCGGTGCGATCGAAGGAACGCGCGGGACGGTCGTCGCGGGCCGGACGATCGTTGCGGTCGAAGGAGCGGGCCGGGCGGTCGTCGAACGACCGACGCGGGCGCTCGTCGCGGTCGAACGACCGAGCGGGACGGTCACTGCGATCGAACGACCGCGCCGGACGGTCATCGCGCGCGGGACGCTGGTCACGGTCGAACGAGCGCGCGGGGCGGTCGCTGCGATCGAACGAACGGGCGGGACGGTCACTGCGGTCGAAGGAACGGGCCGGACGGTCGTTGCGATCGAACGAACGCGCGGGACGGTCATCGCGCGCGGGACGCTGGTCACGGTCGAACGAGCGCGCGGGGCGGTCGCTGCGGTCGAACGAACGGGCGGGACGCTCGGTGCGGTCGAAGGAACGGGCCGGACGGTCGTCGAACGAGCGACGCGGGCGCTCGTCACGGTCGAACGATCGAGCCGGACGGTCGCTGCGATCGAACGAACGCGCCGGACGGTCATCGCGGCCCCGGGGGGCGGCATCCCGTTCGGGGCGGGAGTAACGGTCATCACCGCGGGCCTGGCTGCGGATGCCATGAGCCTCGTCGCGACCGACGCGATCCTGCGCGCTCCAGCGACGCTTCGCGGGGGCGGCGTCGGCCTCGGGGGCGCGGTAACCGCGGTGGCCGGGGCTCTTGCTGCCGGGCTTGTCGGCGGCGGCACCCTCGGGGCGACGCTTGCGGTCCTGGAACGAGGTCTTCGCGCCGTAGCGGGGCTCGAAGTTCTTGGCGGCGCGGCCGCCGGCGGGCTTCTTGTTCTTGGGCATGGAGGACTTCCTGGGTTCTGTTCGCGCGAAACAGCGACACCGCTCGTGGCGGTGCGATACCCGGACTGTCGTCGGCCGGGGGCCATTCACTGATGATGGTCGAGGCCGCGATCGCGTCCTGTCCATCGGCCCCTTGGACTCACAAACCCATCCGCGCATCACACGCGGCGTCCAGAGCCGACCGCCCTACGTTACAGCCCGCGCCTGGGAATGGCATCCATGTCGCTCACATCGTCCCTCGTCCCACTTGTGGCCGGTGCCAGCACCCCACACCCACCACAATCGGGACACGCACCGCCATAACTGGGACAACCCCCCGGAACACCCCGCGTCCCACTTATAGCCGGTGCCAGCACCCCACACCCGCCACAACTGGGACACACACCGCCATAACTGGGACAGCCCCCGGAACACCCCGCGTCCCACTTATAGCCGGCGCCAGGCACCCCACACCCACCACAACCGGGACACGCACCGCCACAAGTGGGACGAACGCGCCGACACCGCGCCGACGCGACGGAGCGCCCGAAGACCATCGCGCCGTGCACGAAACTAGACGCATGGCAGACACCGACGCCCACCCCATCACGGTGGCGATCGAGCGGCGCATCGACCCGACGCGCACCGCCGAAGCGACCTCCTGGATGCAGGCCGGCACCGACCTCGCGACCGCCTTCCCGGGCTTCCTCGGCTCGGGGTGGGTGCGCGCGGGGGAAGACAGCGACCTCTGGTACATGCTGTACCGCTTCCGCGACATCACCACCCTCGAGCAGTGGGAGACGTCCTCGCAGCGGCAGTGGTGGCTCGACTCCGGGCGCCCCTTCGCGCGCGAGGAGCGGACCGAACGCCGCACCGGCATCGAGGGGTGGTTCGACGCCGCGTTCGGCTCGGTGCTGGCCCCGACGGATGCCACGACCTCCCCCGTGCAGCAACCGGTGCCGCCGGCTCCCCCGCGGTGGAAGCAGGCCGTGACGATCTGGGTGGGCTTCTTCCCCACCAATCTCCTGGCGTCCTGGCTGCTGGGATTCGTGCCCGGGTTCGCCGAGGTGCCCCTCGTGCTGCGCGTACTTGCCACGACCCTCATGCTCACCCCCGTCATGACCTACGCGGTCCTGCCGTGGGTGACCCGTCTGCTCCGCCCCTGGTTGCAGCGTCCGCCCCGCCCTCGAAAGGCCTCGTCATGACCGCTGATCCCACCGGCCGGCGCTTCCACCTGCGCGGCCCGCACTCGTCCGCCGAGATCGCCCAGGTGGGCGCGGCGCTGCGCGCACTCACCGTCGACGGCGTCGACCTCGTGCCCCGCTATCCCGACGACGTCCCCACTCCCGCGGCATCCGGGGTCGTGCTGGTCCCGTGGCCGAACCGCATCCGCGATGGGCGGTACTCCTTCGACGGCGCCGACCTGCAGCTGGCGATCAGTGAGCCGAAGTTCGGCAACGCCAGCCATGGCCTCCTGCGCTTCGGCACGTACGAGCCGATCGAGCAGTCCGACGAGCGACTCGTCCTCGGCGCCGACGTCGTCCCGCAGACCGGCTACCCGTTCCACCTGCGCACGCGGGTGACGTTCTCACTGCAGCGCGACGGACTCCACGTCGCCCACGACATCGAGAACAGCGGCGCGACCACGGCGCCCGTGGCGCTGGGCGTGCATCCGTACCTGCAGATCGGCGGCGTCGCCACGGCCGACCTCGTCGTGCGCTCGACGGGCACGACCACGCTCGTCCTCGACGACCGCAACATCCCCGTCGACGAGGTTCCCGTCGGCACGGGAACCGACCTCCGCGCGGGCGTGCGTCTGGGAGACGCCGCCCTCGACAACGGCTACCGGGGATTGGAGAGGGATGCCGAGGGCCTCGCGCGGCACACCCTGACCGCCCCCGACGGGGCGCGCGTCGAGCTCTGGCAGGACGAGGGGTTCCGCTGGGCGCAGGTGTTCACGACAGACCTTTATCCGGGCCAGCCCCTCGCGGTCGCGATCGAGCCGATGACGGCCCCCGCGAACGCCTTCGCCACGGGCGACGACGTCGAGCGGCTCGAGCCGGGAGACATTCTGCACCGGGAATGGGGCGTGCGGTTCGCGGCATGAGATTCCTTGTCCCCCATTTGGGGGACAAGGAATCTGGCATATGACCTGGGAAAAGCTGGGACAAGCCCTTTCCTTTTTCGGCGGCGCGAACGATATCATCCGTGGTGACGGTTTTCCGTCAAGGCCGGGGGCGGCAAAGGGTCAAGGTTCGCCCCGGTTCATACCCGAATGAGCCGACGGGGGCCGAGGGTCTCGCGATGTGGGGGGATCCTCGTTCCGTCACGAGGAAAGATCCCCCATCATGAGCAGCGCGCTCCGCTCCGCCGTCCCCTTCTCCCCGTCGACGACGCACCTGACCGGCCTCACCCGCCGTCTGCGCTCCCTCCCGTCGCTGCACGTCGGTGCCGCCGCCCTGACCGTGCTCGTCACCGGCCTGCTGCTGGCGATCGTGACGACGAGCGACCCGCTGTGGTGGCAGCTGCACTTCAGCCAGCTCGGGATCTTCGGCGACCTCTCGAGCGCGTTCTTCAACACCACGCTGAAGGTGAGCGGCCTCATCGTCGTCGTCTTCGCGTTCTGCGTGCGCCGCGACGTCCGTCGGCTCGGGCGGGGCCCGGTGCGCCGCGGAGCGGCGACCGTGGCATTCATCTGCCTGAATGTCGTCGGCGTCAATCTCGCCCTCGTGGGCTGCATTCCCCTCAACACCGACAAAGACCTCCACGACCGTGTCGCCGGCTCGATGGTGCTCGGCTTCCTCGCTCTTCTGATCAGCGCTCCGATCATGTTCAACCGCCTCGGAAAGCGCATGGCGCTGAGCACCGCCATCGCCACCGTGTGGTTGATCATCTCGATCGCGCTCTTCGTCTCGGCCACGATCAACCTCGCCCTTTTCGAGACCATCTCGTGCACCGCGATGTTCGCCTGGTCGGGAATGTTCACGCACGTTCTCGCCGGCGCCGCGTCGCGCACCGCCGCTCCCGCGCCCGCCGGATCCCCGCGCTCGTCGGCGCACGTCGCGCCTCGCCGAGCGCGCCGCCGCAGCCTGGCCTCCTCCTCCACGATCGCCGCCACCACGATCGCCGGGTCGCCCGCGCCGCGCACCCGCGCCCCGCGCGTCAGCGGCCCCGGTCGCACTGCGCGCCGCATCGCCGCGCTCGCGCTCCTCGCCGACCGGTCCGCCCTGCCGCTCTCGCCCCAGGGCGCAGCACGCCGGTCCACCGCTTCGCCCGTCACGTCCCTCCCCGACGCTCGCCGGTCGACAGCGGCAGCGCGGGCACACGGAATCCTCGAGGCGTCGACCCCGATCAGCGCTGACGCGCCGACCTCCCCGCGCGCGAAGGCGCACCGCAATGCCGCGATGACGGCGACTCCTCGTCCGGCGCAGGGCACCGCGGCATCCGCCGCACGCCCCGACACCATCGGTCACGCGACCGGGTGCGGGCCGCGCCACGGACGAGCCGCCGCGACGCCCGACGCGGGCTCGCGTGCCGTCAGTGCTTCTCGCGCAGCTCGCGTCGGCTCAACGGGTGGCCGTCGTCCGCAATCGCGGCCGACGACGCGGACCCAGCCTCGTCGCGCTCGGCACGCCGCGCCCGGCGCCGTTCGCTCGCTCCTTCGATGAGGTTGTAGAGCGTCGGCAGCACCAGCAGCGTCAGGAACGTCGACGACACGAGACCGCCGATCACGACGACCGCGAGCGGTTGCGAGATGAACCCGCCGTGACCGGTGATGCCGAGGGCCATCGGCACGAGCGCGAAGATCGCGGCGAGCGCCGTCATCAGGATCGGCCGGAGGCGTCGCGCCCCACCGACGATCGTGGCGTCGTGGACGCTGAGCCCGCGGGCGCGGTACTGGTTGACGAGGTCGATCAGCACGATCGCGTTCGTCACCACGATGCCCACGAGCATCAGCGCGCCGATCATGCCGGCGACCCCGAGCGGCACGCCCGTGATCAGCAGCAGCAGGATGGCGCCGGTCGCGGCGAACGGCACCGACACGAGCAGTTCGAGGGGCTGGCGGAGCGACTTGAAGGTCGCGACCATCACGACGTACACGATGAGGATGGCGGCCAGCAGGGCGAGACCGAGCTGTCCGAACGCGTCCTGCTGATCGGTGACCACGCCGCCCACCTTCGCGTCGGCGCCCTCGGGCAGCTGCACGTCGGCGAGGGCCCGGGTGACGGCGGCCGAGGAGCTGCCGAGGTCGTCGGAGGTCGGCGTGACGGTGATGGATGCCGTGCGCAGTCCCCGCGCGGTGGTGATCGAGGGCGGTGTCTGGCTCTGCTCGACCGTGGCGATCTCGTCGAGACGCACGTTCCCGCGGGCGCTGGGGATCTCGAGGGCGCGCAGGTCGTCGATGGTCTGCGGCGGGTTGGCCGTGGCGAGGTACACCGTGACCCCGCGACCGTCGATCTCGACCGTGCCGGCCTGGCGCGGCTGCTGGGCGCCCGAGACGAGTGCGCCGACCGTGCGCTCCGACAGCCCGCGTTCGGCGGCGGCGTCGCGGTCGACGCGCACCGACACGAAGGGGAGAGAGGCCGAGAGGCTGCTGGTGACCTGGCCGATTCCGTCTTCGCCCTGCAGCTGCGCCACGACCGCGTCGTTGGCCTGCTGCAGCGACTGCCCGTCGGCCGCGGTCACGTCGACGGTGATGTCGGTGGAGCCGAAGCCGCCGCCGGAGGCGGCCACCTCGATCTCGCCGGCATCCGTGAGCTTCTCGAGCTCGGTGCGCACGCGTTCGCGCAGCTCCACCTGGTCGGTGCCCGACTGAGACGTGATCGAGTACGTGATCCCCGAACCGCCGCCCGAGAACGCGTCGCGCAGCGCCGATCCGCTCGAGCCGATCGAGGTCTGCACGGTCTGGACGCCCTCGGTCTCGAGCAGCACCGCCTCGACCTTCTGCGCGGCCGCATCCTCGGCATCCAGGCTCGGGGCGGAGCCGATCTTCTGCGTGACGGTGAAGGTGTTCTGGCCCGAGTCGCCGAGGAAGTCGGTCTTGAGCAGGGGAACGGACGCGAGGGTGCCGCCGAGCACGAGCACGGCGAGGCCGAGGGTGACCCACGAGTGCTTCAGCGTCCAGCTCAGCACCGGAACGTACGCCTTCTGCAGACGGGTCGGGGGCGCGTCCGCGGCCTCGGGGTCGATCGCGTTGCCCTCGGCGTCGCGCACGACCTTGCCGGGCTTGAGGAACCACGACGCCAGCACGGGCACGATCGTGAGCGAGACGAGCAGGGACGCCGCCATCGCGATGGTCACGGTGAGCGAGAACGGCCGGAACAGCTCGCCGGTGACGTCGCCGACGAACGCGATCGGCAGGAACACCGCGACGGAGGTGATCGTGGATGCCGTGATGGCGGCCGCGACCTCGCGCACCGCCCGGATGATCGTGGGGATCTTCTCGGCGTCGCCGACGTAGTGACGCTTGATGTTCTCGATGACGACGATGGAGTCGTCGACGACGCGGCCGATGGCGATCGTCAGGGCGCCGAGCGTGAGGATGTTGAGCGAGTACCCGAAGGCCTGCAGCCCGACGAAGGTGATGAGCACACTCGTGGGGATCGAGATGGCCGTGACGAGCGTCGATCGCACCGACATCAGGAAGATCAGGATGATCACGACCGCGAACACCAGGCCCAGCAGGCCCTCCTGGGCGAGCGCCTCGATGGACTGCGTCACGAACGGCGCCTGATCGAACACCACCGTGAAGGTGGCGCCCTGGCCCAGCGTGGACTCGAGGCCGGGGAGCGCCGCGAGCACGCCGCGGGAGACGTCGACGGTGTTGGCGGCGGGGAGCTTGGTCACGGCGATGGTGAGGGCGGGCTGTCCATCGACGCGCGAGAGGGTCGTGACGGGATCGGCCTGCAACTCGACGGTGGCGACGTCGGCGATGGTCGTCTGCCCCGCCTGGAACTGCGCGGCATCCGTGGGCACCAGCGGAAGCGCGGCGATCTCGTCGACGCTCGTGAGCTTGGTGCCCGTCTGCACGGTGAGGGTCTGATCGCCCTCGGTGAGCGAGCCGCCGGGGAAGAGCACGCCGTTCGCGTCAAGGGCGTCGGTGATCGCCTGCTGGCTGAAGCCACGCTCGCCGAGCTTCGTCGTGTCGGGGGTGATGGTGACGCGCTGGCCTGTACCGCCGACGATCTGGGCGCCGTTGACGCCGTCGACGTCTTCGAGGTCGGGGATGACGCTCGTCTGCAGGATCGACTGCGTGGCCTGGGCGTCGGTGAAGCCGGTGACGGCGAGCTGGATGACGGGGAAGTCATCGATGCTGGCGGAGGCGACGGTGGTGTCGGCCGACTCGGGCAGCTGGTCGTTGATGCGGGCGATGGCGGCGAGGATCTTCTGCTGCGCCGCCGCCAGGTCGGTGCCGTACGTGAACGAGGCCGACACGATCGACGAGTTCGTCGTGCTCGTCGCGGTGGTGGACTCGAGGCCGTCGACACCGCGGATCGCGCTCTCGATGGGGGTGGACACGTCGGCCTCGACCACCTCGGGAGAGGCGCCCGGGTAGGTCGTGACGATCGCGAGCTGGGGGAACTCGATCGAGGGGATGAGCTCCTGCTTCAGGCTCGTCAACGCGAGCCCGCCGAAGATCGCCGCGACGATCGTCACCAGGGCGATGAGGGCGCGGTTCTTCAGGCTCAGAACGGCCAGGTACGACACGAAGGACCCTCCGGGATCACCATTCGATACAGGGATGTATCGAACGCCCAGTATCCCACGCCGCTCCGCGCTCGGGCGCGGGTCAGAGCAGCGAGCCCACCGTGAGTCCCACCGCCGCGGCCACCACCGAACCCACGAACGAGAGCACGGCGTACGACACCGCCGCCCGGGTGCGCCCCTCCTCGGCCAGCAGGGCGGTGGTCACCGCGACCGCGCTGAAGGTCGTGTACCCGCCGAGCAGACCCGTTCCCAGGATCCACCGCCAGGCTTCGTCGGCGGGAAGGGGACTCAGGATGCCGAGCACCAGCGCCCCGGTGAGATTGACGACCAGGATGCCCCACGGGAACCGCTCCCCCGTGCGGCGACGGATCGCGAGGTCGAGAAGGTAGCGCAGCGCCGCGCCGACGCCGCCGGCGAGGGCGACCACGAGGAAGACCAGTGGGGTCACCGTACGCGCCCCCCGCGCCCGAGCAGCACGCCGCCCCAGGCGGCCGCGGTCCCGACGACCACCGTCGCCACGCCCCACCACACCAGGGCGAGATCGGCGGACTCCACGGCGAGCGCGCTGTAGGTGGTGAAGCCGCCCAGCACACCCGTGCCGACGAAGAGCTGCACCCGTTGCGCGCGCGAGGACTCCGGCATCCGGGCCCGCCATCCGAACAGGATGCCGATCGCGAACGCCCCCACGACGTTGATGATCGGCACGAGAGCCGAACCGAGGTCGTCGCCGAGCGCGAGAGTGAGCCCCGCGCGGGCGGCGGTGCCGATCGCACCGCCCACGGCGACGAGGACCGCGTCACGCCACATGCTCACCGCGCCACCCTACGCCGCGAGCACGAGGAACCGCTCAACCCGGGCCCCTCGCGATCGGGCGTCCATGACACCCGGATGGCCCTCGGAATGCCCCCGGTGTCCCGGACGCTCGGCGCCGCCGGGCCGCACGGGCCGACGCCGTCACTCCCCGAGGATCAGGCGCCGGATCGCGGCATCCTTCGATCCCCCCAGGTCCATCGTGCGACCCTTGCGGTACAGCGAGAAGACCCGGGGATCGATGTAGCTCGCCCGCGCGACCGCCGGGGTGTTGCCGAGGGCCTCGGCGGTGCAGCGCACGGCGGCGAGCTCGGCCTTCTTGCGCTCGTTCTTGCCGCCCACGGCGCCTGCCTTCGCCAGCGATTCGGCGGCGAGGATCGTGCCGCGCAGGGTGCGGAAGTCCTTCGCGCTGAACGGACCGCCGGTGAGCGAGCGCACGTAGGCGTTGACGTCGCCCGGCGTCAGCGGCACACGTCGGCGTCCGCGCTTGTAGCTCAGCAGCGCCGCGCGCGAACGCCCGAGCGCGAGTTCTTCGATGAGGGATGCCAATTCGGCGTCGTGCACGCGCAGGTCGGCGCGCTTGCCGCTCTTGGCCGGGAACGACAGACGGATGAGATCGCCCTCGATCGTGGCGTCCCTGCGCTGGAGCGTGGTGAGCCCGCGACTGCCGTTGGTGACGAAGTAGCGCGCGTTGCCGACGCGCGGTGCGACGAGATCCAGCAACCGGAACGACACCGCCAGCACGCGCTCGCGGTCGATGTCGCTCCGGCGCAGCGATTGCGTCACCCGTGCGCGTGCGCGCGGCAGGGTCTCGGCGAGCTGCAGCGCGCGCGAGAACTTGCCCTTGTCCTGCCGCTTCGACCAGTCGGCGTGGTAGGTGTACTGGCGCCGGCCGGCTTCGTCGGTGCCGACGGCCTGGATGTGCGCGTTGGGCTCCCGCGCGATCCACACCTCGCGCCACGCGGGCGGGATGACCAGACCGCGCGCACGCTCGGCGTCGCGTTCGGGGATCGCGGCGCCGGTGTGGTCGACGAACCGGAATCCCGACCCCGAGCGCACCCGTCGGTAACCCGGATCCTCGTAGGGCCGGACGCGGATGAGCCGCGCCATGCGCGTCAGTGGAAGCGGAGCATGTCGATCAGCTCCGCCTTCTTCTTGCCGGAGTATCCGGTGATGCCGAGTTCCTTCGCGCGCTTCTTCAGCTCGTCGACGGTGCGGTCCTCGTAATCCTCGGCGTGCCCGCCCTTCTCCCCGATGGTGTCGCGTCCCTGCGCCGCGGCGGCATTCGAGATGCGGGCCGCCTTCTCCTTCGAGTCGCCCTGCTTTCGCAGCTCCTCGTACATCTCGGGATCCTTGAGGCTGTTGGACCCTCGTCCCTGGGGCATGATCGACTCCTTCCGTCGGGGAAAACGACGCTACGGGCGCGCGCATCCCGGCGTCCGCGGGTTGACATCCGCGCGGGTAACAGCCGGTTTCGCGCAGCGTCAACCCCGCTGACCGAGACCCTCGTCGGTGGCACCGTGGAACTCAGCCCCCGTTGCGTGCTGCGCTCGTCGCAGAGCGGAGCGGGTGGACCACCTCGCCAGGTCCCGCGCCCGCGCGCGGGGAAGAAGGAGCCCCCCAATGAACATCTTCCTGATCATCATCATCGTCGCCGCGATCGTCATCGCCATCTTCAGCGGACTCGGCCAGGCGGCCAACTTCCTGCTGTGGATCGCCATCATCGTCGGCCTCATCGCCCTCATCGTGCTGCTGTTCCGCCTCATCAGCGGACGCAAGCCCGTCTGACCTCATCGAGCAGGCGACGCGCTTCGGGTGCGCGTCGCCCTCGACTCCCGGCGGGTCCTCCCGCCCCGGATGCCACGTCCTCATCGAGGGCGTGGCATCCGTCGTCTCCGCCCGTCGCGGTCCCTTCGACAGGCTCAGGGACCTCCACTTCATGGTGGCTGAGCCCGTCGAAGCCACCGGAACCGTCGCACCCAGGCGTTTGAGCTTGTCGAGGCCACCGGAACCCACTCGGCTCCGCCGGGGTTGACGAACTCGCGATATATCGCGATACTCGACTCAACGCGATATATCGCGAGTGAGGAGAACCCACCATGGAGAAATGGATCGTCCATCCCGGCGAGACGCGCGTCATCGACGTCGCAGCCCTGCGCGAGCTCAAGATCGGCCTCGTCGGAGGGCAGATCGACGTCATCGCCCATGACGAGACCGATGCCCGCATCGAGGTGCACGGCGTCACCGTCAAAGACCTCCGCATCGAGATGGTCGACGACCGCCTCGAGATCGACCACCCCCAGCTGCGGTGGGACAACTTCCTCGAGGTGTTCCGCAACTTCGGCGCGGGCGGCCCCCGGGCCGAGATCAGCGTCGCCGTGCCGCGCACCGTCGCCCTCACGCTCGGCGTGGTCAGCGCCAGCGCGCTGGTCGCGGGTCTGCGTAGCGACGTGCGCCTGAACACCGTGTCGGGCGACATCATCGTCGACGGGTTGGAGGGCGACGTCGACCTCAACGCCGTCTCGGGCGACCTCCAGGTGCGCGAGCTCGACGGCGCGCTGAGCGCCAACAGCGTCTCGGGCGACGTGGCCGCCACCGGCCGCATCACGAAGGCCTCCATCGACACGGTCTCCGGCGCGATGCTCGTCGACTCCACCGGTCCGACGCAGTCGATCTCGCTGAACTCCGTCAGCGGCACCGCGACCATCCGCCTCGATCGCTCGCTCCCCGCGAACTACGTGTCGCGCTCGGTGAGCGGCCGCGTGCAGATCGACGGGTCCGTCCGCTCGGGCAAGGGCCCCACCAACTACACCGGTTCGACGGGCACGTTGGCCGGACAGTTCGTCGACGTGCGCGCCAACACCGTCTCGGGAGAGATCACGGTGCTGCGCCGCGGCATCTCCGGTCTCCGCCCCGAGGAACTCGCCGGAGAGGAGGAGTGGTGATGCCCCCCGTCTTCTCCCACGGCGATCTGCGCCTGTACATCCTCAGCCTGCTCGATGAGGCACCCCGCCACGGCTACGACCTCATGCAGGCCCTCTCGGAGCGGACCGGAGGCACGTACTCGCCGTCCGCCGGCACCATCTATCCGCGCCTGTCGAAGCTCGAAGAAGAGGGTCTGGTGACCAAGTCCGTCGACGGACGCAAGACCGTCTACGAGATCACGGATGCCGGACGAGCCGAGGTCGCGGAGCGCTCGGGCGATCTGGAGGGGATCCAGGCCGGACTCGCCGACAGTGTGCGCCTCATCGCCGACGAGGTGCGCGGCAGCGTACGCGACGCGATGCGGAGCCTGCGGGCCGACCTCGCCGCCGCGTCCCGAGAGGAGCGCGAACAGGCGCGAGCGACCCCCGCCGACGACGCCCGCTCACGGAGTCGCGAGCAGCTGTCGCGGGCCGATGCGGCGATCACCGAGTTCCGCGGCCGGGTGCGTTCGGAGCTCCGCGCGCACGTCGCCCGCGGCGGCGAACTGTCGGCATCCGGGGTCGACGGGATCGAGGAGGCGCTGCGACGCGCGTCGGACGCCGTCGCCCACGCACTGCGCGGCTAGGGCCTCACTCCCACGGCAGCTGATCGTCGGCGCCGGCCGGCTCCCCCAGCGGGACCACGAGCACCGGTCGGCGCTGACGATGCGTCAGCCGCGCCGCGACCGACCCGGTGAGGAACTCCCGCAGCGACTCGCCCAGCCCGCGCTTTCGCGTGCCGACGACGAGGAGCGACGCCTCGATCTGGTCGGCGAGGTGGATCAGCGCGAGCGCGGGGTCGCCGATCTCCTGACGCACGCTCCAGCTCACCTCGTCGCCGGCCAAAGCTGCGGTGGCCGCCTGGCGCACCTCGTCGAGCGCCGCCTTCGACGCCGCCCCCGCCACGTCGACCGTGGAGGAGTGGACGTAGCCGTCGGGGTCTTCGAACGCGACGAAGCGGGTCGTGTCGACGTGGACGATGACGAGGGGTGCTTTCGCGAGCGCGGCGTAGCGTGCGGCCTCGCGCACGACCCGCGGCGACTGCCCGGGAACGACCCCGGCGATCACCGCTCCCGCGGCGACGGGCGAAGGGGACTGATCGGTCATGCCTGCTCCTCTCGACACCGGCGCCGACCACCCCGCGGCCGCCGGCCGGTGGGCCCGGACGGCTGGGCCGGAATGCGCCGTGATATCCTGGCTGTTACTCTTACCGGCTCGGTCCGGAACCGCAATACGCAGGGCCCGCAACGCGGCCCTCGACGTCGATCGTGAGGGGGTCTCGCATGGGGCGTGGCCGTCAGAAGGCGAAGAACACCAAGATCGCCCGTGAGCTGAAGTACGACACCTACTCGGTGAACTACTCGGCACTCGAGCGCGAGCTGGGCGCACCCGCGGCGGGTGAAGACGCCTACGTCGACAAGTGGGCCGACCAGTACGCCGACGAATACGAAGACGAGAAGGCCTGACGACGCCTTCTGCTCCTCGACGCGCCCGCCGACGCCTCCGCGTCGCGTGAGCGACAGCGCTTTTCGCCGACCCTCGACGTCGAACGGCGGTGACGTGATCGTCACCGCCGTTCGCATGTCGGCAGGCATGAGGGCGCCGGTCCGTCACCAGGTGCGACCGGTTCGGCGCTCCCACGCGTCTTCGATGGTCTCTCGCCGCGCCACGACGAGGCCCGCCGGAACGGCGCAGACGACGGCCGCTCCGAGCAGCACGAGGGCCGCGGTCCATCCGCCGGTGAGCTCGTGCGTCAGACCGATCGCGAGCGGCATCAGCGCCGCCAGGCCGTAGCCGACGCTCTGCACGAGACCGCTCAGGGCGACCGCCGTGTCGTGCGCGCGCGTGCGCAGGCCGAACAGCACCAGCACCATCGGGAAGAGCAGGGGTGGGATGCCGATCAGCACCACCCACAGCACGGTCGCCGCCTCGGGGGCGAACAGCAGGCCGCCGGCTCCGAGCAGACCCGAGATCACGGCCGCGGCGTAGAACGGCGTGGTCCGGCCGATGCGCTGCACGAGCAGGGGCACGATGAGCGACACCGGCAGCCCCATGAACGAGAACAGCGCGAGCAGACCGCCGGCCGCGGCGGCATCCACTCCCGCCACATCGATCAACAGGGGCGGAAGCCAGGCGAACAAGCCGTAGGCGATCGAGGAGTTCACCGCGAAGGTGACCACGAGCGCCCACGTCTGCGGCACCCGCACCACGCGCGACAGCACCGAGGTGCGCGGCTCCTCGACGAGGTCGGCCCGAGAGGCCCGCGCGCGCAGACTCATCGCGATCCACGGCACGACGGCCGCGAGCGCGACGACCGCCCAGGTCACGAACGAGCCGCGCCAGCCCACCGCCGCGGCCAGAGGGACGGCGACCAGGGGCGGGGTGAAGGTGGCCACGGCCATCGTGGTCGTGTACACGGTGGTCATCAGGCCGATGCGCTTGGGGAAGTACTTCTTCACGACCGCGGGGATCAGCACGTTGGCCACGCCCACCGCCGCGAACACCCCGGCCGTGGCCGCCAGCAACGTCCACGCGTCGACAGAGGCCGCCCGCAGAGCGAGCATCACCGCCGCGACGACGGCGGCGATCAGCACGCTGCGCTCGAGACCGAGCCGACGCTCGATCGCGGGAGCGACCATCCCCGAAAGCGCGAAGGCCACGGGCGGGGCCATGCCGATCAGCCCCACGACCGCCGCCGGCAGAGCGAAGTCGCGCCCGATGACGACCAGCAGCGGCGACAGCGACGCCACCGCGATGCGCAGCGTCAACGCCAGCAGCACGATGGCCGCGGCGGCCAGTGCCAGCGTCCCCGCCGCGCGGCGGGTCAAGATTCCTGGCTGCCCTCGACCCAGGCGAGGTACTCCTCCGACACGGTGCCCGTGACGTACCGACCATCGAAGCAGCTCATGTCGAGGTCGACCAGGTCGGTGCCCTCCATGATCGCCGCCTTCAGGTCGTCGACCTCCTGATACACCAGATAGTCGCAGCCAAGCTCTTCCGCGATCTCGGGGATCGTGCGGCCGTGCGCGACGAGCTCGTGACGCGAGGGCATGTTGATGCCGTAGACGTGGGGGTAGCGCACGGGCGGGGCCGCCGAGGCGAACGTCACGCTCTTGGCCCCGGCATCCCGGGCCATCTGGATGATCTCGCGGCTCGTCGTGCCGCGCACGATCGAGTCGTCGACGAGGAGGACGTTCTTGCCCTGGAACTCGGTCGACATCGCGTTGAGCTTCTGGCGCACGCTCTTCTTGCGCACCGCCTGCCCGGGCATGATGAACGTGCGGCCGACGTACCGGTTCTTGTAGAAGCCCTCGCGGTACTCGATGCCGAGCTTGCGGGCCACCTGCATCGCGGCCGGTCGCGCCGAATCGGGGATCGGCATGACGACGTCGATCGCGCCCGCGGGAGTGTACTTCGCGACCGTGTCGGCCAGGCGCTCGCCCATGCGCAGACGTGTCTCGTAGACCGAGACGCCGTTCATGACCGAGTCGGGACGCGCGAGGTAGACGTACTCGAACGAGCACGGCGCGAGCATCGTCTTCTCGGCGCACTGCTGGGCGTGCAGCGTGCCGTCGAGGGCGATGAAGACCGCCTCGCCGGGCTCGACGTCGCGCACGACCTCGAAGCCGCCGTTCTCGAGCACGAGCGACTCGGACGCGACGATCCACTCGTCGCGCGGCTCGCCGCCGGGCACCTGCGCCGCGGGGCGCTTGCCGAGGATGAGCGGACGGATGCCGAACGGGTCGCGGAAGGCGAGCAGGCCGTACCCGGCGATGAGGGCGATCGAGGCGTACGACCCCTCGACGCGCTCGTGCACGCGGCTCACGGCACGGAAGACCTGGGCGGGGTCGAGGTCGGGCCCGGTGATCTCGGACTGCAGCTCCGAGCCGAGGATGTTCACGAGCAGCTCGGTGTCGCTGCTGGTGTTCAGGTGCCGACGGTCCTTGCTGAACAGCTCGCGCGTGAGCTCGCGCGTGTTGGTCAGGTTGCCGTTGTGCACCAGCACGATGCCGTAGGGGGCGTTGACGTAGAAGGGCTGCGCCTCTTCTTCGTTGGATGCCGTGCCCTTGGTGGCGTAGCGCACGTGACCGAGGCCGATGTCGCCGAGGAGCGCGCGCATGTCGCGCGTACGGAACGCCTCGCGCACCTGACCACGGGCCTTGTGGATGTGGAAGACGCCGCTCGACTCGGCGGTGGCCATGCCCGTGGAGTCCTGTCCGCGGTGCTGGAGGAGGAGGAGCGCGTCGTAGATCTCCTGGTTGACCGGGCCCTGCCCGGCCATGCCGACGATGCCGCACATGGGGTGTTAGATCGCTCCGTTCGCCGGCGCACCGGCATCCGCATAGGTTCCGACGAGACGCACCGCACCGCCGTCGACGCCCTTCGCGCCCTGTTCGTAGTCGCCCTCCGGCCGGGCGTCGTCGCGTACGACGCCGACCTGCCAGGTGGCGATGCCATCGGCCTGCAGCGCCGCGGTCGCGGCATCCGCGATCTCGGGGGCGACGACGGCGAGGAAGCCGATGCCGAGGTTCCACGTGCCCTCGGTCGCGGTGAGGTCGAGTCCGCCGATGTCGGCGAGCACGCGGAACACCGGCGAGGGGCTCCAGGTCGAGCGATCGACGTCGACCCACGTGTTCTGGGGCAGCACGCGTGCGAGGTTGGCCGCGATGCCGCCGCCCGTGACGTGGCTGAGCGAGTGGATGCCGGAGCCCACCGCCGCATCGTCGAGCAGACGCAGCAGCGGCGAGGTGTACAGGCGCGTCGGCTCGAGCAGCGCCTCGCCCCACGTCGAGCCGAGCTCGGCGGAGGCGGAGCCGTAGGCGATGCCCGCTCCGGTGATGATGTGACGCACGAGCGAGTAGCCGTTGGAGTGAAGGCCGCTCGAGGCGAGGGCCAGCACGACGTCACCGTTCTTCACGCGCTCGGCGCCCAGCACGCGGTCGGCCTCGACGACGCCCGTCGCGGCTCCCGCGACGTCGTAGTCGTCGACGCCCAGCAGACCGGGGTGCTCCGCGGTCTCGCCGCCGACGAGAGCGGTGCCCGTCATGGCGCAGCCGCGCGCGATGCCCGCGACGATGTCGGCGATGCGCTGGGGCACGACCTTGCCGCACGCGATGTAGTCGGTCATGAAGAGCGGGCGCGCCCCCACCACGACGATGTCGTCGACGACCATGCCGACGAGGTCTTCGCCGATCGTGTCGTGCTTGTCGATGGCCTGGGCGATCGCGACCTTGGTGCCGACGCCGTCGGTGCTGGTCGCGAGCAGGGGCTTGGCGTAGTCGCGGAGCGCGGAGGCGTCGAAGAGACCGGCGAAACCGCCGACCCCGCCGAGCACCTCGGGCCCGTGCGTGCGACGCACGGCCGACTTCATCAGTTCGACGGCGAGATCTCCGGCGGCGGTATCGACGCCTGCGGCGGAGTACGGGTTTTCGTGGGGAGCGGAGGCCACCGCAACAGACTACCCGGGGTGACACGCGCGGGTGCGCCGGGGCCGACGCAAGGGCTGCCCCACCCGCTGTCCCGCCTCCTTACAATGGCGCCATGACGGGCGGCCAGCCGGAATGGGTGATCCGCGAAGACGCGGCGCAACCGGTGCTCGTCGCGCTCTATCTGCGCCAGGCCCTCGGCATCCGCTCTCCGGAGGAGCTCCCCGCGCTGCGCCGGGTTCCCTCGCCCCTGATCGACGAGCGGACGGATGCCGCGCAGCAGCGGCTCGAGCGCGAGTGGCGGAGCTACTGGGCGCTGACCGTGGAACCTCAGGCCCATCCCTCGCCGGTGCCGCTCGAGCTGGTCGACGGCTTCGACACGCTCGTCGCCCTTCCCGTGGAGGGCGCCGAGACGTTGCGCGGGGCGATCGGCCGGCACGCCGACGACGCCGTGGACTTCGCCCGTCTCGCCCACGATCGCTACGCGCGGGAGTCGGCCGCTCGCCCGGGGGTGTCGTATCGCGCGTATGCGAGTGCGATCGCGGCCCACGAACGCGTCGTCGGCCGTCGGGCGCACTCCTTCGAACTGAACGTGCAGGTGCTGCCGCTCGCTCAGCGGGGCGTGTGGTGGATCGGTTCGCTCACGGTCGCGGTGACCGACGGACTGCGCAGCGACGTGGTCGCGTTCGACACCGCGATCCACCCGATCATCGCCGAACTGGCGTGAGGGTCAGACCTCGAACTGCTCGTGGTCGACGGTCACCTGACGGGTGCGCCGACCGAGGACGCGCTCGAAGACGAGGGCGACGATCGCGGCGACCGCCACGCCCGCCACGACGCAGATGAGCGCCGTGAAGCCGAAGACCTGCATCTGGGAGTACACGACCTGCGTGTAGGGACTCACGTCGCTGCCGTCGATGGCGACCGTGAGGATGAGGGCCACGAGGATGCCGAGGAAGGCACCCGCGGCCAGGAACACGCCGTACTTGGGAGCGCGGCGCACCGTGACGGTCTCGATGTCGTCGCGGACGTACACCGGTCGCTCGTATGCGGGCTGGTCGGACATATGCATATTGTCCCACCGCTGCGCCGCGCGTGGGGCGGCTTTCTCGGCGTCGAGGCACCGCCGCGTCCCACGCGGGGCGCGGTTCCGCAGGCGGTGGCCCTCCGGCGGGCGAGGGCCTGTCGGCGAACAGACCGGCTCCGCGTGAGATGACCCGCGATTCGCGCGAACAGCGGGTCATCTCGGGCGTCGAGGGTCCGTTCGATGCCCGGGGCGGCGGGCGGGCGGGGCAGCGAGGCCGGCGGGGGCAGCGAGGCCGGCGGGGGGCAGCGAGGCCGGCGGGGGTAGCGCCGCCGCACGGCGGGCGGCGCGGGCGGGCCGGCGGGGGCG